>NZ_AJLK01000086.1 GCF_000317205.1 Fischerella muscicola PCC 7414 | reverse complement strand
AACAGGACGGGGTGAGGTGCTTTCAACTCATAAAGCAGAAGGGAACCCCACCTTCCCCCTTTACCGACTTCTTTAAGAAGTCTATTATGTTGGAGAACCCCGGTGACTTACAGGCAGGCTAATTTGACTAGTTACGCAACAACAAGCTCAGAACAACAACAACCACCACTACTGGGTTGGTTAGCAATTGTGGGGCTAGTGCTGGTTGTAGTAGCATCTACTTTCGCTGCTGGTGCGGCTGCTCGCCAAATTTATATTGTGGGTACTTTAGGTGTAGGGATTTTCCTGTATCTGCGGTATCCCCTCCTTTATATTGGCTTAGTTTGGTGGATGTGGTTTCTTACACCCTTTATTAGTCGCCTCATAGATTATCGCAGTGGTTTTGATGCCAGTCGCTTTATATTAGTATCACAATATTTAGTAACCCTCCTCACCTTACATACCACCTTAAAAAACCTGCCCCAATCTTCTCGTAAAGGTGGAATGCCCTTTGTACTAGCTTTTTTGGGTGTATTTTATGGCTTCTTAATCGGATTTGTTAAAACTACACCCTTCACCGCAGCTAGGGGTATGTTGGATTGGTTAACCCCGATTAGTTTTGCTTTCTTCATATTTATCAAGTGGCGAGAATATCCCCAGTACCGTCAAAGCATGATCCGTATATTTCTCTGGGGAGTTTTGGTGACAGGGATTTATGGCGTCTTCCAGTTTGTGACTGCTCCAGAGTGGGATCGATTTTGGCTAGAAAGCACAAAGCTGAAAAGTTTTGGAGATCCTGAACCTTTGAAAATTCGTGTTTGGAGTACGATGGCCTCGCCAGGGCCTTTTGCCAGCATGATGATGACAGGCTTGTTATTACTATTTACTAGCACTGAATTTATGCGTATTCCAGCCGCAGCAGCTGGTTACTTGGCGTTTCTGCTGACAATGGTGCGGACTTTATGGGGATGCTGGTTTGTAGGAGTCTTAACCCTGCTGTCTTCACTCAAACCAAAAATTCAAATGCGTCTGATGGTAACTGTTTTGGTTATGGCTATTTGTGTTGTGCCATTGACCACTATGGAACCATTCTCTGAAGCAATTGCTACCCGCTTAGAAACTCTTAGTAATCTCGAAAAAGACAACAGCGCTCAAGTCAGACAAGAGATTTATCGAGACGGTTTCACCAAAGCAATGACTAATATTCTGGGGAATGGCATCGGTAATACTTTCATTGTGAATGAAAAAGGTGTCTTAGAACCGATTGTCATTGATAGCGGTATTTTGGATATGTTTTTTACGCTGGGTTGGTTTGGCGCTATCTTTTATTTGGGTGGATTAATTTTGCTGTTGTTTCAGGTGTTTCAATTTACAGAACCAAGTTTTGATCCTTTTATGGCTGCTGCGCGTGCCATTGCTCTTGCTAGTTTTGCGACTCTCCCACTTGGTAGTGCGATGCTCGGAGTTTCTGGTATGATGCTTTGGGGATTTTTAGCTATTGTCTTGGCAGGACACAAGTATCATGTGAAGCAACGAAATCCTGGGATAAACTAATCGCCCCTAACAGTGAACAGTTATCAGTTAACAGTGATCAGTTATTGATCACTGTTAACTTTTAACTGATAGCTGGTTTAAGCATTTTACTTGTGGAGGAGTTTTTGTCTATCACTATCATCGGTACACCACCAGCAGGTGTGGTAGCAACACCACGACGAACGGGGTGTACAGGACGATGATCTACCAAATCTAGTTGCCAGTGTGACAAAATATTTGCCAAGACAAGCTTCATTTCAAACAGCGCAAAAGCCATACCTATACAGCGACGGCTACCACCCCCAAAGGGTAAATATTCGTAAGGTGAATATTGCCTTTCTAAAAAGCGTTCTGGTTGAAACTGCTTTGGTTGTGGATATGTATCGTCACGGTGGTGGACTAAATAAATACAAGGTGCGAAACACGTACCCGGCTCATAGTTGTAACCCATTAGCTGCAATGGTGATTTTAAAATGCGAGTAAAAGTAAACAAACCAATAGGGTATATACGTAGTGTTTCTTGACAAACTGCTGTGAGATAGGGTAGCTTAGCGACCTCGCTAGGGTCTGGATGAGTACCGATGCTTTCCAGTTCTTGTAAAAGTTTTTCCTTGACTGTCGGTTGCTTGTGAATCCAATACAATGCCCATGCTAAAGCAGAAGCGGTAGTTTCATGACCTGCCAACAGTAGTGTCATCAATTCGTCGCGCAATTGTTGATCTGTCATTGTTTGTCCAGATGCATCATGCGCCGACATCATTAAACTCAAGATATCTTCACTAGATGATTGGGATTGCTGGCGACGTTCTTGAATTTCTGCGTAGATAAGTTTGTCCACTTGCTCTCGCTGGCACAGAAAACGTCCCCAAGGACTCCAAGAACCCAAATCTTTTTGCAGTATCTTCAGAAACAAGAAACTCGATTTAATTGGTGAGTCAAAAGTATCGAGTATCTTGCTCAGAAGTCGCCGCAACTCCTCGAAACGTTGTCCTTCATCCACACCAAAAACGGCGCGGAGGATAACTCGCAGGGAAATTTCTTGCAGGATGGAACGGGCGACGAAAGTCTTACCGATAGTCCAGCGATCAGTAACTTTCTCGGTGATGTCACAAATTAACTGACCGTAAGTTCGCATTCTCTCCCCATGAAAAGGAGGAGTCAATAAACGTCGCTGGTTTTGATGGCGATCGCCATCCATTAATAACAGCGAGTAATCACCTACTAAAGGATGTAAAATCTGATTAGCTTGCCCAGCATCAAACAATTTAGAGTCAGCAGTCAAAATTTCTTGAATTGCCTGGGGATGACTCACAACAACTAATGGTGGAAACCCAGTTATCCGAGTTGTAAAGCAGTCTCCATAAAGCTTGGCATTTTCTTCTAGAGTTTCTAAAGGACGAAGCAGTATATTGATGAGTTGTACTAGGGGTGGTGTATGCGGGCCATCAGGGAGTTTCATAATAGCTTTTTAAAAAAGTTAAGATTTAGACAGTTTTACAACTGCCTAAACCTAAACTATCAAAGTTCATCCAGAAATAGCTTCTGGTATGCGAGACTCGACTTGACGCTGATTGCTCACAACCATTTGAATGGGGCGATCTGGCCCTGTTACCAAACCCCGACGCTTTGGTTTGACATCAGAGTTATCTAGCAATGCTAATTCTAAACGTGAAAGAATTGTTGCTAGTATTAATTTCATTTCAAATTGAGCAAAAGCCGCACCGATACAACGCTTTGCACCACCGCCAAATGGTAAAAATTCGTAGGGTGAAAACTGTCTCTCTAAAAAGCGTTCTGGTTTAAATTGCTTAGGCTGTGGGTATAAATCTTCACGTTGATGAGTGAGATAAATAGATCCCATCACTGCTGTACCTGGTTCGAGTTCGTATCCGCATAAAGATAGGGGTTGCTGAACTACACGGGCAAAAGTCAGCATTGCCACAGGGTAGATACGCAAGCTTTCGTTACACACAGCATTGAGATAGGGTAACTTTGAAATAGTATTAGAGTCAGAGCGATCGCTAACAGTATCAAGTTCTTGCAATAGCTTTTCGCGTACTGCTGGCAATTTGTGAATCCAATATAATGCCCAAGTCACGGCTGTAGCAGTAGTTTCGTGGCCTGCCACTAATAAAGTCATTAACTCATCACTTAACTCTGCATCGGTCATGGTTTGACCTGCTTCATCCTGTGCTGCAATCAATAAACTCAGCACATCTGTACGTGATGAGTCAGCTTGTTCTCGCCGTGCTTGAATTTCTTCCTGTAGAAGTTGATAAACTCGCGATCGCCGACGTAGGAAAGTACCCCAAGGAGTCAATGGGCCTAAATCTTTTTGCAAAGCCGGAAAATAAAGCATTAAAGTCCGTAAAGGCGAACTGCCACCGCGATTGAGTATTAAAGTCAAAAGTTCTTCTAATTCTTGGGCGCGGGGACTATCATACAGCCCAAACACTGCTTGCATGATGATCCGCATGGTAATTGCCTGCATGGCAGGATGGACAGTAAAAGGTCGGTCTATTTGCCATTGGCTAATAATTTCTTCTGTAACCTTGGTAATTACTTGGGCATAGGTTCGCATTCTCTCACCATGAAAAGGAGGCATCAATAACTGACGTTGACGCCGATGCACTTCACCAGTGACAGTAATTACAGAATGTTTACCAAGCAAAGATTCAAATAACGGTTCACCGGGGGCTGCAAACTCTTTAGTATCGCTAGTCAAAATCTGCTGTAGCGCTTGGGGATTGCTCACAAAAACTACAGGGCCTGTTAACTGTAATGTAAATATATCGCCATAATGCTGAGTACAGTCCTCCATATACTTCATAGGACTACTGATCCACTGGAGCATTTGTACTAGCTGAGGAGTTTTTGGACCGTTTGGTAGTTTCATACACTTTTTTGCTGCATTGCTGCTTTGTGCCATCTGCTATCAAGTGTAATAAATTCAGGGCTGATGCGAGTTTGGCATATTCAGGTGTATGAGCAAGCGATCGCAATATTTTTACCCCACTCGAACTCTGTTCGCTTGCGAGGAGGGAATAACTAAATTTATTGTTTTTGTTCCTGAGGATGAAACCGATGATAAAGCATCTTGGTGACAAGTTGATTACCCAACAAATGCTGTTCAACTATTAAAGGTACTTCACTAGGAAAAACGCCACTGTACCAAACCATATCTGGCAATACCAATACCATTGGCCCATTGCCGCATTGTCCCAAACAACTGCTACCCATTACCTTTACATCAGGGATAGATATAGCCTCAAAAGCCCTTAATACTTGGGCAGATCCTTGCTTACGACAAGTACGATTTTGGCAGACGCGAATACATTTCATTTTTGATAGTTGGTTGTTGATAGTTGATAGTTGTTTGTTGATAGTTGGTTGTTGATTGTTTCAAACCACTACTGTAGGGTAGCTGTGCTACCCTACCCACCAACCACCAACTACAAACCACTACCTATCCTGGTAAAAGTCCCTTTGATTGTAACCATTCACGGTTAAATATGCGTGACTGATAGCGGGAACCACTGTCACACAAAATGGTAACTATGGTATGTCCTGGCCCCATCTGTTTTGCTAAGGCGACAGCTGCGGCTACATTGATACCTGTAGAACCACCCATAAATAAACCATCTTTTCGCAGCAGTTGATAAACTACCTGTAGGGCTTCTTGGTCATGGATTTGAATGGCATCATCAGCTGGTGCGCCTTCCATGTTAGCGGTGATGCGACTATTACCAATACCTTCTGTGATGGAATTACCTTCCATCTTGATTTCGCCAGTTTTGATATAGCTGTAAAGTCCGCTACCCATCGGATCAGCAACTACACATTTAATATCTGGATTTTTTTCCTTGAGAAACAGAGAGACACCTGCATAAGTGCCACCAGTTCCAGTTGCTGCTACCCAGCCGTCTATTCTACCGTCTGTTTGTGTCCAAATTTCTGGGCCTGTGGTTTCGTAGTGGGCACGACGGTTGGCTAAGTTATCAAACTGATTCGCCCAAATGGCATTTTCCATTTCACTGGCGACTCTACCAGATAACTTGACATAGTTATTGGGGTCTTTATAAGGTACAGCAGGGACGGGACGAACTTCTGCACCTAATGCCCTCAAAGCATCCATTTTTTCTTGAGACTGGGTATCAGGAATGATAATTAGGCATTTGTAGCCTTTGGCATTACATATGTGTGCTAATCCAATACCAGTATTGCCTGCTGTTCCTTCTACAACTGTGCCGCCAGGTTTCAGTAAGCCTTTTTCTTCTGCATCTTGAATAATATAAAGTGCAGCGCGGTCTTTCACAGAACCACCAGGATTGAGAAATTCGGCCTTACCCAGAATTTCACAGCCAGTTTCTTCACAAAAGCTATTGAGCCGAATCAGTGGCGTGTTGCCAACGGTGCCTACAAAGCCATTTTTAATATCCATATGTGAGTTTACCTGAGTTCTTCCTTATAAAAATTTTTACTTATAGTGGTGCTGCTTCTCAGATAGATTCTTTATTTCTGCTAAGTACTTCTGGCTTCTAATCTGGAATTTAAATACAAGCTGTTGAATCTACGTTCAGAAATAAACTGCAAACACAAGTAGTAATTGCACTGTTGACTTAGTTATTTTTTCGAGAAATTAGGTGCCTGGTTGAGTTTAGAAAATTTAAGAGAAAAATATCAAGCTGATGGGGCGATCGCTTTAGCTGATTATGAGAAAAAAGCTGAACAAGTGATTAAATTTACACAGGAATCAGAACCACAAGAAGTAACTCAAAAACGTCAAAAATTACAAGATTGGCAAAATAGCTTAAACCAGTTAAATCGAGAATTAGAAAAGACTTTGGGAATTTCTATCCCTCGTGAATTAGAAGTAGAAATACCAACAGCAAAAGCAAGACAATCAGTATATAGTTTTTCAGGAGCAGGTATCAAAGAGGATGTGGGGACACATCGACAAACACAGACAAGAAAACAGGAAAATACAACTCAACAAACAAAAACCAGAAATTCCTCTGCATCTGTTCCACCTCCACCCAAACCAGAAGACTTAGAGGCAAAATTTCGTGCTTGGGAACTGGATCAAGAAATAGCGCAAATGAAAGCCGAAATGCGATCGCCTAATTCTCAAACTAGCAAACAACAGCATCAAAATCAAAGTCAACAAGCACCTCATCAACCTAAAACCCAAGCGGAAAAAGATAAAATCACTCGCGCTTACACTAGTTTAGGATTACAACCGAGTGCTTCCTTAGTCGAAATAAAGCAGGCTTATAAAACTTTAGTCAAAAAATGGCATCCAGACTTGTTTGTAGACAAACCACAATTGCAACAACAAGCACAAGAAAAAATGCGATTGATTAACGAAGCTTACAAAATCTTATCAGAAATTACGCCTAATGTGAATTAGTTTTTAAAGTCGTAAACGCGCAAGCGACTTCCCACAGGGTAGACAGTGCAAGGCGTAGACAACACAAAGCCAACGCCAAAAACATCTGTGTTCCATGAGTGTTCCATGAGTGTTCGTTAAACAAACTCAAACTCTGAACACTTGGCAAAAAACCCCGCCTTCCTTGAAAAGGCGAGGTTCTTTCACTCAGTCCAATTATTTATTTGGCTGAGGAGTCATCCGCAAATAAGGCTTAATTTCCTGATAACCTTTGGGGAACTTTTCCTTCAATACTTCTGGATCTTTGAGTGAAGGAACAATTACGCAATCATCACCATCTTTCCAGTCAGCTGGAGTGGCGACGCTGTAGTTATCAGTTAGTTGCAGCGAATCAATCACTCGCAAAATTTCATCAAAATTGCGCCCAGTGCTGGGAGGATAAGTCAGGGTAAGACGCAACTTCTTATTCGGATCAATGATAAATACCGTCCGTACCGTCACGCTAGCGTTGGCGTTGGGGTGAATCATATCGTAAAGATCAGAAACTTTACGATCAGCATCTGCCAGAATTGGGTAGTTTAGTTTAGTGTTCTGTGTTTCTTCGATGTCTCCTACCCAGCCTGTGTGGGACTCAACATCATCAACACTCAGGGCGATTACTTTCACATTGCGCTTATCAAATTCTGGTTTGAGTTTGGCAACGGTTCCTAACTCAGTCGTGCAAACTGGTGTATAGTCTGCGGGGTGGGAGAACAGCACTACCCAGCTGTCACCGGCCCACTCATAAAAGTCAATATCGCCATCTGTGGAGGCTTGGGTAAAGTTCGGTACTGTATCACCTAGACGGAGAGCCATGCTTGATTCCCTAGTGGATAAAAAAGGATACGTATTCTATTTTGCCATGATGACATAGAACACCGGTTCTCCGATAGAGCTATTGTTGTTCGCAACAAAATTTTAGGTAACTAAATTTTTATTTAGTCAATTGTTAAGTATAAACGTAAGTAATTTTAAAGTCCTGAATAGTCTCTGAGGAGATAAAAATTTAATACCAAGTAATACTAATTCTTGAAAATCTTACTACACATTTTTAATCCGCATCACCGTATCTAGTACTCAACCACATCAACTTTGATCTGCTGTGAGATCCCCGACTTTTTCAAAAAGTCGGGGATCTGGCTGCTCGCAACTCTAGTAGCCTATGCTTGTAAGAATAGCGATCGCTAGGCGAAATATATTTTTTGGAAACTGTAGTTATAACTAGTTATCTTGGACACCACAGTTTCCTGAAGTTTAACACCAATGTCAATTCAGCCTCAACATAAATTTTCCAAACCTATACTTTATTTAGAAAGACCTGTAAATGGTCGTTCTAGTTTTATGCGGCTGCGGAGTAGTAATAAAATATACGCAGCTAGCTTAGCAATGTTTGCCAAGAAAAATCCTGATGGTAGCGATCGCGCCCCAACCCTCGCCGAATGGCAAGCTTTGCTAAATAACGGTAATTTTGCTGGCCCAAGAGATAAAACACCTACGCCTCCCAACACTACAATGGGCCAGCTAATTTATGGACGTGTCGCTGCCTCACTCTAGAAACGCCTCTCAAAGAAGATAAGTTATCACAAGGCGCTTTGCGTTTCCGCAAACCATCTCTAGATTTTCCCTTCTTCCGTGGTACGGTGCGCTTAAAGTACACCGATGACCAAGGAAAATCACAGACTCGCTACGTGCATTTATGGCACAGAACTGCTCAAGTTTTAGACCCATTAGTCAAGTTAAAAATGCCAGCTAACACTCGTCGGATGGTGCAGGTAGATTTGATTTATCCACCAGACTCTACACCACCACAGGTATTAACGGTGAAAACCCTGAATCAGTGAACAGTTATCAGTTACCAGTGATCACAACTTACTGATAACTGATAACTGACTATCTCCTACCTAGTTGATGCCATAATTTGAAATTGATTTACAATCAGGGCTAATGTCAACATACCTAAAATTGTCATCAACCCCGCAGGCATAAACTTACGCGTTTTAGCTAGCCTAAAAGCAAAAACAACTATTAATATAGCTGTAACAATAGCTGCTAAAGTCAAACCCCACCTTTGACCTTGAAGTTGTATAAAAGCCGAAAATATGAGTAGTAAGCCACTGATACTACCACTAAAAAGTGAAACATTACTACCAGCTGTTATGTAACCCAAAAAACCACCCAATATGGACAAGATGCCGTAAGCAAGGGCGGCAACAATACCTAAATTCATTGTTACAACCTATGTAGATTTTGATTTTCCTACAAGCCTCGGCAGACAATTTAGCATAGCTGTTTAGCCAAATAACCCAATTGATTGATGGATAATCAAGTGATGCCTACGGCAAGTAATTCGTCTTACGCAAAGGTTCAATTTCTCCAACGCCAAGCAGCTTCTGTTTTACTCTACCAATCTGTCCTACAAACAGAAGTAGGTATGGCATTTCTTGATCTGTTGCAAGCTATTCGTTACAGTGAAGCGGATGCTAGGAGTTGCCTGCAAGCTTATGGCAGTTACTTTAGAGCCTTAGCGATAAAAAATCAAAACTGGGAAGAATATCTGATTACTCAAATTCTCAAAGCTGAGAATCCTTTTACAAAACAAGCTCAACAGCAAGAGTTTGAGAATTTGCCGATCGCTTTGGTCGCAGCAGCAAAACATGATTTACTAGCACTACAACATTTGTATGAATGTAGCAGCGCTGTTTTGAGTGAATGGGTACAGAATATCGCTCATTTACCTGTCTCACCCATAGTCTGGTATCTAGAACAGGCTGGTACAGCAAGTGTAGAAACGCAATTTATTACTTATCTACAACAGTTAGAAAATTGGGCAGATGCTGTAGAAGATTTGGCGGCATACTATCGTCAGTATGGCACGGGTTTGTTTGCCCAGTACAAGGCCCTACGTTGGCAAAATGGGCAGTTTTTGGGGATACCTTATCCCGATCCAGTTAAATTAAGCGAACTTGTGGGTTATGAGTCGCAAAAAGAAGCTTTGTTGAAAAATACAGAATTTTTATTGTCAGGACAGGTAGCACTGCACGTATTACTATATGGTAGTCGTGGTTCTGGTAAATCCTCTTTAGTTAAAGCTTTACTGAATGAGTATGGAGAACGTAACCTGCGATTGGTGGAAGTGGCAAAATCTCAACTGCAAGATTTGCCAGTGATCGTGGAACATTTACGAGGAGAAACACAAAAATTTATTATCTTTGTTGATGATCTTTCCTTTGAGGAAGATGATGATGCTTTTAAGGCTTTAAAAGTAGTGTTAGAAGGGAATTTAACGGCACGTCCCCAAAATATCGTGGTGTATGCGACTTCTAACCGTCGCCACTTAGTACGGGAGTTTTTCGCTGATCGACCTGCTCCCCGCGATCATGATGAAGTTCATGCCTGGGATACAATGCAGGAAAAACTTTCCTTTAGCGATCGCTTTGGTCTGACACTCACTTTTGAGGGAGCTGATCAGAAAACTTATTTAAAAATTATCCGGCATCTTGCAGATTTAGCAGGAATTAATATCAGTCAGTCAGATTTAGAATACAAAGCTTTACAATGGGCAACTCGTCATAATGGTCGTTCTGGAAGAACAGCACGACAATTTGTAGATTTTTTGAAAGCAGAGATGACTGTTAGCGCACTCCAAGTTAAAAGTAAAAAATAAAGATAAAGAAAAATGCTCAAAACCAGCAATATGCAATCAGCAATAGTAAGCAATCGACTTATTCTCGGTGTAGTTGCCTTTGGTGCGAGTTTTGGTCTTGGTTTAGTCTTTAGTTGGGATCTCAAAAACGCCTTTCTCACAGGCATCATCACCATATTTTCCACTTATCTCGCGGCCTTATTTATAGATAAGCGACGCCGAGCTAGTGAAATGCTAGTTCTCGATTCTCTCCACAGACGTATTAAAGAATTAGAGGGTTTGAAATCTCGTGTAGTTGCAGAGGTAAATCAACTAGAGTCTCATCACTCCTTATTGTATCAAGAATCTAATAAATTACAAAATCAAATAATTGAACGCCGAAATCAAAGAGATAGTCTTAACCGCGAGTTAAGCAGTTACATTATCGAAAAAAAACAGTTGGAAGCACAAATCAATCAATTGCAGAATGAAATTCAAGAATTAGAAAAAGCAAAATTAGAACATAATAATTCTTTGTCTGCTATTAATGCCGAAAAACGTCGCTTGGAATTGAATTGTAGTGTATCTAAGGCTGAAATAAACCAGTTAAATAATCAACTGTGTGAACTGTTGCAGCAAAGGCAAGATTTAGAAAGCAATTTAACTCTTCTAGAAAGACTTAAACCCCAACTAGAAGAAAAATTATATGAAATGAGACTTCAAGTACAAGAACTAGAAGCAGCAAATCAGCAACAAAATCAATTACTGACAGACAAAAAGCTAGAAGCAGAAAATATAGAAATTAATCTAAATTCCTTAAAAGCAGAAGTAGCAGAACAGCAAAACAAAATTCAACAATTGCAAAGTCAAATTTCCTTATTACAAGATGAGCGCGATCATTTACAAAGCCAAGTATGGGAATTATTACAACAGATAGAAAATTTAGATTCAAATAACGTATTAGCAAAGAATCAGGAGGAAGATGTAGATGTATTTCCTTTTGCTGATTTACTGGACACAGTAAACGATGTAGATGTATCAAACGATTCAGAGGAATTTTCCTCAGAATGGACTGACTTTATCGATAAAATATCTGATTGCGAAATACAAGTATTAAAAGCGATTATAGAAGATGAGAATCCTAATGGTGCTATAAAAAAAATAGCTGAAGCTAATATCACTATGCCTAATTTATTAATTGATTCTATCAATGAAAAGGCTAATAACACTATTGGTGAATTGCTCATCGATCCAAATGCGGCAATTCCAGAGATTTATCCAGAATATCAAAGTGACGTGAAAAGAGCGATCGCAACTTACAAAACCACTTAGTTACAGCGAGTATTCAGGAATCACAAGTCAAAATTCAGAAGCAAAATTTGCTCTATGCCTGGCTTTTAAACCTAAGCATTGTTCTTAACTTAGTTGCAACGTGTGGTATTGAGGTTATTATTTAGTTCTTTCCCCTACACCCCTATACCCTTATCCCCATACACCCTTATTTCTTGACGTTACTCCCCATGAAAGCAAAGCTCACCTTCGAGCTAAAATACATGGAGGTGAGGTGAATTTACATGGCAAAGCTCAAAATCTCGAAAAAAGTCTCCACTGCTATCATCAATTCTCTTGGTGCGGGGGTTGTACCAAGGGTAGGACTAGAACATATAGCAGTAGGCCGGGAAAAAGAACTACAAAGCCTATTACAAAACCTCAATGACATTGCAGAAGGGGTAGCAGCTTTTCGCTTCATAATTGGGAATTATGGTTCAGGTAAAAGCTTCATGCTACAGTTACTTCGCAATCATGCTATGGAGCAAGGTTTTGTAGTCACCGATGCTGACTTATGTTCCGAACGTCGACTCGCAGGAACCAACAACGAAGGTTTAGCAACTTATCGAGAATTAATGAGTCGCCTCGCTACAAAAACTCGTCCTGATGGCGGTGCTTTAGTAGCAATTTTAGAGGGATGGATTAATAAAATTCAACAAGAAGTTGCCAAAGAAACTGGAATGCGTCCTAATGATGATAGTTTTGATGATCAAGTAGAAGAGAAAATTAGGGAAGTAATTAAGTATATAGAAGACTTAGTTCACGGTTTTGATTTTGGCAACGTAATCATTGCTTATTGGCGCAGTTACCGTCTAGATGATGATGATTTGAAAAATGCTGCATTGCGTTGGCTGCGAGGAGAATATAGCACCAAAACAGAAGCCAAAGCAGCTTTAGGAGTACGAGTAATTATTGATGATGATAGTTGGTATGACTACATTAAGTTAATAGCAAAATTTACTGCTGAAATTGGCTACAAAGGACTTTTAGTGTTGTTGGATGAAGCCGCAAATTTATATCAAATTCCCACTACTGTAACTCGCGAAAAAAATTACAACAGGTTGCTCGGAATATTCAACGACACCATGCAGTGCAAAGCTGAACACTTAGGTATATTTATAGGCGGAACAACAAAATTTTTAGAAGATCCAAATCGCGGACTATTTGCAGATCCAGCTTGGCGAAGACGTACAAAAGAAAGTCGTTTTGTCACTCAAGCTGGCGTACAAGAATTTTTAGGCCCTGTAATGCGGCTCAATCCCTTAAGCCAAGAAGAAATTCTTTTACTTTTGCAAAGAATAACAGAAATTCACGCCCTGAATTTTGGTTATACACAGACTTTAAAAACTGCTGATCTAAAAGAATTTGTACAAGAAATAGTCAATCGCTTAGGTGCAGCAGCATTACTAACTCCAGGCGAAATTGTTCGGGACTTTATTAGTGTATTGAATATTCTTTATCAAAATCCCGGCAAGTCTTTCCATGAATTAATTCATGGTAATGAATTTAAACCTACTGTTGTGGGTAAAGACAGCGATATAGATGATGACGTTGCAGAATTTAGTCTGTAATTTATACGTAGTGTGAATTAGCAAAGATTGGTAATGGGTAATGGGTAAAAAACAGCAATCACTAATCACCTATGACCAAAACTATCTGTGTTCCATGAGTGTTCCATGAGTGTTCGTTTTCTAAAACACTATATTTGTCAAGGCATTAATTCACATTAGACAAATTTTAAGGTGGGCAATGCCCACCCTACAGAAAAAACTTACTCAAATCCACAGAAAACAATTGTTATTATGCTTCCTTTGGCTCTACTAAATTTTCTGCACCTTTGATGACTCTTGCTGATTCAATTTTGTCACCTGCTTTTATTTCCCGTAAAACATCTTTTCCTTCGACGACATAACCAAAAACAGTGTAACGACCATCTAACAAATTACGTCCAGCAGGAGTAAGTTCTGGTTCATAAAGGAAGAAGAAAAATTGTGAAGAACCGCCGTTATTGTCACTTTCAGGACGAGCCATAGCCACTGCACCATAGGCAGAAAATGGCAGCACAGGTAAATCAGTGTAACGACCTGCTTGTTCTGATGTAATACCGTAGGTTGGTTCTTTGTCACCTTCAAAAAGAATTTCTAAAGGAATGGCACGGTATTTGTTAGTTTTGGGGTCAATAAAACCTACTTCTTTACCTGGTGGATCACCTGTTTGCACAACGTAAGATTCTTCTGCACGGGTGAAGGGTAAGCCATCATAAAAACCCCGTTGTACCAAATCAACAAAATTCCCGGCAGTCACAGGGGCACTATAACCGTCCACTACAAGAGTAATAGTACCCTTTGTAGTTTTCATTTCTACGGTGGCACGACCTTTGAGTTGCGGTAAATTGCTATATTCTTTGGGAACTTCAAAGGGGAATCCCTGCACCATCAAATCTTCTAAGTCACCGACGAGATTTAATAGATCGGCTCGTTTTGTTAAAATTTGTTCTTTGTCTTTGGTTTTAGCCGCTTCTTCCAGGCTAGTTACACCTGATTTCAACTCAGAAATCAAAGCTTCAGCTTGGGGTTTGTTGGCTTCTGGTACACTAGCCAAAATTTGGGCAGGATTGTTGAGAATCCGTGATGCTTTGCTGAGGTCTTTGGAAACAGCACCCCAACGTCGATTAGCCCGTAGTTGGTTAGATATATCTTCCAAGCTGCCTTGCAGTTCCCGCACAGGCTTATTATCTATTGGTAATGCATAGCGCAACAGCGCTTTACCGTCAGTAATTGCATTTCCTGCTGGTAGTCCAGCACTACTGGAGGGAGTCCACCCAGCTGTACTTACCCCAAAAAAGAGCGTTATCAACAGGAGTGTAATGAGAGTATTCTTCAACCGAGATTTTAATAACTTGAACATGGGATGGTTCAAACGTAGCATCAATTTCTTGACTAAAACAATTCGGAAATGGGAATTCGCGCTTCCTGGACTTAACCATCAATAATCTTCCCACAGTAAAGGAAACATCTGTGAGAGACAGAAGGCATGAAAAAACCTCACCCCGGCTACGCCACCCCTCTTTGCGGGTTCGGAGAGGGGCTGTTATTGTGAGGTTACTTTCAAGGCAGGAGGCAGAAGATAAAAATTTATACTTATTGCTTATTCCTTAATTCCTTCACCCTTCATCCCTCATTCTTGATTAATTATTGACAAAATTTTGAGAATGGGATATTTGAGAGTAAAAATAGGTAAATGACACACCGCATCTATAATTGAATTTGTTGAAATCGACTTGTTAATCAAAACACAGGTGGACAATCTCATATGACAGGTAAAGGACAGGGATTTGGCTTTGGCTTAGGAAAAATGAAAGAACTGGCTGAAGCTTTTAAGAAAGCTCAGCAGGTGCAAGAAGGAGCAAAGCGACTTCAGGAAGAACTGGAGCAAATGGAAATTGAAGGTGAAGCTGGCAGTGGTTTAGTGAAGGTAATAGTTAGTGGCAACCAAGAGCCTAAACGGGTAGAAATTTCCCCTGATGCCCTCAATGAAGGCGCAGAGGTACTTTCTGATCTGGTAACTGCGGCAATGAAAGATGCTTACAACAAATCCACAGCAACAATGCGGGAACGCATGGAAGACTTGACAAGTGGATTGGAACTTCCTGGGTTCTAGATTTATGGTCATTTGTCGTTTGTCTTATCCTAATGACAAAGGACAAAGGACTAAAAATTTCTATGCCTTACAAACTTTTGTTTGTCTGCCTGGGAAATATCTGCCGATCGCCTGCGGCAGAAAATATCATGAATTACTTGATCGAGCAGAACGGGTTGAGCGAGTCTTTTACACAGATGTCAGGCGATCGCATTATCTGTGACTCTGCTGGCACATCTAGTTATCACATCGGTAGCCCACCTGATCGACGCATGAGTGCTGCGGCACTTCAAAAGCTAGGAATCAAACTCCGTGGTCGTGCCCGTCAGTTTCAAAAGTCAGACTTTCAAGACTTTGATTTGATCTTAGCTATGGATCGAGAAAATTATGAGGATATAGTGTCTGTTGATCCAACTGGGCAATATCACCACAAAGTGCGTTTGATGTGTGACTTTTGTTCTCGGCATACTCTTAAAGAAGTTCCAGATCCCTACTATGGTGGTTCAGAGGGCTTCAATCAGGTGATCGAACTACTCCTTGATGCTTGTGAAGGTTTACTGCAATACGTTTTTAATGAAGGAGGCAGGAGGTAAGAGGCTTTACCGTTTTCGCCCCATATTTTTTCATCTAGACAAGACTTATCGTCCTCACAACAAGGAAACAAGGGTTACTGTAAGGATTACAAAGTAGTTTTTTTGTTTGTTGTTTGGTGTTTGGTTCTGAAATTCCAATCAACAAACAACAACTAACCACCAACAACTACTCGTTCATATTGCGGTAGGTAGCAACTGCTGAAGGTGAAATACGATTCAAGTAGCGGAAAATCCAGTATTTGAAGATAGTGTCTAAGATAACTGGAAAAGTAGCAATAAATAAGAAGATAAAATCATGATTTGCTGGTAATCCCCAATGACGTGATACTCCTTCTAAAATAACTTCCCAACCATGAGGAGAGTGAAATCCTACAAACATGTCTGTAAACAAAATGATGATAAATGCTTTGGCGCTATCACTCAAGCCATAAACAATATTATCAAAGAAACCTTTGAGAACAGTGATTTCTCTTTTACTGGTTAGTAAAAGAAATACAAATGCAATTACAGATAAAATATCAGCAAAAACATTTTTGACAGCATTGGCACTTTCTTGACGAAATTCTCCAGCAATTTCTTCTGCCTTTTCCCTGATCTGGGCTTCTATCTTTTCTATGGGAACACTAACATTACTCAACAGATTTTCAAACTTAATTTTTTCTTCAAATCTCTGTAACTCTAGCAGTGCTTCTTCTTCCATTTCTTCATTCAGGAAGATAACCGCTTGCTCAGGATTTCTAAAATGGTCAATAATTGGCCCAATAACAAAAGCTTTTGATAATTGATGAGTTAGAATCGGTACGATTATTAACAGTAATATAAATCTAACAGAGATGATAGTTCTTTTTTGAGCAGTACGAAAATTTTGAACAACATTCTGCTCTGCTTGCGGGTCTAATTCTGCTTGTAGACGATTGATAGTATTAAATATTGAACGAGGCAATACACCAGTTGTATCGGTTTTACTCCGTGGTTCTTTATCTAAGTTTCTTCGAGAAATATTTTGTTGTTTTGGTTGAAGCACAAGAGATTCAACTGGGACATTGATAGGTTTGGAAACACGATCTTGGGGGTCAAGTTCTTCCTCAAAAAATGTGTATTTTCCTATGACTCCATCGATAAATCTGAGCTTGTCTATGATTACTGAAGGATTGAGAGGCTCGATACCTAGTTTTCTTAATGCCTTTTGATTTGCATCACTTAAGAAAAAACGGCTGGCTTTAAATTCTGTTAGCCGCATCCTAATAATTTTTAATTCTTTTTTGAGATCTGCCTGAAAATAATCAATAACGTTGCTGCTGTATGTAGTTGAATTAGAGTCTATTTTGTTACCATTAAAATGCTCATTTTCTATTTTTTGAATTTTGAGGGCAGCTTCATACGCTTTATTCAATGAACGTTCTGGTGTCCGCAAGTACAATTCGTATGCCGCCAGCAAAAAAGAGTATATTTTTTGACCGAAACCTGAGTTATTCATCTTAGGCAATCATCCAGCCTGTTTTGGTGTTTTTAACCTTAATTTAACGTACGAGGTATCTTAACAAATTCACATGAAGACAGTTGTGTTTTCTCATTCTGTTTGGATTGTTGGTATGAGTCGCAGTGGCAAAACTGCTCGGTTGGTAGAACAGTTTGCTCGCTGGATGCAAGATGAAAATTGCTACCATGAATCATTTTATACTAAAAAAATTAGAGTCAAAAGTGGCGATCACTTACCAAAACGTCTATATCCTTACCAAAAAGAAGGAACGGTTTTAATTTTGGCTGCTAATGACGATAATCGGCGAGAATTAGCAGATAAAATTGTTACGGCAAGCAGAGGACAATATCCAGTACGATGTAAAACTCCTTTGGGTTTTTTTCAGGATGAAGTAATTTTATTTTGGCCTTTATTGGTTCAATCTTTAAAGCTAAAGGCACAATTTCCTGTGAGATTGCGTCCAGAAACCGAACAGGAATTGGCAACTAGACTCTGGCGTCCGCAGTTAGATGAGGAGATTTTGCGTCGTGCAGGCACTAATGAGTACCGTTTAGTACGTCGCATCCTCGACTTATTACAATTGGCAGCTTACAGTGGCACACCAGTAGAAGATATTGGCAGGGTTTTAGCAGTAGCCCTAGCACCAGAAGATAGTGTCACGAATTTAGAACCAGAATTTTTATCGTCTTTGTTGCTAGATTGGCGTAACTGGTGTTTGGAACGAGGCTTACTTTCCTACGGAATCATCACAGAACTTTACAATCAATACTTGTTAACCGACCCAAATTACCAGCAAAGACTCAGACAACGCTATCAGGGAATATTGGCGGATGATGTGCAAGATTACCCAGCTGTGGCGCGTCACTTGTTTGAGCTGCTTTTAGATGATGGGGCAGTAGGAGCGTTTACCTACAATCCTGATGGGGTAGTGCGTCTAGGTTTGGGTGCAGACCCCAATTATATGCAAGAGTTAGCAGCATACTGTCAGCAAGAAACCTTAACTGGCTCACCTCACAATAGCTTGGCACAGAGACTGACAACACCAATGCTAGAAATCCTCACAGAACCAATGACGCTATTGAGCTTACCGGAAGTAGTGCAATCGATTCAAGCTACATCCCGCGCTCAATTGTTGCGACAAACAGCAGAAGTGATTGTAGAGGCGATTAAACAAGGGCAAGTGGAACCAGATCAAGTAGCAGTAATTGCCCCCGGTTTGGATGCGATCGCTCGCTATACTCTCACAGAAATTCTCACTAAGCAAGGTATTGCACTAGAATCACTCAATGATCAACGCCCTCTCATCGCTTCCCCTGTCATCCGGGCTTTACTTACTGTTTTGGCTTTAGTGTATCCAGGATTAGGGCGTTTGGTAGATCGGGATGCTGTAGCAGAAATGTTGGTGGTGTTGAGTAGGGGCGATGGGGAGATGAGGAGAACCGGAGATGGGGAGAAAGATTTCGCCCCAACAACCTATCAACCTAAAATAGATCCGGTACGTGCTGGTTTAATTGCAGATTACTGTTTTCAACCCCATCCAGAACACCCAAATTTATTGCCTGTGACAGCGTTTGATCGTTGGGATCGACTTGGTTATGCAGCGACTACAGCCTACAGTGAGATTTTAAAGTGGCTAGAGGAACAGCGATCGCAACAGGAATTACGTCTAATCCCCAGTCCGATTTCTTTGTTGGATAGGGCTATTCAGCGCTTTTTGTGGGATGGCAGCAATCTTGCTTACGATCAACTGGCAGCACTGCGGGAATTACTGGAAACTGCCCAACATTATTGGGAAATTGATACGAGACTGCGGCAGATTCCCCAAGCTGAAGAAGCGGGGAAAAATAAAACATCGCTTCTCACCTTCACCGCATCATCTCCTCAAGCTACAATAGCCGAATTTATTCAATTACTCCAGCGCGGCACAATCACTGCTAACCCTTACCCCATGCGTCCGATGGGAGCAGCAGCTAAGGCTGTAACTTTAGCTACTATCTTCCAATATCGATCAAGTCGGCGTTCTCATCGCTGGCATTTCTGGTTAGATGCGAGTTCACCACTGTGGGCCAAGGGTGGTGCAGCAACTTTGTTTGGTGCGCCTTTGTTTCTGCGAGAGAGGTTAGGTGAACCTTGGACAGCAGAAGATGAACAATTAGCTGAAGAACAACGCCTACGTAGGATTTTGGCAGATTTGCTCTCCCGTGTGTCCCAAAGAGTTTACTTGTGTCACAGTGATTTAGCTGTGAATGGACAAGAGCAATTAGGCCCGTTGTTACCTTTGGTAAATGCTTGTGTAGCTTGGTAAATGCTTGTGTAGCGGTGGTTTCTGAGCCAGTGGTGACACAAAATGTTTCCTAAAGCCAGCAGTCGGATTTGAACCGACGACCTTCCGATTACAAGTCGGATGCACTACCACTGTGCTATGCTGGCATGGCTTGGATGAGGTGATTGACCTCAAGCATTGCACTAATTTCTGATTATACCATAAGCTATTTAACTGTCAACTATCAACTTTATGGGGGTAGGATGATGATTGACTTAGCTTGGTTACTCAAGTTTATGTCCAAAGAACGATGAAATTTTCCGAAAATAGTGGTGCTTTTCAATGATGAAATTGATAAACAAATCTAACCATCACAGCCGCCTCAGACTACTAGGTTAGATAGAGAAATATTTGGTAGAGTTTTAGAGCGCTACTTCTTGCACGGCAGTGTGCAGAACCGGAAATATGTAGTTTTTCTTTACAAACGAGAAGCATGGCATTGTTGAGCGGACGAGATTTATTAAGTCTGGCAGACCTCACTTCCCAGGAGGTTCAAGAACTCCTGCAAATGGCAATCCATTTGAAATCTCAACAGTTAAATTTACGATGTAATAAAGTTTTGGGACTGTTATTTTCCAAAGCTTCTACTCGCACACGGGTAAGTTTTTCCATGGCGATGTATCAATTGGGTGGACAGGTAATAGATTTAAATCCAAATGTGACGCAAGTGAGTCGCGGTGAACCTGTGCAAGATACTGCTAGGGTTTTGGATAGATATTTGGATATTTTAGCAATTCGCACTTTTGCACAGCAGGAATTAGATATTTTCGCCCATTATGCCAAAATTCCTGTTATTAATGCTTTGACTGATTTGGAACATCCATGTCAGGTTTTAGCAGATTTATTAACAATTCAAGAGTGTTTTGGCACTTTATCTGGGCTAACCTTGACTTATGTCGGTGACGGTAATAATGTCGCCAATTCTTTAATGCTAGGTTGTGCTTTGGTAGGGATGAATGTGAGAGTTGCCACACCTAGTGGATTTGAACCAAATGCAACAATTATTGAAAAAGCACGAGCGATCGCTAATAATAAAACTCAAGTAATCCTCTCCAACGATCCTGAAACAGCAACCAAAGGAGCCCATGTACTTTACACCGATGTTTGGGCAAGTATGGGTCAAGAATCAGAAGCAGATGACCGTCTGCCCATTTTTCAACCCTACCAAATTAACGAGCAGCTATTGAGCCTTGCCGACCCACAAGCGATCGTTTTACACTGTTTACCAGCCCATCGTGGTGAAGAAATTACTAATGCAGTGATTGAAGGTTCACAATCAAGAGTGTGGGATCAAGCCGAAAATCGTATGCACGTGCAAAAAGCTTTGCTTGCGAGTATTTTAGGAGCAAAGTAAGAATAAATGATGAATTATGAATACTAAATAATAAATTTTGAGTAAAAATACTGTCTCCTAATTTCATAATTCATAATTAATAATTCATAATTGTGACATAGGGGGGTTTTTTGTAGTACTAATGTTCTAAGGAACATTTATTTTTACCTCCCTACAAATTTATGGAAAGACTAACGGAAGCGCAACGAGAACTTTACGATTGGTTAGCAGAATTTATCCGAGAACACCAGCATTCTCCTTCTATTCGACAGATGATGGAAGCGATGAATTTAAAATCGCCAGCACCAATTCAAAGTCGTTTAGAACATCTGCGCGCCAAAGGATACATTGAATGGAGTGAAGGTAAAGCAAGAACAATTAGAATTTTGCATCCATTAAAGCAAGGTGTACCGATTTTAGGCACAATTGCTGCTGGTGGTTTAATAGAACCCTTCACCGATGCTGTCGAACATTTCGACTTTTCCAATATGCCTGTACCACCCCAAACCTATGCTTTGCGGGTAGCAGGCGACAGCATGATAGAAGATTCAATCGTGGATGGAGATTTGGTTTTTTTGCGTCCAGTACCAGAACCAGATCAACTCAAAAATGGCACAATTATCGCTGCTAGAGTGGACGGATACGGTACGACATTAAAACGATTTTACAGAAACGGCGATTGCGTTATTCTCAAACCCGCCAATCCTAAATACAACCCTATCGAAGTACCAGCCGTGCAGGTACAAGTACAAGGTTCCCTTGTTGGTATCTGGCGTATTTACAGTTAAGGGGAAAGGGAAAACTTGATGGTGGGGAGATTGGGAGAAAGATTTCACCCCATCACCCCACCACCCCACCACCCCACCACCCCACCACCCCACCTCCTAATCCCCAACCCCCGATCCTCCATCAATGTATCTGACGCAGCAAAAAGTCCGCCCAATACCCACTTTTCCAACCACACTTAGTAAACCTTCGGGAAACTATCGCCTGAAATTACCATTTGCTGGTGAAAGTAAGGGTAATTATCAAACTCAGCTACCATTACCAGGATGTCCGCAAATGCCAGTATCTTTGCAATTGCGGCAATATCAACGTCAAGCCATCAATAACTGGTTTGCCAACAACGGCAGAGGTACACTCAAAATGGCAACGGGTAGTGGTAAAACAATTACTGCACTTGCTGTTGCTTGCGAGTTATATAAACAAATTCACTTACAAGCATTATTGGTAGTGTGTCCTTACCGTCATCTTGTCACTCAATGGGCACGAGAATGTGAAAAATTTAATTTGCAACCCATTTTGGCTTTTGAGAATTTACGCAGTTGGCAGAGTCAACTGTCTAGTCAACTCTACAACGTACATTCTGGTTCACAACCATTCATCACAGTAATTACCACCAACTCCACCTTAATTAGTGAAGGTTTCCAATCTCAACTGAAATATTTTCCCGAAAAAACTTTCATTATTGGTGATGAAGCCCATAATTTAGGCGCGCCCAAATTGGAAGAAAGTTTGCCACGTCATGTAGGTTTGCGCTTAGCTTTATCTGCAACACCAGAAAGATATTTTGACGAAACTGGGACTCAATCTATTTTTAATTATTTTGGTTCGGTTCTCCAACCAGAGTTTACTTTAAAAGATGCTATTCATCAAGGTGCTTTAGTACATTATCTTTATTATCCTATTTTAGTTGAATTAACTGAAGCAGAAAGCCATGCATATGCAAAAATTACCCAAAAAATTGGCAAGGCTTTACTATACAAAGAAAAAGAAATTGGAGAATCAAATTATTTAGAAGATATTGAAGATTTAAAACCATTATTGATGCAAAGAGCTAGGTTAATTGGTGCAGCAGCAAATAAACTAAAAGCGTTGCGTGAATTAATGGCAACTCGTCGCGAAACAAGTCACACGCTTTTTTATTGTGCTGATGGTTCCCAAGAAGTAGGACAGCGTTCTAATTTACACCAACTTAAAGAAGTTGCCAAAATATTAGGAGTAGACTTAGGTTACAGAATTAGTACCTACACTGCCCAGACTTCTTTAGAAGAAAGAGAGATTTTACGCCGCCAATTTGAAAATGGTGAATTACAAGGTTTAGTAGCAATTCGCTGTTTAGACGAAGGTGTAGATATCCCTGCAATTCAAACAGCTGTAATTTTGGCAAGTTCTGGTAATCCTCGGCAATTTATCCAGAGACGTGGGCGAGTTTTGCGTCCTCATCCAGGCAAAGAAAGGGCGACAATTTTTGACATGATTGTTTTACCACCAGATTTAGACAGAAAAACTTTAGAAGTGGAACGCAATTTGTTAAGAAAAGAATTGCGACGCTTTGTAGAATTTGCTGATTTAGCAGACAATGCTGGTGAAGCAAGAATAAAGTTGCTTGATTTGCAAAAGCGATATGGGTTGTTGGATGTTTGAAGGAAGAGATGGGGAGACAGGGGAGATGGGGTGATAGGGTGATGGGGTGATGGGGAGGTAGGGAGGTGGGAGTGTGTAGACGCGCCCTGCGCGGCTTAAGGTAAGGGTGGGGTGTGAGGAGTAGTAAATAACCAAGCAACTACTAACTACTAACTACGAACCAACAACCACTAACAATGATGTAAAAGAGACAGTACCTCTACGGATGCGATCGCAATCTTATCCGTGATTAAAATATAAAAAATTACATTGTTATCTAAATAAGCAAGTAATGAATCATCAGCCCAACATAGATGATGTTCAAGAACCAATAGTAACTGCTCCTCCAGAAGTACGGCAAATCATCGAACAAGTATGGCAATTAGAAAAAAGCAGGTTAGATAAAAAAAGTAACAGCCATATCAATGATGATATTTTAAGGATTGTGAAGGATGCTGTGCGATGAAGCTCATTTCCATTAAGCTGTGTAACTTTCGCTCCTTCTATGGAAAAACCCCAGAAATCATATTTGCTCATGGAGATATTCGCAACACGACAGTAATTCATGGTAATAACGGCGCAGGTAAAACTAATTTTTTGAACGCGTTTACTTGGGTATTGTATGAGAAATTTAGTGCTGCTTTTGCCTCAGTAGAACAGTTAGTAAATAAGCGTGCGATCGCTGAAGTAAAAATTGGACAACCTGTAGAATGTTGGGTAGAAATTGTCTGGGAGCATGATAATAAACGCTACCGCATTAAACGTGCTTGCCGGGTTTACAAAAATGAAAGTGACTTGGAACCCGGTAAAACAGAATTGAGTATGTGGGTAGGCAGAGATGATGGTTCTTGGTATTTTGTCCCACCCAATCAAAACTTAGAAGATATTATTAATCAAATATTACCTAGCAGCTTACATCAATATTTCTTCTTTGATGGAGAGCGTATAGAACATATTGTCCGTTCTGATAAAAAGGCTGAAATTGCCGAAGCTACAAAAATTCTACTGGGAGTTGAGGTAATTAATCGCTCTATTAAACATTTGAGCGAAGCTAAAAAAACGCTAGAAAATGAGTTAAAAATTATTGGTGATTCCGAAACTAAACAGCTTCTCAAACAACAAGCCAAAATTGAGCAAGAAATTGAGCGAATTAACAAACGGCAAACAGAGATTAAGCAAGAATTAGAATATCAACAAACTATTAAAAAAGAAACTAATAATCGTTTACGAGAACTCAGTGCTGCTAAAGAATTGCAAGAAAGACGACAGGACTTAGAATCACAAAAATCTTTAAATCAAGAAGAACTAAAAAAAAAGTGGAATGCACTGAAAAAAAAGATTTCTACATGTGGTTATACAGTCTTTCTTTCAGAAACTACAGTTCAATTTCGAGACATCATTGAAGATTTAAAGCAACGAGGTGAATTAACCTCTGGAATCTCGCGGGAATTTATACATAATTTACTTGATTCTCAACGTTGCATTTGTGGTACTCCCTTACATGAAGGAACCCATTCACACACAAATATTAAAAGCTTGTTAGAAAAAGCAGGCTCATCAATAGTAGAAGAAACTGCTATTCGGATGAATGCTCAAGTTGATGAAATTGATAAACAAGCAACAGGATTTTGGGAAGAAGTTGATCGAGAACAAGCAGGAATTAATCAGCTACGACAAAGCATATCTCAAATTGAAGCAGATTTAGATAACATCCAAGAAAGGTTGCGAAAAGACCCCAGTGAAGAAATTCGCAACTTACAAAAACGCTTGGATGAGATAGAAGAAAAAATTACTGACTTAACCTTAGAGCAAGGTGCAAATCAACAGCAAATAGCCAACTACAAAACCGAAATTGAAAGCTTAAGCAAACAAATTACTAGACAAAAATTTAACGAAGAACGTCAAGCCCTAGCACAGCGCCGGATTGCTGCTACCCAAGATGCAATTGATAGATTAAATTTAGTCAAAGCACGACAAGAACAACAATTTCGCTTGCAACTCGAAAAGCGAGTCCAAGAAATATTCAGCGAAATCTCATTTACGCCTTACATTCCTAAAATCAGCGACAAATACGAACTGATGCTAGTGGAAAAGACAGCAGGTACAGAAGCACCAGTCGCTGCTTCCACTGGCGAAAATCAAATTCTCAGTTTATCTTTTATTGGCGGAATTATCGACAGGGTAAGGGAGTGGAGTCAAAGAAAAATGTTAATGGTTCCAGATACTAGCACCTTACCGATAGTGATGGATTCACCTTTTGGTAGTTTGGATGTGATTAATCGCCGCCAGATTGCGAAGATAATTCCTAAATTAGCAAATCAATTAGTTGTGTTAGTAACTAAAACCCAATGGCGAGGTGAGGTAGAAGCAGAAATAGCCGAGAGAATTGGTAGAGAATATATCTTGGTTTACTATTCTTCTAAACCTGATTGCGAACAAGATTATATAGAGTTAGGAGGAGAAAAATATCCTCTTGTTAAACAAAGCCCCAATGAATTTGAGTATACAGAAGTGATTGAGGTGAGTCGCAACAGTCTGGCATCACCCTGAACTAAACAACAAGCAGTAATAGTATTTTTAAATGCAGAGGAACACAGAGTGTTTGCTAAAGAGAATTGTAAATCTGTGTTCATCGCCTTGCACGGTGTTCGATTTTTAAAATTTAAGACTCACGCTTTGCTAGTTGCTGGAAAAATAGCTGAATAGCCAAAGCTACCAAACCAATAGCAACAATGGCAAATACTCCAGAACCCAAAGCAGCTATACCCAAAACTAAAGTACGCACAGCAGAGGAAATTCTCAGCACAATTACATTATCAGAATGAAGCGGCTTGGCAGCAAAACTAGTAGCGATCGCACTCATGAGAGAATAAGCAGCAAATGCCAAAGCCCCGGAAATCACAGCGCCAATTAAACTACGTAAGGGAGTGGCTTTAGCTTGCGTTTGAGTCTCTTCTGGTTCACTCATAAAAATTACCCGACTGATAACTGATAACTGTTAAGATGCTATCTTAATGCCGTGTGTAACAAACTCAGCCACAAACAATTCTAAATCTTCATCAGGTATTGCTTCCCTAACACCCTGTTGAACTTTTTCTGCTTGCTGCTTTGACTCGCACAGTGCAAACACACTTGGCCCAGATCCAGACATCATTGTACCTAAAACATTTTCCTGACTAGCAAATATCTCACGTAGTTGCAGAACTTGCGGATAAGCTGGCAATACTACCTTTTCTAAATCATTGTGCAATCTCTCGGCGATTTCTTTGACATCTTGGTGCAAAATCGCTTTCACCATTCCTCCAGAATGCACAGCCTCAGCACGCGCTGTCAAACTTGCTTTATCTTTGATGTACGAACTACCAAATGAGGCGCGGTAGGTTTTATAAGCCCAAGCAGTTGATACTTCTAAACTACGGTATTTTGCCAATACTATATATATATTGTTTAAACCAGCCAGAGTAGAAAGTTGCTCACCTCTACCTGTAGCGATCGCAGTACCACCAGCCACACAAAACGGTACATCAGAACCTAAAATCGCTCCCAGTTCTTCTAATTCCGATTGAGTGAGTCCTAAGTTCCACAACAAGTCTATACCTACCAAAACAGCTGCTGCATTAGTTGAACCTCCAGCCAACCCAGCAGCAACAGGAATACGTTTGGTAATCGTGATATCTACACCACCATACTTAGCATAAGCATCGGGGAATTCTGCTGCCATGAGTTCAGCAGCACGGTATGCTAAATTACTTTTATCTGTCAGTACTTGCGGATGGTCGCAGTGAACGCGAATCGCTTGTGTACTGGCTGCACGGAGATCAATTTGGTCAGCAAGGCTAATACTTTGCAGTATCATTGCTAACTCGTGATAACCGTCAGCGCGATCGCCTATGATTTCCAAATATAAGTTGATTTTTGCAGGAGCAATGAGAGTATAGCTACGCATTTTTTGAGACAGGGAAATGGGGAGAGTAGGGGGAGTGGGGGAGCCAGCGCGGTCTTGTTGGTTTCCAACAAAGAGCGACTGGCGTGGAGTGTGAGAAGTAGAATCATAACTACTAACTACTAACCATCAACAACCAACAATCAACAATGAACAACCAACTACTAACCACTAACTATTAACCTCTAATTGATTACTTAAGGCAACCCATTGCCCGATGCTAAGTTCTTCAGCACGAGCTTGAGGATTTACTTCTAATTGTTCCAGTACTTGGCTCAAGCGATCGCGTTCTACTACAGATTGCAAATTATTTCGTAACATTTTACGCTTTGCTCCAAAACCCGATTTTACCAAAGTCTCTAGTTTACGAGGATCTTGGGCTGCGGGTTCTATTTTTCGGGGTATCAATCGCACTACCGCCGAGTCTACCTTCGGTGGTGGGTAAAATGCTTTTGCTGGCACAATACTAATTAATTCACACTCGGCTAAATATTGTACCCGCACTGTCAACGCCCCACATGCTCTTGAACCTGGTTTTGCTATAAGTCTTTCTGCTACTTCTTTTTGTACCAACAGCACAATTAAATCATACGGTTCTGGATTGGGGCTAGCAATTGTACCCAGGAGTTTTTCGATAATCGGCCCGGTGATATTGTAGGGAATATTAGCAACAACTTTATTGGTGTTTTGGAAAGCTGGGTACCCTTCTAGTAAAGATGGTACATCCAACTCTAAAAAATCTCCTTGTAGAAGCAAGAAATTTTCGCGCTTACCCAATTCTTTAGCTAAATGTTCGCACAAGTCGCGGTCAATTTCGACTGCAACTAAAGATTGTACTAAGGGTAATACACGGCGAGTCAAAATACCAGTACCAGGGCCTATTTCTAAGATACGATCGCCCTGTTTTAATTTTGCGGCTTGAATAATTTCTGCAAGTGCCTTTTCACTTTTGAGCCAATGCTGAGCAAATACTTTGCGCGGTCGTACCATTTATTTTACTCTTTGTACTGTATTTTTGATTCGATAGCTATGTTAGCAACAGCGTAACGCACCTACACCAATTATGCTTAGCGATCGCACAAGCTAGCAAAAGCCATTAGTAGTTCACCAAATTGATTTTGATAGGTTGGCCAGATCCCCGACTTTTTTAAAAAGTCGGAGATCTGACCCCTCGCAAAGAGTCAAAACTTATGTGGTCGAGTATTAGAGATTTGCCAGGATTGTTTCAGGTTGATGAAGTACCCCGCACTTCGTATGCTTAGTCTAAAATAAATATTTATTGAATTGATATTAGATTGATTAATATCCTAATTGTAAATATACTCTGCTGATTTTATCTGCCAAATTATACATGAGTTAGCATAAAACTAGGAATAAATTTCTAATTCCTGTGTGCCAATATAGGGGTGTAATACTATGAAAACAATCAAAGTAGAAACAACAGATGGTCATAGCGTTGAAATTAATCCTGATTCAATTTCTGAAATAGTAGAAATAGAAAAAGAAGAGCCTGGTTTTTTAGGAATATTTGGCGGACATGATGCCAAATATCAAGTCAACATGATTGATGGGAAGAACTTTGAGATTGAGCAACAAGAGCATGACAAATTACAGCAACAGATGAGTTAGTTATTATGAGGAGATATCTTATCATTTTGAGAAAATTAGCACTGATGAAGATACGTTATGTATGTTGGCGCTAACGTAACGCACTATAGTCAGTGTATAAAGATGTAAATATAGCAATACTATTTGAGTTGTGAAAATTTGCGGTGTCCAGATCCCCGACTTCTCGGAAGAAGTCGGGGATCTCACTTTATAATAAACAAAAATATACACTTCACCCCAAATCGTACACGTCTACGCTAAATTAGGAAATTTTAGACTTTAAGAGATATTATTGGACAAATAATTATACAAATCAAACTCAATTCGCTATTTTCCCCAACGCTCTTTTGTATATGAAGTAAAATTCTATGCAATTCGTGATTTTTGTTTTATAGCAGGGGTTTCAGCCCTTTAGAAAGTTTGTAGTTATGGCTACAGTCCTCGCTACAAACTTTCTTATATTGTGTTTATTTAATCTCTGTACATTTTACTCTTTAGTATTTAGTTAGCTTTTTTTGATTCTCCCTTACCGATCTCAATATTTTATTGTTAATTTTATTTTGTAACTATTGTTATATTCCTTGTGTCAAAATGCTGCGACTTTATCATCTAATAATCGGTGTAATAGCTTTATTGATTTTAGTACCATTAGGATTCAAGGTTACTGGTTCTGGCTCTTCTAAAAATAGTGATTCTCCACCAGTGGTGCAAACTTCTGCGGCTACGACTTCTAGCCCTAATGGAAACAATATTTGGAAAAATCTTGCCCAGAAAACTGCTAGCCCCAAAGATTGGCAAGTTGCACCTTGTGATGGTAATGCACCTCTACTATGTATCTCTGCAAACGGAGAACATGTTGGTACGGTAGAGATGCTGATTTACCCACTGGAAAAACAGCCGAATTTTCAAAAGATGCTCACTCAAGCTGGTATAGATCCCAGCAAAAAAATAGATTACCAAAATCCCCAGCACCAAACTCAGCTATTATCAGCACTTAATGCTTGGGTGAATGAACACTACGCTGGATTAGAGAAAGATCGTCAAAGGAGTTATGGCGATCGCATCACTTTTTCTAGCTATCCATCTCAAAAAGTACAGGTAGGTAAACTTCCAGGACTGCGTTATGGTTTTGTCGGTTTAAAGCGTCAAGGTGGAGTGCAAGAACAACATGTAGGTTATGTTACTTTTGATGGCAAAGCGCTTTACGTGATGGCTACTGCTTTTGATCCGGTTTCCCAAACAGGTAAGTTCGATAAATTAGAAAATTTCGCTGTTTTTGAACCATATCTAGATGCGATCGCCTTTAATTTACGCCTGCCAAGCTCAATTTAAACTTGCAATTTTACCGTTTAAAAAAGTTCCTAAGTATGGGCAATTTAGCTAATTTTTGCCCGTTAATAAAATTATTGAGGACACATATGCCTGTGTCCTCATTTTAATTGGACAATTGTAATAGCTCACCTATTACCAATTACGTATTACCAGCCTACGCGACAGTATAAGTATTCAAGCGAACATGATATAAGACAAAAATTTAGTTATTCAGTAGTTATAAAGGTGTTGCATTTGGTACAATATTCACCTCTTGTAGAAAGGTGCTGGGGTCAAAAGATTCCCGCATTGATGTTTCTTTTGATATTGCAGCTAGGAATTTAGAGGGAGCTACCTTTTGATTCTGTGCTTGCAAACGTTGCTTTTGTGCATATTCTTCCAATTTCGCTTTAGCAGTTGCATATACAGAAGAATTTTGAGGGACTTGCTGGAGGAATTTGACAGCCGTCTCAAACTCACCTCTTTCTGCTTTGTTATAGGCTTGTTGTAACAAAAAGATAGCTCTAATTTGTTGTTTTTGGTGATACTCAGTTAATTTTTGTTTTACTAAATCAGTTGCAGAAGTTTCTTTAGGAACTTGTTGTAGATAATTTAAAGCAGTACTGAAATCTTTAACAGCAGCTTTTTCATAAGCTCTAGCTAATAAATTATTTGTTTGTGTTTCGATTTTGGCTTTGGCTTGCTCAACGATTTGATCTGTTTTTGACTGCCAATATAAAATATCGGGTACTTGAGAAGCAGCATGTATGGCCTCTGACCATTGTTCCTCGTCTAATGCTTTTTTAGCTAATAAAAATTGTTCAGTAGCAAGTTGCCATTGGTGTTGCCATTCTTCAATCGTAGTTTGTGCCTCTGGATAAACATTACTGTTTGCAGGAATAGATTTTGCAAGAGCGATCGCTTTTTCTAAATCTCCCGATTGAAATTCTTCTGTTGCTTTATATAAAGTTTCTGTTTCAGAATAGGCTGGAGAATTCATCAAAGAATAGACCCCAAATCCCACCACCACAGAATTAGCCACCAGTCCCACTCGCATTCCTGTCAGCAAAGGAGGTGATTTAACAGAAGCATCGCGGCGAGCAAAATGATCTCCTTCGTCTGTAGAATCTAGTAATACAGTAGACTGCAACTGCATCGTTTGCGGTTGCGAATATTCAACAGACATTTGCTCAAGCGCCCGCAATATTTCAGCCGCTGACTGGAAACGATCTTTGTAGTTATAACGGATCATCTGGCTGAGGATTGCAGCAAGATAATCACTGACTGGAGTATGATGAGAACGCCAAATAAATTCATTGCTGTGAGGATCAATTTTTAATTGCAATGGAGATAAACCAGTTAAAGCCTGGATCGCAATCATACCCACAGCATAAATATCACTGTTTGGCTGTGTTTGATCGATAAATTGTTCTGGAGGAATATAACCCAATGAAGTGACAGGAACTCTATAAATTGGCAATACCGTATCTATGCCAAAATTAATTGGTTGAATAGAACCAAAATCGATTAGAACTAATCTTCCATCACACGTACGTCTAATTAAATTTTCTGGCTTAACGTCGCAGTGAATTACTCCTTGAGAGTGAACAAAATTTAGAATACCTAAAACATCTTGTAAAAATTGAATAATTTCGCTTTCAGTCCAAAGATAACCCGCACGTTGATTAATGGGCAATTCTGTTGTGAGTGCATGTCCCTCAATAAACTCTTGTACTAAGTAAAAACGCTCGTTTTCTTCAAAACAAGCAATCAGTTGCGGAATTTGATCATGGTGTCCTAAATATCTCAGAGTTTCAGTCTCTGTGAGAAAGTGTAACCTCAGTGATTGTAAATAGGCAGGTTGGGAGCTAGAAACCTTGAGTTGTTTAATTACACATTTTGGGTGATTTGGTTGCTCAACATTGATTGCAATGTATGTTTGTCCAAACACACCAGCACCTAAACTTTGGACGATTTGATACTGTCCTTGTAGTACTTTACCGATCATGTGGTGGGCCATGAGCTGTTCACTAAGTCACTATTTATATTTACATTTTCGGTAAATGCTCCCTGTTTCCGGATTTCTTGGCCGGTAGATAGTATAAAGTGTTGTTGTTTTATAACACTATTTTTCAGAGATTATACGGACGCTTTAATTTAAACTCAATATATAACATACTACGTCCTACAAAATAATATAGGTATTATACATTATCAGTATTATTTATCGTGGTAAAATGCCCATCTTTAATTTTTACACTCCTTCTACTCTTACTTGGCTCCAGCCTTCTACATTTTTAGAGACGATAGGAGGATGAATTAAGAAATACACCTATAAAAATGAGTATTCTTTTTATTCCACCATAGGATGATGTAAAGAAAGCATATAGTCGGTTTCCTATTGAACAGGGGCAACACAAGTATTCAGACGAAACCAGAAACATCGGAAATTTGTGTCAACCCCTATTTCATTCACGAAGGAATAATAATGTTTTACCACACTAAGAAGCTACAGTACTTTAAACCGCCCGAAAAACCCAACCCAGTCTACGCGATGAAGATTCAAGAACTCATCGGTGGTACCTTTGGGGAAATTACCGTAATGACTAGGAATGACGTACACTCTACAAATCCTTGGCTTACTTGGCATCTTGGCGGTTCATTAAATTAAACTTTTTAGCGATTTTAGCAGCCCTATTTCTAACCACTATTTGACTAGACCAGGGCAAAATAGAGACAGGTGTCCCCCAGTTCTCAGTATGAGCTATTGCCTTAACCCCAGCTGTCCACAACCCCAAAACACGAATAATGGCAAGTTTTGCCAAGCTTGTGGTGCTAAGCTACTTCTCAAAGAACGTTACCGCGCCATTAAACCCATAGGACAAGGCGGTTTTGGCAGAACTTTTCTAGCAGTGGATGAGGATAAACCCTCTAAACCGCGTTGTGTGATTAAGCAATTTTATCCCCAAGCCCAGGGCACTAGTAGTGTACAAAAAGCAGTAGAGTTATTTAATCAGGAAGCAATGCGGCTGGATGAGTTAGGGAAACATCCGCAAATTCCAGAACTGCTAGCATATTTTACCCAAGATGACAGACAATATCTTGTCCAAGAATATATTGATGGGCAAAATCTGGCAGAAGAATTGGCAGTCAAAGGGGCTTTTAACGAAACGCAAATTCGGCAACTACTCAATAATTTATTGTCTGTTTTGCAATTTTGTCATAGCAGACAAGTGATTCATCGAGATATTAAGCCAGAAAATATTATTCGTCGCCGATTTCCCTTAGGAGGGGAAGAAAATCAACAGCAGAGGGATTTAGTTCTGGTAGATTTTGGTGCTTCTAAATTTGTTACTCACACAGCCCTTAACCGCACTGGTACAAGTATTGGTAGTCCAGAATATGTGGCGCCAGAACAAATACGGGGACAAGCGATATTTGCCAGTGATATTTACAGCTTGGGTGCTACCTGTGTGCGCTTATTAACCGAGCGATCGCCTTTCGATTTGTACGATATCAATAACGATACTTGGATTTGGCAACACTACGTCAAAAGTCCAGTCAGCGAAGAGTTAAACTCTATTTTAGACAAAATGCTCCAAAGCATTCCCGCCCGGCGTTACCAAACCACTGATGAAGTTCTCACAGACTTAAATAAAAAGTCGTCTGTTGCTACTACCCTCACCATACCCAGCAAACCAGTTGTTACCTCACCTCCACAAACCCCTACTTCTACACCCACTCCCAGTCATAATCCCATCGAAAAAGAATTAGAGGAAATAAGGACTACTTTTCTAGGTGGTAATAAATCTGCAAATAACAAAGCAATGGGATCGCCCCAACAGTCGACAAATCAACCAACTCCTCACAGTAAAATCGACGAGGAGTTAGAGGAATTAAGAGCTAAGTATCTTGGTAATAATTCTCCAGATTAATTTAGTTAGTGGTTAGTGGTTGGTGGTTAGTGGTTAGTGGTTAGTGGTTAGTGGTTAGTGGTTAGTGGTTAGTGGTTGGTGGTTAGTGGTTAGTGGTTAGTAGTTAGTGGTTAGTGGCTAGTGGTTAGTAGTTAGTGGTTAGTGGTTAGTAGTTAGTGGTTAGTGGCTAGTGGTCAGAACTTCCCCATCTCCCCATCTCCCCACCTCCCCAGCCTCCCCACCTCCCCATCACCCCATCTCCCTATCTCCCCATCTTCTCCCTCACAACCTCGGATCTACAGGTTCACTCTCTAATGCCAAAATTCCCACAATACATTCATGGACACGGCGTAGAGGTGCATGAGTAATGAAGCGTTCCAATGCTTCCACACCCAACGCAAATTCCCGCTTTGCCAAGGAACACTTGAGTGTTAATCCTCGTTGACGTAAACGTTGCATGTTTTCAGGTGCTGAGTACTCTAAACCATAAATCATTCGCAAATACTCTTGTCCGCGACATTTCACCGCAGGTTGAATAATTCCTCGACTGCTTTTGACAATAAATTGCATTGGTTTCACAACTATACCTTCACCTCCCATAGCTGTTAATTCTTCCCACCAATGTACACCTTCTGCTTCACTGCTTGGGTCTGTTAAATCTATTACCTTATATGCTGTTGGTAAAAGTAAGTCGGGGTCATGCAGAGCAATTTTTGCTACTTCCTGCATGTGCCATTGATGGTCTTTGTCAGTGTGGACGGCTGTTTCTGTTGCCAAGATGTGAAAAGGTGCAAGTTTATAGTCAGAAATATGCTCAACTGGCCAGCAGTAGCGACGGTAAGCTGTGACATACTTTTCAGTCATCTCGGCTTTTTGTTGATAATTGCTCAATTGCACAGTTACATCTATCCCACGTTGTTGTGCCCTCTCCAGCAAGGTTACAGCCTCACCCAGCGCTAGGCGTGATGCTACACCAACGGGAGCATATTGTTCTCGTAATAGTCCTTGAGCTTTAGCTGACAAAGGCATCAGTTCACAGTCTAGACATACCCAGTCAGTATGAAAATTTTCCCAGAAGCCACTATTGGTAAGGCAGGTATTTAACCTATCTAACAGTTCTGTTTCGAGAGTAGAGTGATCAAAAAATCTTCTGCCTGTGCGGGTGTAGCAAATACCAATACCCTCATTCACAATGCCAAAGCGCTTTTTAGCTGCTGTTTCATCCCGGCACACAATCACCACTGCTCGGGAATCCATGTGCTTTTCCTCACAGATGACTTGTGTAATTCCCCGGTGACGATAATAAGCAAAGGCCTGTTCGGGGTGTTCCAAATATCCCAGTTGTTGGGATGTTTCTACTGGAGACATGGTGGGTGGTAGATAAATCAACCATTTGGGATTGGCTGCAAAACGGCTGATTACCTCTAAAGCTGCGATCGCATTTTCTTCTCGAATTTTTATATTAGGTACTAGGCGGGTATTAATAATGCGGTTACCCAGCACATCATCAATATTTAACACATCATCCAGTTGCTGCTGGAATGTCATTGCTTCTGTCACAACCTTGTCAATGGGTTTGGCAGGTTGGCTGTAAGCATGGGCAGCAGGAACACTCACTAATTCCTTTTCTGGATAGCGCAAGGCTGTGAGTTTGCCTCCAAAAACACAACCTGTGTCAATGTTAATAGTATTGTTGAGCCATTCTGCGGAAAGTACAGGCGTGTGTCCATAGACGACCATTGCTTGACCCCGGTATTCTGCTGCCCAGTTGTAACGGATGGGTAAGCCAAACTCGTCGATTTCTCCTGTTGTTTCACCATATAAAGCAAATTCTCGCACCTGAGCTGAGCCTCGTCCTTGATATTCTTCCTTCATCCCAGCATGAGCAACCACTAACCGACCATCATCAAGAACATAATGGCTCACCAAAGTATCTAAAAATTCTTTCAATTCTTTAGTATGGTTTTCACGCCATTCTGCTGGCAAAGCTTCTATCTCCGCCAAAGTTTTCTCTAAACCATGATTTACCTTGACATTCTTACCCCGTAATTTCCGCAAAAATTTGTTTTCATGATTACCAGGAACGCATATAGCTGTCCCTGCTACCACCATATTTCGTACCAATTTAACCGTATCGAGAATACGTGGTCCTCGGTCTACTAAATCACCCAGAAAAACAGCTTTACGCCCTTGGGGATGGTAGTAGGTGGGAGCATCCCAGAGGGTGGGGGTGGGGAGGTGGGGGGCTAGGGGTTCCCACTTTGTGGGGTTGGGGGGCAATGGGGAGGTGCGAGGAGTGGGGGGAGTGGGGGAAGATGAGGAAGCAATTTCTCCTCCTTGTCCCCCAAGTCGTCCTCCTTTGACATACCCTAATTTTTCCAACAGGGCTTCTAGTTCATCACAACAGCCGTGGATGTCACCGATGATGTCAAAGGGCCCGTGTTCATACTTGCGATTGTTCCATAGGGGTTGACGTTCAATTTTTACGGTATCAATTTCTGCTACTGAATTAAGAATATATACGTAGCGAAAGCCTTCTCGTTCTAGTCCCCGCAACGAACGTCGTAACATTTGGATTTGACGCCGGACTACATGAGAACCAAACTGACGGTTTGGGCGTTGTTGATTACGTTGGTGACATACTTCTTCTGGTAGATTGAGAGCGATCGCTACTGGGAAAAAATGGTATTTTCGTGCTAACTGAACAAAAATTTTTCGGTCTTCTGGTTGGACATTAGTCGCATCAATAACGGTCAGTTTTCCTGCTGCGAGTCGTTTAGTAGTGATAAAGTGCAGGACATCAAAAGCATCTTTGGTTGCAAATTGATTATTCTCATCATCTGATACCAATCCCCGACAGAAATCTGAGGATAACACTTCAAAAGGTTGAAAAAGTCTGCGTGCAAAGGTCGATTTACCAGCGCCAGAAGCACCGATGAGAACAACTAAAGAAAGTTCGGGAATAGTTAGTTTCATAGTTCGTGTTGGTTATTTATCGTTAGTAGGGCGCACAGCTAGCTAGCTGTGCGCCCTACAGTGGTTGGTGGTTTTTCTCCACTGTTCCACTCTCTGTTCCTCATTCCCTTTAATAGACCTCTTGCACAAAGATTTTTTACCCCACCCTAACCCTCCTCATTCACACAGAGGGAATTAATACCATTTCACAAATTTATTGATACAAATCTTCTCCCTTGTCTTCCTTTTGTTCCTTCTTGGTCGCCCAATGTATCAGACTTATAGTGAAACGGTATAAATCTTCCCCTCGTTCACGGGCGGATTGAGGGGGGTTTTGAGAATTCATGCAAGAGTTATAATCCTGGAGGTTTCTAAGACAGTTAGTTTTTTGAAAACTACTCTTCCAGATTTGATATGGGTGCAAGTAAACCAATTTATGCAGGTTATCTGCTTAATTTTTATCTGCCCTTCGGACAAGGCAGAAGGCAGACGGCAGACGGCAGAAGGGAAGAAAAGTTTTAAGTTTTAAGGTAATGCCCAACAGCCCCCACAAACTGGGTTGGGTGACTCCTACGCTTATCTACGATGAGCGTGGTCTTCATTCAATTAGAGGATATCCCAATCCCCCCTAATTGCCTCCTGCCTCCTGCCCTCTGCCTCCTGCCCTCTGCCTCCTGCCCTCTGCCTCCTGCCCTCTGCCTCCTGCCCTCTGCCCTCTGCCCTCTGCCCTCTGCCTCCTGCCTCCTGCCCTCTGCCCTCTGCCTCCTGCCTCCTGCCCTCTGCCCTCTGCCTCCTGCCCTCTGCCCTCTGCCTCCTGCCCTCTGCCTCCTGCCTTCTTCATTTTGCGTATTGCTTGAATATTGCCATCTGGGTTGGAGAACCGAGTTCTGCATCTTCTTCTCCTACCGGTTGAAATTCCACGCTATAACCAAAGCGTTGTGTAATACCCTTTGCCCAAGTTTGAAACTCTGTTCGTGTCCATTCAAAACGGTGATCTTTGTGGCGTAGTTTCCCAGCAGGTAGTCTCTCAAATTTAATGTTGTACTCAATATTTGGTGTAGTTAAAATTACAAGTCTTGGTTTAGCAAACTCGAACAAAACCCGCTCAAATGCTTCTAAACGAGCCAAATCTAGATGTTCGATTACCTCAATGACTGTAGCTGCATCGTATCTATTGAAACGTTTATCTTGGTAAGTGAGTGCGCCTTGAATCAGTTGCAAACGGTTCCATTGGTTACGGGGTAAGCACAGACGGTCTAGCCTTTCTTTAGCGACCTCTAAGGAACGATAGGAAACATCAACACCCGTAACTTGCTCAAAAAAGCTATCTTGGATCAGTATTTTTAGTAAATTGCCTTGACCACACCCCAAATCAATCACCCGTTTTGCGCCATGATTCTTGAGGGCAGCAACTACAGCATTCATTCTTTGTTGGTTGAGGCTAAGTGGCTTTTCGACGGCTGCTTCTTCTTGAGTGTGTCTTTCTTGTGCCTGGTCTGGATCAAGAATTTCTTCCTGGGTCAATTGGGCTAAAGCCGCACGAGTTAGATAGTGTTGGCGTTTGAGGTAGCGTCTGGTAATTTGTTCTCGCGCCGGATGGGTATGCAGCCAACCTTCACCATGACGCAGTAGCTTTTCGACTTCTTCATCTCCGACCCAGTAGTGTTTATCATCATCAAGTACTGGTATAAGTACGTAGAGATGATTGAGAAATTCGCTAAGAGTGAGGGTGTGTTGTAGCTCAACTGTATAATATTGGCTTTGCCCCCATTCCGGAAATTTTTCATCAAGGGGATGACCTATGGCGCTAACAGAGTAGCCTAAAGGTTCAAATAATTGCCGTAAAAATACTTCACCACCCCGGCAGGGTAAAACAGGTAATCTTGCAACTAAGGGGATAGGAGTTTGTGCTAGTTCCTGCTTCTGTTGGCAACGACCAGCAAGGGCTGTATTGAAGACTTGAGCGATCGCTACACTTAAAAACGAAGAAGCAACGTAAGGGCGATCGCTTACGTATTGCTTGATAGTTGAACTATGTCCCCGCACCAATCTCACGGGGTCAATTTCCAACAACAGCGCCGCAGTACAACGCTGGGTGTCTGCTTCTGGATAGAATACATGTGCCTGTCCAAAGGCCAGAGCAAAGGACTGGCAACGATCTGGGTGTTTATGTAGTAGGTAGCCTAACTCTGTCGCAGGCTGATGTGTAGTGGAAATTGTCAACAGCATTCACTTTGCGTCAAGTTGAACATGAGAAAGTTTAATGATTACTACTACTGTAAAATCTCTGATTACACAAAAATTCTTCTATTTACTGGCAAATTTATTCGCTTTGTCTTTCCCCTACACTCTTATCTCCTCACACCCCTATTTCTTGACACAATAGAAATTACAATATCCTCATCCTCGAAAATTACCTACTCGTGAACACGCCCATCAGCCCATCCGCCGCTACCCAAATTCGTAAAGCCGATCACATCCGCATTTGCCTAGAAGAAGATGTGCAATTCCAACAAACTACTGATGGATTAGAAAACTATCGTTTTAGCCATTGTTGTTTGCCGGAACTTGATCACAATGACATTGATCTCAGCACTACTTTTTTAGGAAAGCAGTTAGGCGCACCATTATTAATTTCTTCCATGACTGGAGGAACCTCAGAAGCGGGGATGATTAACCGTCGTCTAGCGGAAGTCGCCCAACACTATAAATTTGCTATGGGTGTCGGTTCTCAACGTATAGCTGTAGAAAAACCTTCTGTGGCTGATACCTTTGCTGTGCGCAAATATGCCCCAGATGTTCTCCTGTTTGCCAATCTCGGTGCTGTGCAACTCAACTATGATTACGGCTTAGATGAATGTCTGCGAGTTGTTGATATTTTGGAAGCTGATGCCTTGATTTTGCATCTCAACCCATTGCAAGAGTGCATTCAACCTCGAGGTGATAAGAATTTTAGGGGATTGCTTGACAAAATATCTAAATTATGCTCACAGATCAAAGTCCCTGTTATTGCTAAAGAAGTAGGCAATGGTATTTCAGCAACAATGGCACAGAAGCTGATTGCAGCAGGCGTAAAGGCGATTGATGTAGCTGGTGCAGGTGGCACTTCTTGGGCAAAAGTAGAAAGTGAAAGAGCCGAAAATCCCTTACAACGGCGTTTGGGTCGAACCTTTGCAGATTGGGGTTTACCAACGGCGGAGTGCATAACCAACATTCGTGCAGTTGCACCAACAGTACCTCTCATTGCTTCTGGCGGATTACGTCATGGACTGGATGTGGCGAAAGCTTTGGCACTGGGAGCAGATATAGCTGGTTTAGCAATGCCATTTTTGCAAGCTGCTGCTTCCTCAGAAGCTGCTGTCTACGACTTAGGCGAAGTATTAATTGCTGAAATAACTACAGTGCTATTCTGTACTGGTAACGCTACTATCAAGCAACTACAGTGTTCAGGAAGTTTAGAGCATATAAAATAAGCATAAACTCATCTATATTTGTTAGCTTAGGTGATAGGTGTGGGGTAGTGGGTGTAAATATCAAACTAAAAAAATAAAGTCATTAGTTATGAATATTGATAGTTGGTTGTTGGTTGTTGATAGTTGATTGTTGGTTGTTGATTGTTGGTTGTTGATTGTTGATTGTTTTTTAATCATCTCCAATAACTAATGACCAATGACTAATGACCAATGACTAATGACCAATGACTAATGACCAATGACTAATGACCAATGACTAATGACCAATGACTAAGTAAAGACAATATGCAGAATTTTATTAAACAAACTTTTGCTAGTTTAGTTGGAAGTATCCTGGGATTATTTATTTTTTTTGGTTTAGGAACTACAGGATTGTTGTTGCTGTTGTTTGCTGCATCTCAAAATCCAGGGCCAGTAGTCAAAGATAAATCAATGGTAGTTTTTGACTTATCAATGAAAATCACCGATGGAGAACCAAGTTCTAGTCAACTACTCCAACAAGTATTATCCGGTGAAGAACAAAAACAAATGAGTCTCCGCAGTATTCTGGATGCGATCGAAAAAGCACGGCGTGATCAGCGTATTGTTGGGATCTATTTAGATGCGACTCGTATTTCTGGAAGTGACAACACAGCAGGCTTTGCTACCTTTAAAGAAATTCGCCAAGCATTAGCAAAGTTTCGTGCTGCTGGTAAGAAGGTTATAGCCTACGGCATGGACTGGGGAGAACGGGAATATTATTTAAGTTCAGTAGCGGATACAATTGTGTTGAACCCGTTGGGGGCAATGGAAATCAATGGCTTGAGTTCTCAACCGATGTTTTTGGCAGGCGCGTTGCAAAAGTATGGTATTGGTGTACAAGTCGTGCGGGTAGGAAAGTTCAAGGGAGCAGTTGAACCGTTTGTACTTAATAAGCTAAGTCCAGAGAACCGCCAACAAACTCAGAAATTATTGGATGATGTCTGGACAGAGTGGCGTAATGCAGTTGGATATAGCCGTAAAATTACTCCCGGAAAATTACAGGCGATCGCAGATAACCAAGCCTTTTTACAGGCAGAACAAGCTAAAAGCAATGGTTTGGTGGATAAACTTGGCTATTTTGATCAAGTGGTTGCTGATCTCAAACAGTTGACAGATAGCGACAAAGATGACAGAACCTTCCGGCAAATTTCCCTAAGTGAATACGCACAAGTCCCTGGTAAATCTTTAGGTACAGGACGCAATTCTAAAAACAAAATTGCTGTAGTTTATGCTGAGGGAGAAATTGTTGATGGTCAAGGTAGCGATGGGGAAATAGGCGGTGATAGCTTTGCTAGAATTTTCCGCAAGCTACGACAAGAGGAGGACGTCAAAGCGATCGTTTTGAGGATCAATAGTCCTGGTGGTAGTGCAACAGCAGCAGAAGTGATGCAACGGGAAGTACGCTTAACTCGCGAGAAAAAACCAGTTGTTGTATCGATGGGTGATGTTGCTGCTTCTGGTGGCTATTGGATTGCTAGCGACTCTAACCGTATTTTTGCTGAACCAAATACAATCACGGGTTCAATAGGTGTGTTTGGACTGCTATTTAATGCTCAAGAACTAGCCAACAATAACGGCATCACTTGGGATACAGTTAAAACTGGACGCTATGCTGATAGTCAAACTATTTCTCGTCCTAAAACTCCTGAAGAATTGGCAATTTACCAGCGCAGTGTCAACAAAATCTATAATATATTTCTTGGTAAAGTTGCCCAAGGTCGCAATATTCCAGAAACAAAGGTAGCAGAAATTGCCCAAGGTCGTGTTTGGTCAGGTACCGCAGCAAAAAACATTGGTTTAGTCGATGAAATTGGCGGTTTGGATACTGCTATTGAATACGCTGCTAAACAAGCAAAACTCGGCAATAACTGGGAATTACAAGAGTATCCCCAATATGGCACTTTGGAAGAACGTATTTTGGGAAAAGTTCCAGAACAAACAAAAGCTGCATTGAATTTGGATGAACAAAAACTGCAATTACCAGATCCATTAACAGGTGAATTAAAAAAACTAAAAGCAGAAATTGCGACTCTGCAAAAGATGAATGATCCGCAGGGTATGTATGCTCGTTTGCCTTTTAATTTGAAAATTGAATAAGTTTTTTGTTTAGTAGTGTTTTGCGTGAATTTGTAGTGTTTTGAAACGCAGAGAGAAGTTTGAGCGGAGGTTTCCTCCGATCAAAGCTTCGGTGGGGGCGCAAAGGAAAACGCAAAGGGACGCAGAGTTCGGATAGAGGAATTTCGCTATGATTTAATGCAACTGACTACTAACTACTAACCACTAACCACTAACACTCAAAGATGACCAAAAAACAAAAGTTTCCTTATTTAGTTGGTTCTAAGTGGACTGCACAAAAAAAAGTAGATGGTTGGCGACATTTTGAAGTTGTCAACCGTAAAAATCAAGGTAAGTGGGTATATGCTGAAATGGTTGCTTCTTGTGACCCCAATGTTCGTTTTTGGCTGAATGCCAAGCTATTACAAGATCGTTCTCAATGGCATCCTGGGTGGCAATCTTTGGATGAATTAGAAAAAGAGTTGTCGCAAAGCTAATTTGTACATGTCCGCTTGAGGACTTATATTATCCGTTGGGGTTGGTAATTGGTGAACCAGCGCGCCCCAAGGGGGGTTTTCCCCATGAGCGTAAGCGCGAACCCGTAAGGGTAATGGATAATTGGTGATAATTGGTTATTTTTTCACCATGCTGAATTCTCAATATCCCAGCTTTATATCGTAAGCAATTAGTCGGGCATGATACAAGTGGTCTATTAGACCTGATAAATAATCTCTAAATTTAGGGAATTTTTGCTTGTTGGAAGATTTGTTGAGGTGTAATTTGTAGATTTTCAAATAAGGAATCTTCTAAACTATCAGTACCACGCTTAGTTTGGGGAAGAGCATCGGGATAAAAAATAGTAATAGTTTTTGCTTTAGTGTCAATAATCCAAACCCGTTGAACTTTAGCTTTCAGATAATCTGTTGCTTTTTCTGTCATTTCACCGAAACTTTGACCAGGTGAGATAATTTCAATAACTAGTTCGGGTGCAACAGGACAAGCCTCATCTCGCAACCAATCAGCAGCAAGACGGTTATAAGAAATATAAGTTAAATCTGGTACAGGAACCCAATCTTGTTGATTTCGTGTTAGTTTAATTGCCCATTCAATTACAACCCGTCCCTTTCCTTGTGCCCATGCAGACAATAGTATAAATAACGCACCTGTTATAGAACTATGAAAAAATTTTGGTGACATTTCATCGTTTTTGAATTTCGCAACAGCTTCTCCGTCAATTAGTTCGTAGATGATGTCTCCTTCGGGAAGTGCGAGGAATTCTTCAAGGGTGAGTTGGGTTTTGAGTTGAATCATGGTTAGTTTGGGAGTTGGAGATTGATGGCGATCGCATACTCTCTCGAAGTGAAGGAGGATTTAGCCAATCTAGGGAAATGTAATAATTTTTTATATTTTCTGAGTCATGCCTCAAAATTAGCGATCGCTGAGTTTGGCGGTTAGTTTGCAACTGCCTATTTTTTGCCTATCAAAATCAGCACTGATGTTATGAAAATGACATTTCTATGCCAGCAGAGGATACAGATGAGGCTTCACTAAAATTTTCACAACAGGATCTATGGCTGTTTTTAAACCCATCAAGCAAACCTATCCTTCTCAACGAAGGGTAGGATTTTCGATTTGATTTACTTAAGTAGTGCTTCAGCACAATAGAGTATTAATACTCTTCTACCATAAGTTCTTTTTGATGAAAACCATATGAATTAGGAAAATATATTTTTTGTATTTTGTAACTATTTTATGTATTTATAATTATTAAATTTTAAAAATATCATTTTTTTTGAATTTTTGAAAAATTAATATGCTATTAATATCAATTTGCAATTAAATAAATCTCAATACTTTTGCTAACGGCATCATTCAATTTTTAATCCCCTTTATTTTCAGTTTTTTTTGGACAATAATGACACTTGAAGACTTCACACATCGCTTTTGCACGCGGTGCTGCAAGTGTTTGAGCCAAACTTTTTTATAAAAAAACCATAAGAGGCAAAAAACAGTGAAATTAGCAGTTTACGGAAAAGGCGGTATTGGTAAATCTACAACTAGCTGTAATATTTCCGTCGCTTTAGCCAAACGCGGCAAGAAAGTTTTGCAAATTGGCTGCGACCCCAAACACGACAGCACCTTCACCCTTACCGGCTTTTTGATTCCGACGATTATTGATACTCTACAAGAGAAGGATTACCACTACGAAGATATTTGGCCAGAAGATGTGATCTACAAAGGCTATGGTGGTGTAGATTGCGTCGAAGCAGGTGGTCCACCCGCAGGTGCAGGATGCGGCGGTTATGTAGTTGGCGAGACAGTAAAATTACTGAAAGAACTCAACGCTTTTGATGAATATGATGTGATTTTGTTTGACGTTCTCGGTGACGTTGTTTGTGGAGGTTTTGCTGCACCTCTGAATTATGCAGACTATTGTATAATTGTTACTGACAATGGCTTTGATGCCTTATTTGCTGCTAACCGGATTGCTGCTTCTGTACGAGAAAAAGCACGGACTCACCCACTACGTCTAGCTGGGTTGATTGGCAATCGCACATCTAAACGTGACTTGATCGATAAATACGTAGAAGCTGTACCGATGCCAGTTTTAGAAGTTCTGCCTTTGATTGAAGATATCCGTGTTTCCCGTGTTAAGGGCAAGACTTTGTTTGAGATGGCAGATGTAGACCCTTCTTTGAACTACGTTTGCGATTATTACTTAAACATCGCGGATCAACTTTTGGCACTACCAGAAGGTGTTGTTCCCAAAGATGCCCAAGATAGGGAATTATTCTCTTTATTATCCGATTTTTACTTAAATCCGAATAAACCACAGGTTCCTAATCCGGAAGAAGAATTAGACTTGATGATTGTATAAATCATCTGATCTCAGGATGGGAATATGGCCTTCTTCTATAGCTTTACAGATTCACTCAAGCAAAAATGGTTGCAATTTTTTCAAGTCAATCGTGACTGGATTAAGTTGCACATGGAGGTAGAATCAGTCTATACGCCTGATGGCGGTAAGCGACCACCATCCTACCTCATCCTGGGAGTAGCTAACGCGCTCGAACCGAAGCTAGCGCAGTTAATGCTACCTTTTTCTAAATTGAATCCTGATGCAGATACCTTGGTTGAGGTGCTGGATTTAAATTTTGATCCTGATATTGTTCTTGGAAACCGTGTTATTCCTAAATCAGAGGAATCGCTACAAGAAGATGAATCAGCGATTGTCATGGAAGAAACATCCCATGATCAAACGTTGACAAATCAACAGACTAATGATAATGAGAACAATGCGATCGCCCATGATTTGGAAATGAGCTACGACCATGAAGAAACACTCATGGTTCCTGATAGCATGGTACAGGATGAACGCAGAGCTATGTCAACGGAACATCTCAATGGCTCCAATGAGAATTTACCATCCCAAGGTCACAACTCTCACAACGAGTCGCAGCAAACATACCAATCAGATGCAGCAGATGAATTTGGCGATATTTCCTTTGATGCCATGAAGGAAGCAGACAGCACAATCTCCGCCACAGCTGCGCCTGAAGAAAACGAATTTGCTGATGTGTTGTCGGATGTTTGGAGTACTGAGACAGGTTCGCTCAAGAGTGAATCAAATACAGATTTTTTTGGGGAAGAACTATCAAATAACGGTTTTGATGACTCGGAAATTGCCCGTCTCTTCCCCAACACGTAAATACACAGTTAGGAGTTTAGTCAATTGTCCAGAGTCAAGAGTTTTTACTAGTAACGATTGACAATTGACAATTGACAATTGACTCTTAAAAAATTAAGGGGAGAATATATCAAAATGACTCTTGCTCAACCAGAAGCTTTAAATTTTGAGTGTGAAACAGGTAATTACCATACCTTTTGCCCTATTAGCTGTGTAGCTTGGTTGTACCAAAAAATTGAAGATAGCTTCTTTTTAGTAATTGGTACAAAAACTTGTGGCTACTTCCTGCAAAATGCGATGGGGGTAATGATTTTTGCAGAACCCCGTTACGCAATGGCAGAGTTAGAAGAAGGCGACATTTCAGCACAACTGAATGATTATGAGGAATTAAAGCGCTTGTGCTTACAGATCAAACGCGATCGCAACCCCAGCGTGATTGTCTGGATCGGCACTTGCACTACCGAAATCATCAAAATGGATTTAGAAGGTTTGGCCCCCAAACTGGAAGCCGAAATCGGTATCCCCATTGTTGTCGCCCGTGCTAACGGCTTAGACTACGCCTTCACCCAAGGAGAAGACACAGTCTTAGCAGCAATGGCTACACGTTGCCCAGATAAAGCCCCTGTGGTAGAAGCAGAGAAAAACGAGCGCAACGCTATTCAAAAACTACTCAACTTCGGTAAGAAGAAAGAAGAAGTTGCCCAAGAAGAGTCTGAGTACGTAAATCACCCACCGCTAGTACTATTTGGTTCACTCCCCGATCCCGTAGTTACTCAGCTGACTCTAGAACTGAAAAAGCAAGGTATTAAAGTTTCTGGCTGGCTACCTGCCAAACGTTTTACAGAACTGCCTGTAATTGAAGAAGGGTATTATGTTGCTGGTGTCAACCCCTTCCTCAGCCGCACCGCTACAACTCTCATGCGGCGTCGCAAATGCAAACTCATCGGCGCACCCTTCCCGATCGGTCCAGATGGTACCCGTGCTTGGATTGAGAAAATTTGCTCGGTTTTTGGTATTACCCCCCAAGGTTTAGACGAACGAGAAGCCCAAATTTGGGAAGGTTTGGAAGAATACGTCAAACTCATTCGTGGCAAGTCTGTATTCTTCATGGGCGACAATTTGTTGGAAGTTTCCCTCGCCCGCTTCTTGGTACGCTGCGGTATGACTGTGCATGAAATTGGCATTCCCTATATGGACAAGCGCTACCAAGCTGCTGAATTAGTCTTGCTGGAGAAGACTTGCAAGGAAATGGGCGTACCTATGCCCAAGATTGTTGAGAAACCAGACAACTACAATCAAGTCCAGCGAATTTATGAGTTGCAGCCTGACTTGGTAATTACTGGTATGGCTCACGCCAACCCCTTAGAAGCACGTGGGATTAACACCAAATGGTCTGTAGAATTTACATTTGCTCAAATTCACGGTTTTACCAACGCCCGTGACATCCTTGAATTGGTCACTCGTCCCCTACGTCGCAATAACAGCCTCAAAGATTTAGGTTGGGACAAATTAGTGAAGGAAGAAGCCAAAGTTTAATAATTATCAGTGAGCAGTTATCAATTTAGTTGGAATCCACTCAAATAAATGTTCACTGTAAGTGTATAGTAATTGAAAGTTTTTGCCTTCCGCCTCTGGGTTAGCTATCACTCATTACACAGGGATTCCTGTAGATAAAAACGAAGGCAAACGGAGCGATCGCAATTAAGCGATCGCTTTTTATAGTGGCATAACACCATATTTAAGCCCCTCTCCGACACGGAGAGGGGTTTGGGGTGAGGTTCCGTAGAACTCACGTTCCTTTAAGCTTTCAGACCAAAACTTTAGTTTAGGACGTGGTAGTTCATTATTGCTAATCTGCACTCTGGTTGCATATAGGCTTGACAAATAATAGATTCCAGATATTTTGTAGATGTAAACAATTTATTGAACAATCAAAACAAAAGTAATCGAATTTTAGGTATGAGGTAACTCAATTCATAATTTTATAAATATAAATATTAAAGAATAAAAGAAATATATTTTTTGATATTAAAATTTTGATTTTTACTCAATTAATAATTACTTGTTATTAATCAGTATGGAATGATTAATTTGCATTATTTCTAAAGTAAATTAAAAAAATTAAAAAGCATTTTAACTTTATGAAATATGCTCACGTCTTACAACATAGCAAAGAAGATTGTGGCGCAGCTTGTCTTGCTTCAATTACAAAATATTACGGACGTAACTTTACTCTAAACCACATCCGTGAAGTCGTGGGTACTGGACAATTTGGAACAACTTTGTTGGGACTCAAACGAGGTGCTGAAAGACTCGGTTTTAATGCTCGTCCTGTTAAAACTTCATCAGAAGTCTTAAACCGAATCAATGAAGCACCCCTACCAGCAATTATTCATTGGAAAGGCCATCATTGGGTAGTTTTATACGGTAAGAAAGGCAAAAAATATGTAGTAGCCGATCCTGCTGTAGGGCTGCGGTATCTAACTTTACAAGATTTAGCAGAGGGTTGGGCAGATTGGTTAATGCTTTTACTAGAGCCAGATCCAATCAGGTTTTATGCCCAACAGAACGATCGCATCGGTAGCTTTTGGAGTTTCTTCAAGCGCATCTGGAATTTTCGGGCAATTCTAGCTCAAGCATTACCCCTTAACCTTCTTTTGGGGTTACTATCTTTAGCTTCTCCTTTTCTGTTACAAATTCTCACTGATGATGTGCTAGTTCGGGGTGATACAAAACTCCTCACTAATATGGCGATCGCTGTGGTAGTCATGAATGTGATTTCTAGCAGTTTATCGTGGGTGCAGTCTAACTTAATTGCTCACTTTGCCCAACGCCTACAATTGGGTCTAGTTCTAGAATTTGGACGTCAAATTTTGCAGTTACCACTCTCTTACTATGAAACTCGTCGTAGTGGAGAAATTGTCAGTCGCCTACAAGATATTCACCAAATTAATCAGTTAGTTTCTCAAATTGTTGTTAGTCTACCTAGTAAATTTTTTATTGCCATAATTTCCTTGGCATTGATGGCTTTTTATAGCCATAAACTGACAATATTAGCTCTCATTATTTCTATATTAATGGTAATATCTACAGTGATATTTCAGCCCAAATTGCAACAAAAAACTCGTGAGATTTTAGTGACAGAATCTGAAGCTCAAGGTGTTTTAGTAGAAACATTTAAAGGTGCTATTACTCTCAAAACTACTACAGCATTGCCGCATTTTTGGGAGGAATTCCAAAGTCGATTTGGGCGAATTTCTACTCTGACATTAAGCACAATGCAGATTGGTATCAACAATCATATATTCTCTAATTTAGTTTCTGGGATAGGTAGTGTTGTATTGCTTTGGTTTGGCGGAAATTTAGTAATTAATCCAGATGAGAACCTTAGTATTGGGCAATTACTTGCATTTAACTCGATGAATGGTAATTTCCTCAGTTTTATTGCTATTGTAATTACTTTTGTAGATGAATTTACTAAAGTAAAAATCGCCACACAACGCCTTACAGAAGTTATAGATGCTACTCCAGAAAATCAAGGTGATGAAACAAAGCAGTTCGCTACAATTTCTGGAGATGCTGACATTACTTGTAGTCATATCAGCTTTCATTATCCTGGCCAAGTTGAACTGCTAGAAGATTTTTCTTTAACAATTCCTGGTGGAAAAGTTATCGCTATAATTGGTAAATCTGGTTGTGGTAAAAGCACTATAGCTAAAATAATTGCAGGTCTATATCCACTCAAATCTGGTAATATCCGCCTGGGAATTTATAATCTAGAAGACTTCTGTTTGGATTGTCTTCGTCAACAGGTAATTTTAGTTCCTCAAGACGCTCACTTTTGGAGTCGCTCTATTATTGAAAACTTTCGTTTAGGAGCGCCTTATCTTACATTTGAGCAGATTGTGAAAGCTTGTCAAGTTACAGAAGCAGATGATTTTATTAGTAAACTTCCTAATAAATATCAAACTATTTTGGGTGAGTTTGGAGCAAATCTTTCTGGTGGACAACGCCAACGCCTAGCAATAGCAAGAGCTATTGTTACAGATCCACCAGTGTTAATTTTGGATGAATCTACTAGCGGGCTTGATCCAGTGAGTGAAGCGCAAGTTCTAGATCAGTTACTGAAGCATCGTCATGGTAAAACCACGATTTTGATTAGCCACCGCCCCCAGGTAATTAATCGTGCTGACTGGATTGTATTGCTAGATCAAGGTAAGTTAAAAATTCAAGGTTCGCTGATGCAATTGCGCTGCCAATCTGGAGAGCATTTGAAATTTTTAAATCCTTAATTATTCAGGTAATTATGCTCTACACTCATAATAAAAAGCTTCTGCCATCAATTCAAAATGAAGATTTTCTGCCTCCTGTTAGTCGTTGGACATCCTTAACAGGACTTTTTCTGATCGGGAGTATTGTCACTAGCATTAGTCTCTGTTCATGGATGAAATACAATGTGACGGTAAAAGCTACTGCCTTTGTGCGTCCTACAGGAGAAAATAGGCTAGTACAATCGAAAATTGAAGGGACTGTTAAAAGTATTTTGGTTAAAGAAAATCAATTTGTCAAACAAGGAGAAGCGATCGCTTATCTGGAAAATCAACAATTGCAAATCAAAAATAGCCAGCTGCAAGGTAATATCCAACAGGATAAGTTACAAATCGCGCAAATTAATGCTCAGATTAAAGCTTTAGATGCCCAGATGCTTGCTGAAGCAAGAGTTGCAGCGGGGACAGTAGCTTCTGCTAAAGCAGATTTGGAGCGTAATCAATGGGAATATCAACACCAGAAAATTATCACCAACAGTGAATTACTTGCAGCTCAAGCAAATTTGCAAAAAGCTAAAGCAGACTTGCAAAAAGCTCAAGCCGATTTAAGTTTTGCAGAGATGGATCGCGATCGCTATCAGCAATTAGCAGAAATTGGTGCAATTGGGAAGCGGGAATTTGAGCAGAAAAAGCTAGTTGTGAAGCAAACTAAAGCCATGCTTGAAGCTGAAAAAAAAGCTGTTGAGATCGCTCAAGCTCAAGTGCAATCAGCTAAAGCCGCTGTTAATCCTACCACTGCTAAAGTGGCGATCGCTCAAAAGCGCATTACCCAAGAAACTGCTAGAGGTAAAGCAACTATCGCTGCTTTAAAAAAAGAAAAACAAGCCTTAATTCAGCGTCGAGTTGCAATACAAAACCAAGTCGCACAATCTCAAAAAGAACTCCAGCAAGTTACCAATCAACTGCAAGATACAATTGTGCGTGCAACTAGTGATGGTATAGTCCTCAAACTCAATTTGCGAAACCCTGGCCAAGTGCTGCAAGTAAGCGAGGCGATCGCTGAAATTGCTCCTAATAATGCTCCTGTTATTATTAAAGCAATCATTCCCACGCAAGAGATCAAAAATGTTGCCGTTGGTCAAAAAGTACAATTGCGAATTGATGCCTGTCCTTATCCTGATTATGGGACTCTTAAAGGCGTTGTTGCAGTTGTTTCTCCAGACGCAATTACATCTACAAGCAACAATATAGATGCAGCAAAATCAGGATCTGCTAGCTATTTTGAAGCGACGATTCAGCCTCAAAGTCTCACATTTGGAAATGGTGAGCGCCAGTGTCAGATTCAATCAGGGATGCAGGCAAAAGCTGACATTATTTCTAGAGAAGAGACAGTACTGCAATTTATGTTGAGAAAAGCTAGGTTAGTTACTGATTTATAAGTATTTTTCCCTATAAAGACCAGGACACAATACGTATTTAAAAAGTCGAATTAACGCCCCTCAATTCCCGAAGCGGGGAGAAGAAATCTTACTCCCTCCCCGAAACGGGGAGGGTTGGGGAGAGGTTCTTATGAAGTGGACTACTACTAACTGTTGGTGTCAGGTTTTTCATTAATTTACATTATCGTTATTATATTGCTAATTTAATAGTTGGTTATTGCACGAAAGTAGCATTTCAATTTACAAACAAATAAATTTATAGAATTATTGATTCAGAAAACAATTCTACTTTGAGGAAAAAAATGCAGAAGTTAAAGCAAAAATTAAATACTCAAACACCACAAAAAGTTGAAAGCACCCAACTTTTTGAAGAGTTAACAGATAGCGAGACAGAGAAAGTCTGTGGAGGTGTTACTGAATTAGAGCTTAATGATTATAAAGCTGATTTCAAATTTGCCAAAGTTGAGTTTACAGCAGAATTTCTAACATTGAAAATCTGAAATAATGACTGGAAAAGTAAAACACTCATGCTTAAATATTCCAAACATTTAAGCATAGGAATATTTATTTTTTGCTTGATTTTCCGCCAGAGAAGTTTTTTCTACTGGCGTTTTTTTAAATTTAAGCGATCGCACAAGGGCGTTTTTACTCATTGTCAAACAACTTCAGTTGCCAACCAAGCCCGTAGCACTTCCGCCACTGTCCAAGCCTGAGCAATACAACCCCGCGCGGTCATGGGGGGGATTACCATCAAAGATTTCGCTGAGACTACCAATACCGTGGGCGTGCAGGTGATTGGCCATTGGTTCCAGAAATTGCCGCGCTTGGGCAGGGTCTTTGTAAACTCGCAGATGTGCCTGTACAAAGGGGCCAATTAACCATCCCCACACTGTCCCTTGATGATAAGCACTATCTCGTTGCAGCTGATCACCTCCATAATGTCCCCTATATTGCGAATGATCACTTGCAAGCGATCGCAATCCGTGGGAAGTTAGCAAATTCTGGGCGCAAGCGTCAACTACACCTTTTTGTTGGCTTGAGTTCAGAGGGCTTTCAGGTAAACAGACAGCAAAAATTTGGTTGGGGCGTAGGGACGGGTCATCGCCATCAGGCCCATCAAGGACATCGTAACAATAACCTGTTTCTTGATTCCAGAAGCGCGAGAATCTGACCAAAGCCCGTTCAGCGATCGCCTCATACTCTCGGTGAGGTTTACCAATATGGCGAGCAAAGTTAGCCATTGTCCGTAAGGCATTGTACCAGAGGGCATTAACTTCAATCGGTTTGCCAATCCGGGGCGTGACTACCCAGTCCCCAATTTTGGCATCCATCCAAGTCAGCTGCACTCCCACTTCCCCAGCGTAAAGTAGCCCATCTGCTGCATCTAGATGGATATTGTAGCGAGTGCCGCGACAGTGCCAGTCGATGATATCTGCCAGGATGGGAAATAGTTCTTCTAAAAGATCATCATCTTCTGTAAAGTTATAGTAAGCCTGTAAAGCTTCAAAATACCACAAAGTAGCATCAACGGTATTGTATTCCGGTATTTCCCCCGCATCTGGAAAGCGATTTGGCAGCATTCCCTGATTTACATATTTAGCAAAAGTGCGGAGAATAGAACGGGCAATTTCTGGGCGACCTGTAGCCAGGGTCAGTCCTGGTAAGCTAATCATCGTATCCCGTCCCCAGTCACTAAACCAGTGATAGCCTGCGATGATCGTTTTGCCATGAATTTCATCTGACCACGAACGATCAACAATAAATTGGTCGGCTGCCAAAACTAGATGGTTCACCCAAGCAGGAGTTTCTTTGGCATGGGAAGGGCGGTTAGTTTTCCAAAGGCTAATTAACTTTTGCTCTTGGGTATGGCGGAGTCTGAGGGTTGTTTCGCCATGTAGGTCTGGTTGCTTGTCTGTGCTAGCAACAAAGGTTAGAGATTCACCAGCATTGAGAGTAATTTGGAAAGTAGCAGCGTGTAAATGGTCTTCCTTGTCGCTCAATCCTCGGTAGCGTTCTACTGCTAAGTGAAATCCATAATACCAATTATGTACAGGAACAGCACTAGCATTGTCGCACAGTAAATAAAGCGGTACAGCAGTGGGAAAGGCTGTCACACAAATTCCTTGGGGAACTGGTTCAACACTCATTTGCCAACCGTTGCTTTGGGTGCTGCCATGATAATCGCGGTAGTTGACTAATGCTTTCAGCGTTAGCTGTAACGGCATAGAAGCACGGCGTAAGACATATCGGACATAGGTAGTGTTAGCACCCTGCTGCATCCAAATTCGCTTTTCTAATAGCGCATCAGCACAGGCAAAATGCCACACAGGAGTAGTGCCTTCCAAAGCAAAACGTTCTATGTGTAGATAGCCATTAGGACTGACTATTTCGTCAGCCCAACGATTTGTATGTAAAGGATAAATGCGATCGCCATACACAGCCGTTTCATCCAGCTTTGCCAACATCAGGGTACGACCCAAAGGTGGCTTTAAGGTTGCTACTAGTAACCCGTGATAGCGACGGTTGAGCAAACCTGCTACTGTACCAGATGCGTATCCACCGATACTATTAGTTACTAGCCACTCCCGTGATTCTGCTAAATCGAGAGTGCCACATACTTCCCTGCCAAATTCAATGCACATATCACCGCATACCTGTATGGAATCGCTATTTTGATTAGCCGTCGTGATTTTTACATCAGATTGAGAAGCTAATTAAGAGTTGCTAAGAAAAAACAGAGTAAAAAGGTAATCAATTGTGTAGAAAATTTAGCTAAGTAAGTCAACCATAAAAAACATAAAATAGACCTCACCCCCAACCCCTCTCCATGGTAAGGTTACGGTATACACACAAGTCTTGCTTACCCCACCCTAACCCTCCCCTTGCAAAGGGGAGGGAACAGTTCTCCCCTTTGCAAGGGGGGATTAAGGGGGTAAATCCAGCCTTTGGGCTTTCATAACCAACATATGTGTACACTGTAGCCTTGGTAAGGAAAGGGGAACCAAAGGCGGGGTGAGGTTTTATATTTAATTTGGTTGAACTACTTAATACTATTAAGGAAATGGGGAACAGGTATTTTCATCCTTAGTTGTGGGATTTTCCTATGTATTGACTAGTGGACTGTCTAGACTAAAATAGTGCATTAATAAACCGCATGAGGCAACAGAGAACACACCAGATAGAAGAAGAGATTGATTGCAACATTTTAGCCTTGACACGATACTACAGTGATTTTATTTTTACTATTAGTCATCAGTCATTCATTATTTACAAATGACTAATGACAAATAACTAATGACAATTACAGCACGCAATTCAATTCGCCGGCTTTTTGAGTAAAGCGAATGTTTTCTCGATAGTCTACAGGACAATCTATCACTGCTGGGACATCTTGAGCCAGGGCTTCTTTGAGGATGGGAACTAATTCGGTAGCGTCTTCTACACGATAGCCTTTTAATCCCATACTTTCTGCTAATTTGACAAAATCTGGGTTGCCAAAATGCACAAAGGATGACCTACCTTTACCAAATTGATTTTCTTGTTTCCACTCAATTAGACCATAGCCACCATCATTAAAAATTAAGGTGACAAATGCTGTACCAACACGCAAAGCAGTTTCTAATTCTTGGCAATTCATCATAAAGCCGCCATCACCAGTTGCTGCGACAACTTTACGATTAGGATGAACAAGTTTAGCTGCAACTGCACCGGGGATGGCAATTCCCATTGCCGCAAAACCATTAGAAATAATGCAAGTATTGGGACTATAACAATGGTAATGACGGGCAATCCACATTTTGTGTGCGCCGACATCAGAAATGACAATATCTTCTGGTCCCATTACCTGTCGCAAGTCGTAAATTATTTTTTGGGGCTTAATAGGAAACCCGTCATCCTTAGCATATAGTTCATAATCAGCACGAATATTGGATCGTAAACTGATAGCGTAAGGATTGGGTTTACCCTGGCGGTCTGCTACTTTTAAAATTTCATAGAGAGAATCAGAAATATCGCCAACAACTTCCACGCTGGGAATGTAACTACTATCTATTTCTGCTGGAGTTGCTGCAATATGAACGATGGGAATTTGACCATCGGGATTCCATTTTTTCGGGGAAAATTCGATTAAATCATAGCCAATTGCTATGACCAAATCTGTGTTATCAAAGCCACAGGTAATAAAATCACGTTGTTGCAATCCTACAGCCCACAATGCCAAAGGATGGGTGTAGGGAATCACTCCTTTACCCATAAATGTGTTGGCAACAGGGATATTTAATTGGGTGGCAAACTGAGTAACAGCATCGCTGGCTTGGTCACGAATTGCACCATTTCCCACTAAGATGATTGGATTAACTGCCTGAGAAATTATGGCTGCGGCTGACCGAATACTAGCAAAAGAAGCAAAAGTTTTTTCAATATTATCCTTATGTAAGGGTTTGCCTTCTACTGGCATAGCGGCAATATTTTCTGGTAGATCAATATGAACTGCACCTGGTTTTTCACTTTGCGCTACTTTGAATGCTTTGCGCACTACTTCTGGTGTAATACTAGGTCGCACAATCTGTTTATTCCATTTTGTTACTGGAGCAAACATCGCCACCAAATCTAAATATTGATGGGATTCGATGTGCATTCTATCTGTTCCGACTTGTCCGGTAATTGCCACTAGTGGCGCACCATCGAGGTTAGCATCGGCAACCCCTGTCATTAAGTTTGTTGCCCCTGGTCCTAAAGTTGAAAGACACACTCCTGCTTTTCCTGTCAGACGTCCGTAGACATCCGCCATGAATGCCGCACCTTGTTCATGACGAGTGGTAATAAATTGAATGGAGGAGTGTTTGATCGCTTCCAAAACGTGCAGGTTTTCTTCGCCAGGGAGTCCGAAAACGTATTGCACCCCTTCATTTTCTAAGCACCTTACTAATAACTCTGCTGTATTCATTGAACTTCCTCACTAGCGAAAAGATTTAGGAGTAGATAGTGGTTAGTGGTTAGTGGATAGTAGTAAAGAAAAAACTACTAACTACTAACTACTAACTACTAACAATTCCCAATTATTTAACCCACACAGTTTTAATGTTGACGAACTCATGTATACCTTGGATACCTAATTCCCTACCATACCCAGAACGTTTAATACCGCCAAATGGTATACGGGGATCGGATTTCACCATGCCATTGATAAATACCGCGCCTGCTTCGATTTCATCAATAAAACGCTGTTGTTCTTGGGAGTTGGTTGTCCAAGCACTTGCACCCAATCCAAAGGGTGTAGCGTTTGCTAGTTTAATTGCTTCATCAATATCGGGTACGCGGAATAATAAAGCTACTGGCCCAAAAAATTCTTCTTTGGCGATCGCACTATCTGGTGAAAGATCGGTGATCATCGTTGGTGGAAAGAAGTTACCAGGACGATCAGCCAAAGGCTGTCCCCCAATCAGAACTTTTGCCCCTGCTTTGACACAAGTTTGCACTTGTTGCTCCAGGTCTTGGAGAATATCAGGTGTGGCTAGTGGTCCAACATCGGTGTCTGGTTGCATAGGATCGCCTACTTTCAGTGCTTGGAATTTTTCTAGCAGTAGCTTTTCAAATTGATCTGCGATCGCTTCTTGGACAATAAAGCGTTTCGCAGCAATACAAGATTGCCCGTTATTGAGCATTCTTGCTGTAGTTGCAACTGCAACTGCTGCTTCCAAATCAGCACTTTCTAACACAATAAATGGATCGCTGCCACCCAATTCTAGAACTGTTTTCTTAATTTGTTTACCAGATGCAACAGCAAGTGATATGCCAGCTGGTTCACTGCCTGTTAAGGTAGCAGCTTTGATGCGCTCATCACTCATTAAATCGCCAACTTTCGCACCAGGGATTAACAAAGTTTGAAATACACCTGTGGGAAAACCAGCTTTCTGAATAATTTCCTCAATTGCTAAAGCACACTGCGGCACATTAGAAGCATGTTTGAGTAAACCGACATTTCCTGCCATCAGTGCAGGTGCTGCAAACCGGAATACTTGCCAAAAGGGAAAATTCCACGGCATCACTGCCAGGACAATACCTAATGGCTGGTATTTGACAAAACTTTTAGTGGCATCGGTTTCCACGTAGGTATCAGCGAGAAATTGGGCGGCGTGTTCGGCATAGTAGCGACAAACCCAAGCACATTTTTCGACTTCAGCGATCGCACTTTTGTAGGTTTTGCCCATTTCTAGGGTCATCAACTTCGCCAAGTCTGCTTTTTCTTGCTCAAGAATATCAGCAGCTTTGTCAAGCCAGCGCGATCGTTCGGAGAAACTTGTCTTGCGGTAATGCTCAAAAGCTTGTTGAGCCAAATCCAGTTTGGCGGCGATTTCAGCATCACTATGGGGTTCAAAGTTTTTGAGCAATTCCCCTGTGGCAGGGTTAATGGTGGCGATAGGCATAGCCAACCTCCCGTAAAAAATAATTTAAGAAAGTGCAAAAGTCACTTTTGCAAAAGGTCTATTCTAAATGCTTACCCGTGTTCATACTGTTAGCTTCCATAAAGATTTTAGACTTTTCGGCAAGACTTGGTTGGCAAATGTTAATTTTTCGCAATCTAAATGCATTAAAAAATACAATAACGTAAGTAATTCTATGTATTGGTTGGTTGTTGGTTGTTGTTTGTTGATTGGAACAAACACCAAACAACTATCAACCATCAACTATCAACCATCAACCATCAACCATCAACCATCAACCATCAACAAACACCCAAATTAATGCAATTTCGTCTGATACACCTTAACTAAGCGATTGATGCCTTTAAACCGATAATCTCCCATTTCATGGAAGTATGCAGGTTGGGAAAGCATTTTATAAGTGGCTTCACTGACGACACATTCACTAGGGGGACAAACTGCTTCCATACGCGCAGCTAAATTTATCGTCGCACCCAGAGCAGTGTAATCTACTCTTTGAGAACTGCCAACATCGCCAACCACAGCCTTACCACTGTTAATGGCAATGCGTAATTGCAGTGGTTCTTGCCAAAAATTACTAGCGTTGAGATGTTCCAGACGCGTGAGCATTTTCAGGGCTGCGGACACGGCGCGATCGGCGTGATCTGATTGTGGTTCGGGGGCGCCAAAAAATGCCATGATGCAATCGCCAATATACTTATCTAAAGTGCCGCCGTAGGCAAATACTTCTTTTAACATCTCCTCAAATAATTTATTAAGCAATTCCGCAATTTCTCTAGCGGTGAACCGTTCGGACATGGCAGTAAAACCTACAATGTCCGCAAACAAAATACTAATTTCACTTTCTCGAGGGGCTAAGCGTCCATCTGGTAATGCTCCCACTGCGATCAACTGCTGTACAACTGCTGGGGAGTGATAGCGTTCGAGTCTATGACGAATGACTTCTTCACTTTTGAGTTTTTCTGCTAATAACCAACGTTGGACACTGGAAGCGACAAGATTTGCCAAAGCGGAAAAAAAGCTGAGTTCTTCTTCACCTTCTTTTGCCCAATGGTAGGAAGAAAGATGAGCATCGGCATAAAGCACACCAACCACCTTATTTTCATCCCACAAAGGCACAGCCATAGCGCTGCGAATGTCTTTAACCAAAATACTGTGTTCGCCAGCAAAACGCTCATCATGCTGGGCATCAGCAGTTTGAATAGCAACTTTTTCTTCAAAGACTTTTTGACAGATACTACGACTGATCCAACTGCCATCGTTAGGTAGATATTCGTATTGACAGGTGCTTCTAGTCGCAGAACTTAATATTTCTAATTTGCCACTACCACTGACATCAATTAATAGTGCCAAACGATCAATACTACCTAAGTAACGAAAGACTACTTCTTGAACTTGAGAGAATATCTCTTCTATAGAAGTCGCAGCAGAGAGATTTTTAGCTATATCAACTAAGTCTTTGAGGCGAGCAATACTTTTATCTTTATTACTGATATCACCATTGTTACTATCAGCTTGTATCCATTGCTCTTGCAATTGTTTAACGTTGTGAAAAATAGTTCTGTGTTCGGCTGTGTCAACCTGTTTAGGCATGATTGTTTCTACAGGTTCCGCCAACAGTACCAGAACACTCACATCTCCCAGCCAAATTATGTCACCGTGACGCACCGGTTGGGGAGAACTGACAAGGCGATCATTCAACTGTGTGCCATTTTTGCTGCCCATGTCCTCAATAGTCCATATATCAGCAGCTGTTTTGATCAAACGAGCGTGCCAACGGGAAACACCCCCAAAGGGCAAGTACAAATCACACTCCGGCAACCGCCCGATGGTGAAGACATCTTGATTTACTGTTACTGTTCTTTCTGTATTTCCCTGTTGTAAACGCAGTTTGAGTTCAGTCATGGTTGTGATTGAAGAAAAAAGGCAGAGGAGCCACTGCACCCTTGGAGGTTCCCGAGGGCTGGATCTGAGCTTGTATCCGGCGAATATTGCCCGTTCCGTTGTAGCACGTGGCGTGGCAGAGGGCAGAAGGAAACAATTGCAGGGGCAAATTGAAAAGAGGCGTGGGGGATATGCCAGAGTTAAACCCTTATTCTTTATGGCACTCTCTAAGCCATTCCGACAACTAAGTAAGTCGGTAGGGTCGCCATTTGCCCTTTGTCATTGGTTATTAGTTTTTCTCCACGTCCCTCTGCGCTGACCTCCGCTAACTGGTGCGTTTTTCTACTTGCCACTTACGCAAAGCTGTACTAAGTTTTTCCAATATTCGGGAAAATAATATGCTTGCGGTTACAGAACAACCAACATTGAGCAAAAAGCTGGTGATCAGGCTATACAGATTGGCAATATTTGCCCTCTACTATGACTAATTCTCATCACATTCTCATTCTCCAAAAAGCACTAATACGCCACTTGTTCGGCTCTATTTTTACTTATTTGAATAATGGTGACTGATTGATGCGTAGTAAGTTTAGACAGCAAAGCCTTGATCACCATATTCATAACTGTGGGTGAACAGCAGGTATAAACATTATGGTTCAGGCTTTATACTGTTGAGATACGTATCAAAATCAACATAAATTTGGGTATTATCACTATTTTGATTGAGTATTCTCCCCGCCGCTAAACCACCACGATCTAACAACCTTTCCACAGCCTGTTTTGCATTAGTACCACGTTTAAGAGTAAATAATAGATTATTGTTGTTGCAAGTATCGTATGTGGTAGCAGCAGCACATACAACAGGTTGTCTATTCAACGTACCAGAGATAATGGTTTTGAGAGTACCGTTATCATAGCTTCTTTGAAATCTATCCGATACTTCTCTACAGCGTTGTATAGGAGATAACGTAGAGGAGAAGTAATTGTTCGGAACCCAGCGTATCATTGGTATTTTCCTTCCACTGTTAGTCTTGGCAAATGTCGTCGGATAACCTTTGCTAACAGCACAAAAGAAGGTTGTACCACTGGCATAACTAGGCTGATGGGTAATTGCAGCTATGGTAAATGCAGTCAGCAAAGCAATACCAGAAACTCTCGCAACTTTTGTCAATATGGAACTACTACTGCTCATAAAAAGTGCGTGAATAATTAAAAAGCGTAAATCCCACTGTCGTGGGGATATAAACAGCTACAAGTTTTATTTGTAGCATTTCGGAATCATGCTCAGATATATCAGTAAAAATAACATTATTTAATTTAAATCTGAAAATATTTAAATATATCTATAGCATATTTATATTCTAGTAAAGGTACTTATTTATACATAGCTTTCTAAGTATTCTTATCGCACCATCCACTCTATCATTAAAATGATCTCTAAGTGCGATCGCTCACAGGAAGATACAAGACTTTAGCCGAGAAATTTTGTTTCTTGGAATCTATATTGTTGCCTATTTTTATATCAATAGACTGATTAATTGTTAATTATGTTTTCAACATAATTAGCAAGTGTAAAAAAATAATAAGGACATAATCGATGACTGAAGAATTTAAAAAAGGAGATAAAGTGAAGTGGAACACTTCTCAAGGTGAAACTACAGGTGAAGTTAAAAAGAAACTTACCTCATCTACGGAAATCAAAGGACATCACGTAGCAGCCTCTCAAGAGAATCCAGAATACTTGGTGGAAAGTGATAAAACAGGCAAACAAGCTGCTCATAAACCCGATGCCCTTGAGAAAATAGAGGAATAATGATAGTTCTATGACTAAAGATGCAAAGTCAGTCATTGATGAGTTTCATGGCTCAGTGAATATGACAGTCAAAGAACTCCAATCTTGGCTGCAAACAAATGAATCTCAATCTGTTGGGCAAAAAGATGCAGACTCAGAGTCTATAGGACACAAATCTGGGAAACAAATTGTTAAATTATTAGAAAATAAAAAAGATGAATATAATGATGACGACATTTCGCATATGCAAAAAGTCATTAGTTACATTCATCGTCACTTAGCACAAAAACCCAATGGAGATGTGGAAAATAGACATTGGCGTTACTCATTAATGAATTGGGGACATGATCCTTTACAAAGATGAGAATAGTTAGTGCTGGGTTATCCAAACCAGTGAGACGGTTCACAACCTGGTTGAACTTTTTCACAGAGATGGCGACTGATCCAATCAGATTTTTCTTGCATGATTGAACAAAGTCTCTAAGTGTATTTGATACTCCAAGGGGCTACGAGGTAACTTGTAGTTTAGCCAACAAGCTTGCTTGGGTTCAATCGCACTATACATACAAGGGATACGGCTAAAACTGCCGTCTGCCTTCTGCCATCTGCCTTGTTTCTAAGTTAAGAGAGTAAGTCTAAAATATCCTCCAAATCAGCTTTTATGCATTATTCAAGCTATTTTCAAGTACGATCTGCTTAACAACAAACAAATGACTGCCGAAAGCTAATAGTAGAATAAGGTACAGGATAAAGCTGCATGGAAGGGAGGCAGGGAAATTGGATGAACTGAGGGCGGCACTCGAACTTGCAACCGAAGATGAATTGCAAGACTTAACGGCAATTCTGTTTAGCCGTAAGTTCAATCCCCTAGATTATGTTCAGACACCTGAACCAATAGAAATACAAAGCCAAGGTCGTGAAGCTTGGCTAGACGCACTGGAGGAACGCTTTCGTTTTTTGGCAGCCGATGGTGTGACGGTATTGCGAGGACGTACAAACCAGGTAACATATCGGCAAGCACTACTACAGGTATGTAAGCATTTAAAAATTCCTTATTCTCATGATTTATCAACTATTGATTTAGAAGCAGAAGTGTTTTTGCATCTGTTAGGGCGGGTGTGGAAAAAATTACCGGAAAAAGAAAAACAAAAATTAACTGCACAAGTGCAGCGTCAGTTGGCAAAATCACAACTGAATGAACCGCTACCACTTTCGTTGCAGCGTGATCCCTTGGGGTTAATTTTAAAAGGAGGTAGCGCTTTAGCTGTCACCTCCGTGATCCAGCCACTACTGCTGAAGCAAATTGCCCGTCAATTTGCGATGCATTTTGCTGCCTATCAAGTCACCAAACAAGCCGCACTCCAAGGTGGAGCTGCTGCTACAATGCAGTTTCAAAACTACGTTACTTTGCAGATGGCGCGGCGGGGTATGGCTGTAAGTGCAGCCCGTTATGGTGCTGTTAGGAGTGTATTTGCATTTTTAGGGCCGATGATGTGGGCTTGGTTTTTTGCGGATTTAGGATGGAGAACGATCGCTGTTAACTATGGTCGAATCATTCCAACTATCTTCGCTTTAGCTCAAATTCGACTCACTCGTGCAGAATGTTGGGAAATAGCTTGACGAATTAGTCACTGGTCATTAGTCATTGGTTATTAGTTATTGATTATTGGAATATTAAGAAACAACTGACAATAAACAATAGACAAATTACAGATGACTAATGACTAATGACAAAGAACAAATGACCAAGTATAAATTACCTTTTTTACGTCATCCTGACTCTAAACTGCAATTTTTGTGGAGTTCCGCCCAGGTAGGATTGCTAATCTTTCCATTACTTCCATTGTGGGGAAGCGTGCTTTTGGGTGTAGCATTGTTAGGAACATGGCTGATAAAATACCGCAGTATTATTCGTCAACCTCATAATTTAGGATTTACGCTTTTAAGTATATTGCTCGTCATTAGTACTGTCTTTGCTTTTGATCAAAAGGAGGCAGTTCTTGGTCTATCGAATTTCTTGCCATTTATTTTATTTTTTGCAGCTTTTAGTGTCTTAATTCAAACACCGCAACAACTGCGGCAGGTATCTTGGATTCTAGTGAGTACTTCTGTATTAGTGGTTTTGATTGGTTTAGGGCAATTGTTTTTTGGTTGGAGTACATCACAATACTGGGAAAGGATTTTTGGTTGGGCGATCGCATCAGGAGGAAACCCACCTGGTCGTATGGCTTCTACGTTCATGTACGCTAACACTTTGGCTGGCTATCTAGTCATAGCTTTTGTGCTGGGGTTAGGTTTATGGTTAGAAGAATATCGCAACTCAAAAGTTAAAACTCAAAACTCAAGAGTCATTAGTTATTCTCCCTTGCGTCTTTTTTCTCCCACTCTCTCACTGCTTTTCCTTACCTTAGTAGTAATTGTTGATTTTGTGGGATTGATTTTAACCAACTCACGTAATGCATGGGCGATCGCTGTTTTTGCCTGTTTAGTTTATGCACTTTATCAAGGTTGGCACTTTTTGGTTGCTGGTGTTACTGCTATAGCCACAACTATACTTTTAGCTGCTTTTGCTCCTCAACCGATCGCTGAATTATTTCGCAAATTCGTACCTGCTTACTTTTGGGCACGGTTAAATGACCAAATGTATCCAGATAGACCAGTAGCCCTCCTGCGCAAAACTCAGTGGCAATTTGCCTGGACATTAACTCAGCAACGTCCTTGGACTGGTTGGGGTTTACGCAACTTTACCCAACTTTACCAAGCAAAAATGCATATTTGGTTGGGCCATCCCCACAACTTTTTTTTGATGCTATCTGCTGAAACAGGATTGCCCGCAACTTTTTTATTTTGCGCTTTACTGGGCTGGATATTTATAGCAGGTATGCAACTGTTGCTAAATTCAAAAACTCTCAAAACCGAAGACAGATTAATATTTTTCAGTTATCAAGTAGTATTTGGAATTTGGGTGTTATTTAATACAGCAGATGTTACTCTTTTTGATTTGCGACTAAATACGCTTTCGTGGTTAATAATCGCTGCTATTTCTGGCGTAGTTTATCGCTATAGTCAGTACGATAAATTCATCGCTAAGCACATTTAGCGTAGTGAAAAACCTATTTTCGACATTATCTACTTATCTACCTGATCAATAGTGAGAAAAACTTAGGTATATACACAGGTGGCAGTTAAATATTGAGTTAATAAAATTACTAATATCACGTCTGTGACTGTGAGTGTGGCTAATCACACATTAGTCACTGTTGCTGATTGTTGGGAAGGTGTAGGTACACCCTTTGCGGGTGTTATCCTGCAAGACGGGCATCTCTAAAAGATGCCCTTTTCTATATTCAACATTTATAAACATAAATTTATACTATGAAATTAGCTTGTCAATTTATTGCATATTTATCATCTGCCTTAACTTTATTGATAAGTAATTTGCTTTTTTATTTACCTGCTAAAGCAGCAATTACTTGTTCTCCTGGCACCATTCAGAATTATCAAAATGGTTCGTTAGCAAGTTGTATCTTAGAAAACGATATGCAGATTCAATTGTACAACTCGAAAGCAGGCACATTAAATATTTCCTGTAAAGCCAAAAATTATATTTTATTTCACTCTGATGGAAATTTTAAAAGCTGCCTGATTAATCAAAACATTACCATCACGAAAGATAATTCTGTTGAAGTTTGCCCAGTAGAATCTACTCTAGAAGTGGAAATTTTAAAAGATGGAAACTTATCAATGAGTTGTCAAAAATTAGGTTACTGACTACCACATTGTACAAGAGGATGGTTAGCAACTATTCGGCGCCTATAATTCGCTATTATATAAACCCAGTCTATCTGTGCTGAGTAGAGAATCTCTGAAAATTTTTGCTGATAGACTATTAGAACTGTAGTATCTTAGAATAAGATAAGACTATACAAAAATTAACGCTGTTTGGTAGTCTGCTAAAGTTAAACAATACAAAAGTGTAATACCAGGAGTAGGACAACCAAAACTGGTTGCTTAAGTTCCAAAACCCCAAGCTTATAAGCCTTTGGGAGTTACAATATATTAAATGTTAATTAATGCTGAACTACTACTGCAATACCATCGCTGTAAGCGCCGGTCTTATTTAGATATTCACGGTGACTTCAGGGAAACAGATGGTGTCAATGACTTGCTCCTAAAGTTGCAGCGAGACAAAATCGCATACCAAAAGACTATCGTCTCACAGTGGAATTCTTGCCAACCCAGTTATCCCCAAGGAGACTGGCATAGAGGGAAAATAGCAACTGTGGAATTAATGCAGCAGGGCGTAGAGTGTATTTATCATGGTGTGCTGTTAACTCAGTACTCTGATATCCAGTTGCACTCATGTGAGTTGACAGATACAGAGAATATTACAGAAGCGGAAAATTTGCCAGCAATATCCTCAGTATCTCCATGTCTTCGTTTCCCTGTGTCTTCTTCCCCCGTTTCTCCTAATTTAGAAAGATATACCCTCTTAAGTCGTCCAGATTTACTTATAAAAAAGCCGGGACAATCTTGCTTTGGAGATTGGATGTATGTTCCAGTGAATATTGAACTAGGAAAACGGCCCAAGCTGGAGTATCAAACTGTAGCAGCATTTCACGCCCAAGTTTTGGCAATGGTGCAGCAAGCAGAACCAGAAACGCCTTGGCTAATTTTACGTGGCAAACAGACCAGATATCCAGTAGATTTGATGAGAGCGATGCCACAAATGCATCGCATGTTGTGGGAGTTAATTCAAACTCTGGAAAGACAACAAGCACCAGAGGTATTTATTAGTCGTCAAAAATGCAACCTTTGCCATTGGTATAGTAGTTGTTATGCGATCGCTCAATCTCAAAAACACCTCTCTCTACTACCAGGTATCACACCCGTTCGCTACACTCAACTACAAGCACTCAATATCACCACATTAGAATCTTTAGCACAAACAAGCCCAACTTTACTGGAAAATTTACCTGGTTTTGATAGCGAAGTCGCTTGTAAAATTGTCGTCCAAGCTCAAGCTGTATTAGAAAATCGCCCACTCATCCTACCTTGGCAAGACGAAATTTTAACATTGAGCGAAGATGATGTGACTGCAAATGAAACGATGGTAGTCAGTGGTAGTTACTCAAAACTGAATACACTGCTACTGTCTCCACAGCAAATAAATCATCTGAGTATTCATAATTCGCCTCCAGATATACCATTTACAGCACCGATTGAATTTTATTTTGACATTGAAGCCCAACCAGATTTGAATTTGGATTACTTATTGGGGGTTTTGGTTGTTGACAGACAAACCAATACAGAACAGTTTTATTCTTTGTTAGCAGAAAAGCCAGAAGACGAAGAATTAATATGGCAGCAATTTATAAATTTGGTGTGGCAATATCCTGATGCGCCAATTTATCATTTTTGCGTATACGAATCAGATACAGTCAAACGGCTAGGTAAACTTTACTGTACTCCCCACGCTGTTGTCCAGCCTATATTAAATCGGTTTGTAGATGTATATGAAAAATTAACTCAAAGTGTAGCATTGCCTGTGGAAAGTTACGCCTTAAAAGCGATCGCGCGTTGGTTGGGGTTCGAGTGGCGCAATCCAGAAGCAAGTGGTGCTAAGTGTATATACTGGTATGATCAGTGGTTAAGAACAGGTGATCGTACCTTACTAGAAAAAATTCAATCTTACAACGAAGATGACTGCCGTGCTACACGCAGCGTCAAAGACTGGCTAGTCAACTTTTTTGCGAACTGAGCATGGTATCGTATTGTTGACTTTTATGTTAGCAACGCTTACCCATGCAATTTTTCAGAAAAATCCTGAAAGTTCCCCAAATTATTTTATTTTTTCTGCCAATTTTAGTCATCATTTTATTCTTTAGTAATTTAAGCTCAGCTGCTGTTGAAATTGCAGATATAAAATTTATTGGTTCTGCTACTTTACCCAAAGGTTTTTTATTTCAAAAAACTGAAGTAGGAGGATTATCTGGTATCACCTATGATTCTAAAAATAATTTATATTATGCCATATCTGATGATCGTAGCAATAAAGCTGCTGCTCGTTTTTACACTCTTAAAATAGACCTAAGCAAAGGCTCACTTCAAGAGAGTGGCGTTACTACTGTTGCAGTCATCCCACTGCTGAATGAAGCTGGTAAAACATTTGCTGCTGGTAGTATCGATGCAGAAGGAATAGCCTTAACTAACAAGTCAACAGTATTTATTTCTTCTGAAGGTGATGCGAATCAATTAATCAATCCTTTTATTCAAGAGTTTTCTTTATCTTCTGGTAAAGCACTAACAACACTGCCTATACCAAAGAAATTTTTACCCGATAAAATTCGAAAACAAGGTATCCGCAATAACTTAGCTTTTGAAAGCCTGACAATTACACCCAACGAAAAAAATTTATTCACAGTCACTGAAAATGCTCTCATCCAAGATGGTGCAGAAGCGAAGCCAAGTACTAGTAGCCCATGTCGAATTTTACAATATAATCTATTTACCAATCAACCAGAAAAAGAATTTCTTTATCTCACTGAACCGATAGCACCATTTTTTAATATATCTCGCAAATTTGCTAGCGGCATACCTGATTTAATTGCTCTTGACAATCAAGGACATTTTCTGAGTTTAGAACGAAGTTTTACTGGTTTAGGATTTTATATTGCATTGTTTCAAGTTTCTTTAGCAGACGCTTCGGATATTCATAATGTCGAAAGTATTTTGGCATTAGATACAAAAAACATTAAACCAGTCCAGAAAAAGCTACTTTTTGATTTAAGAAAGCTTGACGTATTTTTGGACAATATCGAAGGTTTAACTCTTGGCCCCAAATTACCCAATGGACAGCGCTCATTAATTCTTGTCAGCGACAATAATTTTAATTCTCTGCAACGTACCCAATTTTTAGCTTTTGAACTTAAGATAGAGTCACCACTAATGAGGTTACTGCGTCGTCTGAGAAATCTTAATTTCCAACGCTAACACTGTTTGACTTGAAGTCTGATACACACAAGACAGTGGCGGGTTCCAATCCCAATAAACTTTGCCCAATTATGAACTTTTCACCTTTGTGTCTTTGTGTTTTAGTGGCGAAAAAAAATCATTTCATTAACTACAAAGACACTAAGGCACCAAGAGAATACATGATTTTAACTTACATTAGCAAAAGGCTAGGGTATAGGGATAAAGTAGGGATAAGCCTTAAACAAAAAGGCTTTTATGTTCAAAACCTTTGAAGCATTAAACCAGATTCCCATAATATTGTTGATGTAATGTGATTTGATGTATAGAGTTATATCAATGCATTTCCATCAAAAAATTATATGAAACTTTGTAAAAAAGAGGTACAAAAATAAGCGAAAATACTTATTGGGAATGGCTTTTGCGTCAGACTCAACAAGGAGTAGCGCCAATTGAAATACGCATTTGTATCAGCGATGCCAAAATGCTTTGAGTCATGGTGTGGTCGGTTTGACGAATTTTCTAGTCGGCAAACCCAGGATCAAGCGTTCCGTCCATATCTGGGGAGGGTGTTGGCAGAAAGTCAACGAACAGACTACAGTCCTAAAAAAACTTGTCTGGATAAAATCTTACAGCTATAGCTAACATACTTGTTCATTCTTAAGGAATTTTCAAAGTCCTACACAAATAGTTTATTTTTTCCCTATAAAGTTACGGTTAACCCTTATCCAACAGGCAATTCCCGTGTTAGAAGCATGTATATTTGCAACAATATTGTGCGGATTTTTCGGCATCATCCTTAAAAAGAACCTTGTGATGAAGATCATCTCTATGGATGTCATAAGTACGGGGGTTATCGCTTATTACGTGCTGATAGCATCGCGAGATGGCTTGTTCACACCTATTTTTTCAGACGTCAAAAATGTTGCTTACTCCGATCCGGTTCCCCAGGCGGTCATCTTAACGGCGATTGTGATCGGCTTTTCGATTCAAGCCTTAATGCTGGTCGGTGTCATGAAGTTGGCACGGGATAATCCCACATTAGAAAGCAACGAAATCGAGAAGAATAATACGCCATGAGTACCTTTACAATCGCCTGGATCGGACTCCCGTTTTTTGTGGGGTTCATTATTTATCTACTCCCCAAACTGGATCGCTATCTGGCACTGGGCATGGCCCTGGTTTCAGGTGGATATGCGTTGCTGCTATTTGCCGAACCACCACTGACACTGCAATTACTGGATAATTTCGGCGTCACATTAGCGATCAATCAATTGAGTGGCTACTTTATATTGACAAATGCCCTGGTAACGGCGGCGGTCATCCTCTACTGTTGGCACAGCGATAAGACAGCTTTTTTTTATGCCCAGACCATCATTTTGCACGGCAGTATAAATGCCGCGTTTGTCTGTGCGGATTTTATCAGTTTATACGTGGCGTTAGAGGTGAGCGGGATTGCCGCGTTTCTCTTAATTGCCTATCCCCGCAGCGATCGCTCGATTTGGGTGGCTTTGCGCTATCTCTTTATCAGCAACGTGGCAATGCTGTTTTACCTGGTGGGCGCGGTGCTGGCGTATAAGGCAAATCATTCGTTTAGTTTTGCCAGTTTGCGCGGGGCGCCTCCCGAAGCCCTAGCTCTGATCTTTCTGGGACTTTTGGTGAAGGGAGGAATCTTTGTATCGGGATTGTGGCTACCGTTGACTCATTCGGAAGCAGAAACACCCGTATCGGCCATGCTGTCGGGAATTGTGGTCAAGGCTGGTGTCTATCCGTTGGTGCGTTGTGCGCTGATGGTAGATGAGGTTGATCCGATAGTCAGGCTATTCGGAGTTGGGTCGGCGCTGCTGGGAGTGTTCTATGCAGTCTTTGAAAAGGATACCAAGCGGATGCTGGCGTTTCACACAGTTTCGCAGTTAGGCTTTATCCTTGCCGCACCGAAAGTAGGTGGCTTTTATGCACTGACCCACGGTCTAGTCAAATCGGCGCTGTTTCTGACCGCCGGAGCCTTACCTAGCCGAAACTTCAAGGAGTTGCAACAGAAGCCGATTAATACCGGGGTCTGGATTGCCCTAGTCATGGCCAGTTTCTCGATCTCAGGCTTTCCCATGTTGTCTGGCTTTGGGGCAAAGGTTTTGACAACGAAGAATTTGCTCCCTTGGCAAGCGATCGCTATGAACGTTGCGGCCCTGGGAACAGCAATATCATTTGCCAAATTCATCTTTTTGCCGCGTGGCGGACAAGCAGAGGTACGACGCGGTTTCTGGCCAGCGGTGATTCTGTTGATTGGTGGTCTGATTCTGGCAAATATTGTGTATTTCGAGGCGTATACCGTCGCGAATATTATCAAACCACTCGCAATTATCGGCGTTGGTTGGGTGGCATATTTTTTGATTTTTCAACGATCAGTACTCAAGCTGCCGCGTGTACTTGAGGAATTTGAGCATCTGATCGGGGTGATGAGTTTGATGTTGGTTCTGCTGTTCTGGATGGTGTTTGCATGATTGGGTATTTGAATCTGATATTGCGACTGGTCATCTGGTTTCTGCTCACCGCCAATCTGAGTGTGGCAAACATCATCATTGGTGTGAGTGTCGCTCTCCTGTTACCAGGAAGCCCCAAATCCTTAGGAAGATTGAAGGATTGGTTGCGGGCACTCTTTGAGGTCATCGTGGCAATTCCACAGGCCTACATTGAGGCTATTGAAATCATCCTTCGTCCCCATACCCAAGAAGATGTCACCTTGGAACGAGTCAAACCAGGACGGACGCCCGGACTCATATTTCTAGATATATTCCTAATTACCTTTACGCCAAAGACTATTGTCTTGAAATACCACGAAGATGGCTGGTATGAAGTACACCGAGTTCGACGGAGGAAGAACAAAGCATGAACTTGAACTTGGTACTGATTGCAATGATTCTGGCCCTGCTCATCCCCATCTACGAGGCATGGAAGGATGACAGTATCTGGCAGAAGATGTTGGCATTTTCAAGTATCGCGACCAAGACATCGGTCATGATCTTGGTGGTATCCGTTTTGCGTGATGATTGGATGATCGGTGTTGTAGGGGTAATTATCCTAAGTGTGGGAAATGCTGCATTAATGCTGCTGGCACATGTAATTAAACGAATGAGTGATGTATCAAATTGAGTGAGATAAGTACTTAGGCAGAATTAATTACACAAAACTGTATTTCTGTTCCCAGTTCCCTGTTCCCTTTCTCTACTAATAAATTTAATTTTGTCCAACTACTTATGATCAACCTGTTTAGCTATATCTGCATCGGCATCGGAATCGTCTTCTCGTTTTGGGGAACCTCTCATCTGCTCGGCAAGCGATCAGTATTGTTCAAGCTCCATAGTCTTTCCGTGGCAGATACCCTGGGATCGATGAGCATCATCTTTGGGTTGCTTCTGAAGATTCCCAGTGAATGGCCGTTACTTATCCTCGCCATTATCTCTTTGGCAATCTGGAATACGATGCTGGGGTATGTGTTGGCATACTGTTCCAGTAGAGGAGGTAATAATGATTGATAGCTATATCTATGTCATCATCGCTCTGCTGCCTTTGGCTGCGTCTATGCTGGTACTTCAGGTCAATCCATACCACGCCTTAGTCATCCGTGGCATCCTGGGAGCAGTGGCGGTATTGGTATATGCAGTTTTGGGAGCGCCGGATGTTGCTTTGACCGAAGCATTGGTGGGTACTATGCTTGCAATTACTCTCTATGCAATTACGGTGCGTTCCTCGCTGGTCATGCGTCTGGGCGTGATTAAAGACGAGTCGGTGGAGGCAGATGAAGATCACCATTTTGGGCAACTGATGGATGAGTTACGAACAATTTTTGGCAAACGCCATATGCGCCTTGAATTAGTAACCTACACAAATATGCAGGCTTTGCACCGGGCACTGCTGGACAAAGAAGTCCATGCGACTTGTAGCCGAGCAGAACACAGCGATCAAAACGGTCCAGTACCTGGGGACGAAGAGCGATCGTATCACACCACGACCAGGGTGCAACGCATCTATGAAATCATACAAAACGAACTTTCTTTACCAGGGACAACCCTAACTTATGTAAGTACACCAGAGTCAGGGGAGAAGCATTGATGAAATGGGTCTATATTATCGCAGGGATAGCGCTGTACGTCAAAATGCTCGTCATTCCCAACCCAGCACCAGACTTGTCAATCTCTATAGTCGAGTCCATTGTCCGAGATAGTGGAGTCCCAAATGCAGTTTCAGCGATCATTTTCAGGAATCGTCTGTACGACACTATCTTTGAAGTAGTTGTATTTACAATTGCGATCTTGGGTGCTAGTTTTCTGTTGGCGAATGAAAGACCGTCTTGTACAATCTATCAATTCACCGATCAACCATCAATTGTCCTGGCGCGCCTCGGAGCAACAATTGCCGCGTTGGTGGGTATCGAATTGGCGATTCGGGGGCATTTGAGTCCTGGTGGTGGTTTTGCAGCTGGGGTAGCGGGGGGAACGGCGATCGGTCTAGTGGCGATTACCTCATCATCGCAGTGGATGCAGGAAATTTACAAGCGCTGGCACGCCGCTACATGGGAGAAGGTTTCGGTTCTGATTTTCACTGTACTGGCGGTGATAACTTTGGCTGGAGTAGAATTACCGCACGGAGAATTGGGCGCCCTTGTCAGCGGCGGGGTTATCCCCATACTTAATATTCTGGTGGCAGTAAAAGTCGCGTTGGGGTCGTGGGCGGTTATTTTGGTTTTTATTCGTTATCGGGGATTGTTGTGAGATATCGCTGATTTCAATAGCGATCGCCTACAATCTCAAATGTCATTTGCAAAACCTTGCTCCTGTTGGGTAAGGTTAATTTTCTTCGTTCTACTCCACTTGATTCAAGTTATCAGCGCCTTACGGGCAACAACAGCGTTGAATGCAATACTACCTTTGTTAGCACAATAATTGCCAAAACACTAGTAATACGTAAACTTTGTACCATTACCGCAAACATTGTTTGTTCGCGGGTAATATCCTTAACTACAAATACTAACCACTAAAAAATCAGTGTAACTACTTATTTAATTCCCAAGATTAGTAACTAGCCCTTCAGTTTCAGTGTAATTTCTCATACTTGTTAATTCATAAATATGTTAAACCAGTTTTACAGGCGTTTTACATATTTTTACTGGGATGAGTTTGTCAAACTTTTATAATCACTTGTATTGATTTTTATAGTAAATAAATAAGGTTTAAAAATGTTGATTCGTTTTCACCATAAGATTATATATTAAATATTTTTGAAATATTATTAATATCCAAGGAATAATTTATTTTATGTTGCAAAATGAAATTCATCGTCAAGTTAAACAAAAAACAGAATTAGATGCTTATATTGGCAAATTTCTCAACAGTCGTTATCTGATTAGAGATTTAATTGGCAAAGGTGGAATGGGTAAAGTCTACCTCGCAGAAGATGTAGCAAAAGGTGGTATGCCAGTTGCAGTTAAGATTTTGTCAATGAATTTAGCTAATCAACAACTTTCTCAACGCTTTGCCAGAGAAATTTTTATTGGCGCTCAATTAGGACGCAAAAGTACACACATCGTTCGAGTATTGAGTTATGGTGTCACCGAAGACAAAATCCCCTATTATGTCATGGAGTATTTGCAAGGAAAAAATCTTAAACAAATTTTGAAGAATGAGCATTTAAAAATACCAAGATTTTTAGAAATTTGTCATCAAATTTGTTTGGGTTTACAGTGTGCTCATCAGGGTGTCAGTATTAAAGGAGAAATTTTTCCAGTTATTCACCGAGATATTAAACCAGAAAATATATTTCTTACCGAAGATGATAGTAAAGATAAGATTGTCAAAATTTTAGATTTTGGTATTGCCAAATTTTTAACTGAGCGTGCTGGAATTACCCTAGCTGAATCTTTTATTGGTAGTTTACCTTATTGTTCTCCAGAACATATGGAAGGACGTAAACTCTTAGATGTGCGTTCCGATATCTACAGCTTAGGAGTTTTGATGTTTGAAATGCTAACAGGCAAACATCCATTCCAAATTAAAAGTAATTCTTTTGGTGATTGGTATCAAGCTCATCGCTTTGAAATGCCCCCTATGTTTGAAGATATAGCACCTCAGATATCTATACCCAAGGAGCTAAAAAAATTAGTAATGAGTTGCTTAGCTAAAGAAGTAAGCGATCGCCCTCAAGATATTAGTCAAATATTAGTAGTATTAGAACAGTTACAGCGTAAATATAATAATCTTATTTCTGATAAGCAGAAAAATATTCAAAATCAAGAACTATTACATTTAGTACCTGTTACGTCATTATCTGAAAAATTTTGTTTACAGAAGAGTTGGCCGAAAAATCAACCAATAGCTCCAATTTGTTTTTCACATTTATTACCCACTGAACAAGGAAGCGTACCTACTTTTTGGGCTATGTTAGCTAAAAAAGAAATCGCTAAATTTATAGATAAGAATAATTATACAGAATTTATCTTTCAAAAAAATCTATATCCTATTATCTTGTGGATAACTGTTTTATCAGATGCACAAGTTCAACTGACACGATGGCTATCTTGCTTTTTAGATTTAAAAGATACTAAAGGGCAAAAACTAGTACAAAGTTTAGTAAATACTGGATACTACCATCTACTCTTTTTCGCCTTAGAAGATCCAACAGTTTGTGTAAATGTCATCACCTTAACTCTGAGTGCATTTCAGCGTCAGCAACTATTAGATTGGTTGGATTATAGCCAAAAGCTCAATACAATATCTTCTCTTCCTGAAAGTAAAACAATTTTGAAAACAGAATATGAAAAAATTAAACCCGAGATTTTGCAAAAGCTTGTAAACAAGCAAAAACAAACAAGATTTAATATTAAATATTGGTTACTTAATTTCTGTGATCATATCTTAAGCTTATTGCCACATTATTCTTTTATTGAAGAAAGCAAAACTACAAAAGAAGGCAAAACTAAAAGACAATTAGTAGGAGATTCAAACCCTCATTAATCATAGGCGGTAGCCTTCGTATAGGGCTTAAAAAAATAAATTACGCCCCTGGGAAGCAGAAAGATTTTGTATTCCAGAACGGTATTTAGCACGTTTTGTCTCTCAAATGGAAATAGTTTTAGACCTTTACAGCCAAGAGTATTTTCTGCCCCCTGCTTCCTGAAAAAAAACCACCCCCCTCTCCAGCTACGGAGAAGGGGGTCAACAGCATGAGATGCTATTCACTACTAATAAGCGTCTTGCAACTCGTAAAAATCAGGCGAAACGTAATCCTTACGCAAGGGCCAACCTACCCAATCTTCCGGCATTAAAATTCGCTTCAAGTTCGGGTGTCCTTCATAAACAATCCCGAACATATCGTAAGACTCGCGCTCTTGCCAGTCAGCTGTCTTCCAAATCCAGTAAACTGAAGGTACTCTCGGATTTTCTCGTGGCAAGAAAACTTTGATACGTACTTCCTCTGGTTTATCAGTATTATCACTGAGTTTTATCAAGTGATAGACACTGACCAATTCCTGTCCAGGGCCTAAATCAATCCCACCTTGAAACTGGAGATAATTAAACCCGTAGGCATACAAAGCAGTGCAAGTTGGCAGCAAGAAATCTGCCTCTACCTTGATAATTTCTACACCATTGACATCAGGTTGTAAAGGTTCGTTGGCAAAGCCGTTTTCCGTCAACCACTGGGAAACTTTACCTGCTGCGATAACTGGAGATTGTTCCTGCGCTGGTACTGGTTTTGATTCTTCAGCCACGGTTTACCTCCTCCTTTTTCTCTGTCAACAAAGCAGGTGGTACGGGCATACCGATCGCTTCGCTCAATTCCTTCGGTGGTGCAACACGAGTATCAGAGAGCAAATACTCACCAGTGTGGATTTGTGAGACTGATTTCATGCTGTGAGTCGTACTGTAGTAGCGGTGGGTTTGCTTAATGACGCCCCGCTCTTGCATGGAATCATTAGCGATTTTCTTCCGTAACTTAATAATTGCATCGATAATCGCTTCTGGGCGTGGTGGACAACCAGGTAAGTACACATCCACCGGAATCAGTTTATCAACTCCACGTACTGCTGTCGGGGAATCGACGCTGAACATCCCGCCAGTAATCGTACAAGCCCCCATGGCAATTACGTACTTTGGTTCTGGCATTTGTTCATACAGACGCACCAGTTGGGGAGCCATCTTCATCGTGATTGTCCCGGCTGTAATAATTAAATCAGCTTGCCGGGGACTAGAACGAGGGATCAGCCCAAAGCGATCAAAGTCAAAGCGAGAACCAATCAATGCTGCAAATTCAATAAAGCAGCAAGCTGTACCAAACAATAAAGGCCAAAGACTAGAAAGACGCGCCCAGTTGTAGAGGTCATCAACCGTAGTTAAAATGACGTTTTCCGACAGTTCTTGAGTCACTGTCGCACGCCCAATCGGGTTGAGAATACGCTCTTTTTGCAGCTGTTCCAAATCTTTGGCTGTTAAGTTAGCATCTAAGACCATTCCAAGGCTCCTTTACGCCATGCGTAAACTAAAGCAACTACAAGAATTGCAATGAAGATAAGCGCTTCTATAAATGCCAGTAGCCCTAGACGGTGGAAAGCAACTGCCCAAGGATACAAAAACACCGTCTCTACGTCAAATACTACAAACACTAGCGCAAACATGTAATAGCGAATATTGAACTGAATCCAAGCTCCACCAATCGGTTCCATGCCGGATTCGTAAGTGGTGCGCCGTTCTGGGTTGCGCCCACTGGGTCGCAGTAACTTAGATGCCGCTAGAGCTAAGGCAGGCACTAAGCTACAGATGATCAAGAAGCCTAGAAGGTACTCGTAACCGCTGAGGACAAACACAATGAATATCTACTGTTATAGGTGGAAATAACCTGTTACTTTCTTTTACATTATATATTTTTAGTATTTCTGAGTTTTGGAAAACAGACTCAGAGTTTATTTGATTCGTTTTTGCTTGTTATAGAAAAACCTAACACTTATGTCATAATTTTTAACGTATATTTAAGCTTTGACCCTCACCCATGCCACAGCCATGAGCGAACAAGCTGTTGAAAATCCGCTTTTAGACCGCTATGAGTGTCGTGCCTGCGGTTATGTTTACGAACCTACCAAAGGGGACGAAAAACATGACATTGCCCCAGGCACACCTTTTGCAGAACTGCCGCTAACTTGGCGTTGTCCGGTTTGTAGTGCCAAGAAGAACGCTTTTACCAATGTCGGCCCTGCGGGTAAAGCTTCTGGCTTTCAAGAAAATCTCGGTTATGGTTTCGGTGTCAATAACTTGACCCCCACTCAAAAAAGTATTCTGATTTTTGGTGGTTTAGCTCTTGCTGTCTTGTTTTTCCTCAGTCTTTATGGCTTAAAATAGGACGCGTTTTTAAGATGGGGGCAATGCCTAAAGGTAGACCCTCACCTTTTTGTAGGGGAAACACTTGCTGTCTCCCCTCACTCAGTAAACATAAACTAAATTTACAAAAAACTAATAAATACAAATGCGTTCAAGAATGAAAATTTGGCACAAACTAATTGCCCTATTTGCAGTTGTTCTAATATGTGTCGGTTGTAGTAAGGTTCCTTCTACAAGTTACAACCCTTGGGAGGTCATTTCTGTAGACACAGATGCCAAATTGTTGGACATTGCTTTTACTGGGAATCCCCGGCATGGTTTCTTGGTAGGTAGTAACGCTACTCTTTTGGAAACTAAAGACGGTGGTGAAACTTGGCAACCAATCAAACTGCAATTAGATGAGGGCAAGTACCGCTTTAACTCTGTCAGTTTTAAAGGGCAAGAAGGCTGGATTGTTGGTGAACCTGCTTTGTTGCTGCATAGTACTGATGAAGGGAAATCGTGGTTGCGAATTCCTTTAAGTGAAAAGTTACCTGGGAATCCGATTAGTATTATTGCCCAAGGAAGTAATTCAGCAGAAATGGCAACCGATGTGGGGGCAATATACAAAACTACAGACGGTGGTCAAAATTGGAAAGCCCAAGTAGAAGAAGCTGTTGGTGTGGTTCGCAATCTGGAACGATCTGCCGACGGTAAATATGTTGCTGTTTCCGCCAAAGGAAATTTCTACTCGACTTGGGAACCTGGACAAAATGCATGGGTTCCTCACAACCGCAACAGTTCCCGACGGGTAGAGAATATGGGCTTTAGTGAAAATGGGCAGTTGTGGATGCTAGCGCGGGGAGGTCAGATACAGTTTAGCGAAACTGCTGATGCTGAGAAATGGCTAGAGGCACAAAATCCAGAACTAGCTACTAGTTGGGGCTTGCTTGATTTGGCCTATCGCACACCAGATGAAATTTGGGTTAGTGGTGGTAGCGGTAATTTGTTACGCAGTCCTGATGGTGGTAAAACCTGGGAAAAAGACCGGGATGTGGAAGGAATTCCTGCTAATTTTTATAAGATTGTTTTCTTTTCACCTGAGCAGGGATTTGTAATAGGCGATCGCGGTTATTTACTAAAGTATCAACCAGATATCGCAACTGCTTCTAAATCTGATGCTGTTTAGTGTAACAAAACTTTACGAATTCATTGCTTAATTTCTGAGAAAGAAGTTGCAAGATGTAACTCTTTCTTAACTTTATAGGATAATGAATTCATGTAAAAAATCTAAATAGACACGAACCCAATCGGGCGAGTGTGTAGTAGTCCCGTCTGGGGGCAAACATCCAGAATCAGATGTAGTGTACTTAGGTAAAACTAAGAAGTCTACGCGTTAAAACATCTTTGAAAAGACAGGTAGGAATCTAAATGTCAGGAAGTACTGGAGAACGTCCGTTTTCGGATATTATTACCAGCGTTCGCTATTGGGTAATTCATAGTATTACCATTCCAGCATTATTTATTGCAGGTTGGTTATTCGTCAGCACTGGTTTGGCATACGATGTGTTTGGCACACCTCGCCCCAACGAGTATTATCCACAACCACGGCAAGAATTGCCGATTGTGAATAATCGTTATGAAGCAAAACAACAAGTTGAAGAATTTACTGGCAAGTAGTTTGAAATTATGAATACAACCGATAATCAACCCATACAATACCCAATTTTTACCGTCAGATGGCTGGCAGTTCACACCCTAGCTGTGCCTACTGTTTTCTTTTTGGGCGCGATCGCCGCAATGCAGTTTATTCAACGCTAGGAGAAAATCATGGAAAGAAGCCCCAATCCTAACAATCAACCGGTAGAACTTAACCGGACTTCACTTTACCTGGGACTCCTACTGGTTTTTGTTCTAGGGATTCTGTTTTCCAGTTACTTCTTTAACTAACTGGAACAGTTACTATTTGATTCAGTGAACAGTTATCTAAAGATATGAAACTGATGGCTGATAACTGATAATAATCTGTGTTGATTTTGTGTTTAGGGAGGAGAAAACAGTGTCTGGAAGTGGGAGAATTCCTCTGTGGATTGTTGCTACAATCGCAGGATTAGGTGTTATTACTGTTGTAGGTATTTTCTTCTATGGAGCCTACGCTGGACTAGGTTCTTCTGTCTAAATTTGACATGAGCCTAATACCAAAAGTCGGACTTTTCTAACAATTTGTTTAGAAATCAGCATTAAAAAACCGCCCGTCTCCAAGAGATAGGCGGTATTAATTTTGTTAGTAGTTAGTGGTTAGTAGTTAGTAGTTAATTGTTTAGAGACTATTTATAAAGTAAATCTTAACTTTGTAGGGTGCGTTAAAGCGCAGTGCAACGCACCGAAATGAACAGTGCGTTACGGCAAAAAATATTCTTTTCGCTATCTTTTTGTATCCTCATGCCGTAACACACCCTACTAGCATGACTTAATATTTTGTTTATAAATAGCCTCTTACCACTAATTAATAACCAATAACTAATTTAGACAATATCCTCGCGTTCAATGTAGATCAGCAAAAACGAGAATACGACAATTGGTACAATCCAACCAATACTGTAGACGAGAATTGGAGACAAAAAAGAAGCAGGGTATGAAGCCAAAAGTGAAACCATAGTAAAGATTCCTTTTAAAGCACACTACAATTCAAAATGAGCTTACTGCAATTCTTCGCCTAAATTTGTAAATTCTAAAGATTTTTAACACACAAAAGCTAATTATTGGTGAGAGTCAATTGTCAATTGTCATTGGTCATTTCCCTTGTCCTCCTTGTCTCCCCATCACCCCACACTCCCCACTTTGCCTTCTAAATACCCAACAGTTCATCTAGTTGCAAAGTTGGTAAATCTTCTGGAATCACAGTTCTAACTACAGTGGCTTTGTGGCTTTCTTGTTGGTTGGCTGTGTCTACAGCGATCGCTTCTATGCGAACTTCTAAACAACCTGGAGGAATATGGATTTGAGTAGTCACCTCTAATCCTGAGGCTGTGGGTAGTAAATTGGTAAGTAAACATGGCCCGTCCAGTATCCAGCGTGTTTGGCAATCTTCAACCCATAGTTTGATAGCAGTCTTAGGGCGTACACAATCTAACTCCACACGTACTCTCACAAATTTCCCACAGATGAGTTCGCCTTCTGGTACATATAGTTGGGGAGTCGGCAATGGTTCAGTCATTGCGGGTGCGATCGCCACAGAAATTTCTTCTGGCTGTAAGGAACTACCAAATTCTTCTTGTGCATCGGTGTCATCTACGACAATTTCTTTGGCTAACCAAGCTGGTTTTTTAAATTGTCGGATTGGTAATAGAGGAGGTGGGGGAGGAAGGGGGAGTGGGGAAGAAGGGGTGGTGGGGAGGTGGGGTGATGGGGTGATAGGGTGATGGGGTGGTGGGGAAAGTGGGGAAGAAGGGGTAGTTTCTTGTTCTTGTGTTGCTTCTAATTCTGTGTTTAATTCTGGAGTTTCAGTATCAACGGGGGACATAGATTGTTGTTGTGATATCTCTTCGTGAGTGGGTGAAGAGGTATCGTAGTCCTCATACTCAACATCGATAGGTTCGGGCAAAGAGTAGCCATGACTGTGCATCCACTTCCTAATCAAAGGCGACATGTTGGAAGTTTCTACTGTTAACAATTCTGAACTGCGTTGAACAACTACTGCTACAGAGTCATTAAAAGAATCATCTGGATATTGTTTATCTTCATTTGTTACTAGTTGAGGCTGATCGCCTTCTGGAAGTAAAGGCGGTTCTGGTGTTTCTGGTATATTGCTTGTGATATTTTCGCGATCGCCTGGTAAGCTTTTGATGCGTCTCAAGAATGGAAAAATAGTATTATTCCTGCCTCTGTGCTTGACAATGGCAAAAGAAATGTTTTTGGGCAATGACTGCAACTGTGTGGGAGTTGCACAAGCAAGGACAATAGCAGTAGTATCCATAGTTGCCATTTGCTCATCTTGAGCAACAGGATCTGCTTTTTCCCAAGACTCTATTGGTGTTGGGAGTTCACAAATAGCAGCGACAGGAGTTTGCTTTTGGGGCAGCTTGGGCAGTTGTGGTGAACGGAGATTAGCTGATTTCTGAGATTGTGTAACTAATGGTGGTAGAATGTTTGCAGTAGACTGGGTAAATGAAGATTGAGCTATTTTTTTAGATTTAACAATATTAAAAAGTTCCAAATTCAGCTTTACAGATGGTTCTGGTGTGACATCGCTTGGTGGTATTAGTGCTGGTTCTGGTTCACTGGCTGCTGGAGTACTTGTTGTCAGTAATTGGGTAATATCGGCTGTAATTGTGAAAGATTGGCTAGCTAACAGTGTAGTTTCACCAGCAGGGGCGAGTTTACCATGCAAACTAATCTCACCCAAAATTAGTTTTGATTCACATTCAGTAGGAATTTCGATTGAAGATTTGATCGAAAATGGCAATAACTTTTCTGGTAAGGGTTGGCATGTCTGGGCTAATATTTCTAAGCTTTGAGGCGATCGCAATTCAAGGCGTAGTTCTCCAGTCACTAATTTTTGGAGAGTGGATGTTTCTGGAGACTGCACACACCCATCAATACTGAGAATTTGTCCCCAACGGGCGATATAGGTTTCTTGTTCTAAACTCAGCAGCAGTGGCAGTTGTAGGATGACTGGAGGAGAATCCTCTACAACTTCATCTTCTGTAAAAGGTTCACAAGCAGGTAAAGCTAACTCTACTAAATGTTGTAATATTTGCTCTGCTGTCTGGCCTTGTAGCCAAACTGGACTGACAGGCTGATTAATAATTGCATCTTCATCGTCAATTGTAGTGGTTTCGACGATTGTGGAGATTTCTTCGTATTCACTCTCCTCATCTTCTAATTTGCCCATCACCCCAGGCAAAACTTGCAGTTGCAAACTACGCTGCCAGGGCTTACCGAAAAGATCCGACATCAAATCGCCAGAACATTGTAACTCCCAAAGCCCAGGCTGGAGGTAAGTGAAAGAAATTACCGCCATTAAGCCTTCAGCATTAGTACGACGCGATCGCTTATAAACACGCCGCTTTGGTGGTACTTCCAGAGTTGAGTAGTGAGTTACCCGTACTTCCACATCAATATTAGCAAGGTTGGAGCGAGCTACAACTCTATACCTACCTTCCGATATTTCTACATTTGGCGATTCTAGGGTGTGCCACGAGCGATCGCCCTGTTTCTGTATCAGAAATTGCCAGTGTTCCATTGTCAGAGATGCCGAGAACGCAGAGCCACGCATGTAATCATAGCTTTAGTTTGTTTGCCAGTTTACACGATTATGAGGAGATATCCACATGTTCTGGTTGTGGGTGGAGAAAGTAGAAAAACACTGCTGCATGTTTTGTTTGTAATATCTATAAGAGATTATCTAGACTAAAATACCATCAGTGAATCTGCCGTGCTGTTTAATTCTAAAATTAGTTTTTATAAGTATAATTGCGGTTAATGATAGCTGCTGAGAATGACTATGCTGTTGGTTGCAAGTCGTCTACTAACGCTTAGTATTATCAGTTATGACACAGCAAAATTTTTTAGAACTTGCTAAACAGGGTGATGCACAAGCGATCGCATTCTTGATTAACAAACAACTAAAACCCAAAGGTATTACAGCAAAAGTAGCCTTAAAGGATAATTGCTTACAGGTAATGCTGGAATCACCTCAATTACAAAACGAGAAGGCTTTGGTTGATTTGATCCGTAAAGGAATAACTAACTTAGGTACTAAATCTATTGAACGAGTTAAGGTTTATGGACGGCAAACTGGAGAAGATTTTCCAACGTGGAGCCAAGATTTTTCTATTGGTAATTTAGCTGAATATGAAGAATTGGAAAGTAATATTATTAGTTCACAAGCCAAGACTGTTACTTTATCAAATTTCTCAATTTTTAATACTTCAGCAGATGTAGCTTCTCGAGTTCAATTTGATAGTAAAGCTTCGTGTCCTCGTACTTATTTAGTACCGTCTATTTTAGTCACTTTATTTGCCTTTTTACCTGTTGGAGTAGCTGCTATCATTTTTGCTACTCAAGTTGAGGGTAAATATAATCAAGGTGATTATGACGGTGCAAAATCTACTTCCAATACAGCTAAAATCCTATGTCTAGTGAGCGCTGGTATTGCAGCACCATTTTACTTGTTATTTATCTTATTAATTTTTGGAGCAATTTTATTACCATCTACGACAAATCAACTAAGTAAAGCCAAACAATCAGAAGCAAAACAGAATATTGGGGCTATTAATCGAGCGCAACAAGCTTTCTACCTAGAAAATACTATAGATAGCAGTAATGGAAATTTTTCTTCTACTTTATCAGATTTAGGAATAGGAATTCGTCCTGAAACCCAAAACTATATTTATGAAATAAATGTAGATGATACTAAAGCGATCGCAACAGCCACAGCAAAAACAAGTGGTATCAAAAGTTATGTAGGAGCAGTATATAAAATCAAAACTGAAGTATTGAGTGTAGATGAGACATTGACAATTGCAAAACTTTGTGAAAGCAATCAGCCATCAACAACACCGCCAGGAATACCTGAATTGATGGGCAAAGAAATTATTTGTGCAGCTGGTTCTTCCGATCCTTCTCTTAAATAGTTTAGGTTAATACATTTTCCAAAAAATAACTATAAATTTTTCTTGGCTAGTAGCAAGCACAAAGCGTGCTTACTACAATGAGAAATTTCAACGTCGTGCTAATTCAGGAGTGCGCCCTTTCAAACCAATCATCAATTTGAGAGTATATATTTTCAGGATTGGTACTCGCTGCATTACCCATAAACCTAAGCGACGAACTACCATTACAGGCAAGAATGTATTAGAAAACATCCTGTCTAACAAATCAGTAAAACCTAAAATAGTCAGGTTTTCTCGTTTCCGCCAACGTTCGTAGCGTTTGAGTATTTTAATATCGCCAATATCTTCCCCAGCTTGATGTGCTTTTTGGATTACCTGTGCTAAAGCTGCTGCATCGCGGATACCCAAATTTAAACCTTGTCCGCCGACGGGATGACAGTTGTGTGCTGCATCACCTACCAAAGCGAGTCGGTGTTTGACATAGCGATCGCTTTGCATGAGTTGCACCTGAAAAATAAAGCGATCGCCCAGCAATTCCAACTTACCCATCTGATTCCCAAAACGACGAGTTAACTCTTTTAAAAATTCCTCATCATCCAAACCACACAAGGCTTTTGCTTCTTCATGGGGAGCAGTCCAGACAATGCGACAGCGATTTCCCGGCAAAGGTAAAATTGCAAATGGGCCGCTAGACCAAAATTTTTCGTAGGCAGTATGATTGTGTGGTTTCTCTGGTTTGACAAATGCCACAATACAAGACTGCCAGTATTTCCAACCATGAGTTTTAATGCCAGCAGCTTGGCGAATTGGCGATCGCGAACCATCAGCAGCTACTAATAATTTGCTGCGGACTGTCCGCATTTCCCCTGCTACTTTGATATCTATTGTGACAATATCTTGGTGATAACAAGTACTTACCACTTCTGCTGGACATAAATAAGTCACATTCTGACAATCTTTGACAAACTCGCGCAGAGGATACAACAGCGCTTGATGTTCTGCTACATAACCCAAATCTTGCTTGTTGATATCTGCTGTTGTAAATTCCACCACATCTGGGTGATCAGCATCAGAAAGGCGGACGCGACGGTAAACTTCAATTTGAGGTAAGATTTTGTCCCAAACTCCAATACCTTGATATATTAGCGCCGACAGCATGTGTACTGCGTAAGCTTGTCCCTTAGCTACTGCTGCGGATTCTGCTTTTGCTTCTATCAGCAGTACACTTAATCCTGAGTTTTTGAAAGCAGATGCTAGGGTGAGACCGATAATTCCGCCGCCGACAATGACCAAATCATAGTCGTATCCCCGTTTGTCTGTGGCTACCTGGTTGGGGGAAAAAGTTTGTGGAAGCTGTGCTTGCGCCATTGTTAAGACAGATTACAGCATTTTAATTATTATTTTTACGCGATCGCGTCGTGGAGGGCAAGCGGGAGGTGGGGAGGGTGGGGAACTCCGGGGTCCCCACCTCCCCCAAGGGAGTGGGGATTAGGGGCAGTGGGGTGGTGGGGAGATGGGGAGATGGGGAGATGGGGAGGTGGGGAGGTGGGGAGGTGTGAGGGGTGTGAGGAGTAAACAACTAACTACTAACTACTAACTACTAACTACTAACTACTAACCAAATAAAGAAAAAACCCTACTGGTGCATGAGGAACGCAATAGGGTAGAAACTATGTTTATGTGTGTAGAAGAGTAAGGTAAAGTTACTTGTTATTGGTTGTTAATGTTTAGCTATTGGTTGCTTGATACTACCAGTTATTAGCATTTGGTCATCAACAATATCAATATCTCAAACGGATATGACACTGTTGTGTAATTGAGATGAATTTTGTGTTTCAGAATTCACTAAGCCATAACAACCATTAAATTTTCTGGCATTTCAAAGTTAGCCGTGACGTTTTGTACATCATCCAAGCCTTCTAAAGTATCTATTAATTTCAGTAGCGATCGCGCCTGTTCTGTATTATCAATTTCCACGTTATTACTCGGAATCCAACGCAATTCAGCGTCTGTTACCTGAAAATTCTTTTCTTTGAGGGTTTGGTTGAGGTTTTCTAAATTTGCCACCTCAGTAAAAACCTCAGCAGTTTTCTCATCAGTCATTTCGTAAGATTCAGCACCACCTTCTAGGGATGCTTCTAAAAGTTTTTCTTCGTCTTCTACTCCCTCAACAATACAAACGCCTTTTTGGTCAAACATCCAGCTGACGCATCCTGTTTCACCAAGATTACCACCGTTTTTGCTGAAGGCGGCACGTAAGTCAGCTGCGGTACGATTGCGATTGTCTGTCAAGGCTTCAATTAAAATAGCAACGCCTCCGGGCCCATAACCTTCGTAACGAATAGCTTCTAAACTGGAACCATCACCTGTAAAAGTTCCTGCACCTTTAGCGATCGCCCTTTCAATATTTTCGTTGGGAATACCAGCCGCTTTGGCTTTGTCTATTGCTGTTCGCAGTTGAAAGTTACCTGCTGGATCTGGAATACCACTTCTAGCAGCAATAATAATTGCCCGGGAAAGCTGTGTGAATGTCTTACCCTTTTTGGCATCTACTACAGCTTTTTGGCGTTTAATATTTGCCCATTTACTATGTCCTGCCATACTTTACAAGAGTTATCAGTTACCGGTTATCAGTTGTCAGTTTTAATTATCTCTTGGGTTTGAGTTCATGGATAGCAAAAGGCAGCAGCCTTCCCGTTCCCCAAAGGTAGGGTATCTGACGGAGTGCAGAGTACTTTACGAGCCGTGATGCGTAAAGCCCCTGGTTATAAACGGGGGAGTATGTCAACTCAATCCTTGGCAGGCAAAAGCCGCCCAAAAGTGAGGATATGCAAAGGGAAATTTTTCACTACTATTTTTTAGTTTAGTAATCTCAAGCATTACTCCAGCGTACTTTCTATATTCGCGATCGCATTCGAGATATTCAGGTGAATCTACTGGGTATTTTTTTCGCTGATTTCTGGCTTCCTTACGCTTTAATTCTGCCTGTTTGGATATTTCTGTAAATTTCTCTATCAAATACTCTTTTTTGCTTTCACGCAGTTTAATTTGTGCTTGCTGTAGTGCTTCTGGGCGACTTTTCCCCTCTTTTCGCTGCTGGTAGTAAAAGATGGAAAACAGTGCTGTTGCTAAATCATTTACTGACCAAAGAGTACTGACAACGCTTCTTGCCCCTGCACATAAAAAGCCTGTAGAAAGGGTGAGAATATCATCAGTGAGGGAAGGATTACCCAAATTGGTTTCACAGCAGGAAAGAAACACATCAAAGAGGTTTGGTAGACGCCAGCTTGGTGACATCAATTGCCCCAAAGTAATACTGCCATCACCTAATTTTAATTGAGATTCCAGAGGATTATCAAGGCGAGATTGGGCGTGATGACAACTGTGGAGTACCTGGACTTTTTGTGCTAGCTGCTGATAGTTGTGAAGGGTAGCCTGAGTTTTCCCTTTTAAGCGACGTTGATCAGGAATAAGGTGCAAATTAGCGATTTGTTCGCCTTCAAAACTAGCAAAGGGAAGGTCATTAGTTGCATCCTCTACAGTTCCGTATTGTAGAGAATTTGTGTGCAAAGTCTCGAGTTTACCTCGTTGTTGACAAAATTCCAAAATTTGGCAACTAGGGATGTAGCGAATCAGAAATTTGTCACCTAAGTAATTTTCTTCTACAGGTAAAGCTGCAAAAGGAATCTGATGCAACAACAGGTGAGGTACTAAGATAAGTTCTGCAATTCCTTGTAAATGCTGAGATATGAGGTTTGATAGTTGCAGACGCTCACCCAGTTCGCCCAAGATGCTTGTAATTAGAGTTTCCCATGTTTGGCGATCGCTCACATAGGACATCAACCATTTTTCCCGAATCCAAGCTTGTAAATTCTCCTGTCCTTGTCCTTCACAGGTATGGAGGCTAATTTGGTTCTGGCGTAGAACAAAAATATGGGTGTCTTCCTCAGTGCTGTAAAAACTGAGAATAGCAGTGATAGGCTGGTCAATTAACTGTTGCATTGCAGCCAACTTGGGTGGACTGACTTGGATTTCTCCTGCTACTACGGGGTCTAGTTGTCGTAATTTCTCCCAGACTTGCTGTTTTTCGGCTTCTAGGGCAGCGATAATTTCGTTATCTGCTTCTAAGGCAGCACGGTTGCGATTACTGACTCCCGCCAATTCTCGCTCACTACCAAAATTATTTTGAGAACGGAAATTATCAATTTGCTGTTGGAGGCTTTCGTACTGTTGCAAAAACTCTTGGACAACCTGGGGTATTTCGCCACTTTGGTATAGATCCTTACTCGCCATCAAGTCTACTAGGCGTTTGGAACGGGAACGTTCGACGTATTCCAGGGCTTTGTCTATTTGTCCTGCATTGATACAGGCTTGCACCATTTTGTGGTATATATCAATGAATTCTTCTAAAATTTCTTGGCGACGGGTTTCGGAAGTTGCCCAAGTGCGACTAGTTTCTACTGCTGCAATGGCTTGAGCATAGCCAAAGATTGCTTGATGCCAGATTTTTTCTATAAAGGCAATATTACCAAGTAATAGTCCAGCTTCATAGCATTGATCTGGAAACGCATTAGGCGTATATATTTGCAACTGTTCTGTCAAACAGTGGATGGCTTGAGCAATATTCTCTGGGCGATTTCCTTGAATTCTTATTAGGTAAGCCGCAGCGAGATTATGTTGAATGTCTGCCCATCGTTGAGGAAAATTATCGTGCGTGCATATTTGTAATGCTTGTTGGTAGTGGTAGATTGCTTGTTCAATATTTTCGCTTTTCTCTGGTAGGACGACATCATCAAGTGTTTCTACCAAATACCCCAAATTACGAGAGCGTGATGATATCAAGCTACCGCCACTCACAAAAGAACCTTGGGTTATAATGCTTTTAGAATAGGCAATCCCCAGTTCCATGTGAGTCGATATCCACATTTGTGGGTTTTCTTCAGGAGTATATTCTTGTAATGCCTGCTGTAAACAGCCAATAGCCTGTTTCGTATTCTCAGCTATATCACCTTCAAGCCGATCAACGTAAACTGTAGCGAGGTATATTTGAATTTCTGCCCATAGCTCTGGATTTTCTTTGCGGATATTTGCTTGTGATGCCTCTATACAATGTTTAAGAGCTAGTTCGAGGTTTTCAGATTGATCGCCATAAATGCGATCGCGTAAGGCAACGCCTAAATAGCTTTTAGCTTTTGCCCATTGTTGTGGTTCGCCTTCCGGTGTAAAAACTTGTAATGCTTGCGTAAAGCAATTGATCGCTATTTCGATATTTTCTGCTGTATCCCCTCGAATACGACGTAGGTAGGAATTGCCCTGATATTGTTGGATTTTTGCCCACTCTTGAGGATATTCTTCTTGAGTGAATACTTGCAAAGCTTTAGCATAAAAATAGATCGCTTGTTCTAGGTTTTTAGCTCTATCTCCTTCGTGATTAGCGTCGTAAAAATCCCCAAGGTGTCTTTGGATATTTGCCCATTTTTCTGGTTCACACTTTTGAATAAATTCTTGTAAATCATCTGTAAAATTAAAAATGATTTGCTGATGATCCTCTTGTAAATAATTTCCTTGGATAAAAATTTCTTCAAATAAAACAGAAGCAAGATTATGTGAGAGCCAATCTAATTGTTCAGGAAATCTATTATGAGGAAATGCTTGTAATGCTTCTGTTAAATGATGAATGGCTTGTTTAATATTCTCAGAGTGATCGCCTTGGATGCGATCGCTATAAGCAACACCGAGGTCATTTTTAACTTTTAGCCATTCTTGGGGGTAATGATTTTGTGTGTGTATTTCTAATTCTTTGTTAAAACAATTAATAGCTTTTTCAATATTTTCTCCTCGTTCACCTTGGATGCGCTTCATGTAGCAGTTACCAAGATCATGTTGAATGTTTGCCCATATTGTTTTAGGAAAGCAAGGGCTTGTAACAAAAACTAATACAGTTTCATTTCCAGCAATTGAAATCTCTATACAACTAGCTGTGTCTACCTGCCTAAAGTTTTTCAGCAAGTTAATAAATCCTAAAATGGCATCTGCTGTGTTATATGCCTGTTCAAAATCTTCAGATAATTTAACCTTTGCCCAGCGCCGCAAAACTTCTGCAAGGTAATCATTCAGTTTGTCTAAATTAGCTTCTAAGACTGGATAGACAGCTTTTTCAAGATGATTTGGATGTTGTGAAATTATTTTTAATACTTTACGCAGGAAATCTACATAATCTTTGTAATCTTTTTCGCCATGCTTTTGCTTTTTAATACCAAATCCTTTTCCCATATTGATTGAATCAAATTAACTTTCTCCACAAATCTCTGTCAACTTTTCTAACAATTCTTCTGCTAAATCCAACAAGTCAATTTCATCATCATCACTGACATCACGGTAGATGCTACCACTCGTAACGCTACCTACTAACACATTCTTCAACGCAAAAATCCGCTCTTCTTCTTCACCAAAACTCAAACAGTTTTCCAACTCAGTAGCAATTTCTTGTAGCGATTTATCTTTTAACTGCTTTCGGACTTTCACTGCAACTGAATCATTACTTTCCAAAAAGTTAACAACAGATTCTACAAAAGTATTTTCCTCGTCATCTCCCCAAGTTTCTAACCAATCACCATCCACATCTTCACAATACAAATCCGCAGCGGTCAGCCCATACTTAAGTATGTCATCCTGTAATTTGCGTGCTTCTTCTAAATGTCGAAGAAACTCTTCAAATTTGCTTGGGCGGTCATTTTTAACTTCTCTAATCATGATGACCAAATTATTGTGAATATTAATCTAGATAAACGACAGAACTTGTAACTATAAACTGAATTTTAAATATATACTTGATTTGAGGTTATCACTGTTATGTAGTGACAAATTGACTATTTTATTAATAAAATCATTTTTACCAGGATTGTAATTTAAAAATAAACCTCTTTCAATCGCCCAGAAACGCAAAGTATTTTCCCAAGCATCCGATTTTTCTTGAGAATATTTATTAGTGAGGCTAGTAAGTTGAATACACAATGCCTTATCTTGCCTACTACTAACAATTATATCAGTCGCCATTGATAGGTCTGCTATGTAACGCTTGATAACTGTACCGCCACGAATTTCAATACTATTCACCACAGAGTTGAGTAAATTAGCATCTTCCTGACGGAACTCCCCTGCCATTAACTTTTGTCGCCAGATGATAAATTTTGGATCGTTTTCCTTTAACCATTTGGCAAATAACTCTCTAAACCAGTATTTTTCAGTGGCTGTCATTTTTGCATAATAAACTTCTTGCTCCTCTGGGGAAGCTAAAGCTTGAATATCAAGCCAAAGTCGAGAGTCTTTAATAATTTGTTCCAAAAACAGTCTTAAAAATCTTTTAGTGTTACCATTGAGCGAACCAGACTTAACATCTTTAACCCAACGATCTATTTGTTCTAACCTCTTCGCTAAACTTGGGTCTATTGTAGACGCTTCCTTAATCAGAGATTTTAATGTTTGTTTAATATCTTGTGCTTGCAAAAGATACCAACCTTCGACTTAAATTTTAAATTGGTAAATTCACACTCACCTGGTTTTAAAATTATTACATATTTTTGTGGGACAGGTATCTTTACCTGTCCCTCCATTTTAGGTATTTTCCTTAGTTGCTTCTTCTGATTTCTCTGGCTTGAGTAAGGGGAAAGCGATCGCATCCCGAATACTAGCACAGTCAGTCAGCAACATGACCAACCTGTCAATACCAATACCTAAGCCTCCTGTGGGTGGCATTCCGTATTCTAAAGCTGTCAAGAAGTCTTCATCTACTCCCTGGGCTTCTAAATCACCTGCTGCTTTGCGGGCTGCTTGTTCTTCCAAGCGTTGACGTTGATCAATAGGATCAGTAAGTTCTGAGAAACTATTAGCAGTCTCTCGCCCGACAATAAATAACTCAAAACGTTCCACCAAACCAGGCTGAGAACGGTGTGGTTTTGCCAAGGGTGAAATTTCTACAGGATAGTCAATCACAAAGGTAGGTTGAACTAGGTTCGCCTCGACTTTTTGTTCAAAGGCTTCATTCAGCAACTTGCCAATTGATGGGCAATCTTCTATACCTTCTAATTCAGCATTTTTACATGCTGTTTTTGCCTCTTCCAGAGTTTGGAAAGAGTTAAAATCCAAGCCTGTGTATTCTTGTACCAAGCCGTGCATAGTTACACGCCGCCAAGGCGGTGTTAAATCAACTGCTTGCTCTTGGTAAGTAATTTGCAATGTGCCGAGTGTCTCTTGGGTGACGGTGGTAATAATCCCTTCCGTCAACGCCATCATGTCGTTGTAGTCGGCATAGGCTTGGTAAATCTCAATCGTAGTAAATTCTGGGTTGTGCCGGGTAGAAATTCCTTCGTTGCGGAAAATCCGTCCCAGTTCAAATACTTTTTCAAACCCCCCAACAATCAACCGCTTGAGATGAAGTTCTGTAGCAATCCGCAAATACAACTCCATGTCTAAGGTGTTGTGGTATGTAATAAACGGACGCGCATCAGCACCTCCTGCTTCTGCTTGTAAAACAGGGGTTTCAATTTCCAAGAAATCACGCTCTTCCAAGTATCTACGAATACCAGCCGTAATTTGAGCGCGACGCCGAAAAGTTTGCCGGACTTCTGGGTTAACAATTAAATCTACGTAGCGCTGACGGTAACGTTTCGCTACATCTGTCAAACCGTGCCACTTATCAGGCAGGGGCAACAAAGATTTTGTCAGGATTGTATATTGTTTAACGTAAACTGATAACTCGCCCTTTTCAGTCCGTTTAATAGTTCCTCTAGCACCCAGAATATCGCCGACATCTGTAAGTTGTTTGAGATGATTAAAAGCATCGGCGTCAATATCTGCCATGCCTTCCTGGATGCGATTTTTCTCTAAATAAAGCTGAATTTTGCCGGTTTCATCTTGTAAAGTGAAGAAAGCAAGTTTACCCATGACGCGACGCGCCATGATGCGTCCAGCGATCGCCACATCGATATCTACTTCTTCTCCATTGGCTAAATCAGCAAATTTTTCCTGCAATTGTGCTGCGTAATGGGTAGATTCCCAACGATAGGCGTAGGGATTCATCCCTAATTGTCTCAACTGTTCTACTTTCTCTAGCCGTGTAGTACGGATTTCTTCTTCCGACATAGTTAACGAACTTTCAGGGGGCAAGAATTAATTATAGATGCTGCTAAAGTAGCCAACAGCTGGTGTTGAAAATAGCGATCAGGGATGAACTTAACAGCAAACGCATGATCCATCTGTGTTAATCGCCTTGCACGGTGTTCGTTTAAATTTTTATCCCCTCTTTTTGGGTGCAATCGCCCTTGGGGTTCTCGCTTGAGAACAATAATATTTGGTGGTCACTGATAACTGTTAAATAATACCCTCAGCTAATTCTTCTTTATAACCCAAACGCGATCGCTCCTGCAAAAATAACTGCTGCATTTGTTGCAGACAAGGACACAACAACGTTTTCTGTTCTGTGTTCAAGTGGCTGATGATTGTTTCTGTCAAAAGTTGACACCATTTTTCTGTCATTTCCCATTGAATGCCTACACCCTCTACAACCATCACACACAACGGTAGCAGTTCTGTTTCTATAGATGCCATGCTGTTTTCCAAAAAGCACAACCACAGATAAGCTTGAAACATGTTCAAATCGCGCAGACAAGAGTGTTTAACATCTGGCTTACTCAATTCCCCTCTCCGGCTATGATGATTAGGCAACAACTCCACCAGTTGCTGATAAACAGATTCAGCAATTTTTGGTGTAGCTAATATCATCTGTTCCATAAGCTTTAATTCCTGTGAATCTATTTCATACTTGACAGCAGCCGCACAAACTCGTTGCCATGGCATAGCAACCTGTTCTTCAACAAATTTTAAGTAGGGAGTCAGTAATATTTTTTCTGTTGGTGTAAGTTTTTTCAGAATTAATTGGTTAGTAAAGTTTAATTGTGTAGTCATAAAGCCAAGGGAACGCCAATCCTTAGAGACTACATGCTGTTCTTGAAATACTAGTAATACTGGTTCTAATGAATATGCCAATTCTGTAATCTCTGGTATTCCCAATATAAAAATGTGATTATTTTCCCATGTTGCGTTTGTAGGTACGTTAATTTCAACCGAGTGTTTCTCGTAAACATCAAGTATTTTCTTATAGACACGAAAAGCAAATTGAGTGATAAGTCTTGCTTCGTTCAAATCTATGATATTAGGAATATAACTATAAAATGTTTTCGTTTGTATACATGCCATTTGGCAATTAATATTTAATAGATTATTCCTCAATTTTGTTGATGTTAAAGCTCGTCCCTCTGGTGAAGCAGTTGTTATCAAACTAGTATAAAGAGATTTTTCTAATGACATATGGTAAAAATCAAGCGTGTAACGCCTTGCCCAAAGCTTGAGCAATCTTTTTACTGATGGGGTTTGAACAGTTTCTACTGATTTAAGCATCAATTTTTCCTTTGGAATTTATTTTTGATTTTTGTGGCAAATAAATTAAACTAATATAGTTAATTATGAATACTTTTCGCATTCATAATAAATAAGTTTTGAGGAAAGAAAGATTTGCGACAAATTAAATCTTCAGTTGAAGAAATTGCTTGTGTAGCAGAAATATGTAAGATTGAGTTATTACAACTATCAAGCGTAATTAAAAAAACAAATAAGGATATCACAGAATATTTGTTGAAACAGAGATATTGTACTAATTACGATTAGCCGTGAAACAAATTTCACAGCATGAATTCTAAAGCCGTTTTAACCCGTAGATGCCCGTTATGGTGGCTTCCTGGAGGGTACTTTATTCAGGGCTAAATTTTAGGCTTGTTAAAAATAGTGCAACATATCAATTGAAATGGGCTAATTGTCAACTACTAGGACTGTTATCGGTGTTCAAAACCTTAATTAGAGGCTAATAACCTGCGTCAGTAAACTTTAGTTTTTTATTTTTTCAACAGCAAACACAAGGAAGTTTTGCGTAACAACCCTTTTTTGTACTTTACACAAACTTTAATAATAATCCGGAAGGATTTCATAAATTTTGCTAGGCAATATTTTTTTCCTCTACTAGATGTATGTGTAAATTGTTATATGATTATAGTAACAATAGCTACAAAAATCTGATATTCTCAATAATTAGTTTAATTAATCTAGGTGAGGCTCAAAATAGGTATTTGTATATCTGATAACAATTATTTGTGTATTCCAGATTTGTGCGATCGCATTCACAGGACTTTGAATAGAACGCCTTGTTGAATTGTTGCACTCTGCGCTCTCAATCATTTTTCCTTGTCCACAAATAATTTAAGGGGCTTACATTCTTTATCTTCGGGGCGTGAGTATTCTTCTCGTCCCGTTGACTGAGTCTTTGTATAAAGTAGGGGCTTAGTTAGTAAACTTGCTGATTGAGGAGAACTTATTACACCTACTGTCTAGGAGATGTAGCAATGAATAATTAACCCATATAATTATAATAATCAAAAATATTTGAAATATCTCATCATTAAGACTCTTGATAAGCTTATATTTGTAATTGTTTGAAAACGGGTTACTTTTATTATTGTGTGTGTCTTTTTTTATGCAATGTCTGAAATTTTTTTGCTGATTTGACAAATCAAATTCTAGCTTAAAAAGTAAAATTAAATACCAGTTCTTAAAACAGAGAAAAATGATTTTTAAAATTCATATTGCATATTGTGAAAATTCGTTATAATTTCTTATTATGCCTATCTCAGCAAATCGTTTCATTATAGTCAAAGTCACTTCTATACAAAATTAAGTATGTTTAGGACTTACGCACACTCTATGAACTCTTGGCGTTCTTGGCGTCTATGGCGGTTCGATAAATTAAGCTTTTTCGTGATTTTTGCGTAAGTCCTGATGTTTACTAAATCAGTATTTAAATTTACAAAAAATTTAAATACTACTGGGTATATGTTTTTGTATAGTAAAAAGTAATTTCTTACTTAGAAATTCAAAAAATTAAAAAGTAGATTTAGCTTAATTTATAGAATAAAAGTCTTTGCTATTGATAGTTAATTAGCAAAAAATAATCTACTTTCATCCATACAAGCAATGTAAAAAAAGCATATATAAATAAAACTGCTGATTTTAGCAGTAAATTAACTGCTTTTATCCTTGTTTTTCATTAAAAAAAGTGCTTGTTATGATGAGGATATTGGGAAGAATAAATCAGCGTGAATCTATTATCTAATCAAAAGTCTAATTTACATGGAGATTTTGTGGCTATGCAATTAGAAGACAGGGTAGCAATTGAAGATGTAGAACAAGAAGCGTGGGAGGTTTTAGAAAAATCAATAATGTACTATAAAGGTCGTCCAGTAGGAACGATCGCAGCCATTGACAGTACAGTAGATGCGCTCAATTACGACCAATGCTTTATTAGAGATTTTGTTTCTTCCGCTCTACTATTTCTCATCAAAGGTAGAACAGAAATTGTTCGTAACTTTCTAGAAGAAACCTTAAAGTTACAGCCAAAAGAGAATCAGTTGGATGCCTATAAACCAGGTCGAGGCATGATTCCAGCCAGCTTCAAAGTAGTTGTATCCCCAAGTGGTGAAGAATATTTAGAAGCTGATTTTGGAGAACATGCGATCGCCAGAGTCACACCAGTAGATTCGTGTTTTTGGTGGGTAATACTGCTACGTGCTTATGTAGTAGCTACAAAAGATTATTCATTAGCATATCAAAGCGATTTTCAACACGGCATCAGGTTAATTATGGAGCTATCTTTAGCGACACGTTTTGATATGTATCCTACCCTGTTGGTTCCAGACGGTGCTTGTATGATTGATCGTCGTTTGGGTATCTACGGGCATCCTTTAGAAATTCAATCTTTATTTTATGCTGCATTGCGTGCAGGGCGAGAACTACTAGTTTGCCAAGGCAATCAAGATATTGTTACAGCCATTGATAACCGCCTACCTCTTTTACGCGCTCATATTCGTAAACATTATTGGATAGACTTAAATCGCCTCAATGCTATTTATCGCTACAAAGGTGAAGAGTATGGTAGAGAAGCTGTCAATCAATTCAATATATATGTAGATTCGCTTCCTTATTCTGAATTAGATCGGTGGCTACCCAGAAAAGGTGGTTATCTCGCAGGGAATGTTGGTCCATCACAGATGGATACCCGCTTTTTCACATTAGGAAACTTGGTTGCGGTTATTTCTGATCTTGCTAGCGAAGAACAATCGCAAGCCATTATGAATTTAATAGAGAAACGCTGGGAAGATTTAGTCGGAGATATGCCGATGAAAATTACTTTCCCTGCCTTAGAAAATGAAGAATATAGAATTATTACTGGCTGCGACCCGAAAAATATACCTTGGTCTTATCACAACGGCGGCAATTGGCCAGTATTAATGTGGATGTTAGCAGCAGCTGCCATCAAAACTAATAGAGTGTGTCTAGCAGAGAGAGCAATTGCAATTGCCCAAACTCGCCTCAAGGACGATGAATGGCCAGAATATTACGATGGTAGAAGAGGGCGACTACAAGGCAAACAAGCTAGAAAATATCAAATATGGACTGTTGCAGGTTTCTTATTAGCAAAAGAATTGATTAACAATCCCTCTTGGTTGCCATTAGTCAGCTTTGAACCATTTACAGCAGAACAGGTTTCTAGGGCTTGTGAATTTGAACTTAACAGCTTTGACACTTAAATCTACTGAGTGGGTTGTTAGTTGTTGGTTGTTAGTGGTTGGGAATTAGTAAAAAGTTAACAGTTAACAGTGAGTAATAGAATTTGATAACTGATAACTGAATTACACTTCCCCCACTCCTCACACTCCCCATACCCCCACTCTCTGCGTCAATTCTCATCCTCATTTTTTCAAAACTAACTGGAAAGAATTCAAATACCCATTAATAGTTTTAGATAGAGACTTGTGTTGCTTATTGGTTGTGATCGCCATGACTTGATACAAGCGCCCATCAGCAACATACATGCGGTTTTTAGTTATTTTTCCACCAGAGTTGACATACTCGATTTCTTTGCCAGGATGACCATTGGAACTACGGATGCTACGCTGACCAATTAAATTACTTTGGGTAGTTTTTACAGCCATAGTTTGGGCATTGTTAAGTATTACTTGGGGATTGGTCATTTGACCATAGCTATAGGGAAAGTCGTTGTATGCCACTACATAAGCCACTTCTTGGTTAGGTAGTTGCCCAACAAACAGTTGTAAGTTTATTTCCCCCATATAGGTTTTTTGGGTCTGAGACATGGCTTTAGGTCTCCCTGGCATTAAGACAGTGAAGCTACCATCTGGAGCAGTAAATAACTTCCATTCTGACTTAATTGGTTTATTGGGGGCTGGTTTGGTAGGAGAAATGGGGCGTTGGGGAGGACGCGCCTCAACGCGTGTAAATCCGCTACATACTAAAGCCACAGTAATTAGGGACAACAACACTCTTTTTGTCATAGTTTTTGCTTTTACACGTGCTAATATTACGTAGGCTGATAGTTTGTTATAACTTAGCAAAATGTCTAAAAGCACCCGTAAAATTGTGTAAAAAGAGCGTTGTAGTCCTACGCATATCTACTATAACCTAGCAGCGTAAATAGCAGCACCTATCAACCCAACTTGTTGATTTGTTACAACATGTACTGGTATTTCTTCTAGCAGGGGACGCATTCTACCTTTATGGGTGAAATTAAACAGGAAATCACCTTGTTGAATTAAAGACAGAATTTTTGGGGCGATACCACCGGCAACATATAAACCACCGTAAGGGAGGAGTTTGAGAGCAAGGTTGCCTGCTTCCGCGCCGTAAGCTTCTATAAATAACTGCATTGTTTGTTCACAAAGGCGATCGCTTCCTTGTAAGGCAGCATTACCAATGGCTGCACCCGGATCGACGCTTTTTTCTTGTTTTCCTGCCTCTTGTTCCCAAGTTCTGACTATTTCGGCAATCTCTGGTGATTCGTCGTCAATTTTGCGATCGCGTAAAAATTGGTAAATAGAAACAATTCCTAATCCAGAAACTACCCGTTCCACAGAAACGCGCTGGATACTATGTTTATCCAACAGATATTTCAACAGTTGAAACTCCAACTCCGTGCGAGGGGCAAAATCAGCATGTCCACCTTCAGAGGGGAAAGCTTGATAAAAATTTCCCTGTTTGATTAAAAATCCTTGTCCTAAACCAGTACCAGCACCAATAATTCCAATTGGTGCGTCTGGATTGGATTTGCCAGTTTGCAGTGTATAAAAGTCTTGTGTTTCTAAGCCTAAAATGCCATAGGCAACAGCAGTAAAATCATTAATTAAAGAGACATAAGTGATACCGAGTTGTTGTTGCAGACGTTCAGCATCGAGAAACCAAGCCAAATTAGTCAGCTTGGCAGTATTGTGAACTATAGGCCCAGCGATCGCAAAACAAGCTTTTTCAGGTGTCGGCGTATTAGCTGCGGCCAAAAACTGTTGTACTATTGGCACTAAATCGGGAAAATCCCCACTGCGGTAACGTTGTTCATAGACTGTACGTAAAAGAGGTACTTCTGTTTCCTCCATCAGTCGCAGAATAGTTTTCGTCCCGCCGATGTCTCCAGCTAGTAGTAAAGTCATAAATATTAAAGTTAATAGTTAGTGGTTGGTGGTTAGTAGTGGATAGTTAGTAGTTGATTTTTTATCACTAACCACTATCGGTTTTCAATTACCTACAGATTGTTGACTGTTTGTCCATATACGACTATCAACCACTAACCACTATCCACTAGCAGTCAGCACGCGAAATTGGTTTAGCTATAATCCTTAACATCCTTAATTAAACCGAACAAATTCCTCTACTTGAGTTAAATGAGAAGTATCTCCCTTAAGTTCAAGAAACCATTCTGGATGCTGACGCACAACTTTTACTAAACTACACAAAGTTGCTTTAACTTCTGTTACAGCAATTTCCCCAACAAGTCCCATAGCTGCCCCAAGTACAGATGCACCGTGTCCCACCAGCAAAATGTTGTCTGGAGAGTATTCTGTGGCTAGACATCTAGCAGTTTGTCCAGAACGCGCCCGCACTTGTTGTTGAGTTTCTGGGTATTTAGCTGCAATGCGGGGTGTGTAGCTAATATCTATTCTAGGGAATAATTCAGCAAGAGCAGGGATAGAGAGTTTTTGTGGTTCCTCTGTCATCCAAGCAGGATTAAGCCATTCACTCAAACCTGTTTCTAGTTTAATTGGTAAATCTAGAACTTCTGCAACAGCGTTTGCAGTTTGTACTGTTCGTAAGAAAGGCGAAGCAAAAATATGGGCAATTTTTTCTCGCTTGAGGCGATTAGCTAGCTGCTTTGCTTGGATGAAGCCATCTTCAGACAAAGGCGGATCGTAACGTCGTTCGGCGGTAAGAAACCAATCAGGGTTAACAAAATCAAGACGGTTAGCGTGTCTTGCTATCCAAATGATTTGACTCATGGATGGATTCCCAAGCGGATACACTTTGCGGACTGCAAAGTAAATATCATCTCATGTTGGGAAATGTCAGGATTAAAAATTTTTGACAAAATGTGATTTTGTTCTAATATCAAGCATTACCTAGTGCATATACTGTAGTGGTTAAGTATTGATTGCTTCTTGACTCTACAGGTAATATTTATGGGTTTTATATTTTCTCTCTTAACAAGCCTGATTGCTATTTTTATCTATTTAAACTCTGGCAAAATGTCTAATGAACGATCGCGCTGGATAATTCGCTCAGTAAGTGTTTTAATTGGTGCGATCGCTCTACTTACTTCTGTTTCCAGGCTTTTAGTAATCGTACCGCCAGGTAATGTTGGAGTTGCCAACCTCTTTGGTCAAGTCCCTGATGACACATTTAATCCAGGTGTGCATTTGATGAATCCTTTTGCTAAGGTAATCAATTTTTCTGCACGCCTCAAAGATGTCAAAGAAAATGTCGATGCCACATCTCAGGAAGGGTTGAGTCTCAATCTTGATGTAAGTCTGCAATACAAGCTTGACCCCCAAAAAGCAGCAACAGTATATAAAAATATTGGTACAGACGAAACACAATTAGTTATTTCTCGATTTCGCTCGACAATCCGCGCTATTACAGCTAACTACCCAGCAGCAGCTATTTATTCTACCAAGCGTCAAGAAATAGTCCAGCAACTCAATCAACAGCTGACTCAACAGTTACTTCCTTTAGGTTTCATTGTAGAAGAAGCTTTGTTAAGAAATGTCAAAATGCCTGACAGCTTACAAGCAGCAATTCAAGAGAAACTCAAAGCAGAACAAGAAAATCAGCGCATGAAATTTATTTTAGAAAAAGAACGTCAAGAAGCAGAACGCAAACGCATTGAAGCTAGGGGTATAGCTGATTCCCAAAAAATTATTTCTGATGGACTTAACAATTCTGTACTGCAATTACGAGCTATAGAAGCTACTGAGAAATTAGCACAATCTTCTAACTCTAAGATTGTGGTGATTGGTGCTGAAAAAGGCACAGTACCAATTTTACTTCAACAAGAAACGAAGTAGAAGATGGAATTATGGGCTGTTGAAATTCACAAAGCTTAATACCATTTAAATCTTTTGTAACAACCTTTGTGACAACTTTACCTAAAACTTGATCCGATGGTTCAAAACCAGATTGCTTAATTGCATCCAAATCTGTTGTGCTATCGGTGGCTATTTGCTGGGAATAAGTCATTGGACAAGATCCTTTATTCAAGCAAGTTTTTGACTCGAGAGCATTACTGTAGTGCTTGCTACTATTAACCATTTACTCATCAAGTCCAACTGATGCCCGGAAGCTTTAAAATTTCTTCAGCAAGCAAATATCTGGTCACAAAAATGAGCAATACACAAAATTTCTATATTGTCAAGCGTCCTGCTGGCAACTGCGAAATCATCCCTAGCAATGAAGTTGCTGGGGATGACAATCCAGAGGTTATAGAAAAGTGGGGACCCTTTGAATCGCCAGGGGAAGCGATCGCTCGTCGTGTTGGACTGATTCGCGCGGGTAAATGCCAGCCAGTCTAAAGGCAAAAGTTAAACCACTTTCTAATTTCTTTGTGCGCTTGTGCCTTTAGCTGCAATTTCTTTGGCTAACACTTCCACTGCTTTAGCAAACTGTGGATCTGCTTGAGTACCGACTTTTTCTCGTTCTTTAAGCCACAAGTCTTGTCGCTGCTTATCATTTAAATCCACTACTATATTTGGGTCAATCCCATGTTTGTTGATATCTCTGCCCAGGGGGGTATGGTATTTAGCGATCGTGACTGCTAAGCCGGAACCATCATCCAAGGGGCGTACAGATTGTACTAGACCCTTACCAAAAGTCTGACTACCCACTACGACTGCACGCTTGTTGTCCTGCAATGCCCCTGAAAGAATTTCACTAGCACTGGCACTACCTTTATCTACCAATACCACCAAGGGTTTGTTCGTTAAAGCCCGTCCGTTGGCCATTTCTCGTTCCATCTCACCCTGACGGTCGATAGTGGAAACAATTGTGCCTCTATCCATCCACATCCGGGCAATGTCTACACTAGAGTACAGTAGACCACCCGGATTATTACGTAGGTCTAATATATATCCAGATACCTGCTTGCTTTCTAAATTTTTGATTGCATCCCGCATTTCTTTGGCAGCATTGGCACTAAACTGCTTCAAGCGGATATAGCCAATATTACCTGCAGGTGTTTGCTTTTGAGAAAATTCTACCGGATGGATTTCAATTCGCGCCCGTGTTATCGTAAATTCTTTTCTTTGACCATCACGCAGGATTGTTAAGTTAACTTTGCTGCCTGGTTCACCTCGGATTAGGGATACTGCTTCATTAGTATCCATGCCCTCTGTGCTTTTACCATTGATGTAGATAATGGTGTCTTTTGCCAGAATCCCAGCCTTAAATGCAGGTGTATCCTCAATAGGAGCAATTACAGTTAGCTTTTTCGTTTTTTCATCCAAACCTATTTGGATACCAATACCTGTCAATTCGCCAGAGGTATCAACTTGCATATTTTTGAATTCCTCTGGATCCATAAACCGGGTGTATGGATCGTCTAGCTTCTTCAGCATTTCCCGGATGGACTTATATGCTTCTTCATTGTTTTTGTAGGACTTATTCAGGTACTCACTCCGAACAGCTTTCCAATCTACCTGATTAAAAGTACCGTCTACGTATTGTTTATTAATAATTTGCCAAACTTCATCTACTAATTCCTTAGGACTTTCTTTAAAAAGAGCTTGTCCTTGCGAGTGAATGCCAAGGCTTGTAACTGCGATTGTGGATAGCGTCACCGCCGTAGCACCCAAAACAAGTCCATTTCTTGTAATTACCATAATGACAGCTGCGTGGCTAGGGACAAAATTTCATATGTCAGTATGCTCAATCTAACACAGGCAAATACTGTACAGAATGAACATATCTTGTTATTTCTACAAAGTTATTAGGGATCGGGGAGGTGGGGAGATGGGGAGGTGGGGAGATGGGGGGCTAGGG
>NZ_AJLK01000085.1 GCF_000317205.1 Fischerella muscicola PCC 7414 | reverse complement strand
TGGGGGGCAATGGGGAACTCACCGGCCCCCACTCCCCCAAGGGAGTGGGGATTAGGGGCAGTGGGGAGGTGGGGGAAGTGTGAGGAGTGTGAGGAGTGTAATATTATCCTTATCTCCCGTGTCCTCCTGGTCTCCCTTGTCCTCCTTGTCTCCCCTGATCCTCGATCCCTAACTTCTTCACGGTTCTACCCAACGTCCATCTGCCTTAATCAAATTGATTAACTCCTCTACACCCTGTTCTTCTGGGACTTTTTTGATTTCTTCTCTGCCACGATACAGAGAAATGTAACCTGGAGTCTTACCGACATAACCATAGTCGGCATCTGCCATCTCTCCAGGACCATTGACAATGCAACCCATGACTGCAATGTCAAGTCCAGTGAGATGCTTAGTAGCTTCACGGACTTTATGCAATACTTCTTCTAGGTTAAATAAAGTACGTCCGCAGGAAGGACAAGCGACGTACTCGACCATTGTTTTCCGTAATCCTAAGGCTTGCAGAATACTGTAGCAGACAGGAATTTCTTTTTCTGGAGATTCAGTCAGCGACACCCGAATTGTATCGCCAATGCCATCAGCTAACAAAGTAGCAATACCAGCAGTGGATTTAATTCTTCCGTATTCACCGTCTCCAGCTTCTGTCACACCCAAGTGCAAGGGGTAATCCATGCCCAACTCATCCATTCGCTGTACCATAAGACGATAAGCAGCAATCATCACTGGTACTCGCGAGGCTTTCAGGGAAATCACTAGGTTGCGGAAGTCCAAAGATTCACAAATCCGGAGAAATTCTATAGCAGATTGCACCATCCCTTCTGGTGTGTCACCGTAAGTAAACAGCATTCTTTCAGCAAGAGAACCATGATTTACCCCAATTCTCATGGCTTTGCCTTGATCGCGCAAAGAAATTACTAATGGTTCTAGAGTTTCGCGGATTTTTTCACCAATTTCGTCAAATTCGACTTTAGTGTATTCGGTTCTGTTTGGATTCGGTTTTTCAAATACATACAGTCCTGGATTTATCCGTACTTTCTCTATGTGCTTAGCAACTTCTAAAGCTATCTTCATGCCATTGTGATGCACATCAGCAACAATCGGCACATCTTGATAGGTTTTAATTAATTTTTGTTTAATTTCTGCCAAAGCTTTGGCATGAGCCATACTTGGTACTGTAACACGGACAATTTCACAGCCTATCTCATGTAGACGCCGAATTGCGGCAACAGAACCATCAATATCAAGAGTGTCCTCGTTGATCATAGATTGCACCACTACGGGATGACCTCCCCCAATGGTGACATTTCCTACTTTCACAGGACGGGTTTTCCGTCTTTTGATTGTTGTGTCAAAAGTAGGTTGACTGGATAAGGTATTTGCAGTAATGGGTGTAGGCAGAGTTTGCATAATCTTTTAGGTAATTTTGCCGTAGCGAAAATATCTGATTTGAAAATGTTCTGTTTCCCAGATTGCCACAGTTCGTGCTTTTTTGGGCAAATAATTAGCAAAAAAATGCTATCGGGAAATAATGAAAGAAAAAAGCAGATATTGACGATTTTTATCAATGGTAAAAATATGTGTTCTCCATTGTTTTGGCAAAATCGCGATCGCTTGATTTCTGAATTACCAATACTGATTTATAAATGTCATAAGTAGTAACAATAATTGTTGGTTATCTATCCTACTTTTATCCCCAACATTAATTCAATTTCTCAAGGTCAACTTTAATTGCTACTGTCTTTTGTAAGTGTACAATTACTTTGTGCTTGGTTTTTATAATTACACTACTAACCCAAATAATACGTATTTAGTAGATTAAAATGGTAGCCAAAACCCAAATTTAAGCTGGGAATTGCAATTTTTGTATGAATAATCAAACATCCACCCAACTACCCATACCCCCACACTTCAACCCCGCTACAGTGGGCGCAGTCTGGCGCGTGCCTTACCAACAACGCGCCGCAACTGCACAAGCATGGGCAAAACAACACGAAATTAAACCCGCATCTGAAGATAAAACTCGGATTTGCCTACTTCTAATTGATGTGCAGAACACTTTTTGCATCCCCGAATTTGAATTATTTGTGGGAGGAAAATCTGGTAATAGTGCAGTAGATGATAATGTTCGTTTGTGTGAATTTATCTATCGTAACCTGGGGATAATTACAAAAATTATACCAACTCTAGATACCCATACAGCGATGCAAATTTTTCATCCTATTTTTTGGGTGAATGCTGTTGGTGAACATCCTATTCCTGCTGCAACTAACATTACGCCAGCAGATATTGAACAAAGAATTTGGCAGGTAAATCCTAATGTCGCTTTTAGTTTAGGATTTGATTATGAATTTTTAGAAAAATACACTTATCACTACGTTAAACAGTTAACTCAAGGAGGTAAATACCCGTTAACAGTATGGCCTTACCATTCTATGTTGGGTGGTATTGGTCATGCTTTAGTTTCTGCTGTGGAAGAAGCAATATTTTTCCACTGTATTGCGCGTAATAGTCAAACACAATTTGAGATTAAGGGTAATAATCCTTTAACTGAAAACTATTCTGTTTTAAGTCCAGAAGTTTTGGAAGATTTTGATTCTCGTCCTATTGCTCAAATTAATCAAAGGTTGATTCAGCAGTTATTAGACTTTGATGCTGTGATTATAGCTGGACAAGCAAAAAGTCACTGTGTCGCCTGGACAATCGATGATTTGTTAACAGAAATTCGGCAGGTAGATATGAAATTGGCGAAAAAAGTTTATCTGCTGGAAGATTGTACTTCTGCTGTTGTGGTTCCGGGTGTGGTGGATTACACAGAAGCAGCAGATAAGGCGTTTGAACGATTTGCTGATGCAGGAATGAAAATAGTTAAGTCTACCCAGTTAATCAATTTTTTCTAACGCAAAGGAACGCAGAGGAAGGCACGGAATAGCGCAGAGGAAATCTCTGTGTTCTCTGCGTGGAAAAACTACTCTAATTACTTCAAATATTCTCCTGGATCTTGAGCAACCCAACCCAAAGAAGAGTTAGAACGGATTTCAAAATGGAGATGGGGTTGAGTTATGGTTGGTTGTCCTGTTTTGCCGACGGTTCCTAACAAATCTCCCTGTTTAACTTGCTGAGCAACGCTAACTTTGATACTTTCTAACTGGGCGTAACGGCTTTGTAATCCATTGCCGTGATTAATTATGACTAAGTTACCGTATGTACCACGATCGCCTGCAAAAACTACTGTCCCTGGTGCGATCGCTTTTACAGGTGTGCCGATAGCAGCTAACAAATCAATACCACTGTGAAAGAAGACTTCACCGTTATTTGGGTTAAGCTGCCAACCATAGGGAAATCCCACTTGAACTGCTGATGGTAAGGGATAGCCGCTTATTTGCACAGCAGCGGAGTTTCCACTAGAAGTTGGGGATACGGAGACGTTCGCACGACTTAATGCTTGACTAGGTGTAGGTATAAATGCAATTTGAGATGGTGGTTTACAGCCATTCAACTCAAAAAGAGCATCAGCACGAACTTTGTATCTTTGTGCTAATTCTCGCCAAGTTTCACCACGAGCTACTTCCACCACAATACCATCGTAGGGAGGGATGAGAATATTATTACCCGCACTCACCCTACGGTTTTTTAGAGCCGGATTCATGGTGATAATAGTATCAGGAGCTAAATTGTAGAGCTGGGCGATGCTCTGCAAAGTTTCGCCACGGGCAACTCGATGGCGCTGGAAGCGTTCTAGGGCTGGAGTTGGGCATTTAGCTACCTGTGCTAGTGCAGGATTTGGGCGTGTGGATACGAGTCCCAAAGCAGAGATTAAGCTAGAGAAAATTAGTAGAAGTAGGCGATCGCGAACAGTCATGTATGTTAAGTGGAGCGAAATTAAAGTACTCAACGTCAACAGTTCGGGTATTGTGGGAGCATTCTTGCGATTCTAGCTAAATTTTATAGTTAGTTGGTTGTTGTTTGTTGGTTGTTGATTGTTGATTGCTATTAACCACCAACTACCAACCACCAACAATTTACAAAATTAATCTGTCCACTTGGCTTTTGCTTGACTACACTTAGAAATTAGCATCTGCATTGCTGTCCTTGAGTATAGTGATTATGAAGTTATCAAAGAAACAACTGGCCGTTTATTTTTCATTAGTTGTGGGCGGCGGCGTATTCGGCGGTAGTGCAGTGTTGCTAGCCAGTCCCTTTCTCCTGACACAGAGGCGTACATTTCAGGAGCTAAGGAATGTGACAATGGGCGTGCCGTCAGAAACAGTAGTTAACAATGCTTGGGGAAAAAGCATAGAAGCAACTGGGGGTGAAAGTGTTAATTTTATCGCCACTGCTGTGCAAAAAACAGGGCCAGCAGTCGTACGAATAAATGCGACACGCAAAGTAGCAAATCCCATCTCAGAAGCTTTTAAAAATCCTCTCTTGCGGCGATTTTTTGGCGAAGATGAAGAACCAATTCCACAGGAGAGAATTGAGCGTGGTACGGGTTCTGGTTTTATCCTAAGTACGAATGGAGAAATTCTTACCAACGCTCATGTAGTGGCAAATACAGATACAGTCCAAGTTACCCTCAAAGATGGCAGAACTTTTGAAGGGAAGGTAATGGGAGTTGATCCCATGACAGATGTAGCAGTGGTGAAAATTCCTGCTAAGCAATTACCTAACGTGAAATTGGGTAATTCACAAAATTTGATCCCTGGACAGTGGGCGATCGCGATTGGAAATCCTTTAGGTTTAGATAATACTGTTACTATCGGCATCATCAGCGCCACAGATCGCACCAGTTCCCAAGTTGGCGTACCAGATAAACGAGTTAGCTTTATCCAAACCGACGCCGCCATTAATCCTGGTAACTCTGGGGGTCCTTTATTAAATTCCCAAGGCGAGGTAATCGGAGTAAATACTGCAATTCGTGCTGATGCTCAAGGACTCGGTTTTGCCATTCCGATAGAAACCGCTGCCCGTATTGCTAATGAACTTTTCACCAAGGGGCGTGTGGAACATCCCTTTTTAGGGATCGAAATGGTAGACCTTTCTCCTACCAAAAAACAGCAAATCAACCAAGAAAACCGTCTCAACATCCAGCAAAATACTGGTATTGCCATCAAGGGAGTTCTAGACAAATCACCCGCACAGCGAGCAGGACTGCGCCCTGGAGATGTAATCCAAAAATTTAACGGCAAACCAGTCAAAACTGCTGCTCAAGTACAGAAATTGGTTGAGTCTAGCAGTGTTGGAGACACTCTACAAATTGAAGTTAACCGTGACGGTAAAATTCAAGCTTTTCAAGTACAGTTAGGGGCTTATCCCCATAAATAGTCATGAGTCCAGAGTCTAAAGTCTAGAGTCAAGAGTTGTTAACTACTGACCATTGATAATTGACTCTTGACTAATGATTATTAGCCAAATGATCTAAGTGCATCCGTTGTTCCATTTGGCGCAGGAAATAACCAGTCATCATTGCTGATGCTAAAAGACCAGCAAGATTATCTCGGTCTGTTGTAATTTGGACGTTGAAGTTTTCAGCAGGCAGCATCCCAACTAGCCCTTGGACATTTTGCGAAATGATTTGCTTGATTTCGGGGCTGACGGACTGAGCGACGCTGGCCAAAACTTCCGGGGGCTGATGCTGCAAGTATTTGAGTAACTGATTAGACTGTTCCTCAAAATTGTCACTCAGATGCTGGCGAGGGTGTTGTTCAAAATTGTCATTCAAAAAGTCAGGATCAAACACCATTGGCAATTTAAGTTTAGCGGAGTTGCTAATTCTACTCTAAACCATTGTATAGAGTTAAGGCATATTTCCTCAGCTAGGAGTAGCAGTAAGAGTTGGTAGTTGATTGTTGATAGTTAGTAGTTAGTAGTTAGTGGTTAGTAGTTAGTAGTTAGTAGTTAGTAGTTAGTAGTTAGTAGTTAGTGGTTAGTAGTTAGTGGTTAGTAGTTAGTGGTTAGTAGTTAGTGGTTAGTAGTTAGTGGTTAGTAGTTAGTGGTTAGTAGTTAGTGGTTAGTAGTTAGTGGTTAGTAGTTAGTGGTTAGTAGTTAGTGGTTAGTAGTTAGTGGTTAGTAGTTAGTGGTTAGTAGTTAGTGGTTAGTAGTTAGTGGTTAGTAGTTGTTCACTACCCCTCACACTCCCCATCTCCCCATCTCCCCATCTCCCCATCTCCCCATCTCCCCATCTCCCCATCTCCCCATCTCCATCCCCAACCTACTCTACTTCCGAGGCCGATTCTAGTTTTAGCTCCAATTGTCGCTGCTGTTGTGGACTAGAAAATGGTGAGGGAAGTTGTTCGATCTGGAAATACTGATGAAACTTAGGTGTTACTTGTAGTGAGTAGGAGCGAGAGTCACTATCTCGGCGTTTCTTGACAAAACCAAGCTCAACTAATTCTTGCACGTGTTGATATGCTCCTGAGCCACGCAGGTTAATTAGGTCAGTTTGGAGCATGGGACTATTTAAGGCGATCGCTGCTAGAGTTCGCAATGCACCCACCCCCAATTCTACTGGTATCAGGGTTTGTACTAAATCTTGAAAATCAGACCGCAGTTGCAGACAGTAGCCGTTTGGGGTTTCTACGACTTCGAGAGCAGTATCTCGACGAGCATAATCGTCAATCAGGTCAATAATACCTTCTTCGGCGGTAGCGCGATCGCACGCGGCATACTCAGCAATTTCGCTGATTGATAGGGGTTTGCCCTTCAAATAAAGAATTGCTTCTATTTTTGTCGCTGCATTCATTGATCAATAGTCACTAGTCAATAGCCAATAGTCAATAGTCAACAGCAAAGGACATCTTGACAATTGACAACCGAACAAGGAAAGAATAAATAAGTGTAAGGACTCTGATAGCACAATTTGAAACAAAAGTCAATATAAAATGGTTGTTGTAGAGACGTGCCATGGCACGTCTGTACAGTCGTTAGTAGTTAGTGGTTTACTCCTCACACTCCTCACTCCCCCTATCTCCCCATCTCCCAATCCCCGATCCCTACTTCTGCTCAAATCTAGTTTTGAGGATAAATTCAGCGATCGCTAAATCTTGTGGAGTAGTTACTTTTAAGTTTGTTTCTTCTCCTTGGACAATTTGCACTTGATAACCGCATTTTTCAAACAAAGCGGCATCGTCTGTGACTTCCCAACCTTGAGCTATACCTTCGCTGTGACACTCTTTGAGCAGCTTAACATCAAAACCTTGAGGAGTCTGTGCTGCCCAGAGTTGGCTTCGTTCCGGTGTACTCTGGATTATGCCATTTCCATCTACGACTTTGATAGTGTCTTTGACTGGTACAGCGGCTATTAAACCAAGACAATGACAAATTGCTTCAGCACATCTATTTAGTAAATCTGGTGTGGCTAGACACCTAGCTCCATCATGAATCAACACTTGTTCAGCATTAGCTGGTAGCGAGAGCAATCCATTATAAACAGATTCTTGGCGGGTGGAACCACCCTTAATTAATTCTACAGGTTTAGTTAACTGTAAATCAGCAATAATTTCCTTAAAGTCTTGCCAGTCATGGGGTTGGGAAATAATACCAATCCAACTAATCTGATCTGATGCTTGGGCAGCTAACAGCGTCCAAGCAATAATTGGTCGCGATCGTACTTGTAAGAGGAGTTTATTGCGATGACTTCCCATCCTTCGTCCGCTTCCGGCAGCTGGAATTAATAAATACACAGTTTTTTTAACTTCTAAACTTTTGACTTTTGACTTTTCTAGTCCCTATCTTCCCCTAAAATAGGGAGCGAGTAGGCGTAAATTAATATTATGCGAATAGTAGCCCTTGTCCCTGGTGGAATAAGCGACCAAATTCTATTCTTTCCGACACTAGACGACCTGAAGCGCAATTATCCTGACGCTCAGATAGATGTCGTTGTGGAACCCCGGTCAAAGGCTGCTTACCGGGTGAGCAAGTCAGTGAACGATGTACTGATGTTTGATTATAAAGACCGCAACAGCTTGGCTGATTGGGCTAACTTTGTAGGCATACTTCGCGATCGCGAATACGATGTTGCTATTGCCTTGGGGCAAAGCTGGTTAATAGGTCTTTTACTATGGTTGACTGGAATCCCCATACGTATTGGCTACAAAGGCAAGGGAGCAGCTTTTCTCACTAACACAGTACCTCTCAAGCAAGAACAATACGCTCCTGATGTGTATCACACTTTGCTGCAAGAGTTGGGTATTAAGTCTTCTTGTCCACAGTTAGCTGTGAATGTACCCAAATCAGATATTGATTGGGCAGACAAAGAGCAACTAAGGTTGGGAGTTAAAGAAACTGGTTATATTTTGATTCACAATGGTGTAAATGAATTGCCACCAAATAAAGGTCAAGATAGAACATACCCTGCTGAGAATTGGCTAGAAATTATCCAAGATTGCCAGCAAAAGCAACCAGATATACCTGTGGTAGTAGTTCAACAACCAGGTCAAGAAGAATTTGTCGCTAGACTTAAGCAGTCTATACCCGACATCAAAATTACTTCCCCAGATAATATGGGCAAGTTAGCAGCAATGATTGCAGGAGCAAACTTATTGTTGTGTACAGATAGTGTGGCTATGCAGCTTGCTGTTGCTGTTCAGACTTATACTATTGCCTTGTTTGGTTCCACAGATCCAGCTAAGTTATTGCCCAAAAGCGAGAAAATTATCGCAATCAAATCCCCCACAGGCAAAATAGCAGATATTTCACCCAAAACCATTTTGGAAAAAATCTGGGGCGGTTAGTACTGCTGGGGATAAAGCCAAAACACACTCTCGAGTAAAAGCATAGAGTGCGGTTCTCCGGAGGATTGTCCCAATGAAAAAACTTCACCCCTTGCCCCTAATTCCCAGAGGAACCCCGATCCTTGTCCGTGTTAAGGAGAAGGCTGACTGAATCTTAAGATTAATCCCATTTTGCTTAATCGTTGCGGTGATTTGAATCCCCTTTCTGCTTGTAGGAAGAAATCGACAGGTGGAAAGGGGTTCCATATTTAGACACTCTTGCAAAAATAAAAAGAACCCCTCCCCACTCACAGGTGTAGGTTTTTAACGCTTTGTCCCTAAAACACTGCTTTGAGGGTCTAGGGATTTCTAAAATTGATTATTTCGTTGGTTTTGATAGTTCTCACTCATCCCTTGATTAAAATCTTACACTTGTCAGGGGGAAGCGAGGGGGGTTAATTCTGCTTTTGCAAGAAGTCTATTCTTTACCTTGACTTTTCAGGGAATCTGGAAAATCCCTCTCCCAACCTCTTCCCTACAAGAAGAGAGGCTTTAAAATTTCCCCCTTCCCTGCTAGGGAAGGGGGGTAGGGGGTTAGGTCAAGGGATGATTTTTCCACATGACGTGAAAAGTCAGATTCTTTACCTTACTCTACTATTGCCAAAGTAACTTTTGTAATACGTGTATTTAGTTTTTTCTTTTATATTACGCAATATTACTTTAATACAAGTGTAATAAAGTACTCAAAAATTTTAAAAATTTACGGTAGAAGAGTTAGCTAAACAACAGTTTTTTTTTTCTTTAACCTGATATGTTGAATGAATTGTAGGGAAATATATATTTAGATTCATTTTTGAATGTGTATCTCATCTACCAAAGTCTGTAAACATCAAATCTACAGATTTTTCAATAATTCCCTATTTTGATAATTAGTAACAATAGTGACTAGAAAAAGTGCTATGTCCTAAAAGTTACAAGTTCAATATCTCATAGCAGTATGAATGAAACTAATAGCTGACTAAAAAAGTTTTGTTATTACTCTATGGTTAAAAGATGAATGATACTTAAGATAAACGCTGAAATAAATTTCGTGCTTCTTGGCTAAAGTTAGCTAGAAGTTAACTAAGATAAGAGTTATAACCCGTTTTAACTCCTTTTAGCTTTATGCTAGTGAAATTTATTTCAAGGCAAAAAAGTCTTAACTTAGAAGTATTGGGTAAAAAATACTTAAATATATTGCTGTTGTTAGCTGCTTAATTGCTTGATAAAAGCTATTTATAAACAGCTTATTTCGCTCAATAGACCATATGAGGTATCTAAATGTAAAGAAATTAATTCATCAGCAATCAAGATTTACGCTAGGACAAATATTAGTTTCTATTAATTGAGTTCAGTACAACAGAAAATCCCCAGCTGTTTAACGGTTGTAGTTGCCAAAGTTGCCTGGTGTGATTAGCTTTTGGGTGGATCTAATGCGCCATTATCTGTGTTCCTTAAGTTTAAATCTTGCTAACTAGCAAGGGCGTCCACCAAGAAAGACATGAAATTTTCAAAGGGAAAACAAATGGCGATTCAATTACATGGCTTTACTAGCAGTGGCAAACGTTACATTCAAGTACAAAGCCAGCCCCATCATATTACAGGCATTTTTAGAAAAATGCTCTGCTTCTATGGGAGTAAGTATGAAAGTGAACTGATGAATACAGAAAGTACTTATTTTGAGTGTCAAGAGGATGGAACAATTACTTTTTACCAAGCAGTAAGTGCTAATGGAGTGCAATCAGGAATTTGGACTTATCTAGTGTATGAATGTGCAGAGAATGAAGAAAAGGTATTTCGAGACAAATTTATTGATACAAATATTATTTCTTTACGGAAATTGTTAGCTGGTCAAAAATTGGTTGAAGACGCTGTAGGTATTTATGAATATCTTAAATATAAATTTTACGAGACTGAATTTTTAGATGTTCTTCTCCCTGCTGATTGGGATAATCTTACCGGGAAAGCAATAGCTAATATACTTTTAGAGGAATATCAAGCGTTTCGTTCTTCTTCTCTATTTGCAGAAGATGTTGGTAAAAAATATATGAACACAGTTATAAATAAATTTATTCAACTAGGACGAGAAGTTTTAGAAACAGGTAGCACAATTACAGATTTTGAATTACGTCAATATGACGTATTGAAAAATGTTAAAATTAATGAAATTGCGAATTTAATTATAGAATATAACGATTATCGGCTATGGCAATCAGCCTTACCTAGCAAATCTAAAGCTGTGGAATACGCTTTCAGTGCTGCTCTAGATTTGATATGTCGAATTAAGTAGTTTAGATGTTACTAATTTTGACTTTTAATTTTTAATTTTTACTTGATAAGTCATTCTTATCGGCAAGCTGATTTTATCTCCTGACTTCTAATTAAAACATTGCAAAAAAACTCTCGTCTAACTCATATCCTAGCATTTGAGCCATCGAGTGCAGACGTGATTGACTAGGTATATTATGTTGTTTCAGCCAGTCACTCAAAATAAAAATTTTATGCATCAAAAAAATTTCTAAAGCCTCATGATTGTACTGAATTCCCTCTTTGGAACTGAATTGATGCGGTACTAGCATAGCTGTGTAACGAGCTAATTCTCCTGTTTTCCAGTCTAGTAAAAATGGCAACCAAGGATAACGGGCATCAAGGCGAACAAACCACAGCCGCACTTCTGGAATTTCTGGAAGTTCTCGCGGATCGCCCTCTTGTTGGGAATAATTAATATCAAAGCGTAACTGCTGTTCATGGGATGCGATCGCCCCTTCTTGCAGTAATTGCTCAATTACCGTTGCTACAGGAGATAGATCCAAGCTATTAATGGAGTCAGAATTAAGAGCGATGGTAATAGTCATAATTAAATAATCTGAGAACTTTAACTCAAAAGTAACCTCGACAATTCAGACTACCAGCTTTGTGAGTTCAACGCTAGCAGGAGAAGGGAGACAAGGGGGAAAGATAACTCACATATCCTTCGTGTTCCTGCATCCTCAATCATTAAAAAATTCCTTTACTACAACCTGAGATAGATGTATAATTACTCATAAATAAAGAAGGGGAGTAGCTGCTGGCAAAACATTAGCCAGCCCATCTAAATCAACATACTGGTGATGAGCCTGGTTTAGATGACAATCAAGCAATAAGCTAGTTGGAAGCGAGACCTTCACTGAGTTCACACAAAAAATAAAGTGTGAAGTTCAGTGAGGTTTCGCTAGTCTCATTGAGCTTCACACACAGGTAAACGATTCGTCTGGAGCTTAAGAGAGTGCTAACAGCTTTCACCGCAGGTTTATTACTCATTACAGTTTCTGAATTAGGTGATAAAACCTTTTTTATCGCTGTAATTTTGTCCATGCAGCATTCGCGGCGACTTGTATTTGCGGGTGTTGTAGCAGCTTTAGCGGCGATGACAATACTGTCCGTAGGAGTTGGACAGGCAGTGTCCTTGCTGCCAAAGCTTTACATATATTATGCTGAAATTGTTTTGTTTATTGCCTTCGGTATTAAGCTGTTGTATGAAGGTAGTCAAATGCCTGCCGCAACCTGCGATACTGAAATTGTAGAAGAAGCAAAAACGGCAGTAGCTGAGGCAGAAAAGCAACTGAAAAATCAAAAAAGTATTTGGGCTATTGTAATAGAAGCTTTTGTATTGACATTTATGGCAGAGTGGGGCGATCGCACACAATTTGCCACCATTACCCTAGCAGCAGCGAATAATCCTGTGGGGGTAACAACAGGTGCAATTTTAGGACATGCCATTTGTGCAGCGTTCGCTGTGATTGGTGGAAGAATGTTAGCAGGACGAATTTCGGAAAAAACACTCACCATAGCTGGCGGATTCCTATTTATCTTATTTGGTATCGTCGCTGCTGTAGAAGGAGCGTAAAAGTTTGGGAACGGGGAGACAAGGGAGGACACGGGAGTTGTCTCCCTTGTCTTTTCCTCTTCTCTACGGTGTCGGTGCTGACGTTGCAGCAGGAGTGGGAGTCACAGACTCAGAACTTCTTTTGTTGATTTCGTCTTTGTACTGAGCTGGCGCTAAAGCTGCGGCTTTATCAAACAGAGGTTTTGCTTCATCAGCTTTTCCTTGCTCTTTGACAACCATCGCTTTTGCCAAAACAGGTCGAAAATCATTAGGAGCTATATTAACTGCCTGATCATACACAGATAAGGCTTGAGGATAGCGTTTTTGGCTAGCGTAAACATTACCCAACATCACTTGCACAGCAACAGTATCCACGCTACCGGGTTCAATTTTATTTGCTTGACCGGATTTAGCAAGGGTATCTTGTAATAACCCGATTGCTGCTTCCGGGCGCTTTTGGTTGAGCAACAAAGCTACCATTCCTTGCAAAGCCTCAAGATTTCCTGGCTTGGTTTCCAAAATAGAGCGATAAGCCTGTGCAGCACCTTCCTTGTCGCCGATTTGTTGTTTGGCTTGTGCCAATAGCACGCCATACTTTGTTTGTTCCGGATTGAGCTTCGCTAATTTTTCTAGAGGTTCAATTACTGCTTGAATGTTACCTGCACCCAAACTTAGCAATTGCAAACGAGTTTCTAACAAGCCTCGCAGTGCTGTTTGATTTTCCGGTTCTCGCTGTAAAACTTGTTCATAACCTCTTGCTGCATCTTCCAATTTTGCTTTTTGATCTGAGGAAGACGAATTTCCTCTGCCGCTAGCGGAATTTGAGCTGGGCTGTTGCGTATCATTAAATGCGGCTATGATGGGAACCATAGACACCCCAACAAAAGCTATCACTGCCAACACTAAAACTACTTTGACTAACCAACGATTACGCGGCTGAGACACAAAACCGTCCTTAACTCTAATAAAACTATTGTTTACACAAATTGAGAAAATTAAAAAATTGGAAAAGTTTGCGGAATACCGCTAACAAACTGTGAACTTTATAACAAATAGCCATTTGTGATGCTTAAGCAAGAGATGACTTTAAGAGGAGACGCCTAAATTGTAGCTATGGTATGCTTCCGAAACTAGTGTAAAGACGCTAAATTACACATTTAGTATGTATGCGAAAAATCGCGTCTTTCAGTATCATAACAGGGCAAACGATGGTGGTTGTTTTGAAAGTAAATATACTTTGAGCAGCCGCACAAACGCTCTTCCCTGTTGCGTTAATAAAATCCCACAATGGGATGTGTCTCCGCCGCAAGGAGTTTTTATGAATTCCGACTTGATGCCGTCCCCTGAATCGTCAAATTCCACAGCTTCTGAGGAAGCTAAACCTAGTCAAGAAGCAACTACTACTGGTGTAGTAGCAGCCGAAGCATCTCAAAGCGAGACTTCGTCTGTAACGCCAAGCGAAACTGCTAATGATGGGAACTTAGGGAATCGACAGCAACCGATTCCACCTCCCAGCGAACCGATGCAGTATCGAGCGATTGGCTTAGTCCGAGGTCGTTACATTGCTAGCAGCGAACAATTTACCCAAGGTGTAATGTTGACCCCAGATGGCACTAAATTAGATACCGTGCTACTTGGCCGAATCATGAGTTTAGTCAAAAACCACCTCGATTTAGAGCAAGAGCATCTGTGGGTTGTTTATCCGCGCACACGTCAAGAAAATGACCAATTGCATCTTCAAATTGTAGGAGTATGGGAGCCAGAAAAACTGGCTAAAAGTTCTCTAACCGAACAGCAACAAGAGTTGACTTCACCAGAGGGAGAAACAGCAAATCCTGATTCACCCGAGAATTTAGAGGAAACACCCCTACAGACTCCACCAGAACCGACACCATCATCAGAAATTCCAGATGGTGGTTTTTCTGTTCGTGGCGAAATAGTTTACCAGTCATACGATACAGAGAACTTGGTAATCAAGATTAGGCAATCTGCCCGCAAGCCAAATGATAAACCCAAGTATTTCAAGTTGAAACTCAAGGGCAAGCTAGAAACCAAAGCTGTAGGAAAGTTTTGGGACTTGCAAGTCCAGCGACAAGGTGAATCTTTGGTTGTAGAAAAGGCAACAGTTATTGCAGAATTGCCCAGAAAACGTAGCAGTAAACCACCGTTCAAACGTGGAGCTAAAGGCGGGGGAAGCCGCCGTCCCAGTGGTAGAAAGCCATATCCTCCAAGACGAAATGGGGAAGGCTCACCACGTCCAGTTAAAAAAGTGGGTGACTCTCCATCAGCATCGCCACCGTCAAAACCTATACCTAAAGGTTCTGTTCCCAAGCCTGTGAAGCGACCGAAACCACCACAGGAGTAAACAGATGGGGTGGTGGGGCGGTGGGGAGATGGGGAGATGGGGAGATGGGGAGAAAATTACACCCCATCTCCCTATCTCTTGTTAAAATTCCGTCCACCGATCCTGGGGGAGAAAAGAGCGTTCCATCGAGATTTGGGCGACTGGTTCGGTAAGAGTAAAAGTACCTGCTTGAATCCATTGTTTTAACTCTTGGGCGACTTGCCGAGAGAAGAGTATGCTCACAACGGGTGCAACACGTACTGTTTTGCCTTCAATGATGATGCGTCCAGTCTTGAGTTGAGCGTAACTTACCAAGCCAAAAGTGGGACGTACTCGCCGGGGAATGGAAAAGTCTACGATGGGTGCAACTAAGTCTTTGTCACTAACTGCACATTTGGCTACTACTTCTTCGCTTAACACGGGAAGTGGTACGCCTACACCTAGCATTAAAGAAGGACCATAATTTTTGAAGTAACAACCCCGTACCCAACGAGCATCCATTTGTTTGGCATCACCAATTAAGGCTAAAGTTGCTGCCGGGCCAATAGGTGTACGATTGGGCAAGCGTTTTTGTAAGGGGAAATGCTGCGTTCCTTCCCATGCTACATAGCCAATACCGCCACCCAAGAAAATTCGTGTACCAATACCGATTAGTTGGAGATCAGGATCGTTGAAGAGAGGGGAAATAGCGCCAGGGTTGGAATAAACTGCATTACTCAAACGCGGCTGTAGGGGGCCTAAATAAGTAAAAAGTGGGCGATCGCCTCCATTTACTCCCACAATAAAATTTTGATAAAGATTTCTAGGATTAAATAAATAAAACTGATTAATAGTGTCACGGGTAATTGTTGTTTCAAAAGTAGCCCTGGGATAACAATCTGTAACTTGTCCTTGAGCGCGTACGTGTACAGGTTTACCAGCAATCAAATCTTCAATTACATGACCACCACCTCGTTCTCGGACTTCTTCTCCCTCCATCACCTCTACAGCAGAACTTGCACCCAAATATAAATCTACAGCACCAAAACCCGAATATACTGGCACACCATCCAACCAACAGCGACGAATTTTAATTGGCGGATCAGTATGCCCCAGGTTAATAATTGCACCGCTAGATTCCATTGGTTCAAAAGTGCCAGTGGTGATTACATCAACTTCCTTGGCAACTTGTGTAACACCAACTTCCTCAACTCTGGTTTTTAATTCTTCAGCAGTCAATACCACCGCGCGTTTACTGCTAATTTTTTCGTTAATTTCCGCAATTGTTCGCATATTAAAATACTGGGTAAAGGGCAAGGGGGAAAGGTTAAAGTGATTATAAATTCCTTTACCCTTTACCCTTTACCCTTTACCCTTTAACCTTTCCCCATTATCTCGGTTGTGGGGCGCGTCCACATAATGTGGTGATGGCTTTGAGCTTATGAGCTAAGTCTTGAACTAAAGCATGTTCATGATACCGCCATTCCCAATTACCTTCTGCTTTACTAGGAAAATTCATCCGTGCATGGGAATCCAATCCCAAAACATCCTGTAAGGGAATAATCGCTAGATTTGCTACAGAACTCAATGCTAAACGAATTAGATCCCAGTGAATGCCATCAGGACTTATACAACCAAGATAAAGCCATAAATTGTGCTTTTCCCAATCTGAGGCTTGATTGAACCAACCAATAGTTGTGTCGTTATCGTGAGTACCGGTGTAAACAACAGCATTCCGCGGATAATTAAACGGTAAATAAGGGTTAGCAGGATCGGAACCAAAAGCAAACTGCAAAACTTTCATTCCAGGAAATTCAAATTTGTCTCGCAGTGCTTCTACATCAGGTGTAATTGTACCCAAATCCTCTGCTAATACTGGCAGCTTACCCAATTGCTGTTTGATCGTCTCAAATAACTCTTCTCCTGGGGCTTCAATCCACCTACCATTTATGGCCGTTTCTTCACCTTTTGGCACTCCCCAAAAAGCTGCAAACCCCCGAAAGTGATCGATGCGGATAATATCTACATAATCCAGCATTGCCGCAAAGCGCTGCACCCACCACTTAAAGTTTTGTTTTTGTAATTTTTCCCAGTTATAAACTGGGTTGCCCCACAATTGACCTGTAGCGCTAAAGTAATCTGGTGGAACTCCCGCCATAAGTTCCACTTCTCCTGTTTGTTCGTCTAAACAGAAGATTTCGGGATTTGCCCAGACATCAGCACTGTCATGAGCAACATAAATTGGGATGTCACCAATGATAAAAATACCGCGCTCATTGGCGTATTGTTTCAATTGTGACCATTGGCGAAAAAATTCATATTGAGTAAATTTATGGTAAAAAATATCCTGTTCTAGTTGTTGTTGTGCTGCTTCTATTGCTTCGGGTTTACGTTGAGCAATTTCAGGTTCCCAAGTATGCCAGCTAGCACTTTGCTGAGTATCTTTAAGGGCCATAAATAAAGCATAATCATCTAACCAATAGGCTTTACTTTGGCAAAAATCTCTAAAGGCTTGTTGTTGTTCTGGTGTTGCTTTTGTTTTAAAGTTTACACAGGCTTTGTTCAGCAGTGGAATCTTGGTTTCTGTAACTAGCTGAAAATCTACTTTTTCTGTAGGAAATGCTGCTAAATTAGCAAAGTCTTCTTCCTGTAGTAAACCTTCACTCTGCAATTTTTCTGGACTAATCAACAAAGGGTTTCCCGCCATTGCGGAGTAAGACATATAAGGAGAATTTCCGTAACCAGTGGGGCCTAGAGGTAAGACTTGCCAACACTGTTGGTTACTTTCTTGGAGAAAATCAATAAAGCGATAAGCCCCCGTTCCTAAATCCCCAATGCCGAAGCGACTGGGAAAACTTGTGGGATGAAGCAAAATACCACTGGATCTCGAATAAGGCATACTTAACCTGAAATGTAGGAGGAAGACGTGCCATGAATTTAGCACGGAACAGTAATTGCAAATGTGTCATTTGTCCTTTGTCATTTGTCCTTTGTGTTTTACTAATGACAAATGACTAATGGCTAAATAACAAATGACTTATCAAAATCCTATTCCGACTGTTGATATCATCATCGAATTGCTTGACCGACCTCATCGACCAATAGTGTTAATTGAGAGACATAATCCGCCATTAGGCTGGGCTATACCTGGTGGTTTTGTTGATTACGGGGAAACTGTGGAAGCGGCGGCGCGGCGTGAAGCCTTGGAAGAGACTGGTTTACAGGTGGAGTTGATTGAACAATTTCATGTTTATTCTGATCCAGCACGCGATCGCCGTAAGCACACGATCAGTATAGTGTTTTTAACAATGGCAAAAGGCGAACCAAAGGCGGGAGATGATGCCAAAGGTATAGAAATTTTTGAGCCTTGGCGTGTGCCGGAGAATTTGTGTTTTGATCACGATATAATTTTGCGAGATTATTGGCGGTATCGAAATTATGGGATACGTCCGAGGCTGTAATTCAGTGATCACTTATCAGTGATCAAATTCTATTAATCACTGCGGCTGTTACTTTTCACTGATTTCTAACCACTAACTACTGTACAGACGTGCCATGGCACGTCTCTACAACAATCAACAACCAACAAATAACAAAAGAACTATGAGTAGAGAGATTATTCGTACTGAGAAAGCACCAGCACCCGTAGGGCCGTATAATCAGGCGATCGCTGCTACTGGGAAGATGATATTTGTGGCTGGACAGATTGCGCTTGATCCAAATACTGGCATAATTGTCGGTGAAGGAGATGTCAAAAAACAGACTGAGCAGGTAATGGCTAATTTGGAAGCGATTTTGGTAGCTGGAGGGGCTAGTTTTGCTGATGTGGTGAGAACGACTGTATTTTTAGCTGATATGAATGATTTTGCGGCAGTAAATGCGATATATGCAAAGTATTTTGATGAGGCAACAGCACCAGCACGGGCATGTGTAGAGGTATCGCGTTTACCTAAGGATGTGTTGGTAGAGATTGATTGTGTTGCGGTGGTTAGTAGTTAGTTGTTGCTGGTTGATGGTTGCTTGTTGGTTATTTCCAATACCCTATCCCCCGACTCTTCTATTGATGCGATCTGCGTATAAACATTGAAAATCCAAGACTAAAACCTCATAGGTGGAGATTATTTCTCAATCATTCTGGCTAATAACTAAAAACTTGCTGCTTTGAGGTTGGATGTTGGAGTGTAAAGCTTGATATTTCAAGTTCAAAGCTGAAATTTTGGAGTTCTAAACTTGAAATTCCGAGTTTATAACTTGAAAATCCAAGTTCTGAGCTTGAGATTCCGAGTTTATAACTTGAAAATCCAAGTTTTGAGCTTGAGATTCCGAGTTTATAACTTGAAACTCTAAGTTTTGAGCTTGAAATTCCGAGTTCAAAGCTTCAATTAAGAAGTGCAAAAAGCGATCGCACTTGAAAAACATCATATGTAGTGTGTTAGTTGCATATGCTGATAATAGTTTGTAGTGCAAAACATAATCAAAGTGTCTAACGCACGATGTTCTGTAGCAGTGCTTTAAGTTCAAGCTGTAACATACTCCATACACCCTCATGGTAAGATGAGAATTTATTGCTATAGACCTCGACTATAGATTCTTGATTTCTCCAAGCAGTCAGAGATATTGTTTTCATTGCTTATATATTAAGTTTTTACACAATTCATCTTGACTTTGATTCTTGAAAACTTTAAAGTTTTAACAAAAACAATTGCAATAAATTCGCATAAATACTGATAATAATTCCTGGTGGAGAAAGATAATGAGACTTATTAAGAAGGGTGTGTTGGGTGCAAGTTTGGCATCTGTTGCCCTTGTGGGTATAGTTGCCAGTACATTGGGAGAGAAATCGGTGATCGCCAATCTAATTCCCAACCAAAAAGAGCAAACTTTACTTGCCCAAGGAAAAACAAAGGAATTAGTAGTTGTCTTTCCTAGTCGCTCTGACTCTACAGATTTGCAAAATAAAGCCAACGCCGTAGCTGCGTTTTTGTCTAAACAACTGGGAGTTCCAGTTAAAGCACAGATCGGTGATGATACCGCAGCAGTGGAGGCTTTGAGAGCCAACCGTGCTGATATTGCTTTCTTGAGTAGCCGTCCAGCTTTGAAAGCGGAACAATTGGCTAATGCTCGGTTGTATTTAGCTGAAGTCCGCCCCACTTATTCAGGGAAATATACCTATAACTCCGTATTTGTTGTTCCCAAAAATAGCCCCCTGAAAACTCAATCCACAGCTAAAGCCACTTTGTCACAATTGCGTGGCAAAAGAATGGCTTTCACTTCCCCCACTTCTGGCTCTGGGTTTATTTTCCCCACTGGTGAACTTGTAAAACAGGGACTTGTACAAAACCGCGATCGCTTAAATAATTTCTTTGGACAAGTTGCCTACGGTGGCAATTACAGCAAAGCAATACAAGCTGTATTACGTGGTCAAGCGGATGTAGCTGCTGTCTCAGAATATGCTCTTAACCCCCCGTATATTACGGAAGCAGAAAAGAATCAACTGCGAATTCTGCACAAAGTCTCCGGTGTTCCTGCTCACGGCGTCGCCATTGATGACGATGTACCCGCCGCTACCCGCGAGAAAATCATTAATGCGATGCTGTTGTTGAATCAGCCACAAAACAACCAATTACTGCGTAACTTATATAACTCCACAGAGTTGGTCAAGGTTAACCATAACCAACACCTAGCACCTCTGCGTAATGCCCTGCAACTAGCAGGAATTCAACCGTAAAGAGTTAGTTGTTGGTGGTTAGTAGTTGGTAGTTAGTAGTTTACTACTCCCCATCACCCCACTGCCCCTAATCCCCACTCCCTTGGGGGAGTGGGGGCCGGTGAGTTCCCCATTGCCCCCCAACCCCACAAAGTGGGGACCCCTAGCCCCCCACCACCCCATCACCCCACTGCCCCTTCGCCCCTAATCCCCACTCCCTTGGGGGAGTGGGGGCCCCGAGTTCCCCAGAGGGGACCCCCGCCTTCCCCATCTTCCCACCTCCTCCAACATGTCTGCCGTCATTGAGTGTCATAACCTAAAAACAGCATATTCACCATCTTTGCAGCGTCCTATTCTGAATGGGATTAGTTGTCAGATTCATCATGGTGAGTTTGTAGCTTTGCTAGGACTAAATGGTGCGGGTAAGTCTACATTGCTGCGATCGCTTGTTGGACTAGTACCATTAGAACGAGGAAACATAAATATCAATGGTGTACAAGTTAATCCCCGCACTCTACCGCAAATCCGGCAGGATATTGGGATGTTATTTCAAGGTGGGGGGCTAATTCGTCAACTTCCGGCGATTGATAATGTTTTGTGTGGCAAGCTTGGTACACGCACAACTTGGCAAACATTATTTGGCTTTCCTAAACATGATCGCCGTCAAGCTTTGGAGATATTAGAACAGCTCGGTTTAAGAGCGCAAGCCTATCAAAAAACTAGTCAACTTAGCGGTGGACAACAACAACGGATAGTGATCGCTCGGGCTTTAATTCAATCTCCCCAGATACTCCTAGCCGATGAACCGATTACAGGTTTAGATGTCATGGCCTGTAAACAGGTGATGGATACTTTATCTCAATTACATTCCCAACAAGGCATAACCATTGTCACAGTTTTGCATGATTTAGGCATAGCAGCAGAATATGCCCAACGAGCGATCGTCTTAGATGCTGGACGTGTTGTTTATGACGGTGTTTGTGAGAATTTGCAAGCGCAGTTTTCTGGGATGAGAGGGTAGGGAATGGGGAGGTGGGGTGGTGGGGTGGTGGGGTGGTGGGGTGGTGGGGTGGTGGAGAGTGTGAGGAGTGTGAGGAGTGTGAGGAGTGTGAGGAGTGTGAGGAGTGGAAGAATAACAACTAACCACTAACCAATAACTAACAACTAACAACCAACAACTAACAACTAACAACCAACAACCAACAACCAACAACCAACAACTAACAACCAACAACCAACAATCATCACACAAAGTTTTGTTTTTTACGCTGCCTACTGAAAATGAAGCACTTTGCAATTCTCTGGAAGCGTTTTGCTTGGGTGAGTCGTCTACTGATCTTCTGCCTGGTGGTAGCAATTTACGCTTGGGCATTGCAGGGTCTGAAGGTAGATTTTGAACTCCTCAAGAATAGTTGGCCTTACATTACTGACTTTATCTCCAGATTATTCCCACCAGATCCAGCTGTATTAGATATTGCTATTCAAGCATTAGTTGAAACAATACAGATGTCTTTGTGGGGAACTACTTTAGGGGCTATTCTTTCTTTACCAATTGCGATCGCTAGCGCCCGTAATGTCGCCCCTGTTTGGTTGCAATGGTTGGCTAATTTCCTCCAAAATATAGTGCGTTCGGTTCCTTCGATTATTTTGGGTTTAATTTTTGTCGCAGCAACTGGATTGGGCGCACCTGCTGGGACTTTGGCTTTAAGTATCTATACAATTGGCTATCTGGCAAAGTTTTATCAACAAGCGATCGAAGCAGTGGACTCTCGTTCTATAGAATTTTTGCAAGTAACGGGAGCATCAAGATTACAAGTAGCGCAATACGGCATTTTACCCCAAGTCTTGCCCTTGGGTTTAGGGTATACATTGTGGATGTTTGAGTACAATATCCGCGCTGCTTCTGTGTTAGGTGTCGTGGGAGCAGGGGGTATTGGCTTTCAGTTGAAAACTTATATAGATGGCTTTGAATACAACAAAGCAACAACGATGATGTTGGTGTTGTTGGTAGTTGTTACTGTTATAGATTTGTTAAGTAGTCAGTTACGTAAACGCCTTGATTCAATGTAGATAGTGGTTGGTTGTTGATTGTTGGTTGTTGGTTTTCTTCCTTCCCCTGTCTCCCTCCCTCTTTAATAATGATGCGATCGCGAACTATAGATCCCCGACTTTTTGAAAAAGTCGGGGATCTTTTCGAGGATATTGTTTCGCTATGAGCAATTAATCCCCATCTCCCGACTCTCCAATTCTCAATTCGGCAATTTGGCAAGTCACAGCTTCTTAATACTGATATTTTTTTGATTGTGCAAGAGGTGTAGTAAAAGTCGCCCCGGCTACTAAGTCGGGGTTTTAGTTTTTTCAAAATGCTTTTCTCATTTCAAACTCCATAATTCAGGGTTGAGTACAAAAATCGTGTTTTCGCAATCAACTGCCGATACACACTAGATAAACTGTTTCGGGGGAACACCAGGGGAGTAGACACAAATGAACACGGGTAATTTATCGGTGTTTATCGGTGTGCATCTGTGTTCGTTTACCTAAAAATACAAGACTTACGCAAAACACCTCTTCAATTCTTATACTAAATCGGGATAGGAAATGTTGTTTAGATTTTTGTAGAGACGTGCCATGGCACGTCTCTACAGATTCAAAAAATACTAGCAATGGCAATTTGGTATTATTCCTCCGTTTACTCTAGTTTTGAAAATCGACCACAGATGAACACAGATGGACACAGATGGATTTTGGATGTTTTTCGGCACAACTAATTCATATCAAATGTAAATTTGTAGGAAATGCCAAAATCAAATTACTGTTTGTAATTAGGTAGACTCATTTGCTGATTCCATCTGTGCAACTACCCTTACACGGTAAGCGTATTCTTGTCACCGCACCCCGCAACTACGCTGTCCGATTATCCTCACAACTGCTCAATCAAGGTGCTTTACCTGTGCTAATGCCAACTATAGAAACTTGTGCCTTAGCAGATTTTACACAATTAGACACTGCACTAACACAAATAGATACATTTGATTGGATTGCTTTTACCAGTAGAAATGGCATTGATGGATTTTTTCAACGTTTAGAAGCTTTGGGAATAAGCGTTTCGGTGCTGAAAAATTGTCGAGTGTCTGCGATCGGCAAAGATGCGGAAAGATTGGCTAATTTTGGTGTCAAAGTAGATTTAATTCCCCAAGAATCGAGTCCCAAAGGAATAATTGCTGAACTGGCTAAAGTTCCAGATATCAACAAACAAACTGTACTAGTGCCAGTTCCAGAGGTAGTTGGGATTGCAGAACCGAATGTCATTCCTAATTTTGTAGCTGGTTTAAAAAAATTGGGTATGAGTGTTACCCGTGTACCAACCTATATGACACGGTGCTTAGACAAAAGTTTATATGAGGTGGAGTTAAATTTAGTTCGTCAAGGCAAGATAGATGTAATTGCCTTTAGTAGCACTGCTGAAATATCTGGCTTCTTCCAAATGATCACCTCAAAAGCAGATTATCAGCAGTGTGTAATTGCTTGTTTTGGCCCCTACACAGCAGCCAATGCCAAAAAATTAGGTATGAACGTCTCTATTGTTGCCGAAAACTACAGTTCATTTGCGGGTTTTGCAGAAGCGATCGCTAACTTCATGCTCTTTGTTTATTCTAAGTAATAACACTAGTGACAATGTTACTATTACAGGATAAAACGGAGAAACAATACTCACCTGTGTGTTACTGGAATTCATAACTTTTTCCCAGAAAACCACAAATATAAGAGCAATAATTTTTACAAATTTTCCAAACTAGAGTTAGTTCAGTAAATATTATTGTATCTTAAATAATCGGTATTCCGGCTTGAGCGTTTGCTTTGGCTGGGAAATTTGTGTTTAAAAACATACTTTTGCTGTCACATCTTTCTTTAAAAGAACCATGTTTTCACTCTCACATCTACCGAATGTCTTTTCTGGCTTATCCAAAACTGACTTGGGATACCAACTAGAAAAGGTAAGTGCGTTTAGGAGTTCTGGTGCTTCTGCTTTATTGCCGCCTCTGGAACAAAATTCTCATGATGTGGAAGCATTAACAGATACTACTGTTGTATTAAAAAGTACCTCATTGCTCAAATCTGAAAAATGGAGGTGTATACATACCTTCACAGGGAATTCTCAAGCCATTGCTTTTAGCCCAGATGGTAAACTCCTGGCAAGTGGTAGTTCATTTATTAAACTGTGGAATCTGGAAACAGGACGAATAATTTGCACCTTAAAGGGAAATACAGGTATCCTCAAATCTATTGCTTTCAGCCCCGATCGCAAAACCCTTGCCAGTTGTGGTCTAAGTCAGACTATTGAATTGTGGGATTTAGAAACAGGACAGATCATTCGCCAATTCACTGGCAAATCCTACGGTGTTAATTCTATTAGCTTTAGTCCAGACGGACAAATTCTTGCCAGTGGCGATCGCGGTAGATGCGTTCAACTATGGAATCTCAAAACAGGAAAAGCAGTTCGCACTTACTCTGGAAATATCCCAGTCATGGAACATGGAGATTGGGTTAATTCTGTAGCCATTAGCCAAGGGGAACTAGGAGGAACTATAGCCAGTGGTAGTCACGACAAAACTATCAAACTGTGGAGTCTCCAAACTAAAGAAGCAATTGCTACCCTCAAAGGACATTCATCACTGGTTTATGCGGTAGCCTTTAGCCCAGATGGACAAATTCTTGCTAGTGGTAGCGCCGACGAAACTATTAAACTGTGGAATCTCAAAACAAAAGAAGAAATTGGCACTCTCACTGGACATATGAATGAAGTTTATTCTCTAGCTTTTAGTTCAGACGGACAGATTCTTGCTAGTGGTAGCGCCGACGAAACTATTAAACTGTGGAATCTCAAAACAAAAGAGGAAATTGGCACTCTCACTGGACATATGAATGAAGTTTATTCTCTAGCCTTTAGTCCAGATGGACAAATTCTTGCTAGTGGTAGTGCTGACGGAACTATCAGGATTTGGTTGTTTGAATACTAGTTCACCAAATTGATTTTGATAGGTGAGCCAGATCCCCGACTTTTCAAAAAAGTCGGGGATCTGACGCCTCACAAAGAGTCAAAACTTATGTGGTCTAGTACTAATTAGGCAATTACAATCCATTATTGATTTTGATGTTCTTTGGCACTCGTTTGGTACTAATCTCTGAGATAGTGTGAAATAAATGATCTGAGTTTTTAAAGAAGAAATTTTAATGACCTCAGTAGATTTTCCCAAACACAAAAAAGCCAAAGCCCTCAAACCTGGTAGCCGTCGCCCTGCTAAGGAACTGTGCAGCGAATGTGGGCTGTGTGATACATACTATATTCATTATGTCAAGCAAGCCTGTGCTTTTATTAATCAGCAAATAGACGAACTTGAAGCACAGACACACACTCGTTCTCGCGATTTAGATAATGCTGATGAACTTTATTTTGGGGTTCATCAAAATATGATAGCGGCGCGAAAACAGCAGCCGATTCCTGGTGCGCAATGGACGGGAATTGTGAGTACGATCGCTATTGAAATGCTGAATCTGGGCATGGTCGAAGGCGTGGTTTGTGTGCAAAATACCAAAGAAGACCGCTTCGGGCCTATGCCTGTGATTGCCCGTACTCCAGAAGAAATACTAGCTGCGCGGGTAAATAAACCGACTCTTTCACCAAATCTCTCGGTTTTGGAACAAGTAGAAAAATCAGGGATGAAGCGACTGTTAGTGATTGGTGTTGGTTGTCAAATCCAAGCTTTGCGGGCAGTGGAAAAGAAATTGGGTCTGGAAAAGCTTTATGTATTAGGTACACCATGTGTAGATAATGTAACTCGTGCTGGACTGCAAAAATTCTTAGAAACTACAAGTAGATCGCCTGAAACAGTCGTACATTACGAGTTTATGCAAGACTTCCGGGTTCACTTTAAACACGAAGATGGATCAACGGAAACAGTGCCTTTCTTTGGTTTGAAAACAAATCAACTTAAGGATGTGTTTGCCCCTTCGTGTATGAGTTGTTTTGACTACGTAAATTCCCTAGCTGATTTGGTAGTTGGGTATATGGGCGCACCTTTCGGCTGGCAATGGATTGTAGTCAGAAATGAACGCGGTCGGGAAATGCTGGAATTGGTGAAAGACCAGCTAGAAACTCAACCAGTCATGTCCAAAGGCGATCGCATAGCAGCAGTGCAACAAAGTATACCAGCTTACGATAAAGGTGTTACCCTACCAATGTGGGCAGCAAAACTTATGGGTGTAGTAATTGAAAAAATCGGCCCCAAAGGTTTGGAATACGCCCGTTTCTCGATAGATTCCCACTTCACCCGCAATTATCTTTATGTAAAACGGAATCATCCTGAGAAATTAGAGGAACATGTTCCAGAGTATGCCAAGCGTATCGTAGGGCAGTATAAATTGCCGGAATAATGTTGTTGGTTGTTTGTTGGTTGGAACTGATATATTGCAGCCCACTCCATCGCCCAGAACTAAAGTTCCAGGCTTACAGCTGAAGTCCATTTAAATGGACTGAGGAAAATTTGCTCAGTCGCAATTTAGTCCTCTGAAGAGGACTTGCGCTATCAGCCAAGGATTTTAATCTTTGGCTGTGGTTGGAATTGATGCAAGATATTAGTTGAAACAAACAACAATCAACAACCAACCACCAACAACCATCACATAAAACATGTTTACTCATACCGACTCATGTAATGCCTTGATTGTGGGTGCTAGTCAAGGTATCGGTTTAGGATTTGTAAAAAAATTACTACAATTGCAGGGTATTAATAGAGTTTATGCTACCTATCGTCAACCAGAATCAGCTGTTGAGTTAATAGCGTTGTCAGATCAATATCCTGAGAAACTAACTTGTCTGAGGGTAGATATTACAGATGAGGCACAAATTTCTCAAGGTGTACAACTTCTGCGGGCGGAGATAGATAAACTACATTTGGTTGTTAACTGTGTTGGGGTTCTCCATGAAGGGACGCTGCAACCAGAAAAAAGCCTCAAACAGGTTAACTCTGAGAATTTAATGCGCTATTTTCAGGTTAATAGTATTGGTGCAGTGTTGCTTGCTAAACATCTGTTACCGTTATTTCGTCATAGCGATCGCAGTGTTTTTGCGAGTATTTCTGCCAAAATCGGAAGTATAGGTGATAACCAGCTTGGTGGATGGTATGGGTATCGCGCTTCTAAAGCTGCCCTAAATATGTTGATGCGAAACGTAGCAATAGAGTACGGTAGAACCAGTCCCAAAACCATAGTTGTAACATTGCATCCTGGTACAACTGATACTCGTCTTTCTAAACCTTTTCAAAAGAATGTACCTACAGAAAAACTCTTCTCAGTAGAACTTACCGTCAACCAATTGCTTGCTGTTATCGACCAGCTACAGATAGAGGATAGCGGCCAGTTCTTTTCGTGGGATGGTAGTCGTTTACCTTGGTAGATGTGAAGAGGTGGGGAGGTGGGGAAGGCGGGGGTCCCCTCTGGGGAACTCGGGGCCCCCACTCCCCCAAGGGAGTGGGGATTAGGGGCGAAGGGGCAGTGGGGAGATGGGGAGTGTGGGGGGTGTGGGGAGTAAAAGAATAACCAGTAACTACTAACCACTAACTACTAACCACTAACCACCAACAATCAACCACCAACAACCAACCAATTCAATAAATCTCTCTAGAGGTAATTTTTTTTGGCAACGATAACCTTTAAGATAATTTTAGATTTACAATCCAGCAAAAAAACAGCTTGTTTACTTTTATTTTGAGGTGTAAAGTTTTTACCTCTATGGATTACGTATAGCCTCTTCATTCCAGTACATAAAGTGCTTCATAGTTTATGTGGCACTTTGTGCTGTGAATATTAAATTTTTTCTAAACAAGCTTGTTGACATATTGGCTTTTTTGAATAATTAAAATATTGTCTTACTTAAAGATTAAAGATGCGCTGCCAGAGCAAAATTTATGAATAATCCAGTAAAAACATCAAATGATTTAGCAAAAGTTTTGGCAGAAAACAATAAAGAAGAAGAATTGATGCAAGAAGTTTTTCTGATTATTGAATATCTGACCAATAAAGAAGAAGCTACTGTCAAGCTCATCTTTGATCGTCTTTACGATGTAGGTTCAGTTCATCTAATTAACAAAAGGTTTCGCTCTCGACCTGTTAAGAGGGTATTAAAATTTATAGCTAGAATGTCCAAGCCAGCATTTAGAATTTTTGCTTGGCATTGGGTGAGAAAAAACTGCCCGCAATTGATTACTAATTGGTTACACCAACAGGTTACTTTTAGAAATCAAACTGTACAAAACACACAAGTAATTATTGAACAAAAACTCCCTCCAGCCGCTTATATTTCAGAACTGGATGAGCAAACCAGAGAAGTAAAATTTTTGCGTTCTCAGGTCAAATTGTTGACTCGTGCTTTGATTGGATTACTTACTGTATTTTTTGGTAGTTTACTGTGGCTGAGTCATTACCTCGCACCAGGGCGATCGCCAGGTCAAAATGTAGAACAATTACAGCCAGTTAGCATACAAGAGGCTAGCACAGCTACACAGAAGTAGCAAATAGCGGGAAGCTTCAGCGAGGATTTGAGATGAATCTCTTGGACATTCCTGTAATAGATCAACATGCCCATAACCTGCTACGACCAGAAGTAGCTACCCGTTATCCTTATGCTGCTGCGTTTACCGAAGGCTATGCTCCAGAAATAGTCAACTATCATGCTCGACATACTTTATTTTACCGACGCAGTTTACGAGACATAGCTAATTTTCTAGATTGTGAGGCACAGGAAGAAGCAATATTGGCACGTCGGCAAGAGTTGGGATTAGAAGAGTTAACAAAACTCTGTTTTAGGACTGCCAATTTAGAAGCAATTTTCTTAGACGATGGATTGCAACCAGATGCCATATTACCGATTGCATGGCATGAAAAATTTATTACTGTTAAAAGGATTTTACGACTAGAACTTTTGGCAGAACAACTAATACCGAAAACAGACGATTTTGAGGCATTTTTAGAAAACTTTATTCGGGAAATCGATCCACCACCTGCTGGTGTTGTTGCGTTTAAGAGTATTGCTTGTTATCGCACAGGTTTAGATATCAAACCAGTGGCTTTAGCAGCAGCAGCTTGCAGTTTTTACGATATTAAACAACAATTTGAAATCAACCTCTACGTCTTGCGGACAAACATCTAATTGATTTTCTACTGCATCAAGCACTTTTAATTGCCGACAAATATCAGTTACCAGTACAATTTCATACTGGCTATGGCGATCCTGATTTGGATTTGCGATTGGCAAATCCTCTTTACCTACGTGAGCTATTGGAGTCACCTCAGTATCGTCATGTTCCTATTGTCCTGCTTCATGCTTCTTATCCATACATGCAGGAAGCTGGATATTTGGCTTCTGTCTATCTCAAGTCTATTTAGATTTTGGTTTGGTAGTACCTTTTTTGAGTGTAGCGGGAATGCGTAAAGTGGTGAAGCAATTATTGGAGTTGACTCCTACTACTAAACTGATGTATTCCTCCGATGATCATTTAATTCCGGAATTGTATTATTTGGGGGCAAAGTGGGGGCGTCAAATTCTGGCAGAAGTGCTAGAAGCAGCAATTCGAGATGGCGATCTTAGCGTTAGTGAAGTGGATGAGATTGCTAATGCTGTTTTGCGGGAAAACGCTATTTCTCTTTATGGAAATAAAGCGAACACAGATGCACACAGATAAACACAGATGAGATATCGGTGTGCATCTGTGGTAGTCAATCAAGAAAAAATTAGGCGACGTACAGAACCGTCATCTACAAATTCTTGTTCTCCTTTACCTACAACCTCAACAATAACGTTGCGTGGGTGGGGAGTCCACTGTCCTTGCCTAGCTTGAATTTCTACCACTACCTGTGTATCTTCTAAATACACTCGATAGGTTGTAGTTGAGCAAGCGCCATCACGGTAGGCAAAGGAATGCCCGTCATCTTCATACAGTGTCCACTCGCCTCTACCTGGAGTAACTCGCAACCGCAGTTGATTGAGGGGTGACTCGCCTACATACTGCATGACTGGGCCAAGGGGAATTATTGATCCAGCACGGATGTACATGGGCATCTTTTCTATCGGTGCATCGGCAAGAATATAGGTTGCACCTTGGTAAGATTCTCCTGTCCACCAGTCGTACCAAGTTCCTGCTGGTAGGTAAACCATGCGTTTTTCTACCCCCGGTCGGTAGACGGGTGCTGCCATGAGGAATGAACCTAAAAGTACTTGGTCGTATAATTCGTAGGTTTTGGGATCGTCTGGATAATGATAAACCAGAGGTCGCAAAACTGGTGCGCCTGTGGTAGCTGCTTCCCAGAACAGAGTGTATATATAAGGTAGTAATCGGTAGCGCAGTTCGATGTATTGACGGCAGATTGCTTCTACTTGCGGCCCAAATTCCCAAGGTTCATGACGCTTAGTGTTAATCATCGAGTGGGCGCGCATAAAGGGATACAACATTCCTGCCTGCATCCAACGGGCAAATAATTCTGGCGTGGCATCACCCGCAAATCCCCCAATATCTGCCCCGACAAATGCTACACCAGATAAACCTAAATTACAGAGCATTGGCAGGGACATTTCTAGGTATTCCCAGAGAGAGTGATTATCTCCTGTCCATACCGCCGACCATTTCTGCACACCTGCGTAACCAGAACGGGTCAAGATAAAAGTACGCGATCGCTCTCGCAATTTTTCCACTGCTTGGCGACAAGCACGAGCCATCATGAAGCCGTAGAGGTTATGAGTTTCGGCGTAGGTTGTAGGCTCATCCTCAGGGCCACTGGGTGCATCCATCGGGAAAAATATTTTTTGTCCGCCCTCATCTCCAAAGGGGCGATCGTTCATGGCTGGCTCATTCATATCATTCCAAATCCCAGCCACACCAACATCAGTCAGATTACGGTGCAAGTCTCCCCACCACTGACGCACCTCCGGGCGCAGAAAGTCCGGGAAAACAGCCCGACCAGGCCAAACATAGCCATGAAAAACCTTACCGTCTGCCCTGCGGATAAAGTAATCTTTTTCTAAACCTTGATCGTAGACGGCGTAATCTGCTTGGGGTTCAAATTTTACTCCCGGATCGACGATAGTAACTACTTTGATACCATCCTCTGCTAAGTCACTGAGCAATTTTTGGGGATCTGGAAATCGCTGGGGATTCCACGTAAACACCCGGTAGCCAAACATATAATCAATATCTAAATGAATGACATCGCAGGGAATACGGCGCTGACGCAATTGCTGTACTAATTGCCGGACTTCTGATTCTGAGTCGTAACTCCAACGGCATTGATGATAACCCAAAGCCCACTGTGGCGGTAGTGACATTCGCCCTGTTAATTGGGTGTAAGTCTGAACTATCTCTGCGGGTTCGGGACTGTAAATAATGTAGTAGTCCAGTTCTCCACCAAGGGTTTCTAATCGCAAAATATCTGGCTGGTCAACCCCAACATCAAAGCGGCTCCAAAAGGTAGTGTTAAAAAACAAACCATAGCCTACCCCCTGACGCAGCGCCATAAAAAACGGAATGGCTTGATACATTGCGTCCGTCAGCATAGTGTAATCTAAGCTATCCGTTGTCCAATTAGTAAAACGCTTACCTTTTTGATTCAGTAAGCCTGCCCGTTCCCCAAAGCCATAATAATTTTCTTCTGTCTCGATTTGCTTCCAGCAAGCAACTTGAGATTTATCTGTTCCCAGTTGTCGCCAACCTATCCCCAAACCTGTATCTTGGGCAAAAGGACGACCTGCTTTGTCAAAAAACTGGACTCGACAAGGATGACGCTGAACGCATACCCGAATTTTTTCGGTTTCTATTATTACCTCGGTTGCTGTTTCTTGGATATCAAAAGCTACAACAGACCACTCCTCATTTTTCGGTGTTACAGCCCATGAACGTCTGGGTCTAAATTCTCCTGTAGGTGAAAAGCGTACTCGTACAAGATTGGGAGCAACGATGTAGAGAGACAGACGAGCGACACCACAGTGAAAATCTATACCCCGATCTTGGCATTGGATCTGCTCAACAGATGCGATCGCATTCCACACTGGTTCACGGATGGGTAATTCTCCGGCAAATTCTGGCATATTTAATCAATTTGGCTCTAGATGCAGGCAAGTGTAAGAGACTATTTATAAAGTAAATCTTAAGTAGGGTGCGTTATGGCTTCAGCCTAACGCACCGCTAGATAAGATGGTGCGTTAGGCGCTTTTATCATATTTTTCATGAGAATCTATAGCCAAAGTCTGCGCCTAACACACCCTACAAGAATTTTATTTTTACTTTATAAATGACCTCTAATTATTGGCGTTAGCCACAATTTAATTACCTTAAATAAAAGTAGGTAAATTTTGCATCAACCACGGGAAGTATAAAAAAACTTCCCTTATCCCTTACCTATTTCTTCCTAATCCCCATCTTCTAGAACATCCTCAAGCAAAGGCGCAAGTTCTTGATTTAACCGACCCGATCGCACAAATTCAGCGTAGGTGTCTGCTTCTACCGAAAGTAATTCCGTTCGCAACTGTTCGGCTGTGAAGTCCCGCAGATTAGGATATTCATTATGTAATTTATCAATTTGTTCTTCTAAACGCTGAAGTTCGCCTTTAATTAAAGTCTCTTGATAGCGGTAAAATTCCGGTTCGAGTCCTGGACGTTCTTCTACTTGTCCCAAGTATTCTAATACACGTTTGAGCGCAGTTTGACGAGCAATAAATTCTAAATATTGCTGTCGCAATGGCTGATCACCCAGAAGTTGGAGTTTTTCTAACAAAGGCTTGGTAGTTAATCCCTGTACTAACAAAGTAAATAAAACAACTCCGAATACGGTGTTGATTAGGTCTTCTCGTTCACTCAGGATACTCGGTACACTCAACGCCAGGGCAATAGAAACAGATCCTCGTAGACCTCCCCACCAGAGTATAGTTTGTTCTGGTAAGGAAATATCGGAATTAGCAAGGCGATTACTGAGAAACCCTAAACCGTAGACTGCGATCGCTCGTGCTAAAACCATTCCCGCAATAGTCACAGCTATGATTGTCAGATTTTCTGCCAAGTCAACGAATCTAACTTGATCACCAATCAACAGAAACACTATTGAATTTACAAAAAAAGCTAAAAATTCCCAAAATTCACTGACTATTACCCGTGTTCGTGGGTTCATGCCAATTCGAGAACCAAAATTACCCAAAATCAAGCCAACAGTCACAACTGCTATTACACCCGATCCACCCAATTCTTCGGCAATGATATAAGTTCCGTAAGCAGAAACAAGAGTCAAAGATTGTTCCACCAATGGTAAATCAAATCTTTGAGTGAGATAGGAAATACCAAACCCTATCAAACCACCTACAGCTAAACCAATGCCAACAACCGTAAATAGTTGCACTACCACAGGCTGAATTCCCAGTTGTGCTTTTCCCAAAGGCAATGCAACTAAAAAACTGAAGGCAACAACTGCCATACCATCATTAAATAAACTCTCACCCTCCATCAATGTTGTCAGGCGTTTATCTACCCCGAGTTCTCTAAACAAAGCTGTAACGGAAACAGGATCAGTAGCCGATAAACTTGCTCCCACTAACAGTGCTGTTGTTAGGGGTATTCCTGCCACAAGATTCAAACCCAACGCCACACCTGCAATGGAAATCAATACTCCTACCACTGCATACAGACAGATAGGAATAAAATCTTGCTTTAAGTTAGACCACTTTAAATTCCAGGCGGCTTCAAATAATAAAGGTGGCAGAAAAATCGCCAAAATTAATTCTGGAGAAAGATTGACTAATCGTACATCTACTAAAGCTAACCCCAACCCAGCTATCACTAAAAGTAATGTGTAGGGAATATGGCGAAACCAGCTAAAAACTTGCGGTAAAGTCGCCACACTTAGGGAAACCGAGAGTACCAGGAGAAATTGCTTTAAATTTTGTTCGATTGCGACTTCGCCGACAGCAGATTCCAGTGCCATGTCAGTATTTCTATTTAGGTTAAGATTTTTCCTTACTTTACCGAAGAAAGGCAGAGGGCAGAGGGTAAAAGGATTGTTGTATCATCTCATGCACTGAAAAAATTTTGCTTTCTTACCACATAGGTGAATATTTTGGCAATAAAGATGTTAAAGTTACAGCCTATAAACGTCTATCTCGTCTAAAGATATCTGTTTTATATGAACAAGTTTAGATTATGGAAATGGTTGCCCCACCCTAATGCATGGCTGAATGCCCTAATTCTATCTGTGGTAATGACTGGGTTTGTAACCATGATCCGGCGCGATAATGACTTGTGGCTAAACTTAGCAAAATGGTCAGACAAACCTGAGTCAGCTACACTCTTGGCAATATTTGTACTTATATTACCCATACCAGCGATCGCTTTTCTGCATCACTTTTTTTTCAGTCGCTTTATTCCTGCTATTCCAGGAGAAAAAATTAATGTAATTCAAGGGTTTTTCCCGGGATTGATCAGTTGGAGAGAAAGTTTATATGGCTGGTTGGTACTTGTTTTATCTACACTGACAGCGATTTTAATTTGTACCCCTCTTTTACCTTTATTCCAGCTGAACTATAGTCAGGTGATAGCTGAATCTGGCCAACATTACAGTAAGCTCAAAGCTATGTTTGCTGTGATCTGGCTGATTAGTGCTGCTGCTTTTTACCAAATTGAGTATTTATTTAAGTGTCGTTTGGTTTTTGGTAATAATGTTAATTTTCAAGCTGAAAGTCCAAATGTCTCGGTAGCAGATACACTTCCAACTAATAACCCACAACCGGAGGTTGATGTCACTGAAATACCAAAAACGGAAGAAGTAACTAAAAAGAAATCAGGGTTCTTTAGCTTTAATAAATCTCGCAAAACATCCAGGCAAATATTTACATTTGTTTTTATTCCCTTGGTCGCTCTATGGCTATATTCATTTGCTAAATTGCCAGAAGTTAGGCAAAGTATCTCAGCAAATGTCCCTGCTCAAAATTCATCAACACTCACTGCTAATGAAGTCAAACCAAAGGATAATTATCTCCAGGCAATTAATCAAGCTAGACGTACAGCAAAACTGGCAAAGCTAGCACAATCTGAAGATGAGTGGAAGATAGTTGTCGAAAATTGGGACGAAGCGATCGCTCTTTTAAAAACTGTACCATACACTAGCTCTAATTATGGCATGGCTCAGCAAAAAATTATACAATACCAAATTCATCGGGACTTTGCTCAGCAATATGCTACGGGTAGTAATTAAAGCATTTATAAAGTTTGTAGAAACTATATTAAATTTAGATTTAGGGGTGGCTAAAAAGTAAAGTCAACGATGCTGCTCATAACATCTTTGTATCTAAAATTTTAGTAAAAACACTGAAGAAATAATTTTAGATATAAGGTTATATTTTATGCAGCAGGTATGTTTTTAGCTCTTCACTGCAATCATTTATGACACAAGTAAAAATTTTTGAACTTGCAAGACAAGGCGATGTTCAAGCTATAACATCTTTGATGAACAGCCAATTACAGCTAAAAAATGTCATAGTGAAAGTTAGTATTAAAAATGGTTATTTACGGGTGAGATTAGAATCTAACCAAATACCAGATAAACAAAATTTGGTGAAATACGTACGTCAAGAAATAATTGGCTTAAGGTCTGAATCTATTAAAAAAGTTAAAGTTGACGGATTTCAACAAGGAAAAAGTTTTCCTTGTTGGAGTCAAGTATTAAATTTAGAATTGCAACCAAAATATACTTCCCTATCTTCGGGAAAGCAACCGACAAGTAATGTTTTAGTAAAAGCAAAACAACTTAATAACATAAACGTTAATAAATCTATTTTTAAAAAAACTTTATCTTTTTCTCAAAAAGCACTTAGCCCAAAATTTATAGTTATACCTTTAGTCTTTGTCAGTATTTATCTGATTGGAGAAAACTATCTATTTAAAAAACAAGGATGTATTGTCCAAAGTAATTTGCAAGGTAAAAATACAAATCATTGTAAATAAGAAGATTGATTGAGTTACGCTTGTTATATCTTCAAAATCAGCTTCTTACCATATTTTTTGGACACATTTATATTTTGAGAATGACAGAAATACAGGAATCATACCAAATGAAGACAAAAGCCCAAAACAAGGGCTTTTTTAATTTTTAATCTTATGTATTCTCTTTTACTCCAATAACACAATATTTCTATAGGTAGATGAATTTAATATATTAAAGTTTAGTTTGTAATTATACCAATTATTTAGAGGAAAAGAAGGTTAATTGTAAAATTTAGTCTACCCATCAAAATTAATGGAACAAACTACTACTGGTCTATCGCAAAAGTTATGAGAAGTTGTGAGGGGTCAGATCCCCGACTTCTTCAAGAAGTCGGGGATCTTGTAGCCCAGCAAAATTAATGCGATGAACCACTACTAGCGCGGCAAGCTTAATTTATTGACTTGAGTCATCACAGAATAGTTTACTTTTAGATTTTATAGGTTTTTTGCACCCAACGTTTTAAGGCTGAGGCGCCACTACATGTGTATTAATCGTAAAAAATAATTATGAATATTTACAATCAAAAATTGCTTAATCATCACTCAAATTATTTAGCACCACAAATTTTAGAAACCCCGCTACCAAATAATCAGCAGCAAGATCCACTGATTGCTAAAGGTTTACAAAAAGAACAGTATATTGGTATTTTCAGCCTTGCGATCGCTATTATTGCAGCTGTCGGAATAATCAGTCGCCGAGTCGAATATGCTATTTTGTTCGCTATTTTCCTCAGCCTTATTCTCATTGCTTTATTTTTAGTGATATAGCATTTGCAAAATTTCTCTAGCGGCGCGATCGCACACCCCCAATTCTCCCACAGACCGTTGCATTTGTTGATAATCTGCTTGGATTTGCTGTTTACGTTCCTGGTTGAGCAAAAATTCCATTGCTGCTTGAATAATATTCTCTGGCGACGCTTGTTCTTGGATAAATTCTGGCACTATTCCGTTCATTACCATCAAGTTAACTGGCGAGGCAAAGGGAAAAGTTATTTTGAGGATATTACGAGCAACCCAATAAGTAAACGGGCTGAGGCGATAAACAACCACCTGTGGCACTTTTAACAAGGCAAGTTCTAAATTTACAGTCCCGCATTTAGTAATTGCTAAATCAGCAGCAGCGAGTACTTGTTGTTGTTGACCAGAAACTACAGTGGCTTGTAAACCATACCGTTGTATTTCTTTTTCTATTCTTTTCCGGTATATTTCTAGAGATAAGGGAATCCAGAAATGTACTTGCGGCAGTTTAGCTTGCATTATTTGTGCCGCTTGGAACATTACAGGTAAAAGATACTTGAGTTCTTGATGACGGGAGGCAGGTAAAAGTGCCACAGCAGTCGCATCATCGGCAATTCCCAACTGCCTGCGTGCTGCTTCTCGGCTGGGAAATTGTTCTATTCTGTCTACAAGTGGATGACCGACCCAAGTAACTTTTGCACCCTTGTCTTGAAAGTAACGTGCTTCTTCAGGGAAAATAGCTAATAATTTATCACTAACATGAATAATCCGCTCTGTATTACCAAGAGTAATTGAAGAAACCCAAACTTGGGGAGCAATATAATATACAATCGGGACTTGCGGCATTTGGCGGCGAAGATAATTGCCGATACCGAGATTTGGCCCCATGTAGTCAATCAACACTACCAAATCAGGCGGGTTTTGCTTGAGATAGGCGATCGCCCGGCGCTGGACTTGCAGAGTTGGCAGTACAAAAGGTAGAGATTCCAACAGACCAAAAGAACCAATTTCGCTGGTATTACCCAGCAAAATTGCTCCTGCTGCCGCCATTTTGTCACCACCAAGCGCCACAATTTCTAATTCCAACCCAGCAGCAATCGCTTGCTTTCGTAGTGCAGCCACCAATAGCGACCCCTGCAAATCGCCAGACACTTCACCAGTACTAATAAATATTCGCATTTTGAAATTGGGTATCGGGGATTGGGAATTGAGGAACTTGGGGCCCCCACGACTGTAAGGAGTGGGGATTAGGGGCAACGGGGAAAGGGGAACGGGTAATGAGCATGGGAAAGAAACTTGTGAAATAATTCTCCCTTGTCTCCCTTGTCTTCCGTGTCTCCCTTGTCCCCTCTCCCCAGTCCCCGATCCCTTATTTTCAAGACTCATCATCTCTACTGTTTGCTTTTACTTTTCCAGGAATTAAACCGCGTCTTCCTGGCATTTGCGAAAGTAGGAGAAAACGACGCAAGTGCTGTAAATGTTCTGTATCTCCCAAAAGTTCTAGTTCTTCTAAAGCATCTTTAAAGAGTAAATCTGAACGGTAGAGAATACGGAAGGCTTTTTTCAATATTTGTAAGTCAGTAGCAGACAAACCAGCGCGTTTGAGTCCTACGAGGTTGAGCGATCGCACTCGTGTAGGATTTCCCTCCACCAACATATATGGTGGAACATCCCGGTCAATACGGCTCATTCCTCCTACCATCGCGTGCTTACCAATATGCACAAATTGATGGATACCTAGAACTCCACTGATTGTTGCTCGTGACTCAATATGAACATGACCTGCGATCGCTACCGCATTGGAAATAGTCACAGAGTCTTCTATTACACAGTTATGTGCCACATGGACGTAAGCCATTAGCAGATTGCCGTTACCAATCATCGTGGCTTCACCTAAACCAGTAGCACGGTTAATTGTCACGTATTCGCGAATGCGATTGTCGTTACCAATTTTGACCCAGCTAGTTTCACCAGCGTATTTTCGGTCTTGGGGTTCCATACCAATGGCAGCCCCCGGAAAAATTTGATTTCGCGCTCCGATTTCCACAGGCCCATCCAGCACTACATGAGCGCCAATTGTAGTGTCAGGGCCTACTTTCACATGCCCACCAATCACAGCATAGGCACCGACTTCCACTGTCGGGTGCAGCTCCGCGTTAGGATGAATTACAGCAGTTGGATGAATAAGCGTTTTCAAGGGTGCATCTCCAGAACAGTAAGCGTGCTAAGTTTTTTGCCAGACGCGCCACGGAGCGTCTGAGTTCAGTAGCCGAAAGCATCAAATTGGTACAGGTGTGAGGGCAGTGAATATATGGAAATCAGACTGTAACAGTTGTTGTTTATTGTTGCTGATATCCCTAATACAAAATTTTGTAGAGGCGCTTCACGGTAATGCCTCTACCACGAGAATAAATTTTTAGCTTACGAGGGAAAACATTAATTCGCCTTCAGCAACTAACTGACCGTCAACCTCGGCGCGAGCTTGCATCTTACCGAAACGACGTTGTTTTATCCATAACAGTTCCACAGTCATAAGCAGTTGATCACCGGGAACAACTTGGCGACGGAAGCGGACTTTATCTATACCAGCGAATAGAAAGAGTCCGCCTTCCAATTGTGGCACTTGTGTCATTACGACACCACCAACCTGGGCCATTGCTTCTACGATCAGCACACCTGGCATAATTGGACGTCCTGGAAAATGCCCTTGAAAATGGGGTTCGTTAATTGTGACGTTTTTAATGCCAACAGCTCGTTTCCCAGGTGTGTAGTCGATAATTTTGTCTACAAGTGCAAAGGGATAGCGATGCGGTAGAAGTTTCTGAATTTCTTCCGCTGTAAATGTAACTTTTGTTTCAGAGTTACTTGTAGTGGAAGAATCGGGCTGCTCCAGAATAGGTGCTGACGTGGGGTTATCGATAGAATTTACTTCAGTAACGGTTGCCATTGATGGGTGGGGTTGATTTTTAGTTGTGGTCTTGTAGGTGATTGAATTTAATTTAGTTGTTAGTTGTTAGTTGTTGGTTGTCCAAACAACCACCAACTTTCAACAAAGAACAAAATTAACGCAATTCCCAAATTTTCTGTGCCAGTTGCACGTGTAAATTGTGGCTGGCTTTGTATGCCAAAAAATGAGCATGGGGGAAAGGCCCTATTAAACTCAAATCTCCTACTAGATCCAAAATTTTATGACGTACTGGCTCATTTGCAAATCTTAATGGTGGATTTAGCCAACCATCAGGCCCACATACAAGAGCATTTTCTAAGCTTCCACCCTTAATTAACCCGGATTTTTGCAGGTATTCAATTTGATGTAGTAAACCGAAGGTACGGGCAAGGGCAATTTCTGTGATGAAGCTAGCATCAGACTTTCCTGGTTCAAAACTTGGAGACCAACTGTGCCATTGATTACCAATAGCAGGTAGTTCAAAATCAATGCCGTAGGTAAAGCGAGTACTTGGTGCAGGGAAAGCGCAAACGAAAGCATCATCCTGACGTACCCATATCGGCTCATTAATGAACAAAGCCTGAGAATTTTTAGTTGAGGTTTGCGATACTAACCCCACTTGAGTAATACTTTCTGCCCATATCTTTGCCGAACCATCCAACAGTGGTACTTCTGGGCCGTCAATTTCAATACGGGCGTTATCTACACCCATACCCGCCAATGCAGCCAATAAATGCTCCACAGTCCGAACACTTTCCTCATCTTTACCTAACTGAGTTGACAGAACAGTTTGACTAACCGCAGGCACTTGGGCTGGAATAATTGGATTGTTGGGCAAATCTACCCGTACAAAGTAACGTCCAGTGTCTACCCCGGCTGGTAGTATCCGTACTTGGGTAGTTACACCACTATGCAGTCCCACTCCGGTGAGAGTAATTTCAGATGCGAGGGTTTGTTGCATAAAATTAAGTTAAGGGTCAATGGTCAATTGTCAAGGGTCAATGGTCAATTGTCTAAGAAGTCTGGACTATTGACTATTGACTCTGGACTATGGACTATTGACTCTTGACTACTTAGAATCTTTCCCCAATACCAAAATTGATGCGGCTATCTCCTTGATCGTTGAAGCCGTAGTCTATGCGGATGGGGCCAAGTGGGGACTGCACACGCACACCAAGACCATAGCCGTAGCCACTACCGCTTTTATCGAGTAAATCTCCAGCCTCTGTTTCCGTTCCCAAGTCAGTAGCAGCATCAAAAAATAGAGCGCCGCTAACTACGGAGAAAACAGGGAAGCGATACTCAACTGTGGCTTGCAAGAAACTACTACTACTAGCTAATGCACCCTCTTCATAGCCCCGAACGGAGTTACTTCCACCCAAAGTAAAAGCTTCGTAGGGAGGTACATCACCAAGTATGGTTCCTCCTTGTACGTTGAAAGCAATAGTTTGTGCGCCTTTGGTAAAGTTAGTGAATCTTACGGGAAGATAGTAGCTATAGCTACCCCGTACCTTACTCATGAAGATATTACCTAGCCCTACTGGTACGGACTGTTCCAAGCCTAAGCGGAAGAAGGAACCTCTAGTTGGTTGCAAAGCATTGTCACGTTTATCACGCACTGCTGCTAATTGCAATGTCAGCAAGTCATCTTGACCAGTTCCAGATTCGGTCAGTTCAATGATTTCTGTAGGCTGGTCATTTTCATAGATTGTTCCTTCCTCTCTGATATCACCGTCAGAATCACGAGTGGAAACTCGTTGATATCTTATACCAGCTGAAGCTGTCCATTCTGCACGCTCATAGGGATTTTTAGACAAAGGACGGCTAAAGTTGATACCGCCACCTAAACGTAAAATCCGAGGGGTATCACCATCATCCTCACCTGGTTCAAAGGTTTCGATGTTATCGTCTTCTCCTTCAAAAATCAATGAAATTGAGCGACTACGGAAAAGGTTTGCTGTATAAGAAGTTCGGTATGGATCTCCAGCGATCCAAGGATCTGTAAAGCGGACATCAAACAACAATTCCCGTTGACCAACTTCTAACTCGGCCCCCAGTTTTTGGTTTCTGCCATTCAGGTTTTGCTCTTGGTAGCTGATAGTACCAAACAATCCACTAGCAGAACTAATACCTGCACCGGCGGCGATGGAACCGCTGTTGCGTTCAACTACATTGACTTGGACATCCACTTGACTGGGGTTAGTACCAGGGTTGAGGGAAACATTCACATCTTCAAAAAGTCCTAGACCGTAGACCCGTTGTAAATCTCTTTGTATGATGTTGCGGTTGAATACTTGTCCGGGCTTTAATTGGATTTCCCGTGTAACAATATACGGCTGCGTCCGTCCCCTAATCGGTTTTCCGTCTTTGTCTGTTTCCTGACCTTCTTTATTGCGATATTGGACACTAATATCTTCTACAACCCCTTCTGCCACAGTGAGGGTGACAACTCCATCAGGTGATACCTGTGGTGATCCAACTACTTGTGCTAATACGTAGCCTTGGTCTTGATATACCTTAAGTAACTGTTTAATGCCTTCTTGTAATTCACGTAAGTTCAAGATTCTTCCATACTGGTTGCTAAAGATTTGATTAACAGTATTTGGAGGCAGTACAGAAGGTACATTTGTACCAGGATTAGCATCAATTCTGACTTGACTGAGGGTGGGGTTTAACTGAACTAAAAATGTGACTCGTACCCCTAATGGTGTATCTTCTGGCACTGCTTGCACATTTGAGAAAAAGCCAGTAGCAAAGACGGAATTAATATCTTCTTGCAGTTGCGATCGCGTTGTCGTCCGCCCTGGTTGAGTCCGAATTACCCCGTAAACTTGGTTTTCTTGTTCTGCTGGTAGTGGTTGTCCAGTCTCCGTCCTAATCACAACCTCTGATACTAATACCCGAGGTTCTGCTTCTGTTGTTGGTTGTTGGTTTGTTGTTGGTTGTTGGTTGTTGGTTGGTGGTTGGTTGTTGGTTGGTTGTTGGTTGTTGGTTGGTTGTTGGTTGATGGTTGGTTGTTGGTTGGTTGGTTGTTGGTTGTTGGTTGGTGGTTGGTTGGTGGTTGGTGGTTGGTTGGTTGGTTGTTGGTTGTTGGTTGGTGGTTGGTTGATGGTTGGTGGTTGATTGTTGGTTGGTTGTTGGTTTGTTGTTGGTGGTTGATTGTTTGGCGGTTGAGTGTTTTGAGGAATAATCGTGGGAGAATTCTGTGTAGTTTTTGGGGTTGTTGATGTTATGGTCTGGGGTGTTGTTTTTAGTGCTGACGCCCCGGGAGTGCTAACAGATACTTGTTGATTGGTTGTCTGTGTTCTAAGTGTTGTTGGCTTTGTTTTTGGAGATAATTGTATATTTTCTGACTTATTATTAGTTAATCTTGTTAACTCTAGTGTCGTCTCTTTTGCTGAAAATACTTCAAAAACTTCTTGTTCTGGACTTGCTGTTGATGTTGTATCTTGAAAAGTTTGTGTAGTATTTGGAATAGTAGAAGTTGGGATTGTTACCTCTTGTGTTGTATCAGTAGTTGGCAATCCCGCGACAACTTCTTGGTCTTGATTCGTTGTCGGTACAACAACATCTGCTGTTTTTTTTGAATTATTTGCAATTTGCGCGTTAGCATGAAGCGAACCGCTTAGAGGTGTGGCGATCGCCACCATTGTCATTAAAACTGGAGATAAACGCATTTTATTTTGATTTTTCTTCACTTCCACGCACCATCAAAGAAAGATTTTGCTTTATGTCAAAGTTAGTTGTTGGTTGTTGGTTAGTAGTTAGTAGTTAGTAGAGACGCGAGGAACATCGCCTCTGTGCATTAGTAGTTAGTGGTTTACTCCTCACACTCCTCACACTCCCCCCATCTCCCACCTCCCCAATACCCATTACCCTTTTTCCACTGCTTCTAGCACTCTTCTTAAAACCTCCTGGTAAGCATCCTCAACATTGCCTAAGTCCCGACGAAAGCGGTCTTTATCTAGTACACGACGGTTGGGGTCATCTCCTGTGGATATGTCCCATAAACGACAAGTATCGGGACTAATCTCATCTGCTAATAGCAACTGCTGTTGTGAGTCCAAACCAAATTCTAGTTTGAAGTCCACTAAGGTAATGCCACACCCCTGGAAAAACTCTTTGAGAAATTCGTTAATTTGCAATGCAAGATGGATTATACTGTCAACTTGTTCCGGAGTTGCTAATTCCATCAGCAGTATGCGATCGCGAGTCAACAAAGGATCTCCCAATTGGTCATTTTTATAATAAAATTCCACCAATGGCATCTTGAGTACAGTTCCCAGTGGTAATCCTGTTTGTTGACAAAGGCTACCCGCAGCAATGTTCCTGACAACCACTTCCAATGGCAATATTTTTACTGCCTTGATCCGCATTTGGTTGGGAGCAGGACTTTCAATAAAGTGAGTCTTGACACCCCGGGCTTCTAGCTGTTGAAATATTTTACTAGAGATGATATTATTTATATTCCCTTTATTTTGAATACTGCCGCGTTTTTGAGCGTTAAATGCTGTCGCATCATCTTTAAAAACAGCCAGTAAAATTTCCGGGTTATCCGTAGGATAAATAATTTTGGCTTTACCTTCGTAGAGCTTGTTTTGGGCAGTCATGGCAGGTAGTAAATTTAGGTTCAATGGCTGGCTTGTATGCGTTTAAGCTTAACCATTTTATCTTTTGTTTTTAGCCATTAGTCATCAGTGAAATACCTAAGTAAAACTGTTGACGAAAGATAGATGCATAAATTAAGGGTGGGAATTTAACATAAATTATGTATTGTTTATATTCCCAGAAGTCGTAGCTATTTGTCACAATAAAAAATAAATAAATTAAATGTATAAATTAATACAGGAATCTAGATTATTAATTCAAAGTTCAATACGATTGTTATTTTGCAGAAATTATGAAAGTTCGGCAAACTTACTCAAAACTAAATAATGAATCTTTGCCAAAATTGACATTGGCAAGTATTTAGATAAAGGTTAAAAAGTAAAGAACAAAAGAATCCTCATTAACCTTTCTCCTTTATCCGTTCCCAGATTTTGAGATCTATACAAGGATTGTAAATTGTTAGTTTGTGATTCAAAACAACGAAGAAGGTAAAAATTGGATAAAAAAATGCCTAACAAAGATGATTTTCTTTATCCTCGGGGTCGCTACTACGGTCAGGTAAAGCCAGAAAATTTGGTATTTAATGCTAATCTACAAGAATTTGCCCAAAAAGTCAGCTATATCTGCAATCTAGAGACAGCCGGTAAGATATCTCCTGAAGAAGCCTATGAGAATATCAAGGATCTTTGGAAAAGTTTGAAACAAGCGAAAAAACAGCTAAGAATTGGTGAAAACCCTTTCCGAATGGATGATGATGGTAATCAACCAGAATAGTCATTAGTCATTAGTCAATATTCATTAGTTATTCTTTACGTCCCTGTCTCTCATTCTTCTTATTTATTAATCATCGTCCAAACTCCATCCCAAGAGTTTGGTAGACTTTGCTTGAGGTAATTACGAGCGCGTTCTAAATGAATATCAACGACCTGATCTATTGGTCGGATTCTTTTTGCTGCTTCAAAGTAAACGATCGCACTCTCAAAATTACGGTTGAGATAGGCATCCCGTCCAGCATGGTAGAAAGAGAGAAATTCGTGGGTTGTGGCGTCTAAAGGGGTAGTGCGATCGCCTATTAATTCATAAATATTTACAGCTTGATGTTTACCTTTAACGCGAATTTTATCTAACTCGCGCACCCAAATGCGATCGCGGCATAATTGGTAAGTAACTTCACTGATAATAATATCACAACTATATTCTTTTGTGATCGCTTCTAAACGCGAGCTTAAATTGACGCCATCGCCGATGACTGTATAATCCATGCGTTTGTGAGAACCAATATTACCTGAAACTACTTCCCCGGAACTAATCCCAATACCAATATGAATTTTTGGCTGTTCTTGAATCACACGTCGTTGGTTAAATTCTTCTAATCGCTGTCGCATTTCCAAAGCAGCTTGCACAGCTTTCCAAGCATGATTTTCCGTAAGCGGGAGTGGCGCACCAAACACCGCCATTAAAGCATCGCCAATAAACTTATCGAGAGTACCTTCGTGGTTAAATACCGCTTCTACCATCGTTTCAAAATACTGGTTTAGCAGCGATACCACCTCAGCCGCACCGAGATTTTCTGTCAGAGTGGTGTAACCTCTGATATCAGAAAACAAAATGGTGACTTCTTTGCGTTCACCCACCATTAAAGCATCTTCTCCTAATGCCATAACTTGTTCAGCGACACGAGGAGTTAGGTAGCGGTACATAGTATTTTTCATCCGCTTTTCCCGGCTGATATCTTCTAAAACTACCAAACCACCGCGCACCCCTCCTTCTGGGTTTGTCAGAGGGTTAACAGTTAAATTGATGCTACGTTCAATTTGATTGACACTATCAACAGTAACTAACTTCGATTGGGGAGTTAAAGGTTGGTTCCAGGGGATAAAAAGATCAGTTTGAGTGCGATCGCGAATTGCTAAAATGTAAGTCTTTGTATCTTGATCTGTAGAATCTAAATATAATCCCACCGTCAAACTTTGCTCCGGCACATAATGTCTTGCACCTGTTTTTAAACTATCTTCCAGCCGCATTTGCAAATTATCAATTGGTACAATTTCCCACACAAAGCGACCAATTAAATTTTGTTCCCAGGCAAGTTTATTATGTTTAGCATTTCCATCTATTAATGGACAACCCAGCAATTCTAAAGCTGCATCATTAATAGTCACGATGCAACCTTCCATATCTGTAGAAATTACTGCATCAGAAAGACTTTGGAGAATATCTTTCTGATATTGTTTTTCTAATAGTACATTTTCAAATAAACGGGCATTTTCTAAAGCAATTCCGGCTTGAATATTAAAAGCCCGCATAAATTCTTCATCCGAAGCACTAAAACTGCCTTGCTGTTTATTAATTAATTGTGTCACACCAATTAATTCATTAGCAGAATTAAATACTGGTAAACATAAAATATTGCGAGTTACATACCCAGTTTTTTTATCTGTACTAGGGTCAAAACGGGGGTCTTTATAAGCATCAGGAATATTCAGCGCTTCCCCAGTAGAAGCTACATAGCCAACAATCCCACGGTTAGCGGGAATGCGAATTTCCATCATTTTTTTGCCATCAGCCGCTGCTATTTTTGTCCAAAGTTCTCCCATTTCCTTACGATATAAAAATAGCGTGCTGCGGTCTGCTTGCATTAAAATTCTTGCTTGTTCCATCACTATTTGCAAAGTCGCTTCTAAGTCTAGACTTTGTCCTAGTGTTTGAGTTGCCCGTAAAAGTGCTGTTGCACCCCTTTGATTGCGCGCTGCGACATAGAAAGATTGACAACTTTCTAAGATAATACCAATAGCAGAAGCAAAATCCCGAAACCGTTCTTCATCTTCACTGTCAAAAGGGATATTTCCAGCTTTATTTGCCAGTTGTACTACAGCGACAACTTGATTTTTACTACTTAAAACTGGCATACATAAAAGGTTGTCAATCTTATAGCCCATTTGTTTTTCTAAATCTGAGCTAAAGAGAGAATGAGTAGCAGTATCAGATATATTTAAACATTCACCTGTACTAGCAACATAACCAGGAATACCAACAGTAATCGGAATACGAATTTCTAAAGGCTTATGAATACTATCTTGAATAATTTTTGTCCAAAGTTGACCTTTATCCTTGTCTACTAAAAAAATAGTAGTATGTTCAGCTTGGAGAATTTGACCTATTTTTAATGTAATGGCCTCTAAAACTTTCTCCAACATTGTTTCTAAGGCTTCGTTATTTATCAGTTCAATTGCCCGCAGAAATTGCTGAAATTCCGCAGTAATAAAATCTAGTAAGCAAACAAATTCATTAACAGAAAGGTCTTTAACCCGACGTAATAAAGCGTGAGTGCGATTAACTTGAGTCAGTTCGGTTAATGTAGCTAGGACACTACCAGTATTTAAAAGTGACATAAAATTTTAGATTTTAGATTTTAGACTTTAGATTTAGATTTTGGACTAGTAACCAGATTATAGTTAATGTTTTATAGTAATCAGAAATCAACAATTAACTACTACATGAATCCCAATCCAAAATCCAAAATCCAAAATCTAAAATCGGATTACGCTGCTTTCGGTAATTCAGAATAAATTACCTTTTGATAGTAATCTTGCAACTGACGGGTGGCAGCTGCCCATCCCCAGCGTTCAGCTTCTCGGCGGGCATTTTGACGAATAGATTCTCGTTCTTGTTTCATTTCTAGTAAGCGCAGGGTAGCAGCGATCGCACCTTCATCACCAGCATCAGGGGCAAATAGGTATCCATTGACACCATCTGTTACAATATCAGGAATGCCGCCAGAACGGGCTGCTACTACTGGACATCCTGCCGCCATTGCTTCTAGGAGTACTAGACCCAATGTTTCTGTGCGAGAAGGGAAGATAAAGGCATCGGCACTAGCAAAAGCTGAAGCTAATTCTTTGCCAACTAGGTAGCCAACAAAATGAGTGTTTGTGTTGGCAAAGTGCTTTTCTAAAGCTTGGCGGTGGGGCCCATCTCCCACCAATGCGAGCCTGGCTGCGGGGATAGCTTCTAGTATGGGTTTGATGCGCTCAATTTCTTTTTCAGCAGAAAGACGTCCAACGTATAATAACAAGGGGCTATCTGGGTGATTTTGGGATAGACGCGATCGCATTTCCTCAGAGACTAAGCTAGGATGAAATGTTTCTGTGTCTACTCCCCGTTGCCACAAGTTTACTCTTTCAATTCCGTGGGTTGTGAGTTCCTCCATCATTGCTGTAGAGGTACATAAATTTAAAGCTGCTTGATTGTGGCCTGCTTTAAGTAATTCCCACAGTAACCCTTCTAGCATTCCTAAACCGTAATGCTGGAGATATTGAGGCAAATGGGTATGATAAGAAGCCACCAAGGGAATATCAAGCACCTTGCTATAGAATATACCAGCTAATCCCAAAACAGCTGGATTAACCACATGAATAATATCTGGCTGAAACTGTTCCAAAATCTGACCAATGGCTGGGCGTGGTAGTGCCATTTTTAACTCAGGATACAGAGGTAGCGGAAAGCCAGAGACACCATATATTTTGGCTCCTTTGTATTCTGTAATACCGCCATCTGGACAAATTACTAGTACTTCGTCGCCACTGCGTTGTAAATGTTCAATAGTATGACGTAGGCGTGTGACAATGCCGTCAACCTTGGGCAGAAAGGTTTCGGTAAATAGAGCAATCCTCATAAAATATCATTCACTACAGGCAGGGTGTTCAGATAATTCCAGCTTCTGGGCAATTCCAGCATTACTTACAGCGTAAACTGTTGTATAAACAACAGATTGGTCGTCATACTGTGCAAGAATATGACGACCAGTTTTCGGTCAGCAACTAACTTGAGTTAAATAGGGTTGTCTAACCAGCCTCATTCAGGTTTTACCCTGTGTTTTAAGTATGATTGAAGTTAATCAATTTTGGATTTTAGATTGACTCATCCAAAATCTAAAATTGGCATGGTTAAGATGCTTTGTTAGGCAGGGTGCAGATGCCATGAATGCCAATGGCTGCGATCGCCACACCTAACAAAACTCCGACTCCTTCAGCAAAGCAATTGATTCTGTGTCTGTTTTCTGCGGCTTGGGAAATGAATAAGTCACCCACCTTGGCAGATGGGGACTTTGCCACTTGTTGATAATTTTTATGGGCTGCATCCAGTGTTGTCCATTCAGGAAACAGATAGTAAACACTAATGCTACTAAATGCCACACCAGGCAACACAACAAACACAAACAGAACAAGCGATCGCATATTCATGCTTTGCTATTTACGATGCCAAGTAACTTTTGGCAGAATTTGGTTTTTATCGACTCGATTTTGATATTTGACAGCAAAGTTCAATAGAGAATCAAGCAGGGAATCAGAGAGATAGTGAGGTTGTAAACCTAGATCCAACAGTTTGGTGTTTTTGGCATTAAAGTAGTGTTCTTCTTTTTCGATTCTGGGGTTATCTAGGTTATTAACTTCTACATTTAGCCCCATTGCATTCCCGGCTTTTTTCACCATCATCGCCAAGTCACCGACACTGAATTGTTCAGTAAATTGGTTAAACACACGGAACTCGCCAGGTTGGGCGGGGTTAGCGATCGCCAGTTCAATACATCGCACCGTATCCCGAATATCCAAAAATCCCCGCGTTTGTCCACCTTTACCATAAACAGTTAGGGGGTGTCCAATTGCAGCTTGAATACAGAAACGGTTCAACGCTGTTCCAAACACACCATCGTAATCTAGGCGGTTAATTAACAGTTCGTCCATCCCGGTTTCTTCGGTGAGGACGCCATAAACCACACCTTGATTTAAGTCTGTTGCCCTTAGTCCCCAAATCCGGCAGGCAAAGTGGATATTGTGACTATCGTGAACTTTGCTTAAGTGGTACATTGAACCAGGTTGCTTGGGATAAGGCAAAGTATCTTTGCGTCCGTTGTGTTCAATGGTGATATAGCCTTCTTCTATATCTATGTTGGGTGTACCGTATTCACCCATTGTTCCCAATTTCACCAAATGGCACTCTGGGAAATCTTCTTTCATCGCGTACAACAAATTCAGCGTACCCACAACGTTATTGACTTGCGTCATGACAGCATGTTCGCGATCAATCATCGAAAATGGTGCTGAACGCTGTTCGCCAAAATGCACGATCGCATTTGGTTCAAATTTATGCAGGGCTTTTTGGAGAAACTCGTAATTAGTGATATCACCAACAAACAAATCGATGGTTTTACCAGTTAAGTCTTTCCAACGTTGGATGCGTTGGTGAATTGGTGCGATTGGGGTTAGAGTTTCTACACCTAATTCATTATCCCAGTGCCGCCGCACCAAGCTGTCTAAAATACCAACTTCGTAACCTCGATTGGAAAGATAAAGCGCGGTTGCCCAACCGCAATAGCCATCGCCACCAATAACCAGGACTTTCATTTTCACCTGTTTTTACTCGCTGATAGCTAAATCTACCAGGTTTGTGTCACCTCTAGACCATGAAGATTGGGGATAGGGTATCGGGGATCGGGGACAAGGGGGAAGTCAGAAGTCGGAAGTCGGAAGTTGTAACCACTAACCACTGTACAGACGTGCCATGGCACGTCTGGTACAACAAGCAACAATCAACCACTAACCACAAACCACTAACTCTTTATCGTTGACCCTTGACTAATTCTATAGCTACTAGCGATGTAATAAAAAAAGCGGTAATAGCTACTAAATTCTGGGCTGGGTGCTTTTCCCTGCCAGTAGTATTTCAGTTGTCCTTGCACTAATTGCAGTGTCATTACACTTTCTTGTTGCCTGACTTCTACCGTCAGCACTCCAGATACTCCTTGGGCAGTTGTAAAGTTAGGATTTATTGATGTTTTGCCTGTTTTGTCTTGAGTTATATCTTCTGGCAGTTGCATTCCTGCCCAACTGCGAATCTCTACAGCGTTATTTCTTGGGGAAATAAAAACAATGCCGTCGGCGTTGTCTGATGGCAAAGATTTCCAGGTGCCGGGATAGGGAAATTCAAAGCCATATCGGGCATTTCTATAGGTTTTCCAAGTGTGATTGGAATTGTGGAAACCAGGTGTTGTTGTACAACCTCCCAGAACTATAGATAAGGCGATCGCGTAAATAAAGTATCTTACACTCCTCTGAAAGCAGGAGATAGGAGGTAGAAGACAAAATGTGCGAGGAGTAAAGGCTTTCATTAATTAGCTGGAAGAGGGAATTTATGGGTATCTCACTAAATACTCTTGAGATGTTGTTGCTTTTTTACCACTACCTATTCTTAGGGCGCAAAACCTTACGCCACCGATTATGTAAATAAATATTAAGATATTGACGTCAAGGCGTCTTGCTGTCTTGACAAGCCAAAGAGGAGTAGATATCGTAAGATACATACCCGGGTAAGACCGTTAACAGAGTTATGCAAGCTAATAAAGCTAATAAGCAAAAGGTTACTTTGTATTTGTCGCCAGAACTACACAGAAAACTGAAAATACGTTCAGCTATAGATTCAGAACCTATGTCGGATCTTGCCGAACGCGCCCTCGTTTTCTACCTGGCAAATTCGGAGCTAGTTGATGAAGTAGCTGTCTACGGAAAAACTCATAGAGTTTACACCTGTCCTAACTGTGAAAGCTCATTGGTTATACGTGATGGTGAATTGGTTGGTTTGGGCAAACAACCGGGAGTAATTAGTAGCAATCAAGAACATCTGACAGTGGAAGAGATGGAACAAGCCCATCCCAAAGGTGAGGAAGAGTTAGTTCCTTGCTAAGTCTCAGAATTGTGAATACATAACTCGTTATGAATTCCTAAAATTCTGCCATCTTTGCCAACTGCGATGTCTAGAGTTTCTGTAAAAGGTCTCAAGTAGGTCGATGTATGAAAGAAGAGCTCAACATCCTCATTCAAGCTCAATACCCTTTAATCTACCTTGTGACCTCCGAGGAAGAGCGGGCTGAGCAGGCAATCTTTACAATCGCTCAATCGTCAAAACCACAACGGCGAGTGTACGTTTGGACAGTAACTCACGGCATCGTGGAGTATGGTCAACCCCGGAATGTAGGTCAGCATAATACTGTTTCACCAGAAGCGGCGATTGATTGGATTATCCGGCAAAGAGAACCAGGTATATTTATTCTTAAAGATTTACATCCTTTTATAGATGCGCCTGCGACAACAAGATCCTTACGGGATGCGATCGCTAGCTTCAAAGGCACGCAAAAGAACATCATCTTGATGTCACCGATGCAGCAAGTACCCATCGAATTGGAAAAGGAAGTAGTCGTATTAGACTTTCCCCTTCCAGATATGGGTGAGTTGAACAAAGTTTTGACTCACCATATAGACAATCATCGTGGGCGACGGCTAGCAACAGAGGCGCGGGAAAAACTTCTCAGAGCTGCGTTAGGATTAACTAAGGACGAAGCGGAAAAAGTATATCGCAAAGCCCAAGTCACAACTGGACGCTTAACAGAAGAAGAAGTTGATATAGTTTTATCAGAGAAAAAGCAATTAATTCGGCGCAATGGTATATTAGAATACATAGAAGAAGATGAAACCATTGATGCTGTTGGTGGCTTGGAAGAATTGAAAAAGTGGCTAAAACAGCGTTCCAACGCATTTACAGAAAGAGCGCGGGAATATGGTTTGCCTCAACCAAAAGGAATGTTAATCCTTGGTGTTCCAGGTTGTGGTAAGTCGTTAATTGCTAAAACCACATCTCGACTTTGGGGTTTGCCACTGTTACGGTTAGATATGGGACGAGTCTATGATGGCTCAATGGTAGGACGTTCAGAAGCGAACTTACGCAACGCCCTCAAAACCGCCGAATCTATTTCCCCTGCAATATTATTTATCGATGAATTAGATAAATCCTTTGCTGGTAGTACAGGTTCTTCTGATTCTGATGGTGGTACTTCTAGCAGGATATTTGGCTCTTTCCTTACCTGGATGCAAGAGAAAAAATCCCCGGTATTTGTCATGGCAACTGCCAACCGAGTGGAAAGATTACCAGGAGAATTTTTAAGGAAAGGTCGTTTTGATGAAATTTTCTTTGTGGATCTGCCCACACCAGAAGAAAGGCAAGATATATTTAAGATCCACCTACATAAGCGCCGGGAAGACATCTCTAGGTTTGACCTAGAACAGTTGTCTAAAATGTCTGATGGCTTCTCTGGGGCGGAAATTGAACAGGCGATCGTGGCAGCGATGTACGAAGCTTTCGCCCAAGATCGTGAGTTCACCCAATTAGATATTATTGCTGCACTGAAAGCGACACTGCCGCTGTCTCGGACGATGCAAGAACAGGTTACAGCCCTCAGAGATTGGGCTAGACAGCGTGCGCGACCCGCAGCAGCTTCCATTGCTGAATATCAGCGAATGGAATTCTAAAAGCTTTCCCCTGTCAAAGCAGGGGGGAAGAGCTAGTCCTAAAGGCTAGCTGAATAAAGAAACCGCGTTCTGCTAAACGCGGCTTACTCTCAAAACAAACCAAACTGTTGTCCTTTTTCTCTACTCTCTTTGGAGGAAACCCAAATGTCTCATTTTAGCACTCTGCGCACCAAAATTACCGACGCTGAAATCCTCAAGCAGTCCCTGCGCGACCTTGGTATTAGCGTAAAGACCGAAGCTGATGTTCGCGGTTACAACGGTCAGCGTGTTCGTGCTGACATTGTAGCAGTATTGGAAGGCGAATATGACCTCGGTTGGTCTCGCAACAGCGATGGTTCTTTTGACCTAATCGCAGACCTGTGGGGTGTTGCTAAGAAGCATAATCAGACCGAACTGATTAACTCTATCAACCAGAAGTATGCTGTTAACAAGACCTTGACAGAAGTGAAACAGCGCGGTTTGCAAAATGCCAACGTTAAGTTGGTATTGCAATAGTAATTTTTCTGCGCGTTCCCAAAGCTGCACGGGTTAACCATGTTAATAGCGGTTAGCCCGCTTTTTTATCGGCTGGATTCACTTCCAGTCTTTCTTTTTTGCAGCAACTTCTTTTGTTTGGTTGAATAGATTTAGTTTACTATTTTTGATGCTACATTTTTAATTTAAGATTTTTTAATAACAAAATTTTGTTGCTTGTAATCAAAACCTAGTTGCCAAAAAGTTACCAGGTTTACCAATTCCCTTCAAGCCTTGGTTACAGAGAATTACAACTCTGTAATGTAAACCTCGCGGTTAGGTCTACTTAAGGTCAGGCCGAAGGGCGGTTCAATAAATCAAGCCTTAATCCAAAATCGTGAGATGCTGGTTGATTGATTAGTTAATTTTTTTCAATGGCTGCTGTTGATTCTGTATCTGTTATCGTTCCCGCAACTACTGCAAATTTAGGGCCGGGTTTTGATTGTATCGGTGCTGCTTTAACACTGTACAACGAGTTTAAGTTTACCCATGTTGATGAATCTCCGCTTTCATCTTCTGGGGTGATCATAAATGTCACTGGCGCAGAAGCTGAACGAGTGCAAACTGACGAGAGTAATTTGCTCTATCAGGCGTTTGTAAAGTTATATCAACACTTGGGGCAAACTCCGCCACCTGTAGAAATTGAGATCAAGCTGGGTGTACCGCTAGCAAGGGGTTTGGGTAGTTCGGCAACGGCTATTGTTGGAGGTTTAGTAGGTGCGAATGTGTTAGCAGGTGAACCTCTGAGTCAATCGCAGGTGATGGAGTTGGCGATCGCTATGGAAGGACACCCAGATAATGTAGTGCCGGCGTTGTTGGGGGGTTGTCGTTTGGCGGCTACGGGGGTAGAAGTTGAACCACAGAGGCGCAGAGAACGCCAAGAGTGGGAGATTTGTGAGGTTCCTTGGTGTGAGAATATTGTGCCTGTGGTGGCGATTCCTGATTTTGAGCTTTCTACAAAGGAGGCTAGGCAGGTGTTACCTTCTCAGGTGAGTCGGGCAGATGCGATTTTTAATACGGCGCATTTGGGGTTATTGTTGCGTGGTTTGGAGACTGGAAACGGAAATTGGTTAAGGGCGGCTTTGCAAGATAGGTTACATGAGCCTTACAGAAAAACACTGATAAAAGGGTACGATGTTGTCCATGCAGCTGCTGTTGGTGCGGGTGCTTACGGTATGGTGATTAGTGGTGCTGGACCAACTCTGTTAGCATTAACTGATACAAAACAATCAGAAGCAGTGATGGCAGCGATGTCAGCGGCTTGGCGATCGCAAGGAATTTCACCTGTGGTGCGATCGCTTGGGATTGATACGCAAGGGGCAAGAAGTTTTTATTAGTTGTTAGTTGGTGGTTGATAGTTGTTTGGAACAACCAACGACCAACAACAAACAACAAACAACAAACAACAAAAAAATGACCATAGAGCAAATTCTGGCAGAAATTGCAGCACTTCGCTCTCAAATTGAGGGTCTGCGTGAAGAACGTGCTTGTTTGACTGTTACTGTCACACTTCCCGAAAATAATTCACCTCAAGCAATCGCTGAAGCTTATCGTCGTTATGCTCGTGAAAATGCCCAGTTGGTTGCGGAACTCAAGGGCATAGATGATGCGATCGCTGCTTTGGAAGCTCAATTGACACAAAAACAAGCCCAATTACAGCAATGGCAAATCCAAGCCAAACAACTTTCTTTACAGGAACAACTAGATGAGGCAAGAAAAATTGCTCAGGTTCACGCTAAGCGGATCAATGAACTGGCTGCGGAACTTGCTACAGAAATACGCAGTCTGAAGGCTTGCGCTGACGATCTGAGTCCGCTGTATTGGCAAGTTTATTACAAGCCATTTATTACTGGGTTCAAGACAATCTCGGTTCCCCATGTCCGTTCTGACGGAGATGTCTGGACAATTGTCAACCGTATTGTTTGAAATACACAGATCCCCGACTTCTCAAAGAAGTCGGGGATCTTGTTTTTCAAATATCATTCTTAAGACAGTTGATATTAAGATTTATAACGGTAGCTGGAGCTATCGTTTTTTATTGACTTAGCAAAACTTTACATTTAGAATGAATCTGGCAAAAATTTTGAGTATTTATTACTAAATTTCTTGAAGATTTAAGATTTATAGGGATAAATATCGTTTACAAAACTATGAATTGCTTAATATAATGTAATTAAAAGTAAAAACGAAAAACGATTGTCAGTGATGATTGCTCAATTTCCTTGGTTAACAACCATAATTATCTTGCCGCTGGTGGCTGCCTTAGCCATTCCCCTCATCCCAGATAAAGAAGGCAAAACTGCTCGTTGGTATGGTCTAGGAGTAGCACTAACAGACTTCGCTTTAATGATTTATGCCTTTTGGCAAAACTACGATTTTCAAAGTTCAGCATTTCAACTGGTAGAAAAATATCCTTGGGTTCCCCAGTTGGGCTTGAACTGGTCTGTAGCAGTAGATGGTTTGTCAATGCCTTTAGTCCTGCTAACAGGCTTAATTAACACCCTCGCAATCTTCGCGGCTTGGAAAGTAACCAACAAGCCGCGTTTATTTTATGGTTTGATGCTGGCGTTATACAGCGCTCAGCTTGGCGTATTTGTCGCCCAAGATTTGCTGCTGTTCTTCTTAATGTGGGAAATCGAATTAGTCCCTGTCTACCTATTGATTTCCATCTGGGGAGGACAAAAGCGCCGTTATGCAGCTACTAAATTTATTCTTTATACAGCCGCAGCTTCTATATTTATCTTGGTAGCAGCTTTTGCAATGGCATTCTCTGGAGATACCGTCAGCTTCGATATGGTAACTCTGGGAATGAAGCAATATCCTAGAGCCTTTGAGTTACTGGTTTATGCAGGTTTCTTGATTGCTTTTGGTGTCAAACTACCAATATTCCCACTCCACACTTGGCTACCTGATGCTCACGGTGAAGCTTCTGCACCCGGTTCAATGATTTTGGCCGGTGTGTTGTTAAAGATGGGTGGTTATGCGCTCATCCGTATCAACATGGAGATGCTAACCAATGCTCATGTTTACTTTGCTCCAGTTTTAGCAGTTTTAGGTGTAGTCAATATTATCTACGGTGCTTGCTGCGCCTTTGCTCAAACCAATCTCAAGCGTCGCTTAGCTTATTCTTCGATCGCTCACATGGGATTTGTGCTAGTTGGTATCGCTTCCTATACAGAAATTGGGATGAGCGGTGCTGTACTGCAAATGATCTCCCACGGTTTGATTGCTGCTAGTTTGTTCTTCCTCTCTGGTGTCACCTACGAACGCACCCACACCTTGATGATGGATCAAATGGGTGGTATCGCCAAAGTCATGCCTAAAACCTTCGCTCTATTTACCGCTGGTGCAATGGCTTCTCTAGCATTACCAGGAATGAGCGGCTTTGTCGGAGAGTTGATGGTATTCCTGGGTATTGCTACCAGCGATGTTTACAGTTCTAGTTTCAAAGTTGTAGTTGTGCTACTTTCTGCTGTAGGCGTGATTCTCACTCCAATTTATCTACTGTCAATGCTACGTCAAGTCTTCTACGGTAAGCAGAATACAGAGTTACATCTGGATGCAGTAGTACCTGATGTCAAACCCCGCGAACTGTTCATCACTGCTTGTTTGTTGCTTCCAATCATCGGTATCGGTTTTTATCCCAAATTGGCAACCCAAACCTATGATGTCAAAACTGTAGAAGTAGCAGTTCATGCTCGTCAGTTTCTACCAGTAGTCGCTAAACAACAACCATCAAGTTTATATTCAACTATTATTACCGCGCCAACATTGGCTAATTCACAACTTCCAAGTTTGGTTAATATTGCTGATTAAATATTTCACAAGGGCTGGTGCTACTAAATAAGCTTAGAAAGACAAAGTGGGGGTGATTCTGCGATCGCCCCCACAACTATAATTAACTCTGCGCGACGGCAGCCGCTACAACGGGGGAGACCCCCAAGGGCGCGCTGCCTCCCCTTTGCGTTCTCCTTTGCGATCCTCTGCGTTTAAAAACACTACCTTAACCAACCACCATTTTCTGAACTGAACCGTATTGATATATCAACAAAGCAAATACCGGATAAACACAGATGGGTTTTTTGTCTGTATTTATCCGGTTAATTTTTGCTTGAGTGTGAAAAAAGTCTTGGTTTTGTTTGATTTAACTCATAGGCAATCCTATTCAATCAATTTCAAATTTATCCAGTAGCTTCTTTCCGTAAATCACTGCGGCAACAGTAACAATATCTCCCTGAATGCGATAGATGATTCTGTAGCTGTAGGCCTGATATTCTCTGATGTTATCGTTGCCAAATTCTGGTACAATACGACCGGAAAAAGGTTCTTTACTTAAGTTGACACTTGTGTCAAGTATCTTCTTGACAACTGTTGCAGCATAGGAAGCCGAGTCACGAGCTATATATATGGCAATTGCCTCTACATCATCTAATGCTTTGGGAGACCATTCTACTTGATAAGCCATTTGTTCAATCGTTCTTCGGCCTCATTTTGGGTTCTGGTTGCTTGATGTTCGGCCACTTCTAAACCGCGCCGGACTTTTTCAATGACGTACAAATGATATTGGACATCTTCTATAGAACAATTATCGGGTAATTGGTTCAAAAGAGATTGTATCTTTTGTTTTGTAGAACTCATAATTTAATTTCTAGTTAATTTATATTGCAATATAGTTAGGTGGGCAATACCCACCTAATACATTGTTAAAAATTCTCGAAGTTTGCGATAGCTTCCTTAATCTTATCTAAAACTTCGTCCACAGGCATAGTCCCTAGTTCCCCATTTGCACGAGTGCGGATACTTAAAGAGTTGGTTTCTACTTCTTTAGCACCGATCACAGCCATGATGGGGATCTTTTCTTTTTCGGCATTGCGAATGAGTTTACCCAGGCGATCGCCACTGGTATCCACTTCCGCCCGCATACCTAACGCTCTCATTTTTGCTGCAACTTCTTTGGCAAAATCGAGTTGCACTTCACTAACTGGCAATAATCTTGCTTGTACTGGTGCTAACCACAAAGGGAAATCTCCAGCATATTCTTCGATTAAGATGCCAATTAGTCTTTCTAGAGAACCGAAAGGCGCACGGTGAATCATCACTGGACGTTTACGAGAACCATCTTCAGCGACGTACTCTAAATCAAATCTTTCTGGCAAGTTGTAATCGACTTGCACCGTTCCCAACTGCCATTCTCTCTCCAAAGCATCACGGACGATAAAATCTAGTTTGGGGCCGTAGAAAGCAGCCTCACCAATTCCCTCAAAGTGATCCATTCCCAAAGTTTCGACAGCGCGACGTATGGCGCTTTCAGCTTTGTCCCAAGCTTCATCAGAACCAATGTATTTATCGCTAGCCGGATCGCGAAAACTTAGCCGTGCTTTGAAATTCTGATCAAGTTTGAGAGTTTTAATCACTGACAAGATCAAATCCACCACGTTGAGGAATTCGCTGTCTAGCTGCTCTGGGGTAACAAATATGTGAGCATCGTCCTGAGTAAAGCCCCGCACTCGCGTTAAACCACCCAATTCCCCAGATTGCTCGAAGCGGTAGACAGTGCCAAATTCCGCCAACCGTATCGGTAACTCACGATAAGAACGCAATTCGCTCTTATATATTTGGATGTGAAAAGGACAATTCATGGCTTTGAGAACAAAGCCTTGCTCATGGACGGCTGCATCTTCGTTTTCTGCCATCATCGGGAATAAGTCTTCTTTATACTTCTGCCAATGGCCAGAGGTTTTAAATAAATCGACTCTACCGATGTGAGGAGTGACAACTGGTTGATAGCCACGTTTTATTTGTTCTTGTTTGAGGAAGTCTTCTAAAAGACTCCGCAGTAAGGTTCCTTTAGGTGTCCATAATGGCAATCCTGGTCCCACTAAGTCGGAAAAGATAAATAACCCCAGTTCCTTACCCAGTTTGCGGTGGTCGCGTCGTAGTGCTTCTTCTTTACGCCGCTTATACTCTGCTAGTTGTTCTGGGCTTTCCCATGCAGTACCGTAAATGCGTTGTAGCTGTGCTTTGGTTTCGTCTCCACGCCAGTAAGCACCAGCAACACTTTCTAATTCAATGGCTTTTGGATTTAATTCCTTGGTGTTTTCTAGATGTGGTCCGGCGCACAAATCCCACCATTCATTGCCCAAATGATAGATTGTAATCGGTTCTTCTTTAATATCCGCCAGAATTTCTAGCTTATAAGGTTCGTTAATTTCCTTAATCCGGCGTTCAGCTTCTTCTCGACTAACTTCTTCTCGAATAACTGGTAGTTTACGATTAATAATCTTATCCATCTCTTTTTTGATGGCTTTGAGATCCTTATCGGTAAAAGGCTCCGGATTATCAAAATCGTAGTAAAAGCCGTTTTCTATCCACGGGCCAATGGTAACTTGCGCCTTGGGAAACAGCTTTTGCACCGCCATTGCCATCACATGGGATGTGGTGTGACGAATTTTTTTTAAGTTTTCTGATTCACTTGTACGCGGCAAATAAATTTTTTTCTCTGGCTGTTCTGATGGACTAGATTGTTCAGAAGGCGACATTGGCTGCTGATCCATTAGCGAAGTGATGGTTTATTTAGTTATTTTCGACTGACATATATATTAGCGACCTTGAGGAATTAGGGAGCGGGGATCAGGGAGCGGGGATCGGACTCGGGGAATTAATTAGAGATGAGGGAATTAAGAAAAATAATAATTAAACAATTCCCGCTCACCAATACCTTGTTCCTGATCCCCGATCCCTGATCCCCAATTCATAAATAATTTTTTATATAAATTGAAGATGCTATGTTTTTGATTGTTATTACTTAATACTATTTCTATTTTCCCTAAAGACTTAAGAAATATTTAAATACTTTACTTGAATCTGCCTTGAGGATAGGTACAAAGAATATTGGATCTATATATAATATTTATATGTAGCACAAAATACATTTTTTTGAGAGTTTATGGCATAAGACATATTTTTTTAAATGTTAAGAATCTTAAATAGCGTTAATATTAGTAAGAAAGTTAGAAATATGCTTGTCAATTATGCAAGACTCAAATTTATCAGAGCCTGAGTTGCTCAAGACAATTTTGCAACCACTGCTGGATGATTTTCAGTATTGGTTTGCGCGATCGCGTAACTTTCTGGAAACAGAGCAACTTAATTTTATGAGCAGCCAGGAGCAATCTGCTTTGCTAGAGCGAGTCAAGCAAGCCCAACAAGAGGTTAATACAGCCAAGATGCTGTTTACAGCAATAGAAGGACAAGTTGGGATTGATATGGCAACCTTAATGCCTTGGCATCAATTGTTATCGCAATGCTGGAAGGTAGCAATGCATTTCCGCACTGAAAACTCAAGCTCACAACAGCAAGACGGCATTTAAGTTCTTGAAGCGAATAAAACCCTTGACAGCATTTCTTACTTGTGGGGGTTATGTAATTTATTATACACCAGTTTTTGATTCCCAGATTCAAACCGCAAATATAGGCGTAGGAACAGAGTTTTTGCTATTTGCCATAGTTTTCAATTCAAACTAGGCAAAACAAATCGTTGTCATAAATGGTTTTAAAAATTTTGCCTCTGGAGGAAAACCCGATGTTACATCTGCTTTACATTCTGGCTTTTACAATTCTTGCTTGTATAGCTGTTGCGAATTTAATTCGCAATTTAATTATGTTCAGTTTTGATAGAGACCGGAGTTATCCAGCTAGGTACTCGTCAATGGCAAATCAAGGTAATTATCCCTACGTAGCATCTAGAAGAGCATTCACACCTCATCCAGAATTATTAGATGATTCTGGCAACATCATCAAAGAACCCTTGTTGGTAATGCGTTCGATCAACGTCGATGATGCCCGTCAACAACTTGATGCTCTTTACGAATCTTCACCAGGGCAAAAAAGCGAAACTCAGGAAGAAGGTTAGGGATTGGGGATCTGGGATCGGGAATTGGGTAGGAACCTAGTTATCATCCCTAGTCCCTAGTCCCTAGTCCCTAGTCCTTCTCTAGGCTTCAATTACAACTCGGAGGTTTCCGCGTTTGTTGGCAACACGGCAAGCTGTGGTATTGCCAGAACGCTCGAATTCTAAATCAAGGATGGTGGGGCCGACTCGCAGGTTATGCAGCGAGAGGCGATTGATTGACTCTGGCAAAGCGGGGTCGATAATTCGTAAGCAGTTATTGGGTGCGTCTGGAACTAGATTCACCATCATATGCAGCAGCTGAAAGATACTGCCAGTAGCCCACGCCTGGGGTGTACAAGCAACAGGATACTGTACAGGAGAACTGTCATCACTGATGCGCTCGAAACCGCAAAACAACTCTGGAGGGCGATGATAGGGCTGCTTTTTAGTCATGTCGAATAAACCCTCAAAAAGTTCCAAGGCTTGATCGACTAAACCGAGCGATCGCAATCCCATAGCGATCAAAGAATTATCATGGGGCCATACAGAACCGATGTGATATCCCATCGGATTGTAAGCAGGTGACAAACTGCTGAGGGTGCGAATACCCCAACCATTAAACATATCAGGTGCGCGCAGTCGCTCTGCCACACTATAAGCTTTTTCTGGTGTAAAAATACCCAAGTGCAGACAATGACCAGGATTGGAGGTAATACTGTCTACTTGTTTACCATCTCCATCTAAAGCTAAAGCACAGAAATCTTGGTCTTCCATCCAAAAATCTCTGTTAAATCGCAGCTTGAGATTTCTAGCTTCTTCTTGCCAACGATCTGATAAATCCAGCCGCTTTTTCATTCTAGCAATTTCTGCCAAGCGCATTTTAGCTGCATAGACATAACCTTGCACTTCACAAAGAGCGATCGCTCCGTTAGCTAATTCGCCTTTACGATTGACAATACAATCACCAGAATCTTTCCAACCTTGGTTAGCTAAACCACGTTTGGATTTACGTTGATAGCTGAGGTAGCCAGTGGCTTTCATGTTGCGATCGATCCACTCCATCGCCGCCAATGCATTCGGCCAGAGATTTTCTAAAGTTTCTGTATCATGTGTCCATGCATAGTACTCGGTGTATAGCATCAACCACAGAGGCGTAGCATCAACAGTACCGTAGTAAGGAGTATGGGGAATTTCCTGACACCTAGCTAATTCTCCTAAGCGTAGTTCGTGCAGAATCTTACCTGGTTCCTCTTCGCGCCACTCATCCTCGACTTTACCTTGGTATTGAGACAGAAGAATCAGAGTTTCTTTAGCAATTTGGGGATTTAACATCAAAGTTTGGGAAGCTGTAATGATAGAATCCCGCCCGAATAGTGCTGAAAACCAAGGTACTCCCGCCGAAACAGTCTTATATTTACCAAAAGACTGACGCAACAAATACATATCTTCCTCGGCGCGTTCAATCACACGATTCACAGCACCTTTTTCATCTGTGCGAATACGTGTAATTTCTTGCACCCAGTTTTGTTCTTCCATTGTCTCAGCAGCTTTTGCTTGACTCAAGGTTACAGGAGCGCTGACAGTAGAACTGGGCTTGTTATTGGTGAGCATATTCACCCGATAGCCCAATTTTTGTTTTTCATGAGATGCTAACTCTAACTGCCAAATTGCTGTGTAACCTTTGAAGTAGTCTGGTAGTCGATGTTGAAAATTGATGCGAGATTCCATCACCAAACCATCTACACCCTGGTAAGCCAGTGTTAAAGATTTGTCTGTGGGTATAGCAGGATGAAGTTTGGGAGGCGAAGCACCATCGAGAGAAACTACCGTGTCTTCTACAAATGTCGGCTCGATCAGACGTAAAAGCTTGCCTTGCTTTTCTCTGCCAAAGCCTCTAACTTCAAATAAATCTACAAAATCAGCATCAAAGCTGATACTGAGTTCAAAATTGATTGTACTTGTGCTATAATTAGATATTTCTAATTCTTCAAAAAGGGCACCATTTAGCACAATTTCTCGGCGAATACCGACTGTATCAGCTTGGAGGCGATCATCAACTCTCGGATTAGTACATAAAACTGACAGTGAAAAACCTTTATCAGCAGTACTACTTAATAACACAGGCGATCGCCCATCAATCTGCAACTCTAAGCGGCTCAAAAATCGGGTATCAGCACAAAATAGCCCCATACTAGGGTTGCCATCACCGAGAGAACACGCAGAAAGATTACCCAGAGTATCTGTAACTAAAAATAAGTCGTCATCTTTAATCGTGAGCGTTAACTGCGGTCTTTCACTAATTACACAAGGCCATTCAGGTATAGGTAGTAACTCTGCGGAGACAAAAGTTTTTCCATCCAGGAAAATCCTCTCCGGTGTCATCAATATATCCGGTGTCATCAGCCAGTATTCCGTGTACAAATCTATATTTTTTCAGGTCAGTTCAGCGTCAACAGGAAAAAAGACGCCCTAGCAAAACTTTGTGAGCTTTGTTACCAAAGATAAATGATAATCACATTTAGCTAGTGGGCAGAAACACATCAAAGTTAGATTATTAAATCTTTATAATTCTAAAGTGAATTAAAAATTTGCGTAGATAAACACAAAAAAACAGGAACTTTTTTTTCGTTTGTTTTGATTCACTTTTTGAATTTCTGAGCAATCAACCTTAAAGGTAATTGGGGTATTACCTAGCAATTGCGATGGTCAAAGACCTCTCCTTCGGAGCATGGCAATGGAAATATAAAGTTAAACCCCGTCCTTAAGGACGAGGTCTTCATCCGGACTTAATATGACACCAATATGAATAGAATGCGATAAATATAAAGATTTTTTATATATCTATTTTTTTAATTATTAAAAAATAATAACTTTATCCCAACATTATGTGCTGGTTTAGTTAACACGGTAATTTTGTCTAGTTAGGGCTTGCTGAAAAATAAAGAAAAGGTGACAGGATCTAAGTAAACCTTAAGGTGTAGGGTGCGTTGAAGCAACGCGTAACACACCACTGGTGTGGTGGTGCGTTACGGCTAATTCTTAATCTCTGAACGCTCAAATCCTTACACAGCCGTAACACACCCTACTTTATATTTACTGAACAACCTACCCAATATCTTGCACCTGTCGCAATTAAACAGCCTGCGATATAAATCGCAGACTGATAGCAAAAGTCTTCGTGCATAAGACTGAAAAAAGAAATTCACTCCATTAAAATGGAGTTGAGCTATTAGCCCAGAACCCAAGTTCTGGGCGGGATTTGAAGCTTACTGAAATTGATGCAAGCTCTGAGCTACCCCACAATTAAATCAGACCACTAAAATTGTTGCTGGTTCATCTTAGATTTGAGCGAGTACCATTTCATAAGCTCTTTCATACTGATCGGTCATTGTTTCGACGCTAAAGCGACTAACAACGTATTCCCGACAAGTTTGACGGTCTAGTTTCATGGCATCTGGAATGACTTCTATCATTTGTTCCAGACAATCGCAGACAAAACCAGTTTTACCGTGCGCTATGACTTCTGGTACTGAACCTAAACCCATGCCAATTACGGGTGTACCAGTTGCCATTGACTCAATCATTACCAGACCAAAAGGCTCACGCCAAGTAATGGGGAACAAAGTTACAGTCGCGCCACTTAAAAGTTTTACTTTGTCTTGGTGGGAAATTTCACCCAAATACTGAATTTGTTCGCCGTCAATCAGTGGTTTGACTTGCTCCTGATAATACTTCTGGTCAACAACATCAACTTTACCAGCCATCTTTAGAGGTAGACCTGTCGCACGGGCAATTTTAATTGCTTCTATTGGTCCTTTTTCTGGAGAAAGTCGTCCGACAAAAGCAAGGTAAGCAGGTTGTACAGGTTCAGAATTAAAAGGATAGACAGCTGTATCTATACCGTTGTAGACGGTGTGGATATAGTTTAAACCTAAACGTGGTTCTCGCTGTGCTTGACTAATACTGATGAAGGGTTGCTGAGCATAGCGCCGATACATCTTTTCGTTATCGGGCGTGAAAACCCCATGCATCGTATGAACCGTGGGTGTTTTGACAAAACTGGTGTAAGGCAGGACAGAACAACCAACGTGGGAGTGAATTATATCGAAATGATGTGCGTTTTCATAAACCTCAGCCAGCGACATCTGCTCATAAATCATTGGCTCTTTAACGCTAGGATCGAGGCGTAAAGCTTTGTCATGGACTGAGTAGAGCTTTGCTTTAGTAATTGAGTCACCAGAAGCAAACAAAGTGACATCATGACCTCGTCGAACTAATTCATCCGTTAGCAACTTCACAATTAGTTCAATACCGCCGTAACGAAAGGGGGGAACACGCTCCCACAAAGGGGAAATTTGAGCAATTCTCATGTTTCACCTAAACATGTCAATGTCAGCATGTTTGCCCACATTGCTGTGAATTATGCTAGTGCGATCGCAGCAAACCAACATAATTTCACAAACTTGAGGACAAGCACACTTTATGTTCAATGCTGCTAATCCTGAGGACAGAAACAAGTTAAACCGCTGCTTGTATTTTCAAAAGATTTGTATTTTGCTATTTCTCTCCACCAAGACTTTTACTATTACCAGTAGTAATTGCAGACTTAAAAATGCTTTACTGTGAGACAAATTTGAATTGATTACATAATTTTAAGATTTTTGACAGTATTATTTTTGAACACAAATTTATATTACATTGAAGAATTACAATTAGCAATATACTTATATATGATAAATACGATTATACAAATTCTAATTATTGAATTTATAAGCTAGAAAGAGTAAAAAAATACACACAATCTCTACTAATTCAAAAAGGTATAAAGTAGAATTAATAAGAACTTTCTCTTAGACTACATATTACAAATTAATACTAGTAGTTTTATAAAAATACAAGTATGAGAGGGAATAAAAGCCAGTAAAATTACGCTTTTTGTGTAAAAAAAATATCTGCCAAATGTTGAAAAATTATGACATTGAGACTATTTTTTAGATGAGTTTATTTCTTGGATTTACATAATTATTTGGCGATCTCTGTCTTGAAAATGGGTGTGGGGGTGGTTTGAGTGTAGGAGTGTAGGAGGAGTTAAATTTTTATTCCCTCGTTGTGTGATTTATTCAGATGACCGTCTAACTTGTTGATCATGTTAAGAATAATTTGATCAGGGAAATTGCTTCTATCAATAGTGAGAATTTTGCTAACAAAATCAAGGCAAGCAGGAAAAATGTGTAAATTTTATTTACTTTGGCTGAATTGGAAATAATTGATAGTAGTGAACTTAAACTACTCCAGGTTTCGCTGAAGCTGCACCTGGAGCTTGTGTACTCAAAAAACAGCTAATTTCTTGTTTAGAGTTCTGCTTCCACTGTGTGCCGTCGTCTCCTGGCAGTAGTTTACCATTCTTTACATATTGCAACGATATGCTTGATTGGAAAGTCCGTTGTAATTTGTACAATGCAGCTGTGACGTGAATCATGTCCAGATTGTGGCTCCTTTAGGACGTTCATGAGCATTTCAACTTCCGTGCTGATTGATTTGCTACAGGCTATACCCCACCTGCGGCCCCAACTATACTTCAAAGCTTCGCTAACGGCGTTGTCCCATGCGATGGAGGATCAGGTTTTAGCTGCTACTCTCGAGCAGCCCTTGGTTATTGCTAGCTTTCAAAGAGAGCGATTTTATCGCCAGGAAGCTCATCGCTATCAGCGGCTTGCCCAGCGAAGTAACCAGGTATACGTATTAGCTGCCCCAGAAACTGATTTTACTAACAGCTCGGAATTTTACGAAAAGATAGCTTTTGAGGCAGATGATGCTCTCAGCCAAGAGTGGCATTTAGTAGTCATCGCTCAAAACTATGCCACTTGTTTAGTTTGTCGGGAAAGTCTTGGTTCTTTAGCCAAAAATATTCGACTGCGAGAATTAAGTCCTAGTCTGGATATGGACGCGGCGCGAAGATTTGAAGGAATTTGGACGGCGGAACGGGGAGTAAGTCTGCAAGCTGCTGAACTATTATTGCAGAGGATTTTAGTTTACAGACCAGAGTTAACAGATAAAATCGAGCAAGCCCGCCAGCGTTTTGGTATTGGAGGACGTAAGATTACTTCAAATACAAAGCAATTACTGAGTGAATACGCCTGCGATATTGACACCGATCCATTTGTGCAACGTTTGGTGACTTATTTACAAGCGAGTCAGTACAAATTGCATAAAGCCTACCGTTCTATCTCCGCCCAGGCACGTAAAGAAAGACTAGTTAATTCAATTAGTACCGCGATTAGGCGATCGCTCGATCCCAAAGAAATTCTCACAGTCGCAGCCCAAGAACTAGGACAAAACTTAGGTGCTTGTCGCTGTTTAATTTACCGCGCTCAAGCTACAGATGATCAAGCAATCATTGAACACGAGTTTTTAAGCCCTGGTGTTTCATCTTTTTTGGGACAAACTTGGCCGCTAGAAAACAATCCCCTGTTCCAAGAAGTGGTAATTCAGAGTGAAGGCGTCCGAGTTGTCGATACTCTCAACGACTCGCGGGTAATTAACTCTAAAGCATTGTGGCAGATTGTAGAGAGACATGCCATTCGCTCTTGGCTGATGGAACCAGTGCTGTTTCAAGGACGACTGTTGGGGATTGTAGAATTGCACTATTGTGGTGAAACTCCCCATGATTGGCATCCGGGTGAATTAGACTTGGTAGAAGCGATCGCCACTCAAATAGGGGCAGCTCTCATTCAAGCCGAAGCTTACGCCAACTTAGAAGAACTTAACCAGCAACTAGAAGCCTTAGACCGTACACGTAGCAACCTGATTGCGATCACAGGTCATGAATTACGTACACCTTTGTCCACAATTCAAGTGTGTTTGGAAAGCCTTGCTACGGAACCGGATATGCCTCTAGAACTGCGACAAGTCATGCTCAACACGGCTCTTTCTGACTCCGAACGGATGCGAAAGCTCATTCAAGATTTCCTCACGCTTTCCAACTTAGAAAGTGGGCGAGTAGAATGGCATCCGGAATCATTAACCTTACAAGAGTGTGTAGACCTAGCACTCAGTCGTCTTCGTACTCGCCTAGCAGGCGATGAAAATTTGCCCCAGATCACAACAGAATTAGCAAGCAACCTGCCTTTAGTCAGAGCTGATGGTGATTGGTTGGTGGAGGTGCTAGCAAAACTCGTAGACAACGCTTGCAAATTCACACCACCAGATGGGCAAATTACCATCAAGGCTATTCGCAACAATAGTAAGATGGTCGAAGTGACTGTGGCAGACACAGGACGAGGTATAGAACCCAATCGTTTAGAAGTAGTTTTTGACCGTTTTTATCAAGAAGAGGGAGCGCTCAGACGCAGTACAGGCGGTACAGGTTTGGGCTTAGCAATATGTCGTCAAATCGTCAATGGCTGGGGCGGTGAAATTTGGGCAGAATCACAGGGTAAAAACCAGGGTAGTCAGTTTCATTTCACCATACCCATCATTGAGGGAAGCCAGGAAAAAAGACCATCAAGAGTCAATTATTAGTTGTTAGTTGTTAGTTGTTAGTTGTTAGTTGTTAGTTGTTAGTTCCCAACAACCATTAACCAACAACCACCAACCAACTAAACTGTTACAGTTCCTTACACAATCGCAATATGTCCCCATCAGCGGTGTTACGATGCCGTAAAAACGTTGAGAGACGCTTTATGGCAGAAACACTTTCTGGACAAACTCCCATCTTTGGTGGCAGCACTGGTGGCTTGCTCAAAAAAGCAGAAGTCGAAGAGAAGTACGCTATCACTTGGACTAGCCCTAAAGAGCAAGTTTTTGAAATGCCTACTGGTGGTGCTGCTATTATGCGGCAAGGACAAAACTTGCTATATTTAGCTCGTAAAGAGCAAGGTATCGCTCTAGGTGGCCAACTCCGGAAATTTAAAATCACAGATTACAAAATTTACCGGATTTATCCTAACGGGGAAACAGCTTACATTCATCCAGCTGATGGTGTCTTCCCTGAGAAGGTTAACCAAGGCCGCGAGAAAGTACGGTACAACGATCGCAGAATCGGTCAAAATCCCAGTCCTTCTAAAGTTAAATTCAGCGGCACAGCTACCTACGACGCTCCCTAATTCACTATGAATTAAGGAAAGGTCACTAAATATAAGCAGACACAGTGAACCAGAGATACAGGATACGGAAACAGAAGATACGGGGCAGGGAAACTCATGTTTAACTCTGTGTCACCGCATCAAGTACGTCTCCCGTTCTCCGTGTCTCTTATTCTCTGCGTCTGCTCTGTGTTGAAAATGGGGCATTGGGTATGGAAAAATCATCAGTATTTTAATTACCCTTACGGGTTCGCGCTTACGCTCATGGGGGACTCACCGGTCCCCACTCCCTGTCGCTCGTGGGGATTGGGGGCTAGGGGCCCCCTTTGGGGTTGGGGGAGGGCACCCCCCTTCTGCGCGCTGGCTCACCAATTACCAATTACCAGCCTAAGCGACAATATTAAGCATTCAAGCCGACACAATCTTATTTATTTCTGAGAATAATTAAGAATTAATAAATAAAGTAGTATAAGTTCTGAAGTATAAAATATAAAACCTAATCGTCCCCTACGGTCAGTCGCTCGTGGGGCTAGTGTTATTTTATAGTTTAGCTTTAATGTTAAATTCCCAAAGTAAGTAGCATTACAAAATTAATTACATATAATCGCTATGAAAACAGGGCATAATCACACCCTGTTAAGAGTTCCCCGTTCCCTGTTCCCTTTATTTGATTATTTATATGATTTTCCCTGATTTTTCTCAGTTCTCCGAACTAGCTAAAAATGGTAATTTTGTTCCGGTTTATCAGGAATGGGTTGCAGACCTGGATACACCAGTTTCTGCTTGGTATAAAGTTTGTGCTGGACAACCTTATAGCTTTTTGCTGGAATCGGTAGAAGGTGGAGAAAAAATCGGGCGTTATAGTTTTTTAGGTTGTGACCCGTTATGGATTTTAGAAGCAAGAGGTGATAAGACCACTCAAATACACCGTGATGCTTCTCAGGTTGTATTTACAGGTGATCCATTTACAGCTTTAGCCACATGTTTAGAACCTTTTTATCCTGTTAAATTACCCCAGCTACCACCGGGAATTGGTGGTCTATTTGGGTTTTGGGGCTATGAATTAATTAATTGGATAGAACCGCGTGTACCAATTCATCCACAAGATGACCGTAATCTTCCTGATGGTGTTTGGATGCAGGTAGATCATCTGTTAATTTTTGACCAAGTTAAGCGGAAAATTTGGGCTGTGGCTTACGCGGATTTGCGTGATCTAAATGTGGATTTACAGACAGCCTATGAAAAGGCTTGTTGTCGTGTTACTCAAATGGTCAACAAGTTATCTCTGCCCTTATCACCGCAAAATACCTTACTGGAATGGAAACCTCCAGCAAGTAAGAGAGTGGGAGAAGTAGGAGTAGAGGAGTATAAGAGTAATTTTACTCGTGAGGAATTTTGTCACAGCGTTAAAAAGGCAAAAGAGTACATCAAAGCCGGCGATATCTTCCAAGTTGTAATTTCCCAGCGCTTATCGACAGAATACACTGGTGATCCTTTTGCCCTGTATCGTTCCCTGCGTCAAATTAATCCTTCTCCTTACATGGCTTTTTTCAACTTCCAGGATTGGCAGATTATTGGCTCGAGTCCCGAAGTGATGGTAAAAGCCGAACGTGACCCAGAAGGGGATTTACTGGCTACAGTGCGTCCCATTGCTGGTACTCGCCCGCGGGGTAAAACAACCCAAGAAGATATAGCTTTAGCAGATGATTTACTCAAAGACCCCAAAGAAATAGCTGAACACGTCATGCTGGTTGACTTGGGTCGTAATGATTTGGGACGGGTGTGCCAAAGCGGTACGGTGAAAGTTGACGAGTTAATGGTAATTGAACGCTACTCCCATGTTATGCACATTGTCAGCAATGTGGTTGGTAAATTAGCACCTGGTAAGACAGCATGGGATTTACTCAAAGCCTGTTTCCCCGCCGGAACAGTTAGCGGCGCACCCAAAATTCGGGCAATGGAGATCATAAATGAGTTAGAACCTAGTCGGCGCGGTGTATATTCTGGTGTTTATGGATACTACGATTTTGAAGGGCAATTAAATTCTGCGATCGCTATTCGGACAATGGTTGTACGTCATAATACAGTTAACGTTCAAGCAGGCGCGGGTTTAGTAGCTGATTCAGAGCCAGAAAAAGAGTACGAAGAGACTTTAAATAAAGCTAGAGGATTGTTAGAAGCAATACGTTGTTTGCGCTGAAGTGAATCTATGCGGAAAAAGAACAGAATGTTGTATAATTTTTCATAAATTTTTACTTCCGCAATGTGATCATAATCATATCCTTTGTGGGGATGTTCGTTAGAATAACACTAAGCAATAGCCTTTAGCATCTACGATCTTTTTTAATCTGTTTATACTCCACAATGAAAACCAAAAATTACTTTTGGATTGTGGATAAATGGAGTTGACAGCAATTAGTGATGGTTGCTTGGTTAAACCATTTCGATTTCATCATGCATTGATGCAGATAGGAATTTAGTACACAAGTACTAAATTAAAGGAATTTCATCTCTAGTAATTTTTGAGAATCAGTAATTAGATTCAGTTAAAGGATAATTTGACGGTACTTGGTCAGTAAATAAAAGATCATGAAAATGCGCCCATAAATTTTTGATGGAAAAAATTGTTTTTGATTGATTGCGCTAACTTTTAGCAAACACTGTAAAAACAATTTGTTCAGATTTCATATATCCAAAAATTTTTCAAACACCAAGGTACTAATAAATTATGAAGTTAAAAATCAGACGCCGACAATTTGGTCAGTTGGTACTTGCTAGTGCTGCGACTACAGCGATTATCAACCTTGCAGATAAAGGTTTTGCTCAGAATTCAAGTACATTAGTATACGGAGCAATAGTTGCCGCCAAAGGCCGAAAGCAAGCAAAAGATCAAGATTCCACAGATGTAGCTAATACTACTCCAGCAATAAATGTGACGGCTTTAGATGTGGCAACTCTTCAACAAGTATCGACTACAGAGGTTCCGTCTACAGCTGTGGACAATGCAAATACAGTTACTGAGAGCGCCCAGAAGGCATTATATACTGAACCAACTGAGCGGATAACTGGATTTACTAGCCTATCCGACGGCAGTTTTGTTTTTGTAGTTGTTGGCAGTTCGCGGAAGGGTAACTATACCAAATTGCTAATTACAGATATTAAAAAGCTTGATAAGAAGCCTAAATCAAAAAAAATATCGGGATTCAAAAAGACTAACAACACAATAGAAGGTGTTGTGGGAACCAAAGATGACAAACTTATTTGCATAGTCAGTGAAAGTGGGGGTACGCCTCCTTTTAAATTTGCGCTTGTTGATCCACAAAATGGCAAAGTATCTTATGAATCTGATTTAGCTTTACCAGAACTTTTCCCAAATCGGCGATATAGTAATTTAGCTCAATCGCCGCTTGATGGAAAATATTATCTTACGACTATGAATTCAGAAGGCATAACACAATTAGCACAGTTAGACTTGGATAATAAATCGATAATTACTGGTAAAGGAAAAATTATCGAATTGTCACCATTGACTTTTGACAGACAGGCCCTAGCAAACGATTTATTCAGCCTCGCTTTCTCTCCGTCAGGCGATCTGTATGCAGTTGGAAAAGTCAAATCTGAGCAAACTAAATATCTATTTAATGTGGATCTCAAAAATGCACAGATGAAAAGGCTGACAGAATTTTCAGTCGACAAAATTGCCTTCGCTCGTTCCTAGTAAAAAAGTAACTTCACTCTCAAGACCTAGTGATTAAATCCCCCGTGTTTATAACTTGTCATTACCCACATTTTTGAAATCTCTTGCTTGGTTGCTATCCCGCCTTGGAATTTATTCCAAGGCTAATAGCCAAAGTCTACGTTCAGTAGACTCAACAAAAATTTCAGTCCACTTAAGTGGACTCAGGCTATTAGCCCAGAACTGAAGTTCTGGGCGGGATAAAACCAGAGTGCGAACTTCGACTATGACAAAAATGTGGGTAATGACAAGGTGTTGAGAACGGGGGAGATGTCAAATTGTCTACTGAAGATGAGATTTAACTAAAGTGCTTGATTATCGCTTCCGCAAATTCTGAACACTTTAAAGGTTCTACAGGTGGTTCCATTAACCGCGCTAAGTCGTAAGTAACTTCACGGTTAGCGATCGCATCTCCAATACCTTTTTTGATCAAGTCTGCTGCTTCTTGCCATCCTAAATACTCCAGCATCATCACACCAGACAAAATCACCGAACCAGGATTGATGCGATCCAAGCCAGCGTGTTTGGGTGCAGTGCCGTGGGTAGCTTCAAAAATCGCGCATTCATCGCCAATATTTGCCCCTGGGCCCATTCCTAGTCCACCGACAATGGCTGCTGCTGCATCAGACAAATAATCACCATTCAAATTCATTGTCGCCAGAATCGAATATTCGTCTGGTCGAGTTTGAATTTGTTGGAAAATACTGTCAGCGATGCGGTCATTAACCATCACCTTGTCTTGCCATTTACCATTGCCGTGAGTATCCCAAATTGAGTTAAGAACTGTTTCTACTTCCTTGACAATTTGGGCTTGTTTCTCTGTGGTTAAAGCATCAAATCCAGGATCAACCATTCGGGCGTTTTCTTGGGTCGTGATGTTGGGGTTTTTTTCTTTGTTACTTAAAATCCAAGATTCCCTTTCTGTGATGCACTGCTGTCGAAACTCACTAGTAGCCAGTTCGTAACCCCAATCACGGAAAGCGCCTTCGGTGTATTTCATGATATTGCCCTTATGCACCAAAGTCACCATTTGTTTCTGTTTGGGTAGTTGCAGGGCGTGTTTGATGGCACGTCGTACTAAGCGCTGGGAACCTGTTTTACTGATTGGTTTAATGCCGATCCCAGAGTCGAGGGGAATTTGTTTTTTACCGTGTTCTGGTGTGGCAGGGATGAGTTCTGTGTTGAGATACTTAATTAAGCGATCGCCGATTTCGCTACCTTGTCGCCACTCAATCCCCAAATAAATATCTTCGGTATTTTCCCGATAAACAATGACATCGAGTTTTTCTGGATTTTTGTGGGGAGAAGGCGTACCTGCGTAGTACCGACAAGGACGCACGCAAGCATACAAGTCAAAAATTTGCCGTAAAGCAACATTTAGGGAACGAATTCCACCGCCTACAGGTGTGGTCAAGGGCCCTTTTATTGCCACGCCATATTCTTGGATTGCTGTCAGGGTATCCTGGGGTAAATACTGATATGTTCCGTATAATTCACAAGCTTCATCCCCAGCATATATCTTAAACCAGCTAATTTTCCGTTTGCCTTTGTATGCTACATCTACAGCAGCATCAAAGACCTTTTGGGCAGCAGGCCAGATATCAATACCAGTACCGTCGCCGCGAATGAAGGGGATAATCGGATTGTCAGGAACACTTGGTTCACCGTTTTTGAAAGTGATTTTTTCTCCGGTTGAGGGGGGAGTAATTTTTTCGTACATTCACACACTCCTGATTGTGACGCAGCGACAACAGCTGCTGTAGTTGTTGGTGGTTAGTTGTTGGTCGTTGTTTGTTGCTAGATAATTATTCCAAATAACGAACAACAAACAGCAAGAACAGATTTTGCTGTGCTTTGTTATTGATCAAGCTAGTAGGCAGAGTTTTCCCCTCTCCAGAAGAGTTTAACGGATTGGGGAGACTGGGGACTAGAGGCTGTAAGCAGGACAAGCCAGACAAGGGGGAATTATTTAACAAGTCTCTTCCCAATGCCCCAATCCCGGATCCCTTATCCTCTCTTTCGATGCTATCTTATCGCCTCGAAGCGTAATTGGTATACCCTGAAAATATACAGCAAACAGCCAGCAACTGAAGAATGAAACAGAGATTACTATCAGTGTGACTGACTAAGAGTTCATAATGTTAGAATTCCACTGTCAAGCTGTAGGCAGAACTAAAACGAATATTTTGCGAGAGTTGATCAGGTCGTTAGGTACTACAGCAACTAACATATCGAATGATAATACAGGTATATAATGAGTAGGCTTTGGGAGCAATTTCCTGTAAACTACTCTACGCTACTATGCTTTCCCATCCACAAAATTTTCTAGCTAACACTTGTTCACCGATCGCATTTTCTGAGTAATGGCATGACAGACCCAATGATTGTATCAGGCACATCTTCTGACATTGAATCCTTACGCAGCCAGTTAATTGCTGGGTCATTGCAAGTCCAACAACAAACGATCCCGCAGCTAGCTAACCTTGGTAACAACGGATTTGATGTCCTGATGGAATTTTTAATGGAACGTCGTGACACTCCCGCCACTTGGGTTGATGGTAAAGCTTACCAAGTGCTGTATAACTCTGATTCGCCTCAAATTAAAGAATTTCTCCAAACCCATTTTCCCCAGGGTATTGTACCTTTAAAATCAGACTGCGGCATTGATTACAGTCCCTTGCAACATCTGTTGGCAACTCAAGATTTCCAGGCTGCTGACCGCACGACTCTGCAAAAAATGTGTGAAATTGCAGGTGCAGAAGCTGTTAAGCGTAAGTGGCTTTATTTTACCGAAGTAGAAAATTTTCCAGTCACAGATTTACAAACCATTAACAAGTTGTGGTTAGTCCACTCCGAGGGGAAATTTGGTTTTTCAGTACAGCGAGAAATTTGGTTGGGTTTGGGGAAAAATTGGGATAATCTTTGGGTAAAAATTGGTTGGAAAAAAGGTAATAACTGGACACGTTATCCTCAAGAATTTACTTGGGATTTAAGCGCCCCTAAAGGTCATTTACCCCTTTCTAATCAACTGCGAGGAGTGCGAGTGATTGCGTCTATATTTGCTCATCCGGCTTGGGGTTAACACAAGACAAAAGGAGAAATAAGACAATGTTAGATAGTAATAAGCGAGAATTCTACGTAGTTATTGAACGAGATGAAGATGGATATTATGTAGGCGAAGTTCCACAATTAAAAGCTTGTTATAGTCAAGGAGAAACAATTGATGAGTTAATGAGCAATATTAAAGAAGTAATTGAACTGTGTTTGGAAGAAGAGACTGATGTAAACCTGCCAGAGTTTGTAGGTATTCAAAAGGTAGTCATTTGATACCAAAACTACCAGCTATAACAGGTGATGTGGTGATCAATGCCCTTGAAAAAGTAAATTTTCAGGTTGTACGTCAAAAAGGAAGTCATGTGCGAATGCAACATGAAGATGGGCGGGTGGTCACGATACCTGTACATAGTGGTAAAACTATTGGTAAGGGATTGCTACTTAAGATATTGCGGGATGCTGAAATTACCAAGGAGGAGTTTATCTCATTGCTGTAATGTAGAGTTTTCACGTTAAAATGCGATCGCACCTCGCCAGATTCATCTTAAGAATTTAATTCCACAACCGAACAATGGCTAGCGTTAGTCTCGAAAGCATTAAGCGTAAATTCAACAATGTCACTGCCATAGAAGATATTACCTTTAATATCCCCGATGGGGAATTTTGGGTTTTGGTAGGGCCTTCGGGTTGTGGTAAGTCTACAATTTTACGAACGATCGCTGGTTTGGAAACTGCCACCTCTGGCAAACTTTACATTGGGGATAAGCTGATGAATAATGTCCCCGCCAGACAACGAGATGTGGCGATGGTGTTCCAGAATTATGCCCTGTACCCGCACATGACGGTGGCAGAAAATATTGCCTTTGGGTTACGGATGCGAAAAGTTGAGCCTAAGGTTGTGCAAGAAAGGGTGATGACGGTGGCGCGATCGCTGGCGTTGGAACACTTGTTGGAACGTAAACCCAAGCAACTTTCCGGCGGACAGCAGCAACGGGTAGCATTAGGAAGAGCGATCGCCCGTCAACCACAGGTATTTTTATTAGATGAACCTTTATCAAATTTAGATGCCCAATTACGAGATGATACGCGGGCAGAGTTAAAAGAGTTACATCATAATCTGGGCATTACTACGGTATATGTGACTCATGATCAAGTTGAGGCGATGACTTTAGCTGATCAGATTGTGGTGCTGAATCGCGGCAGAATTCAGCAAATTGGTGAACCGCAAGAAATTTATGCTAAACCTGCTAATCGGATGGTGGCAACTTTTGTGGGTAGTCCGCCGATGAATATTTTACCAGCTAAGTATGTGGCTGGGGGTTTTGATGTGGATGGGCAGGTGTTACCTGTGAGTGGGAATATGGAGGGGAAGTTGCATCTGCGGGAGGGACAGGGGTTTGATTTGGGTGTGAGGCCGGAGAGTATTAGTATTAATGAACCGCCAAGACGCCAAGGACGCGAAGGAGAATTCGCAGAGTTGGTGGTGGAGGTGAAGGTGGTGGAACCTCTGGGAAGGGAGACTTTGATTCGTGCTGGTTTAGCTGGTTCGGGGGTAGTGGTGAATGTGCAGGTGGGTGCGGATGTGCGTCCCCGTCCAGGCGATCGCTTGGTGTTGGATATTGATTTGAGTAAGTTGTTTGTGTTTGATACTGCTACTGGCGATCGCTTATATCCCCCTGTGGCTGATTGATTGGTAGGGGCGTACAGTTGTACGCCTTTTTAATAAATTCAATAGGTATCAGGATTTTGTAGAATTTAGGTAGTTGTGCCAGGTTTGGGCTATTGCTTTCGCATCTTTGCCAACAAAAGTTTCTTTGTCGCCGTTACTCCAAGTAATGAAGCAAGCAGGTTGCTCGTTGGAGATATTTTGATACACTGGGCGAATGTGAATTTGGCGAGCGTAAGCTAAGTTTAACCAGCCTCTTGTTGATGTTTGGCAAAGGAGTAGGTTTTGTGGCATGATCTAAGTCTCCAGAATATTGTCACAAATATTGTGGGTAGAGAAGCGGTTTGACTTTCGACTGTGGAACCGCTTTCTCTATGTTTATAGCATAATAGCTAGCTAGCTAAATGTCAACTACAATCTAGATAATTGTTAGTAGATAGTTATAAAATTAATATGGTGTAGAGTAGAGTGAAAATTTATGGATGTAAAATGCAAGTTACGAGATTATATGGATAACCAAGATTTAACCCAGCAAGAAGTTGCAGCACGAACTGGGTTAAGTCCAACAATTATCGGCAGGTTGTACCATAATCGCTTCAGTCGCTTGGATAATCAAACGGTAATAAAGATTTGCAAGTTATTTAATGTGTCGCTAGGCGATATGTTTTATATCGACGAAGAGGATCACCAGGAGTAGCAAACCTTCATTCAGCTTGGATGCGATCGCTTACAGAATATGCTGTTGGGTGAAGTAGTGCGATCGCTCTTTTGAATTCTCATCCTAATTGAGTTGAGGCAATTTATCTAAACTAGAATTACCGTGTTAATTTGACAAAAGGCTTGATAATGACACAACTTACATACAAGGTTGAAGCTTTTTGGGATGCAGAAGCCGAAGTCTGGGTTGCAACTAGTGAAGATGTACCAGGATTGGTAACAGAAGCTTCTACGATTGAGACTCTGATGCAGAAACTGAAGGTAATGATTCCAGAACTCATTCAATTGAATGGAATCATGACTTCTGAATACAAGGGTTCTATTACCTTTGAGTTGACTAGCCATCGACAAGAATTAATTGAGGTGGCTTAGTAGATGAGTTCATCATTTACTCCTGAGTTAAAAAAGATTCTTCAAGAGGCTGGTTGTTACTTTGAGCGGCAAGGTAAAGGTGATCATGAAATTTGGTATAGTCCAATAACAGATCATCGATTTGTAGTCGATAGTTCTATTAAGTCGCGCCACACAGCCAATGCTGTTTTAAAGCAGGCAGGACTACCAAAAGTCTTTTAATTGTATATGATCGCTCACGGTATATGCTGTTAGGTGAATTAGTGCAATCGCACTTTTGAATTCTGATCCTAATTGAGTTGAATTTGAGAAAACAGTTAAAGTTATCCGGATGTGGACACATTATGATTAGGTTTGAGCTAGTGTGGCAAAACTTACTAGTCCAGTAGGGTGCGTTATGGCGAAGCGAACGCACCGAGATAAATGGGTGCGTTACGGCTATTGATCATTCTCTCAAACGCTCAAATTCTTAGATAGCCGTAACACACCCTACTTGAGTTGACTTGTGCGACTAATTACAAATGAGAAGCTACGGTTAAACTAGCAGCGATCGCACAAGCTGCGAATAAAATCATTCGCTCTTTTGTTGTTAATGTTGAATCTACAGGTAGTTCTCCTGTATAACCACGAACTACCATTGCTGCATAAACTCTTTCTGCTCTTTCTAAACTGCGGAGATACAAACTTCCAATCATCGCTGCACTAGCGTAACGTAACCACCCACCTGGGCCATTAATACCCCGTAATTGAGCGGCACGTTGCATTCTCTGTACTTCTGCCAATAAGATTTCTAGATATTGTCCAGCCAATAGTAAACTTTGCTTCAAACCACCCGGAACAGGCAAAGCCTTCAGAGCAATACCAAAACTATGTGGTGGTAAGGTTAACAAAAAACTATTCATGGTGAGTAAGCAAACAAGAGAACGAACCAACAGAAAACTGGCTCGTTCCCATCCCAAAGGTAAAGCCATCAATGACAGAAATATTAATTCTGTACCTAACAAGCCTGTTAGTTGAGGCAGAGGTGCGCGTAATAAAACAGTCCAAATCAGGGCAATGGAAGCATATGCAGCTAGCCAGTACCAAGCTTCATACTTTAAAAAAGCTGCCCCGATGACAATCACCAGAGATAGCTGTAAGCGTAAGGGTAATGATAGTTTAAGCATTCTTTGGTTTCACTACTTGTGCAATGCCAAAGGCAACAGCAAAGCAAACAATCGATCCAATTATTCCGGCGATACTTGTACCGATGGGGCCCAATCCCTCTATGCTATAGTCGGCGAAAGGTGTTGGTACTGCTACTCTTACCTGTTCGGCGAGGTTAATAAAGCCTAAGTTTTCCGCAACTCTTTCCAAACCATCTGGCCATGCAGAAGCTACTAAGGAAAGTAAACCAGAAATTAAAAGAATACTCACTACTGGCACTACCCATCCTTGTAACTGACGTTGTTCTCCTGGTAACAAATCTGGTCGAACTGTAGCTAGGTAAGCTAACACACCCCCAGTAATCAAACCTTCACCAATTCCAATCAAAATGTGTATACCAGTCATGGCTGGTAAAACTATTGCCAGAGGTGCTGTTCCCGAAATAGCTAACTCAATCGCACAGGCGATCGCAGCCATAACCACACTCACAGCAGCAGCAATCCCAGCTGCTAATGGTAAGCGACTTCTGTAACCCCCGAACAATCGCTGTAGGGTTTGGGTTAAACTCCAGCCTACCCAGACTCCTACTACTGCCATGTTAAAAATATTTGCTCCTAAGGCTGTGATTCCCCCATCAGCAAACAACACAGCTTGAATAATTAAAACCGTGGCGATGCATATTGTACCTGCCCAAGGATTACCCAGAATAATTGCTGCTAAAGTTCCCCCTAATAAGTGACCACTTGTACCGCCTGCAACTGGGAAATTAATCATTTGGGCAGCAAAAATAAAGGCAGTAGTTAAACCCAAAATAGGTGCATGTTTTATCCCAAAAGCATCTCGCGATCGCGTCAATGCGATACCTAGTGCAGCCACACTTGCTACACCAGTAGCAGCAGCTACTGGTGGAGAAATAAAACCATCAGGAATATGCATTAGGTATCTCCCGTTTGTATTTTTATTTGCACAGAGTATTTTTTTATAACTACGACATGAAACTAATTCATAAAAAAACAAAATTTATTCCTCTTGTGCAATGCCCTCTTGGGGGATTTTATACTCTTACCTCAGGATTATTGACAACTAAGTTTGTATAAAATGATTTACTTATACTTTTGATTGTTAAATCTTGTAAGTGAACAATATACAAAATAAATAAATTTTGTTGCGTTACGATTTGTTGTTTAACCCATATCGATTTTTATATTTTAATAAGTATAATAAAGTTAATAAATTTAAAAAACAAAAAATTAAAATAAATAACTTTTCACATCAAAAATCAATAATTAAAATGCGTAGCAATCCTCAACGAGTTGTGAAAATTGAGAGAGTCAGATCCCCGACTTATTAGAGAAGTCGGGGATCTTGTTTTTTACAAATCTCTAAAAATAAAGAAATTTATTTAATACTCGCTGTTGTAATTGCTCTAAAATAGTTTTATCTTTAGTAACTTCATCAACAGCACGTAACATTTCACAAATTAAGGGTACTCCTAGCTGTAATTCCTCAAGAATGTCACATTGAGTAAACACATCCTTGGGCTTTCCTTCCAGCACTAACCGTCCCCTATCCATCACAAATATCCAATCTGCCCAACGATAAACTAAATCAAGGTCATGGGTTGCCATGACTATTGTTGTGCCAGACGTATGGATATTTTGTAAAGTCGTCATCAACTTACGAGTATGCAGTCTATCTAGATAGGCTGTTGGTTCATCTAACAATAATAATTCTGGTTTTAACACCATTACATCTGCGATAGATACTCGCTTTTTTTGACCTAAACTTAAATGATGTACAGGTCTTTGAGCAAGTTCTATTAAATCAAATTCAATTAATGCTTGCTCGACTCGCTGTTGAATTTCAATCTCCGGTAAACCTAAATTACACAATCCATAAGAAATATCTTCTTCCACCGTAGAAGCCACTAGTTGTTGTTCTGGATCTTGGAAAACTACGCCAACTTTTTGACGCAATTGCACTAAGGATTTACGGTCATATTGTAGTGGTTTACTTTGCCAGATAATTCTTCCTTTATCTGGTTTGTATAAACCATTTGCTAATAAAAATAGAGTGGTTTTTCCACAACCATTTTGACCAATTAATGCACACTTTTTTTGAGCAGGAATTTTTAAACTGAGATTATTAATAGCCGCTTGTTTAGCTCCTGAATAAGTGTAATGTAATTGTTCAAATTCTAGTAACCATTCCTGCATTCTGCCCCCATTCTAATGCTATTAATAAAGCACAGCCAAAAATAGCCTCTATTATATATCGCTTTGATTGATGATAGCGATGGGGATGCCAAACCCGCAATTCTCCATTAAAGCCCCTTGATTCTAAACTCAAGGAAACTTGACGATAGTTGTCTATTGTACGTTTGAGTAGTTGTCCAATTAGTAGTGCTAGACTTTTCATCCCAGTAGCAAAAGTACGGTATCCTCCCCTAGCTTGCTGAGCAATCCACAATTCAGAAGCTGTGCTTAATAGTACAAAAATAAAGCGATACATCAGTAATAAAATTTCAGTAATAATTACTGGACAGCCAATGCGTCTTAAAGTTTGCAAGAGTGCAGTAAAAGGAATAGTCAGAATGATAAAATACAAACAACAAAGAGAAGCTAAAGCTCGCGTTAGAATTGCCCAACTCTGTAAAGCCCCGTGGTGACTGAGGTATAAGTAATAATTGCCAAAAGTTAATCCTACAATTGAGTCCTGTTCTACTAAATTTAAATGAGATACCTCAATACCATTGATGACTAAAGCTGGCAAACTTGTTAACCAAAAAAAAGTTGCAACGTAAATCAGTTTTAAATATGTTTTGCTAGGAATGCCTGCATAAATTACTGTCCAAATACTCATCCAAAGAGCAATCATAAGTTGTATAAAAGGATGACCAAAGGCAGCAATGATTAGTAGGACACTGGCAAATAGAAGTTTTTGTTCTGGTGGCAACCAACACAAACGATTAGTATAAGCTAAGGTGTCAATCTGAATTTTCATTACGATGATTTTGCTGTTCTGAGCGTCCTTTATACAGTCCAATTACATAACCAATTACACCAGCACCCGCAGCCGCTTGCACTGCAAATAATAGACTCTCAACTTCTCCACTTGGTAATTCAATTAATGAATTAAACCAAGGTTGATATTGAGGTTGTATCTCTTTAATTGCTTCTTCAGCTTGACCATCTGCTCCACTAAATTCTGCATCTTTAATGAGCATTAGGGGTGTTACTGATAATGCAACTACTGCTAATAGTAATAACCAATTATTCCATTTATGTTTTTGAATTTTTGATTTTTGATTAGTCATAAGTTAATAGTCCACAGTTATTTGTAAGTCTATATCCCTAGTCACAACAATTCTTCTGAGCGCAAGGTAATAGAAAATTACCAGTTTCTATCTGAATTGTGGTGTGTTCAATGCCGAACTTGTCATGTAAATCCATCGCGACTCGACATAAAAAAGCATCACCAGGATTACCAGTAAGCATAACTAAGTGTGCTGTCAGTGCTGACTCAGTAGTACTCATTGCCCAAATATGCAAATCATGCACAGCAACCACACCAGAAAGTTCTGCTAAGTAAGTACGGACTGCTGCCAAATCTATTCCTTGAGGAACAGCATCAAGTACTAAATCCAGTGACTGAGACAACAACCTCCAAGTGCCAACTAAAATTACCACAACAATAATTAAGCTGATTACTGGATCGAACCATAGCCAGTTAGTTACCATAATGGCGACACCAGCTAAAACTACACCAAAAGATACTAAAGCATCAGCCACCATATGCAGGAATGCTGCTTTAATGTTTAAATCTTTGTCTTTACCAGAGATAAACATCCCAGCTGTAATGCCATTAATCACAATCCCAACAAGGGCTACAGTAATGATCGTGCCTCCAGCAATTGGCTTTGGACTGCCTAAGCGTTCGATCGCTTCTATGGCGATCGCGCCCATAGCTACCAATAGCAAACAAGCATTAACAAGAGCAGCCAATATCGAAGAACGACGTAATCCGTAAGTATAGCGCTTCGTTGGGCGACGACGGACCAGCCAACTTGCACCCCAAGCAAGTATTAACCCCAGTACATCGCTGAGATTGTGACCAGCATCGGCAGTTAAAGCTAAGGAGTTCGTCAGAAAACCAAATACTGCCTCAACAATCACAAATCCCATATTCAGAATAATACCGATGACAAAGGCACGGTTGTAAGTAGGCTGATGGTGATGGCCGTGGTGGTGATGCATGGACATAGCTAGCTATGGCGATAAAAAACTTCTATATCAGCTAAAAATACATGAATACATGTTCATGTATTTTTTTGGCATCCTAACCCATCGTTGTGCTGGATTACAAGTAGTTGAGTTATACCAAATTGGCACGCGGGAGTCTTGTTTCAAAATTCTGGAATAGCCAATTAATGGTTTTTATCCAAAATCTAAAATCCAAAATTGGTATTACTCATCCTGCTTGATTAGCTGCAACATTTCCAGTTCTTGACGACCATAGTTAGCCAGCCAGTTCCACACTAGTACTGTTAATAATCCTTCACTAATTGCTAAAGGAACTTGTGTAATAGCAAAAATGCCTGCAAATTTTATAAAGGAAGCGAGGACTCCGCCCGTAGCCACAGGAAATGCTAAAGCTAATTGGATAGAAGTGACAACATAAGTCACCAAATCTGCGATCGCGGCGGCGAGAAAGATTGCTAGCCTTTGTTTACCTGTTGGTACAAGCAAGCGATAAATCCAATAGGCAATAAATGGCCCTGCGATCGCCATTGAAAATGCATTCGCCCCCAATGTAGTTATACCACCATGAGCCAAGAGCAATGCTTGAAACAGCAGTACCAAACTACCCAATACAGACATAGCCAAAGGCCCAAATAGTATTGCTCCTAATCCTGTGCCTGTGGGATGGGAACAACTACCAGTCACCGATGGCATTTTTAAGGCAGATAGCACAAATGTAAATGCTCCCGCCAATGCTAAGAGTAATTTTAATTGCGGGTTTGCTTGGGTGATCTGTGATATTCGTCGTAACCCCAACACAAAAAAGGGCAAAGCTACTATCCACCAAAAAACTGCCCATTCTACGGGTAGAAAGCCTTCCATAATGTGCATTGCATAGGCTGGTGCAGCTGCACTTACAACTATATAAAAGCTAAAAATCCCCAGCAAGACGGGTAATATACGTTTTACTTTAAGAATTATTCTCAAAATCAGCCATTCCATAAATATGTATAAGGACTTAGTTTATATTGGCAGTTTTTAATCTTCAAGTTTATTATATAATGATTATCATTATCTTAAAGTAAAAAAGAAAATATAAATTGAGTTTTGTATAATCTTATACTATTTCACTAAAACCTTGATACAAATACAGGCGTGTAGAGACGCGCCATGGCGCGTCTCTACAAATTTATATGGATCGTGATTAACGTGAAATGGTATTACCTATGGTAGATGTATTTATAAATAAATAAAAAATTAAACATTTACTACAAATCTCACCCACAGCCCCTCTCCTTAGCAAGGAGAGGGTGTGAGGTAAAAGTGTATTGTATGCAATGGAAAATCGCTATATTTGCGGCTTGAAAGTCACTCAAAAATAATTGACAATTATTTTTAATTCCTATATGAATATAAAGTAGTTGCAAAAAATTTGCAGTTTGTTTTTTGCTGCAAATAATTCGTGATAGAATCATGCCTAACTACTTAGCTCTCAATCAAGAGAAATTTTTAAATCGCCGTCGACTGTTGAAATTAGGATTAGCCAGTGCAGGCATCGCAGGAACAGCTGTGGTATGGGATAAATTAGCAGCACAAAAGCAGTTAGTAAGAGTACCACCCTTGGAGGCAGAGGAAAATTTTAACAGTGCTGTCAACCCGATACAAGTATTGCGGAATTTTGATTATGGGACACTGAAGCAAGAAAATGGGCGGACAATTCGGGAATTTCGTCTCACTGCTGGAACTTCCGCGATTAAGCTCAATAGTGCTGTATCTTACAACATCTGGGACTTAAATGGTCGCATCCCCGGGCCGACACTGAGAGCAAAACAAGGCGATCGCGTGCGGATATTGTTCTGGAATAAAGCTGGACATTCCCACTCTTTACATTTTCATGGTATCCACCCAGCAGAAATGGACGGCGTGCGTCCAGTTAGTAACGGTAGCGCCACAATTTACGAGTTTGACGCTGAACCCTTTGGTGTTCATCTCTATCACTGTCATATTGAACCTGTGACTCGACATATTGCCAAAGGTTTATACGGCATGTTCATTATCGATCCGCCTAAGCCTCGTCCAGCAGCGGATGAGATTGTATTGGTGATGGCTGGGTATGACGTCAATGATGATAACCACAACGAATATTACGCCTTTAATGGTTTACCCCATTACTACATGGATAACCCTATCCGCATTTATCAAAATCAGTTGATTCGATTGTATGTCCTCAATATTATTGAATTCGACCCCGCAGTGACATTTCACTTGCACGCTAATTTTTTTGATGTTTATCCGACTGGAATGACTCTTACTCCCAGCCAAAAAAGCGATGTCATCACAATGGGTGTAGCAGAAAGGCACATCTTAGAATTTGCTTTTCGTTATCCAGGGAAGTATATGTTTCACCCGCACCAAGATGCGATCACAGAAAACGGGTGTATGGGCTTATTTGAAGTTGTGGCTGAGAAATACTCTCAAAATACAGCAAAAAGCGTAAAATCGTAGCATTTTTCAACGCAGAGGGACGCAAAGTAAGCGCTGAGGGACGCAGAGTCTTTCCGATGAGAATTCGCTACGAGTACTAAGATCATTTTGCTATCTTTCAGTTAAGAATTATTGATAATAAATCTTAATTATCTAGCAATCAAATTGAAATTAATTATTAAATTTTAGCTCTTGCAATGGTGAACTAGTTGATAAAAACTTTCACTAGGTGCAAGAATAACTTAGCAAAATCTACAACAAAATGTCAAATGTAACCGTGGCAATTCGCTAGCTTAAAAAGTCCTTTATTTACTTGCTTTTCAATCAATGAACTTTACCGGTCGGGAACTTATACCCACTTATAAAGCTGATAACTGATAACTGTATAAATATCCTCAGGAGCAAAGATGAAAAAATTCCGTTATCTGTGTATGGCAGTCGCTGCTTGTGCGATTGTAACTCTGAGTTCTTGTAACAATGGTGGCACTTCAACCACAGAAAATTCACCCGCAGCTAGTACTCCCAATTCTGTTGCACAAACAACAGAAGCAGTAAGCCATAGCAGTCATGGTAGCAAAAAGCAAATTAATATCAATACAGCTATTTTGTCTGAGTTAGATAAATTTGAAGCGCAGCTAGGTGTACCAGCATTATCAAATAAAATTCAGGCAAATCGTCCCTATGCTAGTCCAGAGGAATTAGTCAGCAAGAAGGTAATTACTCAAGAACAGTTTGACAAAATAAAGGATCAAGTAACTGTTCAGGAAGTGGTTTTGACTGGGGAAGCCAAAGATATAGATTACATGACCAAGCTAGGGTTGATGAAAGGACATCTGATTGTAGCGCAAGAGCTATTGGATCAAAATCAACCGAAACAAGCTGAACCTCATATAGGTCATCCAGTGGAAGAGATTTATGTTGATGTGGAAGATCAATTAAATGAGCGCAAAGTCAAAGAATTTAAGACAACTTTAGTGAGTTTGCAAGATTTGGTCAAATCTAACCCCAAAGACGGCAAAGTCAAGACTAATTTTACTACTTCTATGCAGTCGGTGGATGGAGCGATCGCAGCCTTACCAGAAACTCAGCGTACCCAGCCATCATTTGTCCTCCAGGTAATTAACGGCCTGTTGGATTCTGCTAACTCAGAATATGGTGCAGCTGTCGCCGACGGTAAAATCACCGCAGCTATTGAATATCAAGATTCCCGTGGCTTTGTACTCTACGCTGACGAATTGTATAAAAGCATCTCTAGCCAGATGGCTAAAGATAAGCCGGAAGCAGACAAAGCAATTCGGGCGAGTATGGCGCAACTGAAAAAAACCTGGCCAAGTGTGATTCCACCAGCCAAGCCAGTCAATACTCCTGAGGAAGTTACCAAACAAGTCAAAGCAATAGAATTAGAATCTCAAAAAGTGATTGACACTGCCAAAACCCAAGCGCAGCGATAATTAAGTTTGTAGTCAGTGCTATCTTTGCTCAACATGGACTAAAGTCCTGACTACAAACACAATAATACATAGGGTTAGATTACTATTGACTTTTTGTTCCAAACTAAGAATTTAAAATTTACTGAGAAATGGATCAAAAGTTAGAGACTCTCTAACTCATAGCTCATCACTGAAAACTTCTGGCTTTTAGCGAAAATTAAGAACTAATGCAAGAACTTGACCAAAAAAAGACAATCGATCTACTCAACGCCATTATGGAGTTTGAATTGGCAGGAGTTGTGCGTTACACTCACTACTCTTTGATGGTAACTGGCCCCAATCGCATTCCGATTGTAACTTTCTTTAAGGCCCAGGCAAGCGAATCTTTGCTGCACGCTCAACAAGTAGGAGAAATTCTCACAGGGTTAGATGGACATCCTAGCCTGAAAATTGCCCCAATAGAAGAAAGTTACAAGCATTCAGTGAAGCATATTTTGGAAGAAAGCTTGGCACACGAAAAGAAAGCATTAGATTTGTATAAAAAATTGCTTGATACAGTTAGTGATGCAAGTATTTATCTAGAAGAATTCGCTCGAACTATGATCGGTCAGGAAGAGATGCATAATCTTGAACTGAAGAAAATGTTACGCGATTTTAGTTAAGAGTCACAAGTCATTGGTCATTAGTCATTAGTTATTAACTAGTGAAAAATGACAAATGACAAATGACAAATAACAAATGACAAAGGACAACTGATGGACTTTAGTACTGCTTTACCTACTTTTGTAATTACACTCCGAGAAGGAGTAGAAGCAGCCTTAGTAGTTGGTATTGTCTTGGCTTTGTTGAAAAAAGCTAAACAATCCCGACTCAATCCTTGGGTGTATGCTGGTGTCGGTGTTGGTATTGCCTTAAGTGCGCTGATTGGCGTGTTGTTTAGTTGGGTAATACAAGTACTGGGAGCAATTAATCCCCAGTACACATCTGTTGTTGAACCATTGATGGAAGCTGTATTTAGTGTACTGGCCATTATCATGCTCAGCTGGATGCTGATCTGGATGACCAAACAAGCTAGATTTATAAAAGCTCAAGTAGAGGGAGCGGTAACAGAAGCTTTAAAAGATAATACTAATGCTGGCTGGGGTGTTTTTAGCTTAATTTTGATTGCCGTTGTCCGCGAAGGCTTTGAAACAGTTTTATTCATCGCTGCTAATTTTCAACAGGGGTTAATTCCTGCCCTTGGGGCTATTGGCGGGATTGCACTTGCAGCAGCAATTGGTGTGCTTTTATTTAAATGGGGAGTTAAAATTAATATCCGCCAATTTTTCCAGGTCATGGGTGTTTTGTTGGTATTAATTGTTGGTGGATTAGTAATTTCTGCATTACATAATTTTGACGAAGCTGCCGCTAATTATGCCCTCAGTAATCGTGCTTCCGAAAGCCTTTGTTTTTACTACGAAAGGTTTACCAAAATTCATTCTTGTATACTAGGGCCAATGGTTTGGAATACAGCCAATATCCTACCTGAAGAAAAATTCCCCGGTATTGTACTCAAAGCCTTGTTTGGCTACAGAGAACATCTCTATATTGTGCAGGCAGTAGGATACATTGTATTTTTATTGACTGTTGGAGGTTTATATTTCCGTAGTATCATGGGTGGTTCTGCTCAAGATAGCAAGAATATTTCAGCAAGACAAAAACCGATTAGTTCAGCTAAGGAATAGGGATCGGGGACTGGGGATTGGGAATTGGGGAAGATAAGAGATAAATACTTCCTTGTCCTCCTTGTCCCCCTTTTCCCCCTTCCCTTGTCCCCGATCCCCGATCCCCAATGACTAAAATATCTGTTCAGCAATTATTGATTTATCCAGTTAAAGGATTAAGTAGTCACAAGTGCGATCGCGTCTACCTCAAAGTCGGACACGGTATTCCAGGCGATCGCGCTTTTGCTTTGATGTATAAGCAAAACGCCACAGATACTAGCTTGACTACTGTGTCTTGGATGAAGAAGCAAAACTTCGCCATGCAAAACGACTGGCCAGGACTTGCAGCTTTGAATTGTTTCTATAATCCAGAAACTGGCATTTTCACAGTCAAGCGCAAAGGTATAGAGTTATTAGTTGCTGATACTACAACTAGTAAAGGAAGGGATCTAATATCAGCTTTTTTCACTGGCTACCTAGCAGGAATTTACCCTAGTCAAGCTGCGAGACACCCTAACCGCGCACCTCTACAGCTAGTTGGGGAATTTGACAAAACTCGCTATCCCGACCGGGAAGCAGTACATATTTCCCTCGTCAGTCAAGCAACTATTGACAATTTAAGTCAATTAGCTGGGCAGCCAATAGACGTACGGCGCTTCCGCCCAAATATTGTTGTAGAAGGTGTCCCTGCTTGGGAGGAATTTGACTGGGTGGGGCAAGAAATACAACTGGGAACAGCCCGAATAGTTGTGACAGCCAGAATTAATCGTTGCTTAAATATAGATGTTCATCCTGAAACTGGAGAACGAGATATGAGGTTATTGTCTCTTTTGCAAGAGCAATTTCAGCATACCCAGACTGGTGTTTTAGCGCAGGTAATTAGTAGTGGTAGTGTGGCAATCGGCGAGGAATTAATGATAATGCCTGATGTGAATTAATGCTATGACAATATTATGTTTGAGAAATCGACCACCGATGAACACAGATGCACACCGATGTAGTCCAGTAGGGTGCGTTATGGATATTAGTCCTAACGCACCGCCAATGATATCAAAGATAATGCGTTACTACCCTAGCTGATATCTTTCTTGAAAATAGCGATCGCAGATTAACTTAACAGCAAACCCATAATCCATCGGTGTTCATCTGTGTTCGTTAGTTAAACCAGGAGAAAACGGTAACATGGTAACGCCTTCCACAGTTTCGGCAGATTGGGAAATCACCTCTGGACGCACACCCAAGAATAAATGATCAAGAGTAGCCTGGGCGGAAATATCTCTACTTGCTTCAAGGATGGCATGATTGTTTCTTGCCACCCATCGAACTTGTGTTACTGAATAGGCAGAAATTACACCCAGAAGTGAGCAAGCAGACCTAACCAAAGGTTGATTGTTATATACACCAATAATATAGATACCGCAGCCTACAATTAATCCAGCTATCGCTGCTCTGGTAGAGTGGTGATAGTCATCCAGCCATTTTTGTTGTTGAGCAAGATAAATTTGAGACATTAGCGAACTCCTAAACCAATTCCAATAAAAATCAAAATCCAACGGTATACTAAAGACCAACGAATACTAGCTTGTGATGCCGTGTTGAGTACGTAGATACTGAGAAAAAACAAAATAATTAAGACAACACCTATAATGACGATGACGCCTGGCAACTGAATTAATAGCTTGCCTACTGAACCAATGAAGGTGCTTGCAGCTAGCCACAGAATTAAATCGGCTAAAACATCAGGTACTCTGGCAGGAAGACCAATTTGATTCAGGAGATGCCAGTTAAAATCAGCGTGTGGATGAGTTGTATGACCTTGAATATCTAGTTGCTGAATTTTTCTGCCTCCAAATTCTGTTGGTAATTCCACATTTACTTGTGGTTTATTCGGATTTGGCAGTTGTTTATCATTATTGTTCATCGCTATCTACCTCCCTAATGTTTCTAGAAAATGTCTGATTGCCGTTAGGTGTGTTTTCCTGGCTGGAGAATTCCTTGAAACTTTGCCATTTTTTGGGATGGCTATTGAGCCATTTGCGAAAACGCCTCTTGACAGTCATCTCCCAGCGTTTGTGTTCTAGTCGCGCCCGTTTTCTGAGGTCTTTGGCTATGCGCTGTTGTTCTTTTAAGTCTTGGGTAAGTACTTTCAACAATACTTTGGCAACTTCTGTTTGCCTTTGATAGTCAATTTTTCCTTGTTTGGCTTGTTGCCAGGTTAACTCTAACTGTTGAGTTCTGACGTTGGTGAGTTCTTGTTCAAGGCGAATTTCGTTCAAGGCTGTTCCCCAAGCCAAACCAATATTGATCATGGCTGCAATTCCTGTACCTAAAAACGCTGTCATTTGGATGAGTAATTGTTTTTGCAATTTGTGCGGTAGCATCTCAATGAATCCTGGTGCAGCAAATGCTACTTCTAACACCACGATCGCTATACTTAACCAGACTGCACTATCACCCGAGGTGAGACGCGACCAAAAGGGAACGGGATTAGCGTAGTTTGGATCGTCGAAAAAATTGCGTTTTGGTTCATAGCTACGGGTAGCTTTTACCCAGCGAATTACCATTAACTTTGCGCCTGCGGTGAGACAAATTGCACCTAGCAAAGCCAAGTAAAATAAGGGCATTTTTTTCGGAGACAACTTACCTAAGTCAAGTTGGAGTAATATTTCTGCAATACCTACAAACAGCATCAAAGACAAACCAATGGTGAGTAGCCATTCCCAATAATTTATTGGTTGTGTGCGATCGCGTTGGAGAAAATCTGCTTCTTCAGTATCCAAAACTTCGAGTTCGGCTAGTTTAGCTGCTAGTTGGTTTCTCTGTAAACGTAAATTATCAAGAGTAACCTCTGCTTGACGTGCTTGTGCGGCTGCGGGAGCAACAGTAGCAAACCACTGCGCCAACAGTTGCGGTTCTTTGGTTTCTAGAAATTTTGCTAAGGGGAGAGTGTGACGATTTTCAAATAAACTCTCCACTTCCCATATTCCCCAACGCCAAGGAATTTGGGGAGTGTCCAAATACATCCAATCAAACAAACAATTCCAAAATCCCATTTTTTAACTCCTAAAACTGCATCAGTTCTTGCCACTCTTGCTGCTTTGTACCTGCAAATTGCACATTTTTTCTGATGGGTGCAAAAGCTTTGGACATTGGTAGACGGTTTTCTTTTGCTAGTCCGATGATGAAAAGATGAGCTTTGTTAGAGTCTGTTTTAGTTAGCTTTTCGCAAATCTGACGAATAGCTGCTAAAGAAGCACGATCAGCTGTTCCCTGCGTCACGATATACCCATAAATTGGTCGCGTTGGATTTTGCTCCACTTCATCTTTGAAGCGTTGCATAGCTTGAATCAAAGCTTTATCAGATGATGGTTGAGTATCTAAATACTCAATTAATTCTTGCAATTGACGACGACTAGCTGTTTGAGAATAAAGGTTTTCGACTTTATCTCCAGCGAAAATATCAATTGATGTTAATTGATTATTTGTTTGTCGCGCCGCCAAATCTACAAAACTTTGAACAAAGTCTGTCATTTCGGGGGAATTCGTTTGTAAGGCAATGTAAATTTTGGGTTGGTAGCTGAGTGAATGCTGTTGATTAGCAAACACTGTGGTTTGATAAGAATTGCTGTTGGATTCGATGTGTTTACTAATAGTAAATATGATGGCGATCGCCAACACAATCATGGCGAATGGATTGTTATTTTTCATGACAATATCCTGATGGAATATATTTAGACCAAAAAAGCCGGGAAGTATTTTTACACCTCTCCAGCTTGCTAAACTTCTCGTTTATCCAAAAGCCTTATATATTTAGATTTATAGATATTCTATTGATACCAATTTAATGTGAAGCCGTACTAAATGAGTAACCCTCCACTCTTGGCTTTCTTGGCGTTCTTGGCGGTTCATTTTTTATATTCTGTGCATCTTCATAAATAATTGGTATGAGTAACCCTGCTTCACTATCTTTCCTCTCAAATTGCAGAGTTATTTTCATATTTTAAATGCAACTATTTACAAATTATGACGAGACCACCACGCAATCCAAACTTGTGTGTATTGGTAGTAAATTTTTTGAAGATCTTCTATTTCTGTTTTTGTTAAGTAATAGCGTTGCCGCACATGCCCACTCGTCTCCACAATGATTTCATAGTTGCCTTTTTTGCAGCTAATTGTGAACTCCCCATGTTGGGTTTCACAAAGCATCTCGATTACACGCAAGTTGATATGGGAGAAAACTGGAGGTAAGTCATACCAATGTTGTGTGAGAAAACTGTCTTTCTTGACTGGCTGTGGTTTTGCGAAAAAAGGCGAATCTTCAATAGCTATATTTTCAATACACAAATTTGTCTTGAAGGTATTTGAACTATTGAAAAATTCATGAGAGTTTGAGGGACATATCATATGGGTCTCCAACAGGCTTAGATATTGCTGCTACTCGTAGCAGAGACATGATGTGATAGCTGACAAGCATGTAAACCTGTCATATCACTTACACATAACTCCACAATCACTCTCACAACCAAAGTCTTTTATCTGATGTACATATACTACAGCACACTAATTAAGACAGTCAAGTTTTATTGTCTTACATATGTCTAATTTAAATAAGACATATTTGATGTATTGTTTAATACCTTAAAGTCGCTTGAGACTGTGAGCTAATTTGTCCTCGTCTCAATTGGACAATATAAAGTCAATTGACAAGAGAACAGAAATACAATTTGTGTAATTAATTCCATCTAGGTACTTATTAATCGCAACGGTACACAGCGATCGCATCGATATGAAACATCTG
>NZ_AJLK01000084.1 GCF_000317205.1 Fischerella muscicola PCC 7414 | reverse complement strand
AGGGGGTGACAAGGGGGATGTAACTTAGGCTTGGCTTGCCTTTCACTTTAATCACTGCTGAAAAGATGAGAATTAATTGAGCGCGATCGCGCTTTGTGAAAATAGGAGTTTTGAGTGCTGATGAATAAGAAAAATCTTGCTGTTGCTTTTTATCTTTGAGGGCGTCCGTCACCTGAAAGGCTTGCCCTGCCACAAGTTGACTGCGGTTGTCACCCCCTCAGATGAAACATTTCTTGACAATTAACAAGCTCGTGAAAATCAAGCTTTGTATGACATCTAGATGAAATTATGCATTCTTGTGCTATAACCGAGATTGGACATTCAATATTTTATGTCTAAAAAATGTCCACTTTTATATGGACAGAGAAAATAAGAGTATTTCCACTTAAGTATTTTTCTCTATATTGATGAAATCTTAATACAACATCTTGTGTGTCCAACACTAATTGGATAACATGGGACAAGTAATTGAAACGCTATATAAAATAAGCCTTCAATTACGATAAATTGTCTTTATCGAACGGAATAAACCAAATGAAAAAACGTATCAAAAGAAACACAAATGGACAGTATACAGGCTCACTCCTTGGCTAAATGTGATTTAAATGTCTAAGTATATTCCATCTGAGGAAAAATACTTAGTAATTAAAATCACAACCTGTCCAACGAGTGTCTGCTTGCACTTACAAAGCTTTTTTCTCTCTTGAGCAAGTAAAGACTATTTCTGAATCTCAAATTTTGCACTCAGTTCAGAGTCAATATAATTCGCCCCCACACAGAAAAGTTGAGATTATATGGCCGTGGTAATAAAAGCGCTAAGTGCAAGGTGTGAGCTATTGAAATAACTCTACTTATCAAGAGAGGAAAGCAACAGAAGCTTTATTTTGCAGCCTAATTCCTGTGGTTGCTAGTTTTTGGTGATTATAATTAACTGTCTTACCAACTGGAGCGCTGCAATATGGAAGAGAAAATAGCGATTAGCCCACACAAGTATCTTCAGTTTGGTTCTACTCAAGAATGCAACTTTTACCTTGTAACTGAAGTTGATTTGGTTAATGCCTTTGCTATTGAACAGGAGAATTCTTATAAATCTTATCAAATTCTCACTTACGCTGGCGGTAGTTTAACAGAGGTCATTCAGCAAACGCAAGAACCTGCCCATATTCTAGTTATTTGTCCAGAACACTACATTTGTGCAGTAGAGTCAGAGCAACTTGGTTTGCGTAAACTGGCAATTATGGCAGTTAATTCTACCCCTACTTCTTGGGCAGCGATCGCACATTTTCTGAATGTAATGGAAGCAACTGACTCAGAAGCTCAACGGGCATTTGCCAACCACTTTTTTGATAATATTGAGCAATCAGAGTATTTGCATATTATTGATGAACGCTATCAAACTTCAGCTAAATTTTTCCACTTGGCTGATGAATACGAGTGGTTTGAGCAAGGTGGGTTTTTAGATTGGGGTCAACAGCAGATAGTTCCATCCGGGGAACTGAGTGTTTTACCATTAACCCACGGCAAATTTAGTCCTGAATGCAGACTAGAAATTAATGGGGAGTTGGCATTTTGGGGTTATCCAATTCTGCATTCTGGTAAAGACTTTTCTAGGCGAACAGAACAAGCTTACATTTACGAACAGCTATCAACCCTGAAAGAACATGCTGTAATCGCCACAGTTGAGAATGGTGCGATCGCAAAATTACAGGCGACTCATCCATCAGTAGAAGCAGCAAAATCAGCACTTGAGCATCTATTTACTATAGATCCTCATTATCAATTGATTTGGGAGGTGGGATTTGGGATTAACACCGCACTCAAATTGTGGCCAGGTAACAATGCAATGAACGAAGTGTATGGCGCTGAGTATGGAGCTATCCATTGGGGATTTGGGTTGACAACCTGTACTCAATATCACCTAGATATTATCTGTCCACATTCCCAAGTACTCAGTCATACTGGCGAATTCCTGATTGGAGGTAATTCTGGGGATACCACCAATCATCAACAAGACATCGTTCGTAATAGTGCGATCGCTTGTCCATGCATAAGTTACTAATAAAATCCATTTGATTTTTTCTCATCAAAACAAAACAACCTTGAGGATAACTAAGATAAAAGAAAGTTGCCTACAAGGAACTTGTATCTACCCAATTTTGAATTATGAAAGGTAGTGACATTCTTAAAATCCGCGAGCAACTGGGACTCACCCAACAGCAGCTCGCCGATCAACTTGGTGTTGCCATGAAAACAGTAAGTCGGTGGGAAAAAGGAGAAACAAAGAGAATTCCAGAGGTTGCTCAACAAAAACTTTTGAATTTATCAGAAAGAGGAAAAGCATTAATTTACACAAAAGAGGCAAAGCTCTTTCTACAACTCCAAAGAATTAGTCGCGGAAGTATATCTCCTTGGTTATTATTGCCTCATATAGCCACCACATCCATATCAGCAAAAGACGCTTTTGTGGATCGGGGAGTAAAAATTTTGAGTGATACTGATTTATTAAGTATAGATAATGTCAAGCTAGCAGACTTACCACAGTTAGCTCAAAAAGGCCCAATAGTTTTATTAGGAGTTGCTGGTAGTGGCAAAACCTTCTTAATTAGATGGATTGTTGATGCTCAAGGATTTAATGCAGAACGTGACGAGACATATCAACTTGGCACAAAAATCCCAATTATATTTCCACTAATTCAATATAATGAACCACCAGCCAAAGAAACAGTTAAGCGCTTTGGACACCCCGTTTTAGCAGCCATAGCAGACTACCATAACTATTTTGGTACAGGCTTAAATGATGAACTGTTTCTAGAAGCTTGTAAAAGAGGCGAAGTACTTTTTTTGTTAGATGCATTAGATGAGATTCCTAATGAAGTTCGTCGTGATCAAGCACTCAGAGATATAGAAACTCTCATACTCCAATACGAACAGTGTGCCTTTATCCTCACAAGTCGTCCAGACAAATATCGTAATGCTAAAGATTCACTTCTCAAGCAAATAAAAAATAAAATAGTTTGTCAACTCAGTCCTTTGACTCGTGATGAACAAAAGGAGCTAGTTAACAGATTATATCTTTCTCTAGCACAAGGAACAGAAACAGAACAAAAAGCTTTGGAAACTAATATTAAGCAATGTATTCGATTTATTGAAAATTTTCATCATCAAGAATTAAAAAAGGGAGATTTTTTACGTAATCCCTTACATCTTGTACTTGCTGCCTTATTAATTTTAGAAGGATACATGCCAGGTACAACTGATGTCCACCTTGAGCATCAAAGCCTAGAACTCAACATTATTAGATGGCCCGAGGCTAGAAGTATCGGACAATCTCTACAAAATTCTGTTTATTTCCCAGGTACTGATATTTCTAAGAATCAAATTTGGTCAAAACTGAGTAAATGGGCCTTAGAAATAATAGAAAAAGAGCGACCAATTGATACAGCAGAAATTGAGGCATGGGTACTCAACATGCCTGTAGAACCCGAAGGTGAAACTCCTGAAATGCGTGCTAAACGCATTACAAGTTTAATGTTAGAACGCTTGCCTTTTATTATGCGATTAGATGGTAAGGATAAGTTTACCATTAATGAACCCCATCTCACTCATTTGGCTGCTCACAGATTAACAGAATTGCGTAACCGTTCCTCCTTAGCATACTGGCTTTTTAATGGTAGCAACTATAAAGTTTGGAAAAGAGTAGAAGTTTGGAAAAGGGCAATTCTGATTACTTCGATTATCCATCGCCAACCAGAATTAGTAAATCAAGATTTAAAAGATTTTGTCGAAGAATATTCACCAGATGAACTGGATAGAATGTTTGATACTGCCGAATCTATGAGTTTGATTATCAAAGATTTGCTCAGAAGACCGGGGGTTTTAGACTGGGAAACGCGTAAAGAATTTTATCGGTTTTTAATGGATATATTTATGAGAACCGATTACGATGAAACAGCCAAATTCTTTTTCCGAATTTTTCAATTTTTTCAGACACCATTTGAAGATGATGGTGGAGAAAGTGGAGAAGAAAAACTGAATCGAAAATTACTTAAAGATGTATGTAAGGAATTGGCGGAATATCCACAAGGAGAATTGAGCTATGATAAAACCTGGCGAGCCTACGCATTGCAGTATGCCATTGGAGAGTGTTCCGGTGAAGAAACTGAACGTAAACTGCTGCAATTATTAGAGACTTTGGAAAGAGAAAGTGCAAACTTAAAAAATCAAAGTGAAGAATGGAAACAATATGAAGTATATAAGCGGAGAACAATTTTTGTATTTTTACTTCTGCAATTACATTCCTCTCAGAAATTGCCTAAGCATCATTTGAGTATGCAAACAATCTCGACACTGGTCAATATTTTGGAAAATAAAGATAAATATGAGGTAGGTGTCGTTGGTCGAGCTTGTGACGTTCTGGATAAAGTTAAAGAAGAAGAACATTTAGATGCAAACTTAACAAGAAAGCTTAGAGATTTATTTAGCGACATCATAGATAGCTCAATTTCCTCATTAAAAAAAGTCAGAGAATTGGAATTAGCATTGAATGAGAGAGCTATGACTCTCACACCTATAGAATTGGTAAATCAAGTTGCACAAGAATTAGCAGAACAAAAAGTAAAAGTCTACACGAGTGACACAGTGAAATACCTGAAAAATTTCTTTAAGGAAGTAAAGAATTATTATGAAGAAGAAAATGGTGGTAAAGATATAGAACTTTCCAAAATATTATTGAATTGTGCCATAGACCGAAAGATGCCAGCACTGTTACGGGCTGTATCCTTTCTTTATCTTGCAGAATTACCTCCAGATACTGAAGAGAAAATTCCAAATCTGCTTACTGATTTAGAAAATGCTTTTAAAGAAAATCCTAGACCAGAAGAAGATAATTTATCTGTGGGAGCTGTGCAAATTTATGACTATAATCAAGCTTGTCTGAACAGACATTATGCCCGTCGTAGCCAAGAGAGTGATAGCAGTGACATTTTGAATCTCAGGGAATTTGAGAGAATTAGCTATGCAAAGATAGATTATACCGATTCTTAAAAGTTAGGTTGACAGACCACTAGGGAAACACTCTAATTCTAGTTACTAGGTTCAACCTGGTAACTAGAGTTTGGAGGCTCAGTCCCCTGCCTGTTTGATTGTAATTTCCTTGCTCCCTTACGCCCTATCGGCACACACATCGGTGTTCCCACCACTGGATCATTAACAACACGACACTCTAACCCAAAAACCTCTCGTACCATCTCCTCAGTCATTACCTGCTTTGGTTCCCCCGCCGTAAAAATTCGACCATCTTTGACAGCAACCAAATAATCAGCATAACGACATGCGTGATTTAAATCATGCAGCACCATAACAATAGTCCGTCCTTGATTTTGGTGCAACTCATACAACAAATCTAAAACTTCTATTTGGTGCGCCAAATCTAGAAAAGTAGTAGGTTCATCCAAAAGTAAAATATCTGTATCTTGCGCTAGCGCCATCGCAATCCAAGCTCGTTGTCTTTGTCCGCCAGACAAAGTGTCCAATTCTCGCTCTGCCAAATCCAGCAAATTTGTGATCTCTAGTGCCTGTTGTATAATCCTTTCGTCTTTTGCTGACCACTGCTGCAACCAATTTTGATAAGGATAACGCCCTTGTGCTACCAAATCTCTTACTGTTAACCCTTCTGGTGCAACTGGCCCTTGGGGTAAAATACCCAACTGCTGCGCTACTTCCTTAGTGGAAAGCTTAAAAATAGACTCTCCATCAAGATATACCGTGCCGCCACGAGGTTTGAGGAGCCTGGCTAAACCTCTTAACAAAGTTGATTTACCACAACCATTCGCACCAACTAAAACACTGATTTGTCCACTGGGGATTGCCAAATTCAAATCACGGATAATTGGCACACCATCGTAAGCTAAAGACAGGCTTTTGGTTGATAGTCCTTTCATAAATGAAACCATTTTGAATTTTGAATTTTGAATTGATTTGTCCCCAGTCTCTTATTTTTTGCGGTTACGAATTAACAAATACAGAAAATAAGGAGCGCCAACAGCAGCAGTCACTACCCCACAAGGTATTTCAATGGGTGCAAACAGTGTTCGTCCCAGGAAGTCTGCTATCACAACTATCATTCCTCCTAACAGCGCTGAGGTAGGAATCAAACTTTGATGGTTTGCACCCACCAACTGTCTTCCTATATGGGGTGCGATTAAACCAACAAAACCAATATTTCCCGCGGTGGCGACTGCTGCACCTGCTAAGGCTGCACCCACTAGCACTAGTAAACCGCGCTCCCATTCCACGCGAGTACCTAGACCTTTGGCGACATCATCTCCCAAGTTCAAAGCGTTCAAATGCCTTGCTAGGAGCAACGCCGTTGGTACGAAAACAATCAACCAAGGTAAGAAGGAAAATACTTGTTCCCAGGTACGTCCGTAGACACTGCCAGCCAACCATACCAAAGCGTCACTGACGTTATAAATATCCCCAAACGTAATCAACAAGCTGGTGAAAGCATTTGCGATCGCAGACAAGCCAATACCCATCAAAATTAATAGAATCGGGGAACTGCCTTTGTTCCAAGCTAGCGAGTAAATTAAAACACTCATCAATAAAGCACCAACCAAGGCTGCCAATGGTAAAGGATAAATTGGTGCTGATGGTAACAGTACAATTACTGTAACAGCCGCGAGGCTTGCTCCGGCATTGACGCCAATAATAGCAGGATCTGCCAGAGGATTACGTGTTAAACCTTGGAAAATAGTGCCAGAAATTGCCAGTGCCACTCCCACCATCAAAGCCGCAAGAGTACGGGATAGGCGCAGAGTATAAATCACGAAGACATGGTCTGGGTTTCCCGTATCTATACCCAATAAAGTTTTGATGATATCCAAGGGTGAGATTGGATATTCACCCCTGCTCAAATTCATCACCGTCGCCACTATAGTGATTAATCCCAGAAATAGCAGCACCAGTGGTACGCGTCGGTCGATACGGAAGGAAATCGCCTGGGAACGAATGACTAGCCAATCAACCTTCATTTTTTCACCTTAGACTTAGCCAGATACACAAAAAAGGGAGCGCCAATCAGTGCTGTCATTACACCTACAGGTAGCTCCTGGGGTTTGAGCAATAGGCGTGCAGCAATGTCTGCAAGCAAGAGTAAAATCGCACCTAAAACGGCACAATAAGGTAAAATCCAACGATAATCGGCTTTAATGTAAAATTTCACTATGTGGGGAACAACTAAGCCAACAAAACCGATGGGCCCGGCAAGAGCGACTGAACTGCCTGCTAGTAAAACTACACTAATGGCAGTAACTATTTTGACCCAAGCTGTCTTTTGACCTAAGCCTTTAGCTACATCTTCACCCAGACTCATAGTAGTAATTTGCCTACCAAGGGCAAAAGCAACTACTAATCCAGTAATGACGAAAGGTAGTGCTTGCAAGAGTATGTTACTATCGCGTCCAGCCAGAGAACCAGCTAACCAAAATCTAATTTCTTGTAAAGTTCGTTGACTGACGATCAAAACCGAAGTAGTGAGAGAAGAAATCAGAGCCGTGAGTGCCGCACCTGCTACTGTGAGATTCAGTGGAGTAGCTCCTCCCCGTCCTAGAGAACCAAGAAAGTAGACTAACGTTGCTGTGACTCCTGCACCCAAAAAGGCCACAATGGTTAAAACACTCAAGCTGGAACTGCCAAAAATAAAAATTGTGGCAACTACAGCCAGTGCTGCTCCTGACTCTATACCTAAAATCCCTGGATCTGCTAAGGGATTGCGTGTCAAACCTTGCATTAATGCTCCTGATACAGCCAAGGCTGAACCTACAAGGATAGCGATAATCACACGCGGTAATCTCACTGTCTGGATGACTAAGTGTTCATAGGAACCATCAAAGGCGATAAAAGATGCCAAAATCTTGTTCAGAGGAATGTCTGCCGCACCTAGCGTGACACTGTACACCAAGCAAATTAGCAGGATACACAGTCCCAGAACCAAACCAAGTAAGGTTGGCATTTGTGGCTTTTTCAATCCTCTTGGTGACACTGTGGTCGCTTTTGTCATTATCTTGCTGTGCTTGAAAAATTTACACTCTGTGGACTATTTGTTTTGTAATTTACACTCTCAATATTTAACAGTTTTTAAAGTACTAATTTGATAATCTTTCTTGATAAATTTATATATAGATTACATTATTATGTAGGTTATTTAGCTATTTCCTCTTTTTTTCTAGCAATAAATATACCATTCCAGTTTCTTGCAAACCCTGATATAATTTCTCAACAAGGTGGCGTTGTTAGCTCAACGAGAATCTGCTTGGTCATTAGTCAAATGACGGTCATAGAAATAATACACTTCTTGCAAAAGATAATTTTGCAAGAGGTCTAAAAGTTATATGCACATTTGCTTAGCAGTTTCAGTCACCAGGCGTTACACCTGCACACGGTGGTGGTAATGAGGATTGACTTTTTATCCACGGTTTACAAAAGAGTATCAAGACGCGTTTTACCCTTGATACTCGGTTTAATACTTATTGTGATTGTAGGGAGCCAAACTACAGCTGTACCAGCCAAATCTACAGAAATATTATGGGATACCTATGGTGTACCGCACATCTACGGGAAAGATAACCGGAGTGCATTTTATGCCTTCGGTTGGGCACAAATGCAAAGCCATGGAGACCTGCTTTTACGTCTCTACGGTCAAGCACGGGGACGTGCAGCCGAATACTGGGGAGAGGAATATCTAGACTCAGACCGATGGGTGTTGACTACAGGCATACCAGAACGCGCTCGTACTTGGTACAAGGCACAGAACTCTACTTTTCGTAGTTATCTTGATGCTTTTGCTGCTGGGATCAATGCCTATGCTTCCCAACACGGTAACTTGATTAATGATGAAGTTGAGGTGGTGCTACCAGTCAAGGCAGAAGATGTCATGGCTCATCTGCATCGAGTACTCCACTTCACTTTTGTAGTCAATCCAGAACAAGTAACAGGACTGAGTCAACAAAAATTACAAGCAGGGTCTAATGGTTGGGCGATCGCACCTAGTCATTCTGCTAGTGGAAACGCAATGCTTTTAGCCAACCCACACCTACCCTGGTCAGATTTATTCCTGTGGTATGAAGCTCAAATCACCGCACCTGGAATCGATGCTTACGGAGCAACACTTGTGGGTGTTCCGGTGTTGGCGATCGCATTTAACGACAACTTAGGTTGGACTCACACCGTTAATACCCACGATGGCTGGGATGTTTATGAACTGACATTGGCAGGTAACGGTTATCGCTTTGATGGCAAAGTTCGCAACTTCTTTTCCAAAACCCTCTTCTTGAAGGTGAAGCAGAAAAATGGTTCTTGGCAAGAACAACCATTAGTAGTCAAAACTTCTGTCCATGGCCCCGTCGTCCTTGAGAAAAATAATAAAGCCTTTGCCCTGAGAGTTGTCGGTCTTGACCAACCCGGCGTCCTTCAGCAGTGGTGGGACATGGCACGTTCTCAAAACCTCAGCCAGTTTGAAAAGGCACTTCAGCGATTGCAATTACCGATGTTTACGGTAATCTACGCCGATAGAAAAGGGCATATTATGCACCTATTCAATGGTCAAGTTCCAGTGCGCTCAAATGGTGATTTTGCCTACTGGGAAGGCATTATTCCAGGCAACACATCCAAAACCTTGTGGACAAAAATCCATCCATATCAAGATTTACCGCGCGTAGTTGACCCCAAGAGCGGTTGGTTACAAAATACCAATGACCCACCCTGGACAACCACATTTCCAACCGCCATCAAAGCAGATAATTACCCACCTTACATGGCGCCTCGTTTCATGGATTTCCGCTCGCAACGTTCTGTAAGAATGCTGGATGAAGATGAAAAAATTTCTTTTGATGAAATGATTGCATACAAGCATTCTACCCGCATGGAACTGGCTGATCGGCTTTTGGATGATTTAATCCCCGCTGCCCGCAAATACGGTCAGGACATAGGACGGCGAGCAGCTAATATTCTAGAAGCCTGGGATCGGCAAGCTAATGCAGATAGTCGAGGAGCAGTATTATTTGCCCTTTGGGTAGAAAAGATGGACTGGGAGCAGGCATTTAGTAAACCTTGGAGTGAAAACTCCCCACGCACCACCCCTGATGGCTTAGCTGATCCGAAAAGTGCAGTTGCAACACTCGAAGCAGTAGCAGCACAGGTAGAAAAGACTTATGGGGCGCTGGATGTACCTTGGGGGGATGTTTTTCGGGTACAGTTGGGTGATGTCGATTTACCTGCCAATGGTGGAGATGGTGATTTGGGAATTTTCCGTGTACTCAACTTTGCTCCTAGTGAAAACGATCGGTTCCAAGCCGTTGCAGGTGATTCCTATGTTGCTGCCATTGAATTTTCTAACCCAGTACGGGCAATGGCACTCACTAGTTACGGCAATGCATCGCAACCAAGTTCATCTGATGTGGGTAAGCAATTACAGATGTTTACAAAAAAACAATTGCATCCAGTTTGGCGTCAGCGTCAGGAAATATTAGCTCATTTGCAGGAGCGGCAGGTTTTCTAAACTACTGGTCTATCGCAAAAGTTATGAGAAGTTGTGAGGGGTCAGATCACCAACTTCTTCAAGAACTCGGGGATCTTGTAGCCCAGCAAAATTAATGCGATGAACTACTACTGGTCTGACAACCTAACTTTGAGGGGTTAAATAAAAAACCACAGAGGCGCAGAGGGCGCAGAGGAAGAGAAAGAGAGGATAAGTTTAGAAATAGGTTTACCTAGCTTGCATTGACTTACCAGACCACTACTACTCTGTCCCACCAACTTTGTCAGGTGAATTAACTTCTCAAATTCTCTTTTTCTCTTGTTCTTGGCGCACTTGGCGTCTTGGCGGTTTATGACTCTACCCCACAAAATGAGATGTGGGTGCGATCGCCCAACAGTTTTCTCATCAAAATTTTGGTTCAACCTGGTGTACACAGTTCATGGAGGCTAATTATTGCAATTTAGTTTCAATATATTCTTACCACAATAATGCAAACTTTTATCTTTAAAATTCTTTTTATTTTCATAAATGTTGATCAAAAATCTTACGTTTCTAAAGTCAGTATATTAGCTAGATAAAATCAGCATTAAGATAGGTGCTAGTACTGAAGGTAACTGAAAATTGCTTTTGCAGCCCAGTAATGGCAGTATAAATTTTGTACAAATATATCCAAATGACCTTAAAGTTAATTAAATTAAGGCGCTTTACAACTAATTCCTCTTGTATGGTATTTAATTGTAATATTTAATACTCATTCTTCCCCCTTAGAGGCAAATAAGCTTTTAGTTGAGAAATAATGTATCTTCCATAACCAAAAATTGTTAATACATACGGTTTATTCTTAAATATCGCTAATGCTAATAAATGCTAATAAATAAATTATTAGTATTTATTAGCATTTAGACCACAATTGCAAATTGAGTTTTTTCAGTGTTTTAGCTAGGTGTGAGGAATAAATGAAGCTACAGCCATTGATTCAAAGTCTATTAATTACAGGTTCCTCGTTGGCTTTATTGTTAATAACTCCTGCTTTCAGCAAGGAAGTACAAGTTCTAGATGTCAAGACAGAGGATACCCAATCTGACAAAAAAGCGAATCTTCAAGCATCCAATGCGCCAATCAAAAAGATACCCCACCTAATTGAAATAGACTTTGTGCCTAAGACTATCCAAAGGCTAGTGCAGTCACCTGTAACAGAAGTCATCGAAGTGACGGGAGTTCAAATTAATACAACGGAAAAAGGTCTGGATGTAATTCTCCAGACTTCCAAAGGAGAGCAACTACAAGTATCGGGAAGGAATGAGGGCAACGCCTATATTGCTGACATACCAAACGCACAACTACGCCTACCTGAAGGCAATACATTTCGTCAAGAAAAACCTCTTGCCGGAATTGCTGAGGTAAGTGTGACTAATCAGGATGCAAATACTATTCGGGTTACAGTCAGAGGCGAAACGGGTGCGCCGACAATCGAGTTGTTTGATAGTGATAATGGTTTGATTTTTGAAGTTGCTGCACCTGCGGTTACGCCTGCACCTTCCGCGCCACAACCACAGCAGCAACCGCAAACGCCACCAACTCCTCCGCCAACACAGCCAGAAAGTCAAACACAACCAGAGCAACCATCAGCAGAAACTGATGAACCGATTGAACTGGTGGTGACGGGTGAGCAAGACGGATACAACGTTCCGAGTGCCACTACTGGGACTAGAACTGACACTCCGATCCGAGACACTCCCTTTTCAATTCAAGTTGTTCCTCAAGAAGTACTCGAAGATCAGCAAGTGCAGCGCCTCAATGAAGCTCTGAGGAATATTTCAGGTGTGACACCGGGTGCATCTACTCGCTCTCCCTTTGATTTCTACACAATACGTGGTTTCGGTGGCTTTGGTACTAACAACATCATAATTGACGGTTTGCGTGACAGGTACAGCAGTGGTGGTACAAGCCTTGGTAACGTTGAGCAACTAGAAGTCCTCAAAGGGCCAGCAGGGGCTTTGTTTGGTCAGGGTACACCAGGAGGGACGATTAACGTTACTACGAAAAGACCTCTGAGTACTCCTGGCTATGCTGTAGAGTTAGGCTTGGGAAATTTCAATACATACATTGGCAGTGTTGATTTAACAGGCCCCCTTGATGAAAACAAAAATATTCTCTACCGCTTTAATGCCTACGGGTTTAGTTCGGAAACCTTTGTTGATTTCTTTGATATCACGCGCTATTCTTTTGCTCCTGCTTTGTCCTTTCGTTTGGGCGAGAATACTAACTTGACCGTAGAAGGAAGTTATTCTGTTGTTGAGCAGAAAAACGATCGCGGTTTACCAGCCAGAGGAACTGTCCTACCCAATCCCAACGGTGATATTCCAATTGAGCGCTTTCTTGGTGAGCCTTCTGTCGATTTTGTTGGGCAAAATATCGGGCGGATTGGTTATCAATTTGAGCATAATTTTAATGATAACTGGCAGTTTCGCAACGCATTTCGAGCCACGTTTTACCGTCAGCCTCAAAACACTTTTCTTCCTCTAGAACTGCTAGAGGATGGTCGCACTCTGGAACGTTTACAAAACCAGTTAGATGAACAAGACGGTACTAGTTACATTCTAGACACCAATGTCGTTGGTAACTTCAAGACAGGAAGTATCGCCCATAAGCTATTATTTGGTGTTGATCTCTACCGAGATACCTATAACTCTTCCGGGGTAGATTTAGAAATTACACCAATCGACATCTTCAACCCTGTTTACGGTCGTGATCAAGTAGGTGCGAGAATTCCTGACACGGCTTCTTCTTTTGAAGAAACTAATCAAGCTTTAGGCATCTATATTCAAGACCAAATTACTCTATTAGATAACCTGAAAATTTTGTTGGGTGGACGTTTCGATCTGATCAATCAAAGAAGCGAATTTGTAGATAGTTTTGGTGATTCATTCCCTTCTTTCCAACAAGATGAAGCCTTTAGTCCTAGATTTGGGATTGTCTATCAACCCATTCCCGAAGTTTCACTCTATGCAAGTTATACTCGCTCATTTCAACAAGTTGTGGGAACAGCTTTTGATCGAAGATTATTTCAGCCAGAGCGTGGTACTCAGTGGGAAGTTGGTGTAAAAACAGATTTAACTGATAGGCTTTCTGCAACCTTGGCATACTACAATATCACTCGTTCTAATGTTCTTGCTGATGATCCAGAGAATGCTGGTTTTTCAGTGCAAACGGGTGAACAAAACAGTCAAGGTGTGGAATTGGATATTGCTGGGGAAATACTTCCTGGATGGAAAATTATTGCCTCCGCAGCATATACTGATGCCAAAGTTACAGAAGACGCCGATTTTTCAGGTAATAAACTCAATAACGTTCCTGAATTTGGTGCTAGCTTGTGGACTACTTATGAAATTCAGAGGGGAGATTTACAGGGATTGGGATTTGGTTTTGGGCTGTTTTACGTTGGAGAACGTGAGGGAGATATAGCTAACACGTTTACTTTGCCAAGCTACGTAAGGACAGATGCCGCGATTTTTTATCAGGAAGACAACTTCCGTGCTTCTATTAATATCAAGAACCTGTTTAACATCGAATATTTTGAAAGTGCCCGGAATGACCTAGAAGTATTTCCAGGTGATCCATTAACTGTGGTTGGTTCTGTCTCCTGGAGATTTTAGCACTGTCTGTTGAATGCTGCTTAGGCCATAATGAAAAATCAACTGCATCTTTGTATTCAACCATTGTTCCTCATCGCTCTGTTTTTACTCTGGATTACAGCTTGCGACATTCAAGCTATTCAAAAAACTGACATCTCCAAGACACACTTAGGCAGTTCTGAGTGTCGAGTCATTCAGCATGAACTAGGAGAAACTTGCGTTCCTCTTCAACCCCAGCGTGTGATCGTAACAGATGAAGGAGCCTTAGATGCAGTGCTAGGAATCGGTTTGCAGCCAATAGCAGCAGCAGAATCAAATCTTGCAGGTAGCAGAGGACGGCAGTTTGCAGGGAAGAAGATAGAGGAGATAATTTCTATCGGCAAGTCATCCCAGGTCAATATAGAAAGGATAGTACAGTTGCATCCAGATTTGATTCTGGGATTTTACTTCACTGCTGACAACTACAAGCTATTTTCCCAGATAGCTCCCACAGTGAAACTGGAAGCAAAATACCTCAAAGATGGTTGGAAAGATTCTTTGCGGGAAGTCGGCGAAATACTAGGCAAAACTGAACAGGCTGATGATGCGCTTGCACAGTATCAACAACGGGTGAGACAACTCCAAAAACTGATAAAAGAAAAACTGGGGACAATGGAGGTTTCGGCAAGCCGATTCTATGCAGGCTTGCATAATCCACAGTTTGATACCATATTCTCTTTTTCTGGATGGATTTTAAAGGAGGTGGGGCTTTCTGCACCCAGGCATCAACTTCAGGCTACTACCAGTCCAGATACATATTCTGTATTGGTCAGCTTAGAACGTGTAGACTTACTGGATGCAGATGTTTTATTTGCAATGTTAGATCCCGGCGCTGAAGAAAACTTCAAAAAATATCAGAAAAGCCAACTGTGGCAATTACTCAAAGTAGCCAAAAACAATCGAGTGTACACAGTTGATTCTGGTTATTGGTATGGAGGCAACATTTTAGCAGCGAATGCTATTCTTGATGACTTATACAGATATCTACTGGGAGCATCATGAAAATTTTTAATTGAACAAAGGCAGTTATGCTGCCTTTGTCCGCTCACTTTAACCCTGACTGCACGCGCCAGAGACTAGCATAAATACCGTTTTTCTCTAGCAATTGTTCATGGGTTCCTGATTCCACTAATTGTCCGTGTTCCATGACATAGATGCAATCGGCATTGCGGATAGTGGAAAGACGATGAGCGATCGCGATCGTTGTTCGATTAACAGTAATACGGTCTAACGAACGCTGAATTGCAGCTTCAGTTTCATTATCAACTGCTGATGTGGCTTCATCTAAAAGTAAAATCGGGGGATCTTTGACAATTGCCCTGGCGATCGCAATTCTCTGGCGTTGTCCACCAGATAATTTTTGCCCTCGTTCTCCAACAATCGTCTCATAACCTTGAGGCAGTCGCATAATAAATTCATGGGCTTCAGCAACTTTAGCTGCCATAATGATTGATTCATCTGTGGCATCAAAAGTACCGTAGGCAATGTTCTCTGCTACTGTGCCATGAAATAAAAATACATCTTGACTTACCAAGCCAATGCTGCGGCGCAAATCGCGTAAATTTAACTTTTGGATATCAATGCCATCAACAGTAATTGTTCCGGCAGAAACTTCATAAAATCGCAACAATATTTTCACTAAAGTGCTTTTACCAGAACCTGTAGAACCAACAATCGCAATAGTTTTTCCGGCTGGAATATGCAAGGATAGATTTTGAATTACTGGATGTCTATCGTGATAAGCAAAAGTGACTTCCTTGTATTCAATTTCTCCACGTACTTTATGAATAGGTAACGGTATATTACCTGTATAAATTTTGATAGGAGTATCCAACAAATCCATCACGCGATTTGTAGAAGCCATTGCCCTTTGATATTCGTCAAATATTCTTCCGATTGTTACTAATGGCCACAACAAGTGCTGAACTAAAACGAGTAAAATACTGTAATTACCTACAGAGATTTTTCCAGAAAATGCTGCCATTCCTCCCAACAGCAACAAGGAGGTGAACCCTACTAAAACTAGTATTCTAATCAAAGGAATAAATGCAGCAGAAAGTTTAATTGCTTTAGAGTTACTATGCCTGTAGGCTTCACTTTCTGCGGCTAAACGTTTACTTTCATAATCCTCAGCAGTAAAACTTTTAATTGTAGTAATACCACTGATATTATTCGCCAAGCGTGAGTTGAGAAATCCGACTTTTTCCCGCACATCAGCATAGCGAGATGTCAGCTGATTTTGATAGACAAATGAACCCCAAAGAATAAATGGCATGGGTAACATTGCCACTAATGCTATATTGGTAGGTAAGATAAAAAACGCACCGCCAATCAAAACTATGAATGAGGTGATCAGTTGAATAATTTCATTTGCTACCTCATTTAAAAAATCTTCGAGTTGGTTGATATCATCGCTGAGAATCGACATCAAACCACCTGTGCTACGTTCTTCAAAGTAAGCTAATTCTAATTCTTGTAAATGATTGTAAGCATCTATACGCAAATCATGCTGAATATTTTGCGCTAAATTTCGCCAACGCTTATCATAAGCATACTCAAAAGCTGATTCAAATATCCAAACAATTACAGTGATCAATGAAAGCAGCAAAAATTGCCAAAAAATATCTTTGACACCCAATAATGAAATGATAGAATCTTGCTGCTTGACCACTACATCCACCGCAATACCAATTAAAACTGGTGGTGCTAAGTCTAACAATTTATTGATAATAGAAAATGCTGTTGCTTGCCAAATTTGTTGGCGATAATTATGCCCATAGTTTAGCAATCGTTGTAGAGGATGGTTTGAATTTCTATGCCTCTTTGATACCTGACGAGATTTTGATGTCATTGCTACAGCTATTTATGGTTGCGTAAAACTGACAAGTAAGTATGGTGACTATAAAAATCTTTGCTTTCCTCTGGTGCGTTCTCTGCGGTTCAAGAGTAATTCATCAACCACAGAGGCATAGAGAACACAGAGTTAAAAGAGTAAAAAGGCATTTTTGACCAACTTTTTTATACACCTTGAAATAGTAAATGATATGACTAAAATAATTGACATATGAGATAGCTTATTATACTCTGATTAATGCTAATAAATCTCAATAACTTTTTATTTTACTAAAAACAACTTATCAATTTATCAAAAAGAACTCTAACAGGGAATAGGCAACAGAAAATCCCCTAAATTATCCCATTCTCCGTTCCCTGTTTCAAGCTTTAAACCCACAGCTAAAGTTTCTTTCTGTTCACAGTTTTCTATGCCGCAGGTGTTTGTATTATTAATTACTCAATTGCTTGTTGACAGGTAAATTATGACAATTGACCAAACCCGTAGCAATTGCCGTTTCTGCTCGGTGATTTCCCAGACTAACGGTGAAGACCCCATAGGTTCTGCGGGAACATTTGAACACTATCTAATTCTAGAGACAGCACAACCCTGGCCAGCAAAAATGTGGCTGGAACCTGAGCCAATATCCCAAGAAGTTCTCGATGCTTTGCATATTGTTTGGGAGCGTGGGCGACCGCTTACCATTGCTCCAGACCGTGAGTACTCTCATCCTGGTTACACGCGTGTACTGTACTATCGCCGACCAGCAAAGCTATTTGCAAAGTTTGAGAAGCACGAGTTTATTGTACCCCATTCTTTGGTTAGTTCATTAATATTGGCTTTACTGAAACAACCAGACAGACTGCCATCTTTTGAAGAGTATCGGCAACATACTAACCACATCCGGGAATTACTGATTTGTACCCATGCGAATATTGATGTTGCTTGTGCCAGATTTGGCTATCCCATTTATAAAAAGCTACGTTCCGAGTATGCCAATGCTTCTGGTGGAAAACTGCGTGTCTGGCGATGCAGCCATTTTGGAGGTCATCAGTTTGCTCCCACCCTCATAGACATGCCACAAGGAACCTACTGGGGTCGTTTGCAGCCAGAAATATTGGATACCCTTGTGCAGCGCAATGGTTCCCTGACAAAACTATACCCTTTTTACCGGGGTTGGGGTGGTTTATCCCAGTTTGAGCAAATTGCAGAGCGAGAGATATGGATGCAAGAAGGCTGGGATTGGATTAATTACCATAAAATGGGGCAAGTATTGGCAATGGATGAAGTCAATCAAGACTGGGCTAAAGTTCGTATTGATTTCACTACCAATGATAGAACTACAAGCAGCGCCTATGAAGCAATGATAGAACTACGCGGTCATGTTATGACCGCTTTTGATTCAGGAGAAAATGAACCATTAGAGAAAGTCAAGCAGTATCGCGTTAGTCGCTTAGCAAAGGTAGCAGCGATCAAGGATTCTCCTGCCTAGACGCCACGCAAACAAGGATTCAATTAGCAGCAAACTCACGATCCATCTGTGTACCCTACACCGTAGACACGGAGTGGCTTCCGTAGGTAGCCGCCCTTAGGGGCGTCTACATCGCTGTTCATCAGTGTGCATCTGTGTTCGTTCCATAAAACATAATCTTCATCATCACGAAAATCCATCAATGTGCATCCGTGTTCTTTCGATAGGATTTTACTTTACCGAGGATGTCAAAGCTTCTTCAAAGGCAGTATTCACAGCTACTTCTTTCCAAGCATCTAGTTCTGCTTTAATAAACTCCAGTGCGCCATCAATAAGATCGACTGCATCTACTCCCAGTACCAATCTCATTGGTGGCTCATCGCTATCAACGGCTTGAATCATTGCCAAAGCTGCTTTCTTCGGATCACCAAGTTTATCGCGATCAGCATTCTGCAACTGCTGACGTATATCACCAATTGATGCCTTATAGTCCTCAATGTGGGTGTCAGTTACGACAATAGAACGCGTGATAAAATCTGTACGGAATGCACCAGGTTCCACTATTGTGACTTTGATACCGAAGGGTGCAACTTCATTAGCTAATGCTCCAGAAATTCCTTCTAGTGCAAGTTTGCTACTAGAATAAAATCCATTGGTAGCACTAGCTGCAAAACAAAGCATTGATGAAATATTGAGGATGTGTCCACTGCGTTGCTGTCGCATATGAGGTAGTACAGTTCGGAGCGTTTCTAAGACACCAAAAAAGTTTGTTTCAAATAGATGGCGAACCGCCTCATCACTAACTTCTTCTATTGTCCCCACAGTTGAATATCCGGCATTGTTGACGAGTACATCAATGCGTCCAAAATTGGCAATTGCTTGTTTTACAGCTTCTCGCACCTCTTCGGGTTTTGTTACATCAAGTCGCACTGCTAATGCGCAACCTGGATACTTTGCTGCTAAATCTTCTACCTGCTGTGGGTTCCGTGCGGTGAGAACCACTCGTTCACCTCGCTCAAGCAATGTTTCTGCCAACGCTCGACCCAAACCCCTTGAGCTACCAGTGATAAACCATACCCGTGCCTGAGAAACAGACGAGTCTACCATGAGGAAATCTCCATTTCTAAGAAGCTTTTTGAAATTGACCAAGTACTAAATGTTACGTCCGGTTTCCGCCATCTTTTTCCGGAGACTGAGCGGTCTCATGTCAGTCCAGACTTCTTTGATGTAATCCAGACATTCTTGTTTGGAACCACTTTTACCAACATTTGTCCAACCAAGGGGATTTTCGCGATCGCTTGGCCAAATAGAATACTGTTGTTCGTGATTGACTACAACTTTGTAAATTGTTGTGTCTTCTTTGTCGTCTTGGTACATAATTTTTCTCCTGTTATCGCTAAAGTGCAATTACAAATTCTAAGACCTGTACAAGCTTTCACGCTTCTACTGGTTCTAGGTATCCCTTACCTTCTAAAGTTGCTAGGTCAATATCTGCAATACATCGAACTTTCACGTAGTTCAAAGTGAAATTACCAACTAGCTGAACCTTCCCTGTTTGATGCTCAAAGTTAGCTTCATTAAAACAAGAGAGAGGACACAGAGGAATAAGATTTGGAGAGATATTTTGCGTAAGTATTGACTCAAACTCTTGCTATTCAAAAGTTATAAACTTAATTTTTCATTTGTTATTTTACTAAAATTTCTAAATTCTAAACATATTAATATCAAAGCAATTATTCCAACTAAAAACTCTGTCAAGAATATGCCATAGTATATACCAATTAAACCTAATATTTTTGACATAATGAGTACAAATGGCAAAAATAAAAGTAGACTCCTCAATAAAATTACTGTGACGACAATCTTGCCTTTGCCTATAGATTGAAAGAGAGTGTTACCAAAAATTGCTAAAGGCCAAATTGGTATTAATAGGCTGAGAATTCTAAAATTGAATATATCATTTTTTGTAAAAATCACATCTGGTAAAAGTAACCCGAGAAATGTTTTTGGTGATAATTGTAAAGGCAGCCAAATTAATATTAATAAAATAACACCCATCGCTGCAAAAGTTAAGTAGGCTTTCTTGAGCCGATGATAATTCTTAGCTCCATAATTTATACCGATTATCGGTTGCAAGGCTTGTGCAATTCCGTACAAGGGAATGAGGAAAAATGAAGTTAATCTGACTGTAGCTCCGAAAAAGGCAATATCATTATTTGTTCCGTAATGAGAAATTGATTGATAAACCACAAAATTTTGAATAAACCCCATGATTGGGAAAAGTAGCGATGATATTCCTACGGAAAATATTGCAGGTAGTAAATCTATTGCTAGAGCTAACTTTTTGAGATTAATCGGGGTAGAACTTTTACCAGAAAGAAAATAAGTGAAGTTGAAAATACTATAAAAAACCATCGCCATAACTGTAGCGATCGCGATTCCCACAATCCCCCAATGAAAGACAGTAATAAATATAGAATTTAAGATGATGTTAATCAGGACAAAAATCAACTCAAATCCAGTCGCTAGTCTAATTTTGCCTTCTGCTTTAATAATCTCGCTAGAAGATAACGCTAGGATATAAAAGATTGAACCTAGTATATAAATTTTAAAATATTCTGTGCCAGCAGCAGCAACTTCACCACTTCCTCCCATGAATACAATTAATTCTTTACCAAAGCTATACCCAATAATTGTAATCAAAAAGGAGATAATAATACTCATTAGCGTCAAGTTGCCAAACAATTTGGATTGAGTTTTGATATCTCCAGCACCAATAGCTCGACTGAGAACAGAAGCAGACCCTACTCCAATTAAAAGAGCAAATCCATCTACTATACCTGTGAGTGGTAGTGCCAGTGAAATACCTGCCAGGGCATTTGTACCGATAAATTGGCCGGCAAATAAAGCATCAAAAAAAGTGTTTAAGCTCAGCATCAATATTCCCAGAATACTAGGAATTGATAACTTGAACATCAGCTTAACGAGATTACCTTGGAGGATTTCGTTTGTGACTTGAGATTGTTTTTGGAGAGTCATTTTTGCTGTTTACTCAACCTTGACTAAATGGCTAACACGATATTGCTTCACAGCTTCTAACTGCATCTGTTTGGCTGAGTTGAATGCACTCATGACCTCACCACAAGCTTCTACTCTGGCTTCATAAGCACCTGATACACTACCATCAGGAGCAGCGTAATCAATACGTACTTCTGCCCAATCAGCATCTCCTGTCGCCAGCACTTTGCCAGCTTTTAAGTAATCCAGCCAAGTCCAACCTAACTGCATCCAAATTTCGCGTTCAGCTATTTGCCCAAATTTGGTTAAACCCGTCCATCCTCGGTAATACTGACGTAAATTTGCAACTGAATCATTTCGCTTTACTAGTAAATCCAGGACTTCTGGTTCTAAATGTCCCCATACATGCCCTTGGGGTAAATCAACTAGGGTAGGGGCAAACTGATGACCACCAAAGTGATTCGTTTGCCAGACCCTTAACTTTCCATTGGAAGCAGGTGCATATTCCTGGCGTAATCGACGATATATGGGAGTCCCAAATCTCCCGCAGGCAAGGTCTACTTGAGCATGGGTGCAAACCATAAGTTCGCGGATGTGACTAGTTTGTTGCTGATACTGGTGAAACTTTGATAAATCGTTGGGTTGTTGCATTAACTGCTTGAGGATCGCCGTTACTAAATTAGTTGCTTCCTCTTGTGGGACAACAAACTCTTGCTTCTCAAACTGAGAAAACATTTCAGCAGGGCGGTAGTAGTACAACACGCGGGTGAAGCCAGGATGAGAGTACTCGCGATCGCAAGCAATCAACATTGGTTTGACCTGAACCCCATGTTTGACTATTAACTCTTGGAACAAAACTACTAAGGGTTGTATTCTTGGGTCTTCCTGAAAAAGGTTTTGTGACCAAGGTTGGGGAAATTCCATAATTAGCCAATGGTCGCAAGTAGTTGCTGTACCAATTGGGTCTTCTCCATTGGCTTTAGAAATTTGTGAGCAAAAACGACAGTCTGTGGTGAGGAGTTGAGTTTGCATGTTTACTGTGGTTGCACGAAGTAGGGATGAGGAATGAACCGCATTAGACGCGAAGCGGCTTCCCGTAAGGGTAGACGCAAAGGAGGCGAAGGAAGTTTTCTAGTAGAGAGAGTAATTGAAGAAGGCAGGAGGCAATAAACACAAAACGAAGTAACTCTAACATTTAGGATGCTCCCTAAATGCCGTTAATCCAATCCCAGTGCTTTTCGCAGATTATCAAAATAAAAAGTATCGTAAAAATATTGGTAAGGGAGCAATCTTTTATACAATGCTTTTAGTTTGAGTTGCCAAGGTGATTCTGCGACGAAATATTGTCTTTTCGGTTTGGGAGTTTCTAGGGCTTCTAAAATGACATCTGTCACTTTTTCAACTGATAAACCTGTGTTGCGATTTCCCTCTACTGCTCGTTGCATATATATTCTGTAATTCTTACCATATATGGCTTTAGCTTCGGGTGACATATTTGCTAATGTTTTCTGATAGCCCGCCTCTACTTTGTCAGCTTGTTCTGGGGTAACTATTGCCCCTGGTAAGATAGAAAGAACATCAATGCCGCTAGAACGTAATTCCATTCTTAATGAATCTGTGATAGCTTCCAGTGCAAATTTGGAGGCAGATAAAAGTCCTCTATAGGGTAGAGCCAATCTGCCGCAAATCGCACTGATGTTGATGATTCGGCCTTTGGCTTTGCGGATCATTGGCAAGAATGCTTGTGTGACTGCGATTTGACCGATAACATTGACTTCAAATTGCCATCTTGCGTCATCTATTGCTACACATTCTAATGGCCCGTCTACTGCTGCAACTGCGTTATTAATTAGTCCGATGAGTCCTTCGTCGCCAACCGCCAGTGAGACAAATTGTGAAGCGGATTTAATTTGATCTGCTTTTGTGATATCCATGATGATTGGTGTTAAATCACCAGATGCAGCTTGTTTTAGCGATTCAGCATCTTTTTCTGTACGAACTCCAGCGAAGACGCGGTAGCTTTGTTCACTAAGCTTGAGTGCGGTTGCTCGACCGAGACCTGTGGATGTTCCTGTAATTACTACAGCGCCTTTTTTACTTTGAACCATATTCATTACCTCTATGATGAATGGATATTAAAACCAACTCTAGTAGCTACACTGAACCAACAACAAATGGTTGTGATTGTCCTTGGTGCTGACGCCGACCATGCATGACCATCTTTACTCCACTGGCAGGGTAACAAATTAAATTTCCATACTTGGGTCGTTCTGGTCGTTTACTAACCAGTGTTAATTGATAGCGTGAAAGAATCGTTGCTAAGACAAGTTTCATTTCAAACAGGGCAAAAGTTGCTCCGATACAAACACGAGAACCACCGCCAAAGGGAAGAAATTCGTAGGGAGAGAATTGTTGTTTCAGAAAACGTTCTGGTTGAAATTGCTTAGGTTCTGGGTATAAATCTTGTTGTTGATGGGTTAAATAAATATTACCAATTAGCACTGTACCTGGACTCAACTCATAACCCATTACCTCAACTGGTGATTCTACCAATCTTGGAAATGTAAATAATTGAGTTGGGTAAATTCTTAAAGCTTCATTGCAGACAGCATTGAGGTAGGGTAGTTCAATAATGCTCACGGGATCTTTTGATTCACCAAGGCTATCGAGTTCCCGCAGCAGTCGATCGCGAACTTCCGGCAGTCGATGAATCCAGTATAATGACCAAGCGATCGCAGTAGCAGAAGCATCCTGAGCAGCAAATACGGGCGAAAGTAACAGGTCGCGTACTTCTTCATCGCTCATAACTGTGCCTGTTTCATCACAGGTAAATATGAGATCACTGAGAATGCTTGTGCGTGAAGGATCTGCTTGCTCACGGCGTTTTTTAACTTCTGCATCCAGTAAATCAAAAAGTTCTTGCCGTAGGTGCAGCATGTATCCCCTTGGACTCCACCGACCTAAATCCCGTCGCCCCCAGGGAAGTTTGGTGAGGAACTCATATAAAGGAGATTGGGGATATCTGACTATAGAAACAAATAAATGTTTTATTTTATTGTAAAGCTCTCCCTCCTCTAACCCCAATACAACTTCTATAGCCACCCGCAGAGTAATATCTTCTATGGTACGGTAGGCAACAAAAGGTTTCGCGATCGCCTGCTGATTCATGATTTTGTCTGTCAGTTCACAGATACGTCGCCCGTAGGCTTGCATCCTAGCACCGTGAAAAGCAGGCATTAAGAGTTTGCGCCGATGTTTGTGGCGCAAGCCATCCAATTGAAGTATTCCTTGCTGACCTGTCATTAAAGCAAAATCTTGATTCAACACACCCCTAGCTGCGATCTCTTTGGTATTAGAGAAAATCTGCTTTATTCCTAAAGAATTACTGACATAGACTACTGGTGTAGAATCAGACATTATCGTGACAATATCACCATAGCGTCTGTAAATATTATCCATATACCCAAAGGGGTTAGCCTCGAATTGCAGATTTAGCAGCCAACTGGGGGTTTTAGGTCCTGGGGGCAGTTTCATTGGTATATCTTGAAAATAGGGATTGGCAAAGAAGTTTTCATGCGTTCATTGTGGGCGATCGCTCGTGAACATATAGCTTGAAAATGGCAAACGGGGATTAACTTAACAGCAAACTCATAATCCATCGGTGTTAATCAGTGTGCATCGGTGTTCGTTTAATTTATTCCCTGCTTGCGGGCGAGCCTGCTTACGGAGGAGCTACGCTAACGCCTGTGGGGGTATAACTTGAACACGGGTGTAGTTCATGTTTAGTTGTGTACAAACTTTCACAAACGTCTTATTAGTGATTGGCAATATTAAACAAAGCATGATCAATGCAAATTCTTAGCTGTTTGGCTAATTCCTGAATATGAGGTTCAACAAACATCGAGAAATGATCCCCTGGAACTTCAATAACCTGTATAGGTTGACGAGAATATTTACCCCAACCTAGCCAGGGATCATTAGTATTAAATTCTGCACTTTCAAAATCATGCACAATTTCCTCCTTAGCTCGAAATAAAGTCATGGAGTCAGGATAAACCTGCGGAACATAATCTCGCATCGCTTGAACATGAGATTTGAAAAGCTTGTAATAGCGGAGAAAATCCTTAATCTCTGTATCACTAAAAATGAAGTTTGCTTTTTTATTTACTAAATGAAGTTGCTCATTCAGTGGTAAACCTCGAAGTTCATCAAAAGCAACACAAAAGTCTATGTTATTGTTAGTTTTGATCGATTCAGCCATGCGGAGTAAGAATTTTGCATCGTCATCTTCTCCGGGTTTAACCCCAATTTCCGGTAATATAGCGTCGATGACAACTAGCAAACCTACTGTTTGACCTTGCCTTTGCAATTGTTGTGCCATTTCAAAGGCAAGCACACCACCGTAACAAAAGCCTCCTAAAAGATAAGGGCCATGGGGTTGTACCTGACGAATTTCTTCGAGGTAGCGAGTTGCTGTCTCCTCTACTGAAATAATTTCAGGTTCGTCTTGGTCAGGGTTATCTTCCAAGGCATAAAATGGATAGTCCTCACCAAGTCTTCTGGACAAATTAAAGTAGTTACGAATACCTCCACCAGCGCCATGCATACAGAAGAAAGGAATCTTGTCACCAGAAGGCTGGATTGCTACCAAGTGAGAACCGGAGTTCTCATAGAATGGCTGGGTAACAATCGCAGCTAGTTTTTCAATTGTGGGATTTTCAAAAAGAGTAGACAGGGGAAGATTGTGACCAAATTGATCGTAGATTTGAGCCATTAATCGCACAGCTAAAAATGAGTGACCGCCCAAATCAAAGAAGTTATCTGTGACTCCAACAGGACTAGTATTCAGGAGATTTTCCCAAATTTTCACCAAAGTCAATTCCGTAAAATTCCGAGGAGCAACAAAAGATGCGATCGCCTGAGGTCGGATAACATCGTCTGTAGGAAGGGCTAGTTTGTCTACTTTGCCATTCGGTGTTAACGGTAGTGCATCCAAAATTACGAAGGCAGACGGAACCATATAATTGGGCAACTTTTCTTGTAAATAGTTGCTCAGTTGTGGTATGTCAATGTCTTGCTTGGTAACTACATAAGCTATGAGACGCTGATCTTTTGGATTATGATCCTGGGCGATGACAACAGACTCCCGGATAGATGGATGTTTGGCGATCGCTGCCTCAATTTCTCCTAATTCAACCCGGAAACCTCGAATTTTTACCTGGCGATCGCGACGACCAAAATACTCAAGATTGCCATCGTTGAGATAACGTACCAAGTCACCAGTTTTATAAAGTTTGGTTCCTGGGACAAAGGGGTTATCAATAAATCTTTCTTGAGTTAACTCCGGACGATGCAGATAACCTTTTGCCAATCCATCACCACCAATATAGAGTTCACCCACAACTCCTATAGGAGTTGGTTGCAAACAGCTGCTCAACACATAGACCAGAGTATTGTCAATGGGACGACCGATGGGAATCGTGGTTAGTTGATCTGGTAACAAACTCAGATCACAGTAAGTAACATTGGCAGAAACTTCCGATGAGCCGTAAAGGTTGATCAGTTTTGCTTCAGGTAGCAATTCTCGGAAAGTTTTGGCTAAGTTAACAGACAACGCCTCTCCACTCGTGATCCAGAGTTTAAGATGCGATAGATTTTTAGTGAGATGGCTGTAAGTATCTAATAGTAAGCGTAGCAGTGAAGGGACAAGTACAATACGCGTAACTTTATGGTGTGCCAGAGTTTCTATAAACAGTTGTGGATCTTTGACAATTGCATCCGGGATAATTACAGTCGGAATTCCCTGGAGTAGGGGAGCAAAAATCTCCCACACTGAATCTACAAAGCTTATAGCTGTTTTTTGACAACAAACCTCCTGTTGTGTGAAAGGATAGGTTTTCCATAACCAGTACAAGCCATTCACTGTACCGCGATGAGTTCCCAGCACACCTTTAGGAGTTCCAGTAGAGCCAGAAGTGTAGATAATATAGGCGAGATGATCGCCTGAATAAATGCTAATTGGGTTGTGTTGACTCTCTTGGTTAATAATTTCCCATTCATTGTCTATATAAATGAGCCTCACTTGTTCTTGGTCAAAAGTCATTTGTCTAAAGCTATTAGCCAATGACGAATGACTAATTACCAATGACGCTTGAGAATCAGAGAGCATAAAGCTCAAGCGCTCAATTGGATAACTTGGATCAAGGGGAAGGTATGCACCGCCAGCTTTGAGGATAGCTAGAATTCCCACAACCATTTCTAGGTCACGTTCTAGACAAATGGCGACGAGCGTTTCTTTTGTGACACCTTGTTTTCGTAAATAATGAGCAAGCTGATTGACCTGCTGATTGAGTTGCTCATAGGTAAGCTGTTCTGACTGATTAATTATGGCTATGGCATTAGGCGATCGCTCAACTTGCTGCTCAAATAATTCATGGAGAGATGTATCTCGGGGATAATCTGCACTAGTTTGATTCCACCCAAATAAAAGTTGCTCTCGCTCTTTGGCAGTCAGTGGTGATAATTGTGAAATACGCTGCTGTTGGTCGGCAACAATGCTTTCTAATAAAGCTTGAAAATGGTTGATGAATCGAGTTATCGTTGCTGAATCAAATAGGTCTGTATTGTACTCTAAAAACCCTGTCAATCCCTCTTGAGATTCGGACATCGACAGAAAAATATCCAACTGTGCTGTACCGCTATCGAACTCCAAACTACGCAAAGTCAACCCAGAAACTTCCTGCATCGACATCGGCGTATTTTGCAGGACAAACATCACTTCATATAGTGGATTCCGGCTCAAATCTCGCTCCGGTTGCAATTCCTCTACTAGCTTCTCGAAAGGTAAATCTTGATGTGTATAAGCATTGAGAGTCACCTCACGCACGCGGTGGAGAAGTTCGCGGAAACTGGGATCGCCACTGAGATCATTACGCAACACCAAAGTATTAACAAACAAACCCAGCATTCCTTCTAATTCCGCTCGGTTTCGGTTAGCAATAGGAGAACCAACTAAAATGTCCTCTTGATCTGTGTAATGGTAGAGCAGTATATTAAATGCTGCCAGCAGAGTCATGAATAAAGTCACATCTTCTTGCTGACTCAATTGATTCAGTGCATCTGTCAGGGTTTTGGATAAAGTAAAGTATTGCTTAGCACCAGTAAAAGTACTAACAGCAGGACGTGGACGATCTGTTGGTAACTGTAGTACGGGTAGTTCACCACTCAGTTGTTGCTTCCAGTAATTGAGTTGGGTTTGCAGCAACTCACCTTGTAAGCGATCGCGTTGCCAAACAGCAAAGTCTGCATACTGAATGGGGAGTTCGCTTAAGGGTGAAGGCTGGCCTGTAGAGAAAGCTACATAAAGAGTTGCCAATTCTTGCATAAACACACCAACAGACCATCCATCCGTAATAATGTGATGCATAGTCAAAAGGAAAACATGTTCTTCTTCACCCAAACGCAATAAAGTTGCTCTGACAAGAGGCCCTTTAGCTAAATTAAAAGGTTTTTTTGCTTCCTGTGCTGCAAATTTTTTAATCTCTCCTTCCCAATTTTCACCAGACAAATGCTCCAGGTTGATGATGGGTAACTCCCAAATTAATTCCGATGCAATTTGCTGAACCGGCTGTTCATTTACAAGCACAAAATTTGTACGCCAAACTTCATGACGCCTGAGAATTTCATTCAAACTTTGCTGGAGTGCCGTAATATTAAGTAGCCCTTTTAAATGAAATGCACTGGGGATATTGTAGAAAGAACTTCCGTGATAAAGCTGGTCAATAAACCACAGTCTTTGTTGGCAAAAAGACAAAGGAATGTTATTAGAATTTTTACGTTTAGGGATAGTATCAGTCCGAAATTTGCCTCCCTTCCATTTTTCCAGAAGAGCTTTTTTTGCAGGTGATAAATTAGAAGATTTTTTATTCATGTTAATAGTTAGTATTTATTAATAGCTATTTTGAATTTATTCAATACATTACAAGATAGATAAAAAACGAACACCGTGCAAGGCGATGTAGACGCCCGTAAGGGCGGCTTCCCGCAGGGTACACAGATAGATATTCAAAGGGCAATACAAGTCAGTTAAGTAATTTTTTCCTTCTCTTTATTCTCTCTGTGTCCTCTGTGCCTCTGCGGTTTTATTCTTTCATGACTCGTTATTGCGTCAAAGATTTTTTCTGACAAACAAAACAAGCCATTCCAGCTTCCTCACTACCCCCAAAATCTTTAATATTGTAATGAGCTAATTCTGTAAAACCCACCTTTTCTAAAGCCGATTGAACTTCCGCTAAAAAGTAATCCTTTCTTAACCAAGTTGTATCTGAACGCTTCCAAATACCTTCTACCAACTCAAAACCAGTGACTTTGATTTCCCACATCCTTTCTTCCGGTTTATAATCAAATAATTCAATAAAAGCACATTCATCATTAACATAGACATGATTGAAACTTTTTTCTTGAGCAATATCATGCAACCAATCTGTTATTGGTATCGTGAACACAAATAAACCATCATCTCGCAGCGCAGCATAAACATTTTGGAAAACAACTGTCAATTCTTCAATACTTAGAATGAAGAGTAAAACATCTTTGGAAAAAACCGCATCGAAAGTTTGTGGTAACTTAAAATCACGTATATCACCAAGGATAAATTCACTTTCAGGAGCGTTTGTTCGAGCATAGCGTAACAGCGCCTCAGAAGCATCAAGTCCAGTCATTTCATATCCTCTAATCTGAAGCTGATGTACCAACTGAGCGCTACCACAACCAAGATCGAGAATACGCCCTCCCTCAGGAATATGTGGTAAAAGTATTTGCTCTAAAGCAGGAATAATACCTTCTACGACAACTTCATCTGGACTCTTAAATTCATTTTGCAACCGGGCAATAGAATCATAATTTGGAGGATTTGTAACCAAAAGCATAAACTGAATCTCCTATTTATCACTACAAAAATTCATCAAAATACTCCGCGTTCCTCTGCGTTTAAAAAAAACTACATTTGACACAACCCTTTACCCCAATGATCCCAATTCTCAATCAACAACCCCGTGGTTCGCCAAAAGAATTTCTACCTCTTCCTCAGATAACTCTTCAATTTTTTCCATCAAAAGCTGCTCAATCATTTCTGCCTGCTTGATAGGTATCATTGCTTGTAGTAAGAGGTCACGCAATGGTAACTCTACTGGAAATTTTGCTCGCAATCGAGAAACCAATTGAGTAGCAATCAGAGAATCTCCTCCCAACTCATAGAAATTGTCGTAAATACCAACTTGTGTAATTCCAAGAACTTCTTGCCAGATTTCGGTAATTTGTTTTTCTAACTCGTTAGTTGGAGCAATATAAGAATTACTCAGATTAGGTCGCGAATAGCGCGAGGAAGGGACTTCTTGACTAGAATATTTTGAATCTAGGTCAAGTTTAAATGTATGTTCCCATCTGGCTTTTAAATCTATCGTAGAAACAACAACCTGAGTTCCCTCTCCTATAGAGAATACCCGTTTAAATACTTCTACACTTTCAGTCTCGGTGATCGCTAATTCTACCCCAGATGTCTGTCCAAGTGTTTTTTGTTCTTGGATTGCATTGAGTTGTAACTTATCCCAATTAATGGAAATCCAAGGAAAAGAATTTGTTTGATTATGTCTTTGGGTAAAAGAATCAGTTAACTGATTAACTCCTGAGTATAAACCTAACCCAAATCCTCCCAAAATAGAAGATAAAGAAGAAAGAATGATACAAAAATCTAACTTTCTATTCTGTAAAACTTGTTCTAAGACAACATACTTACGAAATTGAGCATCAAGCAGTTGTTCTAATTCTGTTTTACCAATTTCTGGTATCGAGCAAAATACATTTTCGCGCGTGATTCCAGTTGAATAAATAACCCCATGAATTTGACCAATATTCTCAGGTGAAAGGCTGTGGTACATTTGTTCAGAATTAGTTGTATCTGCACGTACCACTAAAACTTTTGCACCTAATTCCTCTAATGCTTGCAATTTCCTAATTTTGCCACTCACTTCATCTTCTTGAGCGTGAGTTTCCAGCCATTGTGAGTACTCATCCTTTTCTGGAAAAGTAAAATTCTCGATAAATATGAGTTTTGCTTGGAGAGTTTTTGCTAGATATTTTGCTATCACAACCCCAAGACTATCCAGTCCACCAGGAAACAGGTAAACACCGTGTTTTCTCAGTGGGGTGTTTTCTTCAACTGCTGATAGGTGTACTGGTTCAAATACTTGTACCCAACGGTAGTTGTGGCGATAAGCAACAACCGTATCAGATGATAAAGCCGAGAATTCACTTAGTAATTGATCTAATATATTACTATTAAAATCTCGACTGTCTGTTAAAACAAAATCTATATTCCGACAGATAATATTAGGATACTCTTGAGGAATAACCTTACACAATCCTAACACCGTTGCTTTTTCTGGATCGAGAGTTTCATTACCATTCACCTCTTGAATCTGGTTCGATACAACCCAAATTTGCAAACGCTCAGTAATTTTTTGTTTATCAAGGGTTTGTATTAAAAATAGCAAACTTTTGAATTCTAAAAACTCACCTAATTTAGGAGTCTCCAAGCTACTGATACTCCATAAATAGGCAATATTCTGGGGAGTTTTATTTAGGGCTATTAGTTCTGTCAGCAGAGTATCATAATCATGACAATTGTAGGGATTAATCGTATAAACACCTTCACTTAGTTTAGTGAACTCTTCTCCCACCTTCACCGTAGTAACATTTTTACCTTGATTTTTTAATCTGTTAGCTAACTCGCAACCCAATCCACATTCATCAATAAATAAAAGCCATTGCTCATTTCCCGATTCCTGACGAGTTAAGGAGGTTGAATGAGGTAACAATGAACGTTTCCATGAAGGAATATAAAACCAGTCGGCAATATCTTTTTTTGTCTCTAATGTTACAGAGTTGCCAGTTGGAGAAGGTAGTGGCGATTTAGCA
>NZ_AJLK01000083.1 GCF_000317205.1 Fischerella muscicola PCC 7414 | reverse complement strand
TTTCAGTGCGTCTTCAAGGGAGTGGCAAACTACTATGCGGCGATAGTCGAAACTTCGCCGACCAACTTGTAGGGTGTAAGCCACATCAGGCAGGTGAAGATCGGGATGTTGTTGGAGGTGAGCAATTAAATTTGCTGTGGTAGTTTCTAGGGCTGTGCTGGTTTTAGCTGAAAGCACTAACAATTGCCAAGGGCGTGAGTGTAGAGACGTGCCATGGCACGTCTCTACAACTGGGGCTTCTTCCAAGACAACGTGGGCATTAGTTCCCCCTACTCCAAAAGAACTGACGCCAGCGCGGCGAGGAGTCCCATCAGTTTTCCATTCTGATAATTTAGTATTGACGTAGAAGGGGCTGTTGGCGAAGTCTATTTCAGGATTTGGTTGTTCAAAATGCAAGCTGGGTGGAATCATCTTGTGTTTGAGAGCCATGACTGTTTTGATTAAACTAGTCACACCAGCAGCTATATTCAGATGTCCCACATTAGTCTTTACCGAACCAATGGCACAAAATCCCTTCTTACTGGTGCGGGCTGCAAACACCTTCTTAAGGGCACTAATTTCGATCGGATCTCCCAAGGCTGTACCGGTTCCATGAGTTTCGATGTAGGTAATTGTCTCTGGATTAAACCCAGCGATCGCAACAGCATCAGCGATCGCTAAGGCTTGACCACCTACACTAGGAGCGGTGTAACCTACCTTAGCTGCACCATCGTTATTAATAGCTGAACCTTTGATGACTGCGTGAATGCGATCGCCATCTGCCAAAGCATCTTCTAATCTCTTGAGTACAACAATGCCTACCCCATCGCCGAAAACAGTTCCCTGTGCTTTAGCATCAAAGGCGCGACAGTGACCATCGGGAGAAGTCATTCCCCCTTCTTGATAGAAATAACCTTCTTTTTGTAGAGACTGGATTGAAACACCACCTGCCAAAGCCATATCGCACTCATAGTTCATCAATCCTTGGCAGGCTGAGTGAACAGCTACCAATGACGTAGAACAAGCGGTGCTAATGTTGATACTTGGCCCTCTCAGGTTTAATTTGTATGAAATTCGTGTAGCTGCAAAATCTTGAACATTACTAAAGAAAATTGAAGAACCGATTGATTTGCTCAGTTCGGGATTGGCACTGAGTTTGTTCAGCATATAGATACTCAGGTTAGTCCCCACGTAAACACCAGTCAAACCTGGGTCTGCACCAGGGTCATAACCAGCATTTTCCAAGGCTTCCCAGGCACACTCCAGCAAAATCCGGTGTTGGGGATCCATAATTTCGGCTTCTCGAGGCGAGAAATCGAAGAAAGCGGCGTCAAACATTTCAATGTCTGACAGACGAGCATCAGCCTTGACATAATGAGGGTCACGCAGCAATGCTGGATTTATGCCTGCAAGCTCTAATTCTTCATCACTCCAAAAAGAAATAGACTCTTTGCCATTGCATAGATTCTGCCAAAATTCATCAACACTTTTGGCTCCTGGAAAACGGCCAACCATACCAATTACGGCTATGCCTTTGACGGAATCGTGGATTTGTTGATTATCCATCTGCCTTCCTCCTTTGTTTCATTAATTGCCTTTTTCCTTGCATAGCCTCTTCTTTTTTCTTGGCACGTTCATCAGCTTGCTGAAATGTTGGCTGTTCAACCTGTTTTTCACCGAGATATTCTGCTAAGGCACTGATGGTCGAATATTCAAATAGGTCAGCAATTGATAAATTTTTATTTAATGTTTTAAGAAGTTTGTTGCGAACCTGAATTATTAATAGCGAATCTCCACCTAATTCAAAGAAATTATCATAGAGACCTACATCTTTGATCCCCAGAACCTCTTGCCAAATGTTGGCAATTTTTTGTTCAATTTCATTTGTGAGAGGAATGTAGGGATTTTGTAAATCTGGTCTGGGATGAAGTGATAATAAATTTGTTTGTTGTGGGAAAGATTTCAGATCAATCCATTGGTCAATCCTAGCTTGCAGTTCTCCAGTAGAGACAACTACATGATTGAATTGACTATAGTTCAAAATTCTTTGTAAAGCTTCTACACCTTCTTGGGCATTGAACGCAAATTCACTCACACTTGCGCCTAAAGATGTACTTTGTTGATTTTCTGTTTCAAGTTGCCAACTATCCCAGCTGACGCTAATCCATGAAACGGGATGGTTTTGATTATGTTGGTGTACAAAAGTGTCCATGAAATTATTTGCTGCTGAGTAGGCAACAAATCCTAATCCTCCTAAAACAGATGATAAGGAAGACAGCAATAAACAAAAGTCAAGCTCTGTGTTTTGTAATACTTTCTCTAAAACTATAAGTCCGTATACTTTTGCTTGAAATTGCTGCTCACAATCTGTTTTAGTTATCTTGTCAATGGCTGCAAAAGACTTGCCGCCAACGAT
>NZ_AJLK01000082.1 GCF_000317205.1 Fischerella muscicola PCC 7414 | reverse complement strand
GAATATGATCGGTTGTTCTCTATGTTCTTGGTATGCAGTTAAAACCCGTTTCTCCTCCAGTGTTTCCAAGGTGGTTATAGCATCTTCTACATTCTGGCAAACCAAAATCCGGCGGTAGTTAAAAGCCCTACGACCAACTTGAAGAGTGTATGCTACATTGGCTAGATTTGTATCTGGATGCTGTTTTAAGTAAGTAACCAGATTCGCAGTTGCACTTTCAAGTGCCGAACCAGTTTTGGCTGACAATAATAGCAATTGCCAAGGTCGAGATTCTTCACAATGTTTTATTTCCGGGGCTTCTTCAAGGATGATGTGAGCATTAGTTCCACCAAAGCCCAAGGAACTAACGCCAGCCCGGCGTGGAGTACGGTTAGTTTTCCAATCGGTAAGTTTAGTATTGACGTAAAAGGGGCTATTAGCAAAATCAATCTGAGGATTGGGAGTCTCAAAATTTAAACTAGGGGGTATTTGTTTATGTTTTAATGCTAAGACGGTTTTGATCAGACTTGCTATACCAGCTGCTGTATCTAAATGTCCGATATTTGGTTTTACCGAAGCGATCGCACAGAAGCCATTTTTTTGTGTAAAGGTACGAAAAGCCTTGGTAAGCGCAGCGATTTCCACAGGATCGCCAGTAGGTGTTCCAGTTCCGTGAGTTTCTATGTATGAGATATCATCAGCTTTCACGCCAGCATTGGCTAAAGCTTCTACAATCACCTCTGCTTGACCATCTACACTCGGTGCAGTGTAGCTGACTTTTAGAGAACCGTCGTTGTTGATAGCTGAACCTTTGATGACTGCATGAATACAGTCGCCATCATTAACAGCATCTTTAAATCTTTTTAAGACGACTATTCCCAGACCACTACCGAAAATAGTACCTTGTGCCTTAGCATCAAAAGCGCGACAGTGACCATCAGGAGATAAAATTCCGTCTTCTTGATAGAGATAGCCTGACTTTTGTGGCACACTGATGGCAACTCCACCTGCCAAAGCCATATCACACTCTTCATCCAGCAAACTTTTGCAGGCTAAGTGTACAGCTACTAATGATGTTGAGCAGTAAGTTTGGATACCTACACTTGGGCCAGTAAGATTTAATTTATATGAGATATTTGTAGTGAGAAAATCTTTATTAAGAGCATATGTATTGGAAATATTATTCAAATTAGAGTTGTTATAAATATTATTAAAAAAGTAAGTGTTTGTGCTTGTACCAGCATAAACCCCTATCAAACCTTCATACTTTTCTGGGTCATATCCAGCATTTTCAAGAGCCTCCCAAGCACATTCCATGAAGAAACGGTGCTGGGGATCAATCACTTCAGCTTCCCTGGGACTAAAGCCAAAGAATCTAGCATCAAAAAACTCTATATCTTCCAGTACAGGTGCTGCTTTGACATAATTTGGATCGTTGAAAACAGTATCTTCAATATTTAAAGATACCAAATCTTGCTCTGAAAAAAAAGAAATAGATTCGATTCCATTCTGAAGATTGTGCCAAAAATCATTGATATTCTTCGCACCTGGGAATCGACCAGCCATTCCTACTATGGCTATGTCTAAATCTGATGCTTTTTCAAGTATTTTATAAGTACTTATCATTTTCTCTTTCAAAGTAACTAGAAATCAATCATTGTTACAACCTGGGTTTATCCAGTGTAGAGCGTCAAACATCTCAATAAAAGTTTGCGTTGGTTTACTTAGTACGGCTTTGCGTAAATCTTAGCTTTTTTAAACGCAGAGGAGCGCAAAGGAGAACGCAGAGGGAAGCAGAGTTTTTTTGTTCGATTTGCTATGATTTCATGTAATTTAGTACTTAGGAGGAGCTTTCGTCTAGCATTTTTTGCATTTTCATCTGTCTTCTTCTTTGTCCTCGCAGCAATCGTTGTTCAAAATTAGTTTTTTCATCTTCTTCAGGAATCAAAATTTTTGCCATAGAACTGACAGTTGGACATTCATAAAGCTTGGCAATAGGAACATTTAAATCAAACGCCTTATTTACTTGAGAAATAACTTGAATACCTATGAGAGAATCACCACCGAGTTCAAAGAAATTATCATGAATTCCTATACGTTCAATTCCGAGAATTTGCTGCCAAATTTCAGCAAGTTTTTGCTCAATGTCATTTCTAGGTGTAACAAAATCATTACTTAATTCGGGTCGTGGATGTGTTGCGTGTGATTTATTGATTGTCTCTAAAACTTCCGAGATGAGTATTTTTTGATCAGAATTGTGCTGCTGAAATAAATTCAGGAAGTCAGAGGGAGATACCACAACTTGAGGTATTGTACTTTCTAAAATACGCGTCAAAGCATCTATACCTTCTTGGGGCAATATTCCTTGTTTGAGATTTTCTGCACGCAATTCTTGGAGTTGTTTAGACACTGCTGTATTTACCGCCATCCCAACTTCTTGCCAAGTATCCCAGTTGATACTTGTAATGAATGTGTGAGATTTTTTGATATTGCAGTGAGCAAAAGCGTCTAGAAAAGCATTAGCCGCACAATAATCTACTTGTCCAAATCCCCCGAGAATTGAATTAATTGATGAGGTTAAGATAAAGAAATCTAACTGAATATCCTTGAGGACAGCATCAAGAACTAGTGTACCCTTGACTTTGGGAGCTAATATACTTTCCGCTTCTTCCCGGGTTTTTCGCTGAATCGCGCTGCCTCCTGGTAC
>NZ_AJLK01000081.1 GCF_000317205.1 Fischerella muscicola PCC 7414 | reverse complement strand
TTTTAGTGCGTCTTCAAGGGAGTGGCAAACTACTATGCGGCGATAGTCGAAACTTCGCCGACCAACTTGTAGGGTGTAAGCCACATCAGCTAAATTCAACTGAGGGTGCTGCTGGAGATGAGAAGCCAAAGTCGCCGTAGCAGTTTCTAAAGCGGTTTCGGTTTTGGCTGAAAGCACTAACAATTGCCAAGGGCGTGAGTGTAGAGACGTGCCATGGCACGTCTCTACAGTTGGGGCTTCTTCTAGAATCACATGGGCATTAGTTCCTCCAATACCAAAAGAACTGACGCCAGCGCGGCGAGGTATACCGTTTGTTTTCCATTCGGTAAGTTTAGTATTGACGTAAAAGGGACTGTTGGCAAAATCTATCTGGGGGTTGGGCTGTTGAAAGTGTAAGCTAGGGGGTATTTGTTTATTTTTAAGGGCTTGGACAGTTTTAATTAAACCAGTTACACCAGCAGCTGTATTCAAATGTCCCACATTGGTTTTAACCGAACCAATAGCACAGAAGCCTTTTTTGTCACTACTGCGACGAAAAGCCTGTGTAAGAGCTGCAATTTCAATCGGATCTCCTAAAGGAGTTCCAGTTCCATGAGTTTCAATATAGCTGATGGTCTCGGGTTCCACTCCAGCTAAAGCAAGTGCTTCCAAAATTACTTCTCTTTGACCATCTACACTGGGGGCTGTGTAACCAACCTTTAAGGAACCATCGTTATTGATAGCTGAACCTTTGATGACTGCATGAATATAGTCACGATCAGCAAGAGCGTCTGCTAATCGCTTCAATACTACAATGCCCAAACCATCACCAAAAACAGTTCCCCTAGCATTAGCATCAAAAGCTCGACAGTGTCCGTCGGGAGAGTTAATTCCTCCTTCTTGATAGAGATAGCCAGCTTTTTGCGGTATTTGTATCGAAACACCACCGGCTAAGGCGATATCACTTTCGCCATTCAGCAAACTCTGGCACGCTAAGTGGACTGCAACCAATGATGTGGAACAAGTAGTTTGAACATTAACGCTGGGGCCGGTGAGGTTTAACTTATAAGAAGTTTGGGTTGGTAAGTGGTCTTTATCATTACCAATAAAAGTTTGGAAATCATCTACTAACTGTGTTAAGTCTCGGTTGGGGTAGAGGTTCGTAAAAAAGTAACTACTGAAAGCTACGCCAGCATAAAGACCGATGCGACCAGTGTAAGTTTCCGAGTTGTAGCCAGCATTCTCTAAAGCTTCCCAGGCAGATTCTAAAAACAGGCGGTGTTGTGGGTCTGTGATTTCGGCTTCTCTGGGAGTAAACCCAAAGAATGAAGCGTCAAATAAGTCTACATCTTCCAGTACACTGCCTGCTTTGACATAATTTGGGTCACGTAGCACAGCTGAGTCTATCCCCGCAGATACCAGTTCCTCATATGTGAAACAGGTAATCGACTCTACACCATCTCGGAGATTTTGCCAAAATTTATCAACATTGTTCGCCCCAGGAAAACGACCTACCATGCCAATGATGGCTATTTCATCGTTATCATCGAAGCTGTTAAATTGACTGAAATTATTCATAGCAAAAAATCCCCACCGATTCTCATTCACAGCAACTACGCTACGTTCTCAGCAGCTTCTAGAGAATTTGATATTGATAACTCTGAGGCAATCTGAATCTGATCATTTAAAACTGCGTCAATATCATCTTGAGTAGTAAGTGGATTGGCAAGCACTGCACGCAGTGCAGTAATAGAAATGTTTTCTCCAAAGCAGGTAATTGTTTTCGTTGTCCGTGAAATAAAAGTACGACCAGCTTGACGCTGAATTTTCTGAAGGCGTTGATTAAATTGATTAATTTGTTGATTGTCTGTTTCCGTCAATTGGTTTTTGGCAGCAAGCCCCCTAAATGGCTCCGGAATGTAACGATAAACAAGGAGATTCATCTCTGGTTCTGCCAGCAACTCAAACTCAGGCATGGCACAGATACGCGTAGCCATATACTGTGTCTTGCGGATTCCTTCATCAATCAAAAATTCATATCCCTTCAGCCCAATCAGATTTAGCCCTGCATGTAAAAATAATGCCATACCAGGTCGAGAGCCTTCCAAAGCGCGTTTCCCTAAATCGAAGGAACCCTTACGCATAGTGTAACTAGCACTCTTTTCAATTGATGCAGCCAGCTGTGGTTCGCGCAGAAAAAGCATACCAATCCCCATTGGTAGATACAGTTGTTTGTGTCCATCAATGGTCACAGAATCAGCCCGTTCAATCCCAGCAAGTTTGTGTCGATGTTGTTCAGAAAATATGAGTGGCCCACCCCAAGCCGCATCTACATGAAAATGAACATTGGCTGCTTGAGCAATATCTGCGATCGCTACAAGTGGATCAACATTACCAGAATCCGTAGTCCCAGCAACACCCACGATCGCAATAATATGCAAGTTCTGAGCGCGACAGTCTGCAACAGCTTGACGCAATGCTTGTAAGTCAACCTCATTATTGCAATTAGTGGGGACTTTAATCAAGCCATGCGTACCAATGCCTAATAAATCTGCTGCTTTATCAAAAGAATAATGCATCAAATCAGAACCTATTACCACTGCTCCCTTGTAGCCGTAGTAATCTAAAGCCGCAGCTAAACCTTCCTTTTCTACACCAGCAAAACCATCTTTTGCCCCCAAGGAAGCATTACGGGCACACCACAGCGCGATGATATTTGCTGCTGTACCTCCAGAAACCAAAATACCCAATGTACTCTGGCTATTTTGAATATGCTGAGTGTAGAAATCATCAGAAAAATTATAAATTAGCCGATGCATCATCGCCAAAGCCTGACGTTCGTAAGGACTTAAGACTTTAGCGGTTTCCATTTTGACGACATTTTGGTTCATTGCTGTCATCAGCTTTGCCAATGGTCGCACAAAATAGGGAAGAGCAGAGGTCATATGACCAATAAATCGTGGCGAAGACGTGTGTATAGAATGAGCAACAACATTATTAGCTAAATATTCAACATAGCTATCAAAATTATAAGGTTCAACAGGCACTTTACTATCACTAAACTTAGACACTAACGCATTAAAATCAACATCAGTATTAGTATTAGTCGCACCTAAAAAATCATCAACTAAAGTATTAATTTCCAGATCCATCTCACTTTCTACAGATACCGAGTGACTAGATGGCGTAAATAACTGCGTAATTTTTTCGGCAATTGTATACTGCAATGTTTGTTCAGTCTCAGCTAAATAATTTTGCTTTGTCATTTCTTGTTGACGCTTACTTAATGTCATTTGATACTCCAAAATAATTGTTGAGTAACTCTATTAAAACTAGCCCTTTTGTGGTAGATAAAAATCCCAAAAATTTTGCCCAATTAAAAGCTTTTCACCTTCGTGTCTTAGTGTCTTTGTGGTTAATAAAATGATTTTTTCACCACCAAGACACTAAGACACCAAGAAAAATAGATTACTTTAACTTACACCACCAAAGGACTACTCTATTAAGACTTACGCACCCTCTCAAATCCTTGGCGTCCTACCTTACGGAAGCCGCTATCGCGTCTAAGGCGTTTTGGCGGTTTGTTAAATTAAGCTTGTTAGGAGACTGAACTCATGTTGTTTTTCTATAATTTTGTCTGACTTCTCTACGACGCTTAATTGAAGCTGTTCTAACTTCATTACGGTAAGAATCTTTTGTCAAAGCTGCTGCTTCATTTTGCTCTTGACTTAAATATTTAGCTAAGGAGCTAATAGTTGGATATTGAAACATTTCCACCAAAGATAAATCTCGCGGCAATATTTTTTGCAACTTACTATGAACCTGAACTAAGAGTAATGATTGACCACCTAATTCAAAGAAGTTGTCATAAATACCTACTTCTTTCACATGCAGTACTTCTTGCCAAATATTAGCAATGGTTTGCTCTAGATCATTTTGGGGTGGTTGATAAGTCGTTTCCAACTCCGGACGTGTTTGGTCAGGTGCTGGCAGCGCCCTCCGGTCTACCTTACCGTTAGGTGTCAACGGCAGCGCCTCTAGCGTCACAAAAGCTGTTGGAACCATATAGTTCGGCAACTTCGACTTCAAAAAGTGGCGCAATTCGGGAATTGTCAGTGTCTGGTTTGGCTGTAGGACTACATAGGCAACTAAACGTTGAGAACCGGGTTCATCCTCCCTTATCAAAACTACACTGGTTTCAACCCCTGGATATTGGTTTAATAACGCTTCAATTTCTCCCAGTTCAATACGAAAACCACGGAGTTTGACTTGATTATCGATCCGCCCTAAAAACTCCATGCTGGAGTCCGATCGCAAGCGAACTAAGTCGCCTGTCTTGTAAAGACGTCCTCCCGCCTCTTTGTGGAAGGGGTTGGGAATAAATTTCTCGGCTGTGAGTTCTGGTCGGTTGAGATAACCACGAGCTACCCCAGCACCGCCGATATATAATTCACCTGGAACACCCACAGGAACGAGACGTTGGTGTTGGTCAAGGACATAAAATTGCGTGTTGGCAATCGGGCGACCAATAGAAACAATACTATCTGTTTGTTCTAGTTTATTTTTGTTTTCTACAATTTGCACAGCCGACCAAATAGTGGTTTCTGTGGGACCGTATAAGTTCCACACTTGCTTGCTACGTTCAAGCAACTGATTGGCAACAGAGCGATCGAGTGCTTCTCCTCCGCAAAGAATCTTCAATTGCTCACTACCTTGCCACCCAGCCCCCAGCAGTAACCGCCAAGTGGCTGGTGTGGCTTGCATGACATTTGCTTGATGCAAATCTAGTTCTTTTGACAATTGAATGCCATCGCTAGCAACTTCACGGCTAACTATAATCAAACGAGCGCCGACAATCAGTGGTAGATATAGTTCCAATGCCGCAATGTCAAAAGATAGGGTAGTGACAGATAAGAGGATATCGTCTTGAGTCAATCCTGGAGTTTGGCGCATTGTACTTAAGAAATTAACCACAGCGCCGTGGGGGATTTGTACTCCTTTTGGTCTACCTGTAGAACCGGAAGTATAAATTACATAGGCTAAGTTGTCAGTGCTGGCTTTATTTATAAGATTATCAATACTCTGTTTGCTAATTTTCTCCCAGTCGGCATCTAGGCATACTACCTTAGCTTGATGTTCTGGCAATTGCCCCGCTAACTCAACAGAAGTCAGCAGTACTGATACTTGGGCATCTTCTAACATCAAAGCTAAGCGCTGTTGCGGATAAGCTGGGTCTATTGGTACATAAGCCCCACCCGCTTTCAGGATCGCCAACAGTCCAACCAGCATTTCTGTTGAACGTGGCAAACAAATTCCTACCAGTACCTCTGGTTTGACTCCCAGCTTTTGCAAGTAGTGCGCTAGTTGATTAGCTCTTTGATTTAATTGAGTATAGGTTAATTGCTCGTCTTGAAAAACTACTGCTACAGCGTCAGGTGTGCGTTCCACCTGGGCTGCAAATAACTGATGGATACACTGGTTTGGATACTCAGTCTCGGTGTCATTCCACTCGACTAATAACTGCTGTTGTTCAGCTTCACTTAACAGTGGTAACTCCTCTAGCCGCTGTTCTGGATTGGCAACTATGCCAGAGAGTAAAGTTTGAAAGTGCTGTACCATCCTAGTGATGGTACTGTCATTGAATAAGTCGGTGCTGTATTCTACTAGTCCTGTTATCCCTTGTTCTGTATCCGAGAGGTTAAAACGCAGTTCAAATTTTGCAGTCCCATTATCAAATGCTAAAGGACTGACAGTCAAACCCGAAAGTTCTGGTGGTTCCACCTGTGCCAGCTGTAAATCAAACTTGACTTGAAACAGTGGCGTCATCTGGCTGAGACTTCGCTCTGGATTCAATTCTTCCACCAGCTTTTCAAAGGGTAAATCTTGGTGAGCATATGCCCCCTGCATAACTTCACGTACCCGATGGAGTAATTCGCGAAAGCTGGGGTTTCCAGACAAGCTAGTACGCAATACCAAAGTGTTGATTAAAAACCCTATTAATCCTTCGGTTTCAACGCGATTGCGATTAGCAATATCAGTACCAACGATGATGTCATCCTGATGAGTGTACTTGAAAAGCAAAATGTTGAAAGCTGTTAATAGTAACGTAAACAGCGTTACCCCTTCCTTTTTACTCAAATGCTTAACAGCATCCGATAGAGGTTTAGATAATACTAACGACTGTTGCGAACCTTGGTAAGTCGGAACAACTGGCCGGGGTCGATCGCTTGGCAATTTTAACACTGGCAAGTTACCCTGAAGCTGCTTTTGCCAATAATTTAGCTGCTCTTCTAACACCTGTCCCTGTAACCACTGGCGTTGCCAAATTGCCCAGTCTGGGTACTGGATTGGCAGTTCGGGAAGGGGTGAAGGTTTGCTATTGACAAAAGCTTCATAAAGTGCTTTCATTTCCCGGACAAATATTCCCATTGACCAGCGATCGCAGATGATGTGATGTACTGTTAACAGCAATACATGTTCTGCTGCATCTAATCGCAGAAGGGTCAACCGCAGCAATGGTTTCGTTAAATCAAAAGGCTGCTGCGCCTCCTTAACAACCAGCTGCTGTACCTCCTCCTCCAGATTAGAAACCTCTGTCAGATCCATGATCGGCAATGTTAAGGTCTGGGGCGGAGTAATAACCTGGATCGGTTCCCCAGAAGCATTGGTAGTAAAAGTTGTGCGTAAGGTTTCATGACGCCTGACAATTTCAGTGAAGGTTTGTTCTAGGACTGCTACATTTAATTGACCCTGAATACGCAAGGCACTAAAAACGTTATAAGCACTGTTGTCAGGATCTAATTGCTGGATAAACCATAGTCTTTGCTGAGCAAAAGATAAAGGCAAAGAATCAGAATCTTTTCTTTGAGAAATTCTGGAAATTTTTATAGAATTCAAGCCTTTTTGCTGAAGTCGCTTTTCAAATAATGCCCGCTGATCTGGAGATAGTTCTGCTATTTGTTGATACAAATCTCTCATTAATGAGTACCTGAGTTAATTTATATTTAAAGATTTGTAGTTGGGTGCTGTACAGGGGAAAAAACGAACACAGATGAACACAGATGAACACCGATAAAGCAGTGCTTTATCCAAGAGAGAAGGGCTATACGTTAATTTATTAGTTGAGTAAACTTACTTTTTCTTTTTTTGAATTACAAATATCTTTTAACTCTTTGAGATAAGATAAACTCGCCATCACTGCATCAAAATCTGAGTAAAAATCAATGAGACACGCCACTTCATTAACACCAGCCTGCTTTAAAAGTTCTATCATTCGCATACAGGTAATTTTTGAACCAATTAAAGTCCTCCCTTTCAGCCAACCTTCGTAAGCAAAGCGCAAAAGGCTGTTTATATCCGCTTCGGTGAATGTTGCCAAATTCACGTTTACGCCGGAATTCTTTGCCAGATTCTCCAGCAAATCAATGTGGGTTTTGAGGTAGTTGTAAAAAGGTTCCCTCACTTGTTCTTTGACGATATCGAAGTCTTCTCCCACAAAAGTGTGCAACATCATTGCTACTTTTTTAGCTAGAGGATCATGACCATGTTTTGCCAGAGATTCACGGTAGAGTGATATTTGAGTTGCCACCTCTTCTAGAGTTCCTCCCAAAAGAGAGGTGAGTATATTAGCCCCGATCTTGCCTGCTTCAATAAATGTTGCCGGAGATTGACAAACAATCCAAAGTGGGAACTTGGGCTGCACTGGTTTGGGAAAAGTTTTCAACTTGAAACTTCTTCCCGTAACATCTTGGAACTCTACTTGTTCACCTTGCCACAACTTTTGTACAGTCTCGATTCCACGCCACATAGCTTCTCTGCGATTAGCATGACTTTCAGTAGACAGTACAAAATCATCTACCGTCCAACCAGAGGCAAAAGCGATCGCTACTCTACCTTGAGACAAATTATCAACCACAGACCAATCTTCAGCAATCCGTGCTGGATTATGAAGTGGCATCACAACACTTCCAGCCCGTAACTGAATCTGTTCAGTTACCATCGCTAGGGCTGTACTAGTTAAAGATGGATTAGGATAAAGCCCTCCAAACGGATGAAAATGTCGTTCCGGAGTCCAAACCGCAGAAAAACCATTTTTATCTGCAAATTTAGCAGATTCTATTAATAAATTATACTTGTTTGTTTGATTTGTTGAACCATCACCGGAGAAATAAAATAAACTGAATTCCATTCTGTAACTCCTGATGTTTTGATGCGAGGGATTATTAGGTTGAAAATAGATGTGGGGGTGTAAGGGTGTAGGAAAATTAATCTTTTCATGCACTCTTTGTGGGATTTTCTCGTGATTGACTAGCTTGAAAATAGAGATTGGGAATCAACTTAACAGCAAACGCATAATCCATCGGTGTTAATCGGTGTGCATCTGTGTTCGTTATATTCTTCATCTCCTCATTGTGGGCAATAGCCCGTGAGAGTCTACCTTGAAAATAAGGAACACAGAGAAGCAGAATTGTCATGATTTGTTGTGTACCAACGTGAACGACTGACTTGAAAATAGAATTAAGATAAAAAACGAACACAGATGAACACAGATGCACACCGATGAAGCTGTAGCAATTCATGTTGGCTAATTATTAATTTCTGTGATTAGCTAGACCAAAAATCTTTAACCATTTCTGCTTGAACTTCTTCCGCTGAAAGACTCTTAACCTCTTGTAATAAAGCAACCATTTCTTCTAATTCTTCCTGTTGAGGTTGTTCTTGAGCAATAACAGCAGCAAGTCCAGCAACAGTGGATGCCTCAAACAGAATACTGTTAAGCGGTAAATCTACTTGAAAAGTTTCTCGCAGACGAGAAGTAACCTGAACAGCCAACAAAGAGTGTCCTCCTAATTCAAAAAAGTCGTCATTCACACCTACTAGAGAAACTCCAAGAATCTCTTGCCAAATGTTAGCAATGGTTTGCTCAATCTCATTTCTGGGAGCTACATAAACAGTTTGTAAATTTGGTCTTGAGTGCTTTGAAAAAGAATCTGCCTGCTGTGAGTCTTGAGAATTACTTACAGTTTCTAAAGGTTTGAGCTTCAGTGATTGATTAATTCTTGCTTGTAAATCCCCTGTGGAAACAACAACCTGATTTGCCGCACCCATAGACAAAATGCGTTGAAAAGCTTCCCAAACCTCCTGCGGTGTCATGAATAATTCTGTTGCAGTTGATCCCAACGCCACATATTCTTCTTTTTCTAAATCGGAGATAAAAGCTTGGCGATTCACACTAAACCAAGGAACAGAGTTTTGCTGGTTTTTTTGATGAACAAAGGCGTCCATGAATAGGTAAGCTGCTGCATAGGCAACTAGTCCTAATCCTCCCAAAATTGATGATAGTGAGGATTGTAAAAGATAGAAGTCAAGCTTTTTCCCTTGTAAAACTTTTTCTAATACAATAAGTCCATGTACTTTTGATTGAAATTCCTGCTCACATTCAGTCCTACCTATTTCATGAATAGATAAAGTTGACTTTTCATTACCACTGATTTCTGGTACATAAAACACTCCATGAATTTGACCAAAACGCTCATAAGCTATGGTCATAGCCTGTTGCATTTGTTCTTCATTGACAACATCAGCTTTGATGATCAGAACATCTCCGCTTAACTCTTCTAAAGTCTGGATTCTTCTGATTTGATCACTGATATTATTGTGTTGATCATGAGTTGCTAGCCATTGTCCCCACTCATTTCTTTCCGGCAATTCTGAATTTTCAATTAAGATGAGTTTGGCGTGTACTGTTTGAGCTAAATATTCTGCAAACACTAAACCCAGACCTTTGACAGGATCACCGACGATGAGGTAAATTCCCCCTTCTCTTAACCGTGTTTTTTCTGGAACTACTTCGTTCAATTGAATTGGTTCAAAGGTTTGCACCCAACGATGACCATTACGGTAAGCAACAACTAAATCAGATGGTTGTTGAGTTAGTTCAGCTATGAGTTGGTCTATAAGTTGCTTTTCCAGAAAAGTCTCCGATTCAGGGATGACGATATCAACACTGCGACAGCTCATATGTGGATATTCTTGGGCGATCGCTTTACATGGACCTAGCACTGTGGCTTTTTGTGGCTGCAACTGTTCTTGACCCACCACCTCGTGCATATTGTTGGTTACGGCTATTATTTGCAGTGGGGTAGTTAGATGGTGTTTGGTCAATTGTTGTGCTAAAAATAGCAGACTGTAGAAAACTAGATCCTGAGACTTGGAAAAGTCCTCGATTTCAAATTGTGTTTGTGCGTGTAAATTATTACTCAACAATCTAGTATTTGCTGTGACACCCCAGAAATGAGCAATATTTTGTGGAGTTTTGCCTAGTTCGCGAAGAGCTTGCACTAAGGCTTCATAATCATCCTGTTGCTGAGGATTGATTGTGTAGACCGAATCACTCAGTTTGGTGAACTCTTCTCCCATTGTGACTATAATTACATCCTGACCTGCTTGTTCCAGTCGTTTGGCGATTTGTGAACCCACTCCACATGGATCGACAAAGACCAACCAGCAGGACTTTTGCTGAGTTAACCCTTCTGTTTTCCAGGGTTCAAGCAACATTACTCGTTTCCAAGCAGGGATGTAGAACCAGTCAGCCATATTCGGCTTTCTGGTTAGTTTGATTTGAGGATGGCTATTGTCTACTTTTTGTGCTTCAATCCAGTAACGCTGGCGCTCAAAGGGATATGTTGGTAGGGGTATCCGTTGACGCGACTGCGGAGCATGAAATTTATACCAATCTACCTGCACACCCGCTAGCCAGAGTTGACCTACGGTGTTCAGCAAAAATGCTGAATCTGATTTTTGGTATTTTGGATGGCGGAGTGTTGCCAAAACTGTAGGTTCATCCGCCTTACTTTGTCTGGCAAAGGTACTTAATGTCATCCCCGGCCCAACTTCCAGCAGAATTCGTTCTGGCTGTGTCATTAACTCAGCCATTCCCTGGGCAAAGCGGACTGTTTGTCGTAGATGTTTAGCCCAGTAGGTCGGGTCAGTTGCCTCTTTTGCGGTAATCCAAGTACCAGTTAAGTTAGAAATAAAAGAAATCTGAGGAGGATTTAGTTTAATTTTTTCTACCTGGTTTGTGAACGATTCCAAGATAGAATCGATCATTGGGGAATGAAAGGCGTGGGAGGTATGCAGGCGACGACACTCCACACCTTGATTCGTGAGACGACTTTGTAAATGAGCGATCGCTTCCTCAGAACCAGAAACAACACACAAATTAGGTGCGTTACTGGCAGCGAGAGAAACCTCTTTACCAAGCCAGGGTTGCAGATCGTCTTCTGCAAGATGAACAGAAAGCATTGCACCTGTTGGAAGTTGCTGCATCAGTCGTCCACGCACAGCAACCAATGTCAAAGCATCTTCTAAGGAAAACACGCCCGCTAAACAAGCTGCTACATACTCGCCAATGCTATGACCAATCATGGCTTCCGAGTGGATGCCCCACGCCATCCACAACTGGCTGAGGGCATACTCAATCACAAACAGTGCTGGCTGGGTAATATGAGTCTGTTGCAGTTGGTGTGTAGCTGCTTCAATCTGTTCTTCACTCGGATAGAGGACATGGCGCAAATCTATACCTAAGTGAGGCTTGAGCAGTTCACAGCAGCGATTTACCTCTTCCCGAAATATGGATTCAGTTTGGTAAAGTTCTCGACCCATATTTATGTACTGCGCCCCTTGCCCAGGAAACATAAATACAACAGGTCGATTATGGAGTTCTTTTAAGTAAGTCGAACCTTGCTCTTGGTTGGCAAACTCCAATTTTTTGACTGCATCCTCAAGGTTCTGACATACTACCATGAAGCGATGCTCAAATGCTTGCCGACCTACTTGCAGAGTATAGGCAACATCAGCCAAGTTTAAATCACGATGTTGCTGAAGGTAGGCTACTAAGTTTGCTGTTGCAGTTTCCAGTGCCGTTCTGGTTTTAGCAGAGAGCAATAACAGATGCCAAGGTCGAGATTGTACAGACGCATCATGGCGCGTCTGTACAACAGGCGCTTCCTCAAGGACTACATGGGCATTAGTTCCCCCAATCCCAAAAGAACTAACCCCTGCACGACGGGGTGTGCCGTTTGTCTGCCAATCAGAAAGCGTGGTATTCACATAGAAGGGACTGTTGTCAAAATCAATCTCGGGATTGGGCTGCTGAAAGTGTAAACTGGGTGGTATTTCTTTATATTTGAGGGCGAGGACAGTTTTAATTAGTCCTGCAACACCAGCTGTGATATCTGAGTGTCCAATATTTGTCTTGACCGAACCGACAGCGCAGAAACCTTTCTTGTCAGTACTTGCACGAAACACTTGTGTGAGTGCAGAAATTTCTATTGGATCTCCAAGGGATGTTCCAGTGCCGTGGGCCTCGATGTAGGTAATTGTCTCCGGGTCAACCTCAGCCATAACTTGGGCTGCCCTAATTACTTTTGCTTGTCCATCTATACGTGGTGCAGTGTAGCTAACTTTGAAAGCTCCATCATTATTAATAGCAGAGCCTTTGATCACAGCATGAATACAATCGCCGTCAGCGATCGCATCTTCCAATCGCTTTAAAACGACGATACCCACACCATTACTAAAAACGGTTCCTTGCGCTTTAGCATCAAAGGCACGACAGCGACCGTCCGGGGACACAATACCCCCTTCTTGATAAAGATATCCTTCTTTTTGCGGCACATCGATCGCCACACCACCAGCCAAAGCAATATCACATTCACCACTCAACAGACCTCGGCAGGCTAAATGTACCGCAACTAATGAAGTTGAGCAGGCAGTTTGAATACCTACAGCCGGCCCTTCCAGGTCTAATTTGTAAGATACCCGTGTAGCCAGAAAATCTTTGTCATTGCCAAAGAAAAGTTGGTTGCGATCAATAGAACTTCTAATATTTTGATTGGAATAAATATTTAGTACATAGTTGTTTGAGCCTGCGCCAGCATAAACTCCGATCAAACCTGAGTACATTTTTGAATTGTAGCCGGCATTTTCCATAGCCTCCCAGGCACACTCTAAAAACAGACGATGTTGCGGATCAATAATCTCTGCTTCTCTAGGATTGAACCCAAAGAACTCAGCATCAAATAATTCTATGTCCTCTAATACAGCCCCAGCTTTCACATAATTGGTATCGTTGAGTAGGTCAGGGTCTATGCCGCCAGCAAGCAACTCTTCATTAGTGAAAGTAGTAATAGACTCTACGCCATTGCGTAGATTCTGCCAAAATTCTTCAATATTTTTAGCACCTGGAAAACGGCCCGCCATCCCAATAATGGCTATTTCTAAACCATTGCGACTAAATTCTACTGTATGACTCATTTTTATTGATTTCTCTTACTAATTGTCAAAAATTGCTTAATTCGTGCTTTGCCTTTTTCTAACTGTTCCGAGCGATCGCTAGTTTCCGGCAAAGATACTTGTTCATTTTGCTCCTGACTTAAATATTTAGCCAAAGAGCTAATAGTCGGATATCTAAACAGTTCTAAGATCGATAAATTTTGCTGAAATCTTTTTTGCAGCTGGTTATGAATCTGCAACAAGAGTAATGAATGACCACCCAGTTCAAAGAAATTGTCATGAATACCCACTTCATGAACATGCAGTGCTTCTTGCCAAATCTGAGCAATGATTTTTTCTACCTCAGTTTGGGGTGGTTGATAAGTCGCAGCTAACTCCGGACGTGTTTGGTCGGGTGCTGGCAAGGAATGGCGGTCTACCTTACCATTCGGTAGCAGTGGTAGAGTTTCCAGAATCACAAAAGCTGACGGCAACATATAGTCAGGCAGTTTCTCTTTCAGGAAATGATGCAGTTCACTGACCGTAATCGCCTGTTCCTTTTGAGCAACTACATACGCCACTAGTTGCTTATGATTTGGTCTATCTTCCCTTGCTATAACTACAGCATCCTCCACTCCCGAATGTTGAACTAGCGCCGCTTCAATTTCTCCTAGTTCAATCCGGAAACCACGAATTTTTACCTGATTATCTATCCGTCCAAGAAATTCTAGATTTCCATCAGCTAAATAACGAGCTAAATCCCCAGTTTTGTATAGCCGTGTTCCTACTTCAGGAAAACCCAAAGAAAATTCTTGGCTTTCTTGGCATCTACCCTTCGGGAACCCGCTTCGCGTGTATGGCGGTTCATTCTCCATCCCCATTTTATGGAACACCGAAAAAATATTTGGTATAAACCGCTCCACCGTCATCTCAGGTCGGTTGAAATAACCCCTTGCCAATCCGACTCCACCGATATACACCTCACCCGGTACACCAATAGGCACAGGCTTGAGGTTTCTATCCAGCACATATACTTGGGTATTAGCTATGGGACGACCAATCACAACCCGCGCCGGAACCCTATCTTGTGGACTTATACTGTAGCAAGTAACGTCAGCAGATACTTCCGACGAACCGTAAAGGTTTAAAAGAGTACTTTCCGGCAGCGTCTGGCGAAACTTTTGTAATAAGTTATGAGAAAGTGCTTCCCCACTTGTTACCCAAAGCTGCAACTGAGGCAGCCGCTGTTGTAAGTGAGTGTAGGTGTCCAAGAGTACACGTAGCAACGAGGGGACAACAACCAGCCGTGTAATCTTGTTGCTAGCCAGAATTTCTATGAATTGTTGCGGAGCCTTAACAACACTATCTGGTATGATAACAATCCGAACTCCTTGGAGTAGGGGCCCAAAAATTTCCCAAACCGAGTCCACAAAATTTAAGGATGTCTTTTGACAACACACCTCCCCCTGTTTAAAAGGATAGTTCTGCCACATCCAAGCAAAACGATTGACAGCGCCTTGATGCAGACCTAAAACTCCTTTGGGTTTACCTGTAGAGCCAGAAGTATAGATGACATAAGCCAGACAGTTGGCAGTAGAACTATTAATAGGGTTGTCTTGGCTTTCTTGGGCAATACTACTGCGATCGCTGTCCAGACAAACCACCCGTGCCTGATGTGCTGGAAGTTTCTCCAGCAAATGTTGTTGAGTCAGTAGCAGTGACACTTGGGCATCTTCCAACATCAAAGCTAAGCGCTGTTGCGGATAAGTTGGGTCTATTGGTACATAAGCCCCACCCGCTTTCAGGATCGCCAACAGTCCAACCAGCATTTCTGTTGAACGTGGCAAACAAATTCCTACCAGTACCTCTGGTTTGACTCCCAGCTTTTGCAAATAGTGCGCTAGTTGATTAGCTCTTTGATTTAATTGAGTATAGGTTAATTGCTCGTCTTGAAAAACGACTGCTACAGCGTCAGGTGTGCGTTCCACCTGGGCTGCAAATAACTGATGGATACACTGGTTTGGATACTCAGTCTCGGTGTCATTCCACTCGACTAATAACTGCTGTTGTTCAGCTTCACTTAACAGTGGTAACTCCTCTAGCCGCTGTTCTGGATTGGCAACTATGCCGGAAAGTAATCTCTGGAAATGCTCTGCCAGCCGTTGTATAGTTTGCGCCTCGAACAAGTCAGTGTTATACTCCACGCTGCCAATGATGCCAGAGGCTGTTTCTGCCATATACAGTGTCAAATCGAACTTGGCAGTGCCACTATCACTTTCTAAGGTACTCAAGGTCAAACTTGGTAACTCTATCTCTAAACTGTGTGCATTCTGAAGCACAAACATCACTTGAAATAGAGGTGTGTGACTTAAATTGCGCTGGGGCTGCAATTTTTCTACTAATTTTTCAAAGGGCACATCTTGGTGGGCATAAGCTCCTAAAGCTACTTCCCGCACCCGACGCAGCAACTCTCGAAAGCTAGGATTGCCAGATAAATCGGTTCGCAGCACTAAGGTATTGACAAAAAAACCGATTAACCCTTCTATCTCCCTGTGGTTACGATTGGCAATGGGAGAACCAATCACAATATCATTGTTTCCCGTGTAGCGATACAGCAGGGTTTTGAAGGCTGCCAGCAAGGTCATAAATAAGGTGCTTCCTTGTTGCTGACTCAAAGTTTTCAATGCAACAGTTTGCTCTGGAGATAGCCGGAAAGAATGGGTAGCACCCCGGAAGGATTGAACAGCAGGGCGTGGGTGATCAGTAGGTAACTCTAGAACAGCTGGCGCACCATGCAACTGCTGACCCCAGTAAGCAAGCTGAGATTCCAGTACTTCTCCTGTGAGCCACTGCTTCTGCCAAGCGGCAAAGTCTATATACTGAATTGGCAATTCAGGTAACGGGGAAGGTTGCCCGTGACAAAAAGCTTGATAAAGTGTCGCCAATTCATGCACTAGCACACTTGTTGACCAACCGTCAGAAACGATGTGGTGCATGGTCAATAGGATCACATATTCCTGTTCACTAAGGCGGAGTAATTTCACTCGCAACAGAGTATCAGTCTCCAGGTTAAAGGGCTGTTGTGCCTCTGCAAGTGCTAGTTCTTTGACTTTGGTTTCTCGTTGAGCAGCAGGTAATTCCGCCAGGTCAATGACTGTTAATAGCTGCGATGTTACCGATGAGATAAATGCTACGGGTTGCCCTTCGACTGTCTTAAAATTAGTTCGCAAGGCTTCGTGACGGCGTAGAATTTCATTAAAACTCTGCTCTAGCGCTGCTAGATTTAACTGCCCCTGTAAATGTACGGCATCGATAATGTTGTAAAAAGGACTGTCAGGCTCTAACTGAGCCAGGAACCAGAGTCGTTGTTGGGCAAAGGACAGGGGTAAATCTGCCGTCCGGGAAATACGTTGAATAGGCGGTATTTCTAATCCTAAGTCTGCTTTGGTAGCTTTTTCAATTTCCTTGGCTAGCCCCGCGACTGTTGGCTGGTTAAACAAGCAACGCAAGGGTAGTTCCACCTTAAAAACTTGCCGCAGTTGCGAAATAACACGAGTAGCCAGCAGGGAATGTCCCCCTAACTCAAAGAAGTTGTCGTGAATCCCCACTTTTTGAATGCCAAGCACTTCTGCCCAGATTCCAGCTAGCATTTCTTCAACTGGTGTGGAAGGAGCTACAATATTAGACTCAGATATTAGTTGTGTTGGGTCTGGTGCTGGTAGCGCCCGGCGGTCTATCTTGCCATTGGGTGTCAAGGGTAACGCTTCTAGGATGACAAAAGCTGTTGGCAGCATGTAGTTTGGTAGTTTTGCCTCCAAAAAGCGGCGCAGTTCGGGAATAGTCAGTGTCTGGTCTGGGTGAAGAGTGATATAGGCTACTAAAGTTTTATTTGCAGTGTCATCCTCCCGAACAATAACCACACTCGCCGATATTGCTGGGTGTTGGCTGATGACTGCTTCAATTTCTCCTAGTTCAATGCGGAAACCCCGAAGTTTCACCTGGTGGTCAATGCGACCTATGTACTCTATATCACCACTAGGTAAATAACGAGCTAAGTCCCCAGTCTTGTATAAACGCACTCCCGGTTCGTTACTGTAGGGATGGGGAATGAATTTTTCACAAGTCAAATCAGGACGATGCAAATAACCTCTAGCTAGGCTAGCGCCACCGATGTATAGTTCTCCAGAAACTCCAATCGGTACTGGCTGCAAGTGAGAGTCGAAAATATACAACTCGGTGTTAGCAAATGGGCGTCCTATTGGTACTAATTGGTCGTTAACTAACTCCTGAGTTGTGGTTTCAAACCATGAACTGTCAATTGTGGCTTCGGTCAAGCCGAAAGAGTTAATTAAGCGAGTATGGGGACCGCAAAAGTTCTGAAATTTTTGATATTCTTTTGTGTACCAAACATCAGAACCACAAATCAGCAACCGCATAAAGTCAAGTTGCTGTTGACTCTCCTCTAGGTACTGCATCAAGTTTCGCAAAACTGCTGGTACAAATTCGGCACAGTCAACTTTTTCTTCAACCATCAGGTTGTATAGGTCTTGGGGAGACAGTAGTAGGTCGCGGGGGCATAAAACCAGTTTGCCACCCGAACAAACAGCACGAACTAAATCTCCAGAAAAAACATCGAAGGAGAAACTTGCCATTTGCAGGTGACAGGTGACGTCTGTGTGTAGGTGGTAAGTTTCTTCCCAAGCAAAATAAGCATTGACGAGGCTGCTGTGCTGAATTGCCACACCTTTTGCTCGACCTGTAGAGCCTGATGTATAAATTACATAGGCTAGGTTTTCAGGTTTCGCCCCACTGATAGGATTATGTAATGTAACAGGAATATTACTGAAATAATTAGTATCAATAAGTATAACTTTAGCTGTGTGTGGTGGGAGTTCTGCGACTAGCCGTGCCTGGGTCAGCAGTACCAAAGGCTTGGCATCTTCCAACATCAAAGCCAACCTTTGTGGTGGATAGGATGGATCTAGGGGGATATATGCCCCGCCTGCTTTAAGAATTGCCAGAATAGCAATTACCATTAAGAGCGATCGCTCAACACAAACCCCCACTAATACCTCTGGTCCCACTCCCAATTTTTGCAATTCATGGGCCAATTGGTTGGCACGGCAGTTGAGTTCCCGATAAGTTAATTGCTGGTCTGCAAAAACTACGGCTACAGCATCAGGGGTGCGTTCCACCTGGGCTTCAAACAACTGATGAATGCATAGGTCTTGGGGATAATCACTCTGAGTGTTATTCCACTCCACCAATAGCTGCTGTTTTTCAGCTGCTGTTAAAAGTGATAATTCTTTCAGGCGCTGTTGGGGATTGGCAACCATAGCGTTGAGCAAAGTTGCCAGATGTCCTAGCATACGCTCAATAGTGGCAGCAGCAAAGCGTTCACCTTCATTGTAGGCAATGGTAAGCAACAGCTCTTTACCCGGGATCACACTTAGTGTCAGGGGATAGTTAGTCTGTTCAATACTACGAAAATTCTTAATTGCCAGGTCTAAACCTGGTTCTGATAAAGAAATATCTACGGGGTAGTTCTCAAAAACTATAATACTCTCAAACAGAGACAGACCTCTGTTAACTTCACTCCAGCCCTGAATTTCTACGAGTGGGCTATATTCGTACTGCCGTGTCTCAACTTGTTGGACTTGAACCTGCTTTAGCCAAGGTAGGAGGAAAGCTTCGGGATCAACTTTGACTCGGAATGGCAGTGTGTTGATAAATAACCCCACCATTGATTCGGCTTTGGGCAGGGCCGCCGGACGACCTGAGACTGTTACCCCAAATAAGACGTCTGCTTCTCCACTATAGCGGTTCAGGAGTAAAGCCCAAGCTCCCTGCACGAGAGTGTTGAGTGTTAGCTGATGTTTTTGTGCTAGTGATTGTAGTGCGGCTGTGGTTGATGCTTGTAGCCGCAGTTCTTGTTCTTTGTAGTTATCAGTAGGTGTTTGCTGATCATTCTGGTTTTCCCCTATCTTTGTGGGAGCAGTAAAACCTTTGAGAGTCTGCCGCCAAAATGTTTCAGCTTCGGAAAGATTTTGCTGTTGTAACCAGACGATGTAATCCCGGTAAGGACGTGGAGATGGGAGGAACAGAGTTTGACCTTGAGCGAAAGTTTTGTAAAAGGCCAGAACTTCTTGGAAAATTAAAGGAACAGACCAACCATCTAACAGCAGGTGATGACTGCTCCAAATGAAATGATAAGAATAGTCGGTAAGTTGAATCAGCACCAAACGCATCAGAGGTGCAACTGTCAGATTAAAGCCTTGGCAGCGATCGCTTGACAAAAAAGCCTCAATTTGTCCCTGCTGTGCAACTGATGACAAATGCCGCCAGTCCTGATGCACAAAAGGTAGTGTTACCTGACGATGCACGACTTGCACAGGTTCTTTTAAGCCTTCCCACAGGAAACAGGTCCGCAAAATTGAGTGTCGATTTACGACCTGCTGCCAAGCACGATGGAAGGCTGCAATATTGAGATTGCCTTCTATGGTGCAGCTAAATTGGTCAAAATATACTCCTGATTTGGGATCTGCAAGACAGTGAAAGAGGATGCCCTGTTGCATGGGCGAGAGGGGATAAAAATCTGCAATATTTTTCATGCCCATATCACATTCCTCTAATGACTGCGGTAATTGCATCCAGATCGGCTTGATTCCATTGGCTTTGCTGAAATTCGGCAAAATCGGAAGGAGTAAAGCCACCTGCATCGGGAGATTGACAGTGAGTAATTAGCGATCGCAATGCATCTATATAACCAACAGCCAATTTTTCCACTGTTGTATTTCGATATATCTCTTGACTAAAACTCCATTCCAAGCGCAATTGACCTGCACTCACCATTCCGTTAATTTCCAAAAGGTATGGCAGGGTTTCCTGTGGACTGTAAACGCGACCACTTGATTCTGGGGCGAACTGAAATAGAGAGGATGAAGACAAACTCTGGTCAAACTGACCCAGATAGTTAAACGCCACCTCAGCTTGAGGTAATGCTTGCAGTACTTGGGCGGCTTCATCACCTCTGAGGTAGCGCAATATCCCATAGCCCATGCCCTGATTGGGAATGCGACGCAGTTGTTCTTTAACTGCTTTTAAAGCTTCTCCAGGATGACTATCGGGACTTACTTTCAACACTACAGGAAAAACGGCAGTAAACCAACCCACAGTCCGGGATAAATCTATCGATTCTGAAAACGCTTCCCGGCCATGGGCTTCTAAATCTACTAACAAACAATCCATCCCCTGCCACTGGGCAAAGGTTTGTGCCAAAGCTGTCAGTAACACATCATTGATTTGAGTGTTGTAGGCTTGGGGAACCTCTTGTAACAAAGCTTGAGTTTCTTCTCGACTCAAAGCTACAGAGACAATTTGAGCTTTAGCCATTGTATTCTCTCCCCCTGGAAAGTCCACGGGTAGGGAAGCAATGGGTTGTTGCAGTTCTTGTTGCCAGTAATTGAGTTCTTGCTTGAATACGTCTGCTTGGGCATAGGCTTGTAGTTGTTCAGCCCACTGTTTGAAGGAAGTCGTTTTAGAAGCCAGCTGAATTCTTTGGCTACAACAGATTTGCTCATAACTCCTGTGCAAATCCTCCAACAGGATGCGCCACGACACCCCATCAACCGCTAAGTGATGGATCACAATCAGTAGGCGCTGTTGATTGCAGCCGAGGTGAAATAAGGCGACCCGAAGCAATGGCCCTTCAGATAAATTGAGGCTGGCTTGGAATTCGTTGGCAGCGTCTGCAATTGCTTGTCTTTGTTCAGTTTCCGGTAAAGACGAAAAATCTCGCTGCACCAACGGAACTACGCCATCAACATCAGCATTCATCTGCTGCCAACCAGATATACCCTTGACAAAACGCAAGCGAAGTGCATCATGGTGCTGGAGTAACGCTTGCACTGCTTTCTCTAAGCAAGTAATATCCAGTGGTTGCTTTGGTGCGAGCAGAACTGCTTGATTATAGTGGTGAGGAAAATGGAGATTTTGGGCAAAGAACCAGTGCTGAATGGGTGTCAAAGGTACTGTTCCGGTGACAATTCCTTGTTCGGCGGCAATAATCGTCTCAGTTGTACTGACTACTGCTACTAATTCCGCGATCGTCTGGTATTGAAAAATCTGCTTTGGTGTTAATTGTAGTCCGGCTTCCCGAGCTTTAGAGATCACCTGAAGACTGAGGATGGAGTCTCCACCTAATTCAAAAAAGTTATCGTTGATACCTACCTTTTCTCTACCTAGTACCTGCGCCCAAATCGCAGCTAATTGTTTTTCGACTGTAGTTTCAGGAGCGATGAAAGCTGATGCTATTTCTGGAGTTTGCTGTTCTGGTGCTGGTAGTGCTTGCAGATTTACCTTACCGTTGGGGGTTAAAGGCATGACTTCCAGGAATACGAAGGCAGCAGGAATCATGTATTCTGGTAACTTTTCTTTCACAAAGTTACGCAGGTCATGGCTGAGTGCTGAGTGATGAATATTACTATTATCTAAATCTTGTGCTTCTTGCTTAGGAATTTCCGACTGGGGGCGATCGCTACCCGCTATGAAATCCTCTTGCCCTCTGCCTTCTGCCTCCTGCCCTCTGCCTTGTTTGTTACGAACTATATAAGCTACTAAGCGTTTATTTCCCGCTTTTTCTTCTCGTGCTAAAACTGCTACTTCTCGCACGGCGGGATGTTGACTCAGCACCGACTCAATTTCTCCTAACTCGATGCGGAATCCCCTAACTTTCACTTGATTGTCAATCCGTCCTAGGAATTCGATGTTGCCGTCTTGACGATAGCGTACCAAATCCCCTGTTTTGTATAATCGCGCTCCTGGCTGATTGCTGAAGGGGTGGGGAATGAATTTATCGGCGGTCAAATCTGGACGGTTGAGGTATCCCCTCGCGACACCAGCACCGCTAATGTATAGTTCACCAACAACACCGACGGGAACTGGTTGCAAATATTTATCTAATACGTAGGTTTGAGTATTGGGAATCGGGCGTCCTATTGGCATTCTGGGTGACTGGTTGTCTGTGGACGCTAACAGTAATTTGTATGTTGTTGTGACAACAGTTGCCTCTGTAGGACCGTAGGTATTGATCAGTTCTTGGCGATCGCCTACACAATTTTGCCAAATTTCTACTTGTTTCCCCTGCGCTTGCTCTCCGCCGATAATTACTAAACGGAGTGAGTCGGGCAGCCGTAAATCTGCTGTGGAGATGTCAGACATGAGTTGTTGCCAGTAGGCAGTCGGCAAATCTAACACCGTCAGCTTTAAATCCTGGCACTTTTGCAGAAATGTCTGTCCATCACTGAGCATCTCATCAGTACGTAGAACCAAAGTTCCACCACACGTCAGGCAGGGATAAATTTCTTCTGCTGCGGCATCGAAACTAATGGAGGCAAACTGAAGCACGCGATCGCCCTGTGTCAGTCCATATTCACCAATAGCAGCTTCCGTAAAATTAACTAAAGATTTATGTGTAACTAATACACCTTTGGGTGTACCTGTAGAACCGGAAGTATAAATCACATAAGCTAAATTTTCGCTTCCAGTATTACTAAAGGGATTGCTCTGGTTCTCTTGCGAGATGGCTTGCCAGTCTGTATCCAAACAGACAACACATGCTTGATGCTCAGGCAGTTCTTTGACTAATTTTTCCTGAGTTAGAAGTACAAGCGCTTGGGAATTCGCCAAGATGTAGGCTATACGTTCCTGGGGATAGTTTGGGTCTATGGGCACATAAGCGCCGCCCGCTTTTAAGATGGCTAAGATTGCGATCGCCATCTCTAAGGAACGCTCAACATAAATCCCTACTGGCACTTCCGGTTGCACTCCCAACTTTTGCAAATAATGGGCCAGTTGGTTGGCTTTCTCGTTGAGTTCTCGGTAAGTCAACTGCTGATCTGCAAACACCACCGCCACTGCATTTGGTGTTCTTTCCACCTGGGCTGCAAACAGTTGATGAATGCACTGGTCTTTGGCATAGTCTGTTGTTGTTTGATTCCAATCTACAAGCAGCTGATTTTCCTCAAACTTAGTCAGTAAAGCTAATTTTGAGATATTCTCATCGGGGTGAGAAACAATCCCTGCCAGCAAAGTTTGCCAATGCCCGATCATCCGGTTAATGGTGTCTGCCCTAAACAAGTCGGTGCTGTATTCTAAGGCTCCCATTAGTCCCAGCTTTGTATCTTCTAAGAACAAAGTCAAGTCAAACTCAGCAAATCCACTGTCTACAATTGAGGGAGTCAATTTCAGACCAGGCAATTCTAGGGCTTGCAGTGGCGCATCCTGAAAGACGAACATCGTTTGGAACAGAGGGTTATGACTCAATGTCCGTTCTGGTTGCAGTTCTTTCACCAGTTGCTCAAACGGTAAGTCTTGATGGGCATAAGCTGCCAAGGTAGTTTCCCGTACCCGTGCTAATAGTTCTCGAAAACTAGGGTTGTTAGAAAGATTAGTTCGCAAAACCAAAGTGTTAATAAAACAACCTAGTAAATTTTCGGTCTCAATTTGGTTACGATTGGCAATGGGAGTACCAACTACCAGGTCTGTTTGTCCTGTGTAGCGATAGAGCAAAGTCTTAAATGCCGCAAGTAACACCATGAACAAAGTCACGCCTTCCTTTTGACTTAAGGACTTCAGTGCCTCTGTCAATGATTGAGGAAGGATGAGAGTTTGGCGCGCACCTCGCAAGCTTTGAACCGCCGGACGTGGATTATCTGTTGGTAAGGCGAGAACTGGAGGTAAGTTTTCCAGCTTTTGCCGCCAATAAACTAATTGAGACTTGTACGTCTCGTCATCCAAAGATTGTCTCTGCCAAAGAGCGAAATCTGCATACTGGATAGGCAATTCTGGCAAAGCTGGGGCAGTGCCATCACAAAAGGCTTGGTAAAGTGTTCCTAATTCTCGATAAAAAACTCGCCACGACCAACCATCAGAAATGATATGGTGCATGGTTAGGAGCATTAAATGTTCTTGCTCTTTTAGCCGGATGAGCGTACCTCGTAATAAAGGATCTTGACTGAGATCGAAGGGTTGAGTTGATTTTTCAGTGACTATTTGTTTGATTAATTCTGCTTGTTCAGTTTCTGAACGCTCTTGCAGGTCTATTATTGGTAATGTGACTGTTAGTGCTGGGGCAATGACTTGGATTAGTTGAGTATCTACAGTGTGAAAAGTGGTGCGCAGTATTTCATGCCGTTTAATGATTTCGTTCAGACTTTGCTCTAAAACAATACTTTTAAGATTACCTGTAATCCGAAACAGATTAGATTCATTATATAAGGGAATATCTGGTTGTAATTGGTAAAGAAACCACAACCTTTCCTGAATTAAAGATAAGGATAAGACTTCAGAAGCTTTTCTCTTAGGAATTGATGTCGACGTAATATTTTTTAAATTTAATTCTTTCTGTTTTAGACGCAGTTCAAACAGCGCTCTTTGTTCTGGAGAAAGTGCCGCAATTCTTTTTGCAAAATCATTCATAATGAATCACCCAAAAAAGCTGAGTGCTGAGTAATGTCCCACAGTCTTTTTCACTTGATACTCTTCTGTTATTTTTTGCAACTTATATAAGCTTGTCATCACAGAATCAAAATCCAAGCCAAAATCAATCAAACACGCAATTTCATCAACACCAATTGATTGCATATATTCAATAGTTTCACGACAGGTTGCGATCGTTCCTATCATGACTCGTCCTTGAAAATAGCGTTCAAAAGCAAATGATAAAAGGCTATTACGATCTTCTTCCGTAAAAGATTTTATATCTACCTGAAAATTAATTGTTTTGGCTAAGTTTTCAACTAGTCCAAAATGAGTTTTTAAATAATTGCAAAAAGGCTCCTTGACTTTCTGCTTTACTGATTGAGTATCTTCCCCAATAAAAGTATGCATCATCAGCGCTACTTTTCCACTCTTGGGATCATGCCCGTGTTGCACCAAAGATTCACGGTAAAGAGAGATTTGTTGTGCTAAATCCTCCGGAGTGGCGTATAGCAAAGAAGTTAAAACATTAGCTCCAATCTTTCCAGCACCAATAAATGTATTATCTGCTTGACAAGTAATCCAAATCGGTAATTTTGATTGTATGGGACGCGGGAACGTTTTAATATTGACAACATTTCCAGTTCCTCCTTTAAATGCAATTGATTCACCTTGCCAAAGTTTTTGGACTGTCTCAATACCCCGCCACATTATCTCTTTGCGAACTGCATAATTTTCTGGAACTAATAAAAAATCATCAGCGTGCCAACCGGGTGCAAAAGAAAGACTAACTCTACCCTTGGAAAGATTGTCAACTACACCCCATTCTTCGGCAACTCGTACGGGATGTTGTAATGGCATGACAATACTACCAGATCGTAGCTGAATTTTTTCAGTTACCATTGCCAAAGCAGCACTAATTACCGATGGATTAGGATAGAGTCCTCCAAAGGGGTGAAAATGCCGCTCAGGAGTCCAGATTGCTGCAAAATTATGTTGATCAGCAAACTTGGCTGTTTCAAGTAAGAGATGATATTTATCTACTTGGGTTGTTGACCCATCACCAGAAAAATATAGTAAGCTGAATTCCATTTTGAGTTACTTACAATTGTCTTAAAAATAAGGCAGAAGGCAGAGGGCAGAAGGGGTAAGAATTTTTATAGCAAGGTTTGTGCCATAACCTAGTGTAATTAGCTGTTTTGAAAATAGCGATCGCAGATCAAATTAGGAGCAAACCCATAATCCATCTGTGTACCCTGCGGGAAGCCGCGCTTGGGCGCGTCTACATCGGTGTGCATCTATCTGTGTACCCTTCACCGAAGCCTATGAGCGCGTCTACGTTATATTCTTCATCTCCTCGTTGTTGGCAATTGCCCGTGAGAGTCTAGTGGTCTGTTTCATTAGTTCTGAGGGATTAAAATTAAACCGCCATACACGCGAAGCGGGTTCCCGAAGGGTAGACGCCAAGTGCGCCAAGAGAAGAGGAAAAAAGGGTAATTCATCAAATTATGTAACCCATCAAAATTAATGACACAAACCACTAGCTTGTGATTCTTTAGCGAGTTGTTGTTTAATTTCATCAAGTGAAAGATTTTCTACCTCTGCTAATAGTTGTTCTATCTCTTTCAATTCTTCTGCTTTCGGTTGTTTTTCTGCAATGAAAATAGCTAGTTCAGCTACAGTGGGGGCTTCAAATAAAAGAGTACGCAGGGGTAAGTCTAATTGGAATATTTCACGCAGGCGAGAAATTGTTTGTACAGCTAGTAAAGAGTGTCCGCCTAATTCAAAGAAGTTGTCATAAATTCCTACTTTGTCAATACCTATCAGTTCTTTCCAAATATTGGCAATACTTTCCTCAATTTCGTTACGGGGAGCAACATAAGTAGTTTCTTGGAGAGTTCGTGCATGTCTTGTGCCAGATAAGTGAGTAAAATTCTCTGATTGAGAGTTAAGAAAACTTGATGAAAGAAATTGATTAAATTGGTCAATGACTAATTGTAATTCTTGTGTGGAAACTAAAATTTGAGGAAGTGGATTTGCCAAAATCCGCTCAAATGCTTCTACTGCTTCTGCTGTCAAAAGTCCATTTTTGAGAGTTTCAGAGCGCCATTTCTTAAGTTCTTTAGGAACAGCAGTATTGACTGCCATTCCCACTTCTTGCCATGCATCCCAGTTGATTGCTAATGTCAGTTTACCATTTTTCGATGTATTAAAATGAGCAAATTTATCTAAAAATGCATTGGCTGCACAATAATCTACCTGTCCAAATCCTCCAGAAATTGAACTCAGAGAAGAACAAAGTACCAAGAAATCTAAATTGATGTCTTTGAGGACTTCATTTAACACTAATGTTCCCTGCAATTTGGGAGCAAAAACACTGTTTACAATCTCTGAAGTTTTCAATTGAACTATACCACTTCCCGGAACTCCAGCTGCATGAATGACGCCATTAATTTCCCCAAATTTTTCTAGAGATTGAGCAACCGCGCTTTGCATTTGTTCATAATTAGTGACATCGGCAGGCAATATTAAAACTTCAGCCCCCAGTGTCTCTAATTCCTGCAATTTTTGAATTTTGTGGCTAGTAGGATCAGATGTATCATGAGTTGCTTGCCATGGTTGCCAATGCTCTTTTGCTGGTAATTGAGAACGTCCAACAAGGATAAGTTTAGCTTGTACTGTTTGGGCAAGATATTTGCCAAGTTCTAAGCCTATACCCCCTGTACCACCAGTGATTAAATATACTCCTTTTTGCCGTAATCGTGTTTTGCTGCTGGTAGGTTTTTCTAAAGTTATCGGTTCAAATACTTGTACCCAACGATGATGATTGCGGTAGGCGATGATAGATTCGTTGGGTTCTGCTGTAATTTCTGCCAGCAATTCTTGTACAAGATGGTCAATGCTGGAAGTCAGTAATACTACATCAATTTGACGGCATTTTATACTTGGATACTCTTGGGGTATAACTTTACAAGGTCCTAAAATAGTGGCTTTTGCAGGCAATAATTCCTCATTACCAGTGACATCATAGAGGTGATTACTCACAACTAAAAGTTGAATTGTTGAGTCACTAATATTTTGCTGTCCTAAAGCTTGTGCTAGGTAAATCAAACTCCAGAAACCATGATTTTGAATTGTTTCTAGTGACTGATTGATTGAATTAGTGAGACTCCACAAATGAATGATTGTTTCTGGTATTTTACCTTGTTGTTGAATAGCTTGGAGCAAAGTATAATAATCATCTTGTTGGGCAGGATTGATTGTGTAAGTGTTGTGGTTAACTTGGCTAAATTCCTCACCTACTAAGACTGCGATCGCATCTTGTCCTGTTTGTTGCAAATGTTGAACAATTTGCGAACCTATGGTGCATTCATCAACAAAAACCAGATAACAAGTAGACTTTTTCTTTCCAGTTTTGACTAGAGGAATTTGTTTCCACGAAGGAACATAAAACCAGTCAGCTATATTGGATTTTTTACCAAGTTTACTTTCCGCTTGTCCAGATTTTTCTACTGTTAATTGGGGTTCAATCCAGTAACGCTGACGCTCAAATGGGTAAGTTGGTAATGGTACGCGCTGACGTTGTTCGTGAGCATAAAAACCAGACCAATTGATAGTAACTCCCGCTAACCAGAGTCTACCTAAGATGTTGAGTATAAAAGCTACATCCGATTGTTTGTCCTGGGGGTGGCGTAAGCTTGGCAAAACCACCTGTCCTGCTGCTTGGTGGGAATGCTGTTTGGCGAGTGTACACAAAGTACGTCCTGGCCCCACTTCTAGGAGAATCCGATTTGGTTGTTGCAGTAATTGAGATATTCCCGCACTAAAGCGCACAGGGGAGCGTAAATGTTTTGCCCAATAATTAGGATCTGTGGCTTCTTCTGGGGTGATCCAAGTTCCTGTGACATTGGAGATAAAAGGTATCTTGGGAGGATAGAGTTTTACCTTTTTAACTTCAGCAATGAATGGTTCTAAGATCGGTTCCATCATCTGGGAATGGAAGGCGTGGGAAGTATGCAGGCGGCGACATTCTACGCCTTTGGCTTGCAGTTGTGCCGCAAAAGTGTTGACGGCGTCATGACTTCCCGAAACTACACACAAATTGGGAGCGTTGCTAGTAGCTAAAGATAACTCTTGATGAAGTAAGATTTTGACTTCTTCTTCTGGGAGTGGAACAGAGAGCATTGCACCTGTTGGTAGTTGCTGCATCAGTCGTCCCCGCATCGCAACCAGAGTTAAAGCTTCTTCCAGAGACATCACATCAGCAAGGCAAGCCGCGACATATTCGCCGATACTATGGCCAATCATGGCGCTGGGAGAAATCCCCCAGGACATCCACAACTGAGCCAGCGCATACTCAATTACAAACAATGCGCTTTGAGCGATACTGGTTTGTTTGAGTTTTTCTGCTGCTTGCACCTGATTTTCATCGGGATAGAATAGCGATCGCAAATCAACCCCTAACAAAGGTTTGAGCATCAAGCAGCAACGATCCAGATATTTACGGAATATCACCTCAGTCTGGTAAATTTCTTTACCCATTTCCACATACTGAGCGCCTTGTCCCGGGAACATGAAGGCGATGGGACGTTCTAGCGGTTCTTGAAAGTGGGTTAAAACTCTTTGTACATCGTGCCTATTTAATGTATTGACAGCATCTGCAATATCCTGGCATACCAACATACGACGATAGTCAAATTCCCTGCGCCCCACTTGCAAGGTATAAGCCACATTTGCCAAGTTTTCTTCCGGATGTTCACTCAAATGGTGAGCGAGATTTTTAGTCGCATTTTCCAGGGCAGATTCTGTTTTGGCAGAAACTAGTAACAATTGCCAAGGACGAGATTGTAGAGACGTGCCACGTCTCGTCTCTACAACTGGTGCTTCTTCCAGAATTACATGGGCATTAGTGCCACCAATTCCTAAGGAACTGACACCTGCACGGCGGGGAGATTGTAGAGACGCGAGATCTCGCGTCTCTACTTCCCATTGTGTGGGTTTTGTATTGACATAAAAAGGACTATTGGCAAAATCAATCTCAGGATTGGGCTGCTGAAAGTTCAGGCTCGGTGGTATCAATTTATGCTGGAGAGCCAGGGCGGTTTTGATGACCCCTGCTACTCCGGCAGCAGCATCTAAATGACCGATATTCGTTTTGACAGAACCTATGGCACAGAAGCCTTTTTTGTCAGTATAGTCGCGAAAAACATTGGTCAGGGCATTGATTTCAATGGGATCACCCAAATTAGTGCCTGTGCCGTGTGCCTCAATATAGCTGAGGCTTTCCGGTTCCACTCCCGCCAAAGCCAGCGCTTCTGCTATGACTTCAGCTTGACCGTTGACACTGGGTGCAGTGTAACCAATTTTACCAGAACCATCGTTATTGATCGCAGCTGCTTTAATTACTGCATATATGTGATCCCCATCTGCGATCGCATCTGCAAGACGTTTTAAAACTACCACTCCTACACCATTGCCAATAATTGTTCCCTGTGCTTTGGCATCAAAGGCACGACAGTGGCCATCTGGCGATAAAATTCCTCCTTCTTGATACAAATAACCTGTTTTTTGTGGCACTCTAATTGAAACTCCACCTGCCAATGTCATGTCGCATTGGTAATTTAATAAGCTTTGGCAAGCCAGAGTTATTGCTACTAAGGAAGTAGAACAAGCTGTTTGAATTGTGACACTCGGGCCAGATAAATTTAATTTATAAGAAACACGAGTAGTCAGAAAATCTTTATCGTTACCAATCAACTTTTGAAAACTATTCGCTGACCCGATTTGGTCACGATTTATATTAAATGATAAATAGTTATTTAAACTAGCACCTGCATAAACACCAATCCGACTTTCACACCTCATAGAATCATAGCCAGCGTTTTCTAGTGCTTCCCATGCACATTCTAAAAACAGACGGTGTTGTGGATCGGTGATTTCAGCTTCTTTAGGATTAAAACCAAAAAAAGCAGCATCAAATAAATCTATATCTTCTAATATTGCACCTGCTTTCACATAATTAGAGTTATTTAATAATCCAGGTTCGATTCCAGCAGCGATTAACTCTTCATCTGTAAACAGAGAAATTGATTCTACTCCTGAGTGCAAATTTTGCCAAAATTTTTCAATATTTTTGGCTCCAGGGAAGCGTCCTGATATACCAATAATTGCAATTCCTTCCATTGTCTTTCCTACTTTGTTAAAATATGAACGAATTATCTGCTACCTTGAAATTGTTCTGCTAAGAAAAATATTCAAAACAGGGAAAAAGCGAACACAGATGAACACAGATGTAGACGCCCGTAAGGGCGGCTTCCCGTAGGGTACACGGATAAAGCTGTATTTCATCCAAATGAGAAGTGCTATATTTTCACTGATTACGAGTTTTTTTACTTTGCTTGATCCAGAGATTTTTTCGTTGATTTAGCACTTCCATTTGTTTTTGCGCGCGATCGCGCATTGACCCAAAAGCAGGTAAATCTTCTGGCTGCTGGCTTAAATATTGGGCCAAGGAACTTATCGTTGGATGTTGAAACATGGTTACAACTGAGAAATTCCGCTGAAAAACAGCTTGCAGTTTATTAGTAACCTGAACCATCAACAATGAATTACCACCAAGGTCAAAGAAATTATCGTTGACGCCTACCTTTTCTAGATGCAGTACTGTTTGCCAAACTTTAGCTATTTCTTGTTCTATCTGAGACTGGGGAGGTTGATATGTAGATGCTAACTCGGGACGCAAGCTATCGGGAACAGGTAAGGCGCGGCGATCCACTTTGCCGTTGGGTGTGAGTGGTAATGTATCTAAGATCACAAAAGCAGAGGGAACCATATATTCAGGCAGCTTTTCTCGGAGGCGATCGCGCAATTCATCAATAGAAGGTGGATGATCTTGATTGGGAACTACATAGGCAACCAAACGGCGTTCACTGAGTCTATCCTCTGTGGCGATCACAACTACCTCCCGCACCTGTGGGTGTTGTCCCAGGACTGCTTCAATTTCTCCCAGTTCGATGCGGAAACCGCGAATTTTCACTTGGTGGTCAATTCTCCCCAGAAATTCGATGTTCCCATCAGGACGGTAACGTGCTAAATCCCCTGTCTTATAAAGGCGATTAAATTTTAGATTTTGAGATTTTGCGGAAAGTCTGTAGACACGAAGTGGCTTCCCGTAAGGGTGCGGAGGCTTCCTCCGTACTCTAACGAGAAGCCGCTTCGCGTCTACGCGAAGCGTCCCGGAGGGAACCTCAGAACTTTCCAAGACGGATTTTGGATTACTAAATTGTGTGCGATCGCAATCTTCTGGATTTTTACTACAATCCCCCAATTTATAATCTAGAATCGGTAATTCAAAATGGGTCAAGGGGTTGGGAATGAACTTTTCTTCTGTCAATTCAGGTCTATTTAGATAGCCTCGTGCCAATCCCACACCACCAATATGCAACTCACCCGGAACTCCGATAGGAACAGGTTGGAGATGTCTATCTAATATGTATATCTGGGTATTGGCAATCGGTCGACCGATAGGAACTATTTTCTCGTTGCTACCCTGTTGACAGCGCCAGGCAGTGACATCAATGGCGGCTTCGGTGGGCCCATAAAGATTGTATAATTCTGCATCCAAATACTCAAAGAAGCGTTCTTGTAGGTCAAAAGGTAAAGCTTCTCCACTACAAATGACACGTTTGAGACTCTGACATTTCTCTAATCCCGGTGCTTCTAAAAATACTTGCAGCATTGAGGGAACAAAATGCAGTGTGGTAATTTGCTCCTGTGCAATCAGTTCGACTAGATAGCTAGCATCTTTGTGACCTTCTGGTTTGGCTAAAACTAGGATTGCGCCTGTCAACAAAGGCCAGAAGAATTCCCAGACAGAGACATCAAAGCTAAAAGGTGTTTTCTGTAAAACTCTATCTGCTGGTGTTAATTGATAAGCATCTTGCATCCACAACAAACGATTGCATAAACCAAGATGAGTATTCATTACTCCCTTGGGTATGCCTGTAGAACCAGAGGTATAGATGACATAGGCGAGATTTTCTGGTTTAACTTCACCCACTAGATTCTGTTGGCTGTGAGCAGCAAAAGTTTCACTGTCTGTGTCTAGGCATATAACTTGCGCTTGGTGTGGCGGTAGTTCTTTAACTAAATGTTGTTGAGTGAGTAACACTTTTACACCAGCATCTGCCAACATCAACGCCAAACGCTCTTGAGGATAGGCGGGATCTAGGGGTAAATAAGCACCACCCGCTTTGAGGATGGCTAAGATACCAATCACCATTTCTGGCGATCGCTCCATGCAAATACCAACGACTACATCTGGTTGCACACCCAACTGGTGTAAGCTATGAGCAATTTGATTGGCTCGATGATTTAATTCCCGGTAGGTGAATGTTTCTTTGTTAAAGACAACAGCGATCGCATCGGGTGTCCGTTCTACCTGCTCCTCAAACAAATGATGAACGCACAGATTTTGCGGATACTCTGTTTTGGTATCATTCCAGTCAACTAGAAGTTGTTGTTTTTCAGGTGCTGTGAGTAAAGGTAAATCTGCAATGCACTGATCGGGATTGTTGACAACCCCTGTGAGCAATGTCTGGAAATGCCCTAGCAGCCGATGAATGGTATCGGCATTAAACAAATCAGTGTTGTATTCAGCTGTTACCACCAATCCATGATCTGTGTCTGCCACAAATAGAGTCAGGTCGAACTTTGCTGTGCCGTTTTCGCCTTCCTGACAAGTTATGGATATATCTGATAACTTGGGACTCGGTATTGGCACATTCTGGAGAACAAACATGACTTGGAAGAGGGGATTGTAGCTGAGGTCTCTATCTAGATGTAGTTCCTCGACTAACTTCTCAAAAGGCAAGTCTTGATGAATATAAGCTTCTAAGGCTGTTGATTTTACCCGGGAGAGCAATTCTCTAAAACTGGGTTGGTTGGCTAGGTCTGTACGTAGCACCAAAACATTGACAAAATATCCAATTAATGCTTTTACCTCTGTTTGGTTACGATTGGCGATCGGAGAACCTACCAAAATATCAGTCTGCCCTGTATAGCGATAAAGTAAGACTTTGAAAGCCGCAAGCATTGTCATAAACAGGGTTGCGCCTTCGCTATGACCTAGTTTTTTCAGTTCTGCTGTCAGGGTTGGGGACAGAGTTAGTTTTGCTTGAGCGCCTTTGAAGGTTTGGATAGGTGATCGCGGACGGTCTGTAGGTAGATTCAAGACAGGCAATTTACCACCCAGCTGCTGTTTCCAGTATGTCAACAGAGTTTGGATGCGATCGCTTTGCAGCCATTGCCTCTGCCAATAGGCAAAATCTATGTACTGAATAGGCAGTTCCGGCAGCGGTGAGGGTTCTCCACGAGAGAATGCTGCATACAGTGCTGCCAATTCTTGAATGAGAATGCCGATTGACCAGCCATCGGCTATGATGTGGTGCAGGGTGAGGAGCAATGTGTATTCTTGTTGGTCTAAGCGCAGTAGTTTGGCACGCAAAAGTGGTTGACTGGACAAGTCGAATGGTTGCTGAGCAAATTCAGTAGCTAGACGTCGTACTTGTTCAGCGCGTTGGTTGACTGCAACTTGCTGTAAATCCTCTGTGAGCAAGGTTAATTTAGTAGCTGGCTGAATCACTTGCAGAGGTTGTCCATCCACGACCACAAAGTTTGTTCGCAAAACTGCGTGACGTCTGATGATTTCATTTAAGCTTTGGGCGACTACTGCCTCGTTAACCTCACCTTTGCAGTTAATCAATATGGGAATGTTATATGCAGGCGAATCAGGAACAAACTGATGGATAAACCATAATCCCTGCTGAGAGAAAGATAAAGGGTGAACAGATGTAGTTTTCTGAACTTGAGTAACAGATATAGATGGGATGGAAGTTGTTGTTGCTAATTGAGTAAGTATCTTAGTGGAGAGCGATCGCGTACTCAACCCTTCAAAGAAGTCTGCTACGGATACAGTGACTTCTAGGTCAGTCTCAATCTGGTTTTTTAACTCAAAAACTCTCAAAGAATCGAGTCCCAAGCTGCTTAATGGCTGTTGCGGGTGAATTTCCTTCAGTGCGGCACCAAGGGCGCGTGCTACTTGTTCTCTGAGATAAGATTCTAAAAGTGGCTGAGACTCTTCTGGAGTCAGCGCTAAGAGAGTTTGTCGTTGTAAGCGGTTTTCTTTACCTAAATAAGCAGTATTTTCACTGATACTACTGCCGACCACATCAAGTTCACCTGCCAGAAAAGCTGCTTTGGTGGCACGACGTTGAATTTTGCCACTGGAAGTTTTAGGAATAGTACCTGGTTTAATCAAAACTACTGCATGAACTTGTACTTCATGTTCTTCAGTCACTGCTTGACGAATAGCAGTGGTGACTTCATCGATATCCGGTTTGGCGCGAAATTCCAATTCTTGCACGACGACCAGCTGTTCTTCATCATCAACCTCAACTGAAAAAGCAGCTGTACTACTTGATCGCAACGATGGATGGCTGCGTTCTGCGGTTAATTCAATATCTTGGGGATAGAGGTTGCGACCTCGAATAATGATTAAATCTTTTGCTCTCCCAGTAATGAAGAGTTCTCCATTGTCTAGAAAGCCTAGATCCCCAGTCCGCAAAAACGGCCCTTCTCCTGTATCTTTGAGGTAGGCACGAAAGGTTTGCTCTGTTTCCTCTTGCCGATGCCAATAACCCTGACCCACACTTAGTCCTGATACCCAAATTTCTCCCACTTGATTTGGTGAAAAGCGGGTTAATGTTTCAGGATTGGCAATCACAATTTGTTGTTGAGGAATAGTTTGACCGCAACTGACAAAGGTTTGGATGTCTTTATCTTGTGTATCAGCACTAACTTCAATGACCTGATTGTTTGCAAGTGCACATTTCTGGACTTTTTTCACAATCGGTAAGGCTGTCTTGCTGCCACCAGAAACCATCAGAGTTGCTTCAGCCATGCCGTAACAAGGGTAGAAGGCTTCTCGACGGAACCCACACTCTGCGAAGGTGAGCGCAAATCGCTCTAGGGTATCCTGTCGCACAGGTTCAGCGCCATTAAACGCTACACTCCAACTGCTGAGATCAAGACAAGAGCGTTGTTCTGGGGTAATCTTGTGAATACAATATTCGTAGGCAAAGTTAGGAGCGCCACTCGTTGTCCCTTTATATCTAGAAATAGCTTGCAACCAGCGCAAAGGTCGTTGCAAAAAAGATGCTGGCGACATCAGAATGCAACTAAACCCACCATATAAAGGTTGCAAAATACCACCAATCAGTCCCATATCATGGTATACGGGTAGCCAGGAGACAAATTTACTGTTGGGTGAATGTCCCATGAATTGGTAAGTGGCGGCGGCGTTGTGTAGCAGGTTGCCATGACTGAGCATGACTCCCTTGGGGATGCCCGTAGAACCTGAGGTGTATTGGAGAAAGGCTATGGTATCTGCATTGATATCGGGTTGTTGCCAAGAATCTTCTAGATCCTGTGCTAGGTTGTCGGTAACAAGCCAGCGTATATTTTCCAGGTTTGTTTGCTGTGCAAGTATGGATTGTAATGTAGGGAGTATCGCTGTTGTAGTGAGAGCGATGCTAGCCTGTGCATCTGTGCTGATAGCCTGGATTCTGGGTGCCTTGCGTTTATTTTGAGGCGGATAAGCTGGAACCGCTACAACCCCAGCGTAGAGACAACCAAAAAAAGCACTTAAGTAATCTAGTCCTGGCGGATAGAGTAGTAAGGCACGTTCCCCTTTTAAATTCAAAGCTTGGAGTTGAGATGCGATCGCTCGACTGCGCCGATCCAATTCATGATAAGTCAGGGACGATTCTTGAGTTTCTCCGTCTTCAAGGAAGGTAAATGCTGTCTGGTGTGGTTGGGTGATGCTGCGATCGCGCAGCAAATCAACAACTGTTGCACAGTGATGGGGAACTTGTAAGCCATTCAAAACTGGGATCATTTTCCGCCTTAGGCATTGAGATGCACACGAACAATAGCTGAATATGTTTTGCCTGTGGCACATTTAACTCTGTGTGAGTCAAAGTACTGGCTTCATACTTCTAAAGTTGTCGCCCAATAATGTCCAACATCGATCAAGTGCTTGTACAGTCAAGTTTTTAACTATTCAAATTCAAAATGTTTGAAATGCTTGCTGTGACTGGCTTTTCTCGATAATGTTATTGATTTGTCGACAACTCTTTTTATTTAATTGCAATTGATACTCCTTAAAGTTTTGAGTGGGACAGAAGACTGTATGGATAAGTTCAAAACCATAACATACTCTGAAAGTTCCAAAAATAGGGTTTTTCGCCACAACTTCAGGAGAACTCAATTGGGAAAACTTTGAACAGACCTTAGTGTTGCCTCATGAAAGACTCCGCGTTATTGCTTGGCCAATAATACAACTTTTTTTCCAACTAAGTTGAGATTAATTTTCAATAGTTCCTATTTACTCTATTAGGAATTTATTGCATTTGGCAATACGTTGTTTATAGGCAATGCTTATAGCAAAAGCTTTTTTGTTTTTTTTATATAATCAAAAATCATCTTATTACTTTTGGGGGATGTTAAAATATAGTTTTATATAAGTCGCAAGCTGTCAAAACTTGTGTGGTAGAGTAATAGTTCCTTAGCGATCGCTGCTAAAGGATTTGGCTGTTGATTTTGTGGTTTCGTGTGTGGTACTACTGTTAAGTAGGGGTTTAAGTTAGTTTCATCCATCCAGCCAGAATAGTATTTCACACTAGTAGATTTTGGTGAAATTTCCAGTAATTCCAAATCACCACGAATAGCATTTGCATTTCTTTTATTACCAGTAGGATCAAACGTGACACCAATACCCGTAGGGCCACCACCACTATAATTTAGAGCTACTTCATCAAAACCTCGCACAAAGCGTTCTCCATTCCAATGCCATTCAAAACCTGGCCAAAATACAAGTGGTTTTTCTGGTGGTAAAACTCGCCCAAAATTGTATCGACTAGCACCTTGATCTAACTTGACTGTAAAGCCTTGTGTTGTCCTGACTTCATAACGACCTTTGCGAGTTTGAAAATCTATAGGACTCCACCAAAGTACTTCAATTGTTTCATTATCCTGATTAGGATATAGAGTTAAAGCTGGTGTTTGACTTAATAATTCACTATAAATTGGTAAACCAGATTTTGGCAATTGAACCATTGCTGCAAACCGCCAGCAAGACCAACTTTGAGGATTGTCAACTGCTTGTAAATTAATTTGACAAACACCGTTACCCGTACCAACCCAAAGCTGATTGTTTTCCAATCTCAACTTGTCTGGGATTGCCCCTACTAAAGGGCTATTGTAAACATTGTAGGAAGTTAAAGAACCAGAATTGAGATTCTGAGGATTAGGACGATAAGCAACTAAACCTTTAGCAGCAAGATAAGGATTTCCTTCACCACTAATTTTTGTACCCATCCAAAACGTTGGATTATCAGTATTTCCTGTGACAACTAAATCAGTAATTTGATGCGATCGCAATTCTTCAGGTTTAATAAACGTAAACTTATTTGTTTGTGGTTCGTAGCCAACAATTGTTGCAATTCCATCATTACCTTCACCTTGTTCAAAGGCAACTGACCACCAAATCCGGTTTCCATAAATAACAGCAGCAGTAATTCGTGGTAAACCCAGTTGTGTACCTATATTTGTATTTGTCTGTTGTTGTAATTCTTTGAGAGTATATAAAGTTTGACGCTGGGGCTGTTTACTATTAGGAGTAATTAATTCAAAGAAGACTTTATCTTTATTTGGATCTGGTACTGTTGGTGTTAATGGCTCTCTCAGAACTCGATATCGATAAGTTTCACCTTGAAATTGAATTGTTTGGAAATCTTGAGAATACTCCGAATAATTTTGTGGCTTTAAATTCTCAGGTAAAGTTCCTGGCTGCACTGCCCAGCTATTATTACCTCGACAAAACACAAAATCTTGATTACGAGTTTGAAATTTCACAGTATCAGCATCAGCCACAACATTACGAATGTGAAAATCAAACCTTTGATAAAAATCTGCCTGTTCTCCTGGTACACTCAAAGACAAAACCGCAGGCTTTGGACAATTTTTAACTTCACCTTTTACAGCCTGAGCATTATTATCAATTGGAGCAGTACAAGCACTAACTATAAATAAAATACCCGTTATCTTAACAATACCTTTCATCTCTTTATCTTTACTCTGCGTCCTCTGCGTTCTCTGCGGTTTATTAAAAAATAGATTTTTTTCCAAAGCTTCTGTTTAGCCTTAAGACATAAAAATACTCACTAACCTGCTATACTTTACAGCTAGTGCAGTGTTAGTAAGTAAATAAAAATTGCCTCAAGACGCGATGTTTATCGCCTCTGCTACAAAAACTATCTTTTGTAAGTTGACCACAGATAACATAGATAAATTGGTAATTGGTGATTGGTGATTGGTAATTGGTAATTTTATTCCCCATTACCCTGACTCCATATCTATTCAATTAGTTCCGACTTTAATTGACTTTGCAAATATTTACCCCATTCTGCTGCTAAAGGAATTTCTGTAAAGGGAACTCGCACAGAATTAGCAGCAGGAAATACAAATTCCAACTCAATAGTCCGACCTTTGTCTGGAGGTTGATGTGTATCGACAATTTTTTCATCTACCACTAGGCGTATCTCTTCAACATCATCCAAAGAAAATGTTTCTAGTTTAATCGGGCCTTGAGGCGTTGGTTTACCCCAAGTAATAGAGTTACCTTTTTTTCCTAGTACCGCATAAATATCGTACTTCGCCTTGTCAAATTGCTCTGCCCAAGTTCGATAGGCTTCAATTTTTTGATATTCTTGAGAGCCTTGCCAAGCTAACCAGAAAAACGCTGCTAACAGAGGTAGCCATAAAAGACCATGTTCCATGATGATTTTTAACTCTAAAGTTAGGAAAAAAGAATTTTTGGAGCAAAGGTTAAAGAAACAAGACTAAAGGAAAATTACGTCTATTCCTCTTTAACCTTTACCCCTTACCCTATTTTCTAATGTGTAGCTATGATGCGAAATACAGCCACTTGGGGACTGTATAAGTTATGGTAATGAGCATACTGGCAAAAAGCGGTGATGACTTGATATGAGAAGGGTTTTATTTTTGTGCCTGTTTGTCATCGGGCTTAGTGCTGCGATATTTGGTTTCCTGAATTTTCAGGGACTAGCAGCAAAAGGCGAATTTGAGACGATTGTGCTGGATTTTCGGGAAGATATTCCCCAGGATGAATTGCAAAGGGAATTGCAAGCGATCGCTCAACAGTACAATGTTACACCCCGATTAGATAATAAATTCTCCGCCAAGGATAATGTCTATATTATCGAAGGTGATAAAAAGCGACTTAAAGAACTGCGAAAGTCTAAAATTGCCTCAGCGACAGAATTTATTGAGCCTAATTATATTTATAGAATTCCCACATTGGATGAAGACAGAGTTCCCAATGAAGGCTTCACACCCAGTGCTAACGAACCTAACGATCCAATGTATAGCAAGCAATGGCATTTGCATAACATTGGTGTTGTAGGTGCGTGGAAGGAAACTAAAGGTAGTGGGATCACAGTAGCAGTAATTGATACTGGTGTTACCCAGGTGCGTGACTTAGAAGAGACGAAGTTTGTTAAAGGCTACGACTTTGTCAATGACACAGAAGAAGCCAAAGACGACAACGGACACGGTACTCATGTTGCTGGTACGATCGCTCAAGCCACCAATAACAATTATGGCGTAGCGGGAGTGGCCTACGAGGCTAATATTATGCCCTTAAAAGTACTCAGCAGCTATGGCGGTGGTACTGTTGCTGACATTGCTGAAGCAATTAAGTTTGCCGCTGATAATGGTGCAAACGTCATCAATATGAGCTTGGGTGGTGGTGGTGAAAGCCATCTGATGAAAGATGCGATCGAATACGCCCATAACAAAGGTGTAGTAATAGTAGCTGCGGCGGGGAACGAAAACGAAAATTCTGCCGCCTATCCAGCCCGTTATCCCCGCGTCATCGGCGTGTCAGCCTTAGGGCCAGATGGCGAAAAAGCCCCCTATTCTAACTTTGGCGCTGGGGTAGATATTTCTGCTCCTGGTGGTAGCGATGCAGGTAAAGTTTTGCAACAAACTATTGACCCTGAAACTGGTGAAGGTGTGTTTCTTGGTTTACAGGGTACAAGCATGGCTTCCCCCCACGTTGCGGGTGTAGCTGCACTCATCGAAGCTGCTGGTGTGCAAGAACCAGATGAAGTTTTGCAAGTCCTCAAAGAATCAGCCAGAGCCATAGAGGAAGATAGCTTAAACTACTATGGTGCTGGACAACTCAACGCCGAAGCAGCAGTACAACTTGCCGTACGCGGACAAATCAGTTTCCAAGACTTTTTCCGTTGGTTGCGGGATAATGGCTATCTCAACCCTGGTTTTTGGATTGATGGCGGTGCAGTAGCATTATTACCTAAGATTTTGATGGTACTGGGTTCTTATCTGTTGGCTTGGTTTTTACGGGTTTATTTCCCCTTTACCTGGAGTTGGAGTTTATTGAGTGGTTTAGTTGCTGGTAGTTCTGGATTATTTTTCCTCAAAACAATCTACATATTTGACTTACCACAGTGGCCTTTCCGCTTATTGGGTAGTTCCATACCAGAACTCGGCAATACACTGCAAGGAAGCAGCACCTTAAATCCCTTATTTGCTAGCGTACTCATTCCCATTGTGTTAGTAGTACTACTGCTAGGACATCCACAATGGAAATGGTTTGCGATCGGTTCATCCTTAGGTGTCGCCGCCTGCTTAGCGGTAAGTGCGGTATTAGATCCCGCCGTTTGGGGCTTGGGAAGTGGGATGTTAGCCCGTAGCTTCCTAATAATTAATGCCCTACTTTGTTTTGGTTTAGCTCGCTTAGCCGTGAAAAACGAGGAACAATCAGCCTAAAATTCAGAGGGACAAGGGGGACAAGGGGGACAAGGAAGTAATTTTTCTCCCCATCACCCCATCACCCCATCACCCTACTTTGAAATTCAGGAGTTTTACTGAAAATGAGCATCACAGTCACAGGAACTGTCGAACGCCGTGATATAGGTACTGGCGCTTGGGCATTAGTTACCGACGACGGTACTACTTACGAAATTCTCAGAGGTGCTGATAAAAGCTTACTCAAAGCCGGACAAAAAGCCAAAGTCACAGGCGAAGTGCGTGAAGATGTCATGACGATCGCTATGATTGGCCCTGTCTTGGAAGTCAAATCTTTTGATCTGCTGAAGTAGAACCTAAAACTGCTTGCAAACGACTTCTAAATTCACCTTTGGGATGACCCCCTTTTACCTCGCCCACAATCTGAAATTCTCCTTCTGGAGAATCACAAATAATGTAGGTAGGCCATCCCATCTGTGATTTATCTGGATACTGTGTCAACAAAATCTGGCGATATTTACGGTAAGTACCCGTATCCTGCATTTTGACATCAATAAATTCTAAACCTAGTTCCTCTGCCACTTTCTTGTCATAAAATGACATTTTGTGGCAAATACCGCAGTCTTCACTAGAAAATTTGATTACAGCTAGAGGCATGTGGCTGTGTAATTACTTGACTCAGATTAAAAATTATCACATTAATACAATAATTTACAGAGAAAGTAATAAATTGTAGCCAAAATAATTGTTTTAAAAATCGACCACCGATAAACACAGATGCACACCGATGGACACAGATAGATTATCCCTTGGCAACTGAGTAGTGATTGGGGAAGAGGTGATTGATAATTGATATTTTTCTTTTTGATTACCTTAGACCTTGTACTAGCTTTTTTGTCGCCAATCAATAAATTCTAATTATTATGCTTAGTAGTTGCCTCTCCTCACACTCAGTATGTTGATCAGTTTTAATTTAGGGTATGTTAAGTGCTAGACCAAAAGCACACAGATAATCCATCTGTGTTTATCGCCTTGCACGGTGTTCGTTTTCACAATCAAACATAGAGTTTTGCAAGCAGTTTAGTATTAGTGTACAGCCACAAATCAAAATCGCTTTTCACAACTAGATGTTGTTTGCAAAGCCGTACACACGCAGAAAATATAGAAATTTTCAACTAATTAAATACCAAGTTGTCTTGCAAAAAGTAGTAATGCTCTGATACAGTTATCATTGCCTAATTATTGCAACCAAAGCGACCGTTTATAACGGCACTGCTACATAGAGTGGCTATTAAGCGATTAATTCACAAAATATCCTCTAGACTGCCAAGTGAGTAAATGCAGAACACTGTGCTACAACTGTCAAGTCCTCTCTAGTTTGGAACACTCTTGTTTTGATCTAAATATTTCTTCATTGAGTATATTATCATTAAATCATCAAGTTAATATCAGCACATATAAGTGCGTAAATCTGCTTGTTGTTTAACCTTATAATCGCCGTGGAAGAACTTCTGGAAGCTGTAGAAAAAATTCTACAAGACAAGCCTCTCAGTTTCATTCAGCGGTTTGGTGCTATACGTCCTTGCTCACGTATGTGGCTAACCGAAGCAATGGTAAACTCTGCGCCGAAATGACAACCTACACATCCTTGATCTTGGAAAGTTTGCAAGCCTCGCTGTTGCTGTTCGCTAAGGGCTGTAGTGTTTCCTTCCATAAAGCTATCAAAGGGTGTCTGATCAGAGATGAGCGTAGACTCGTATGACTGAATTGCCAACCCAAAGAATAAGGGGAAGTTGTACTCTATCAGCCTGTACTGGTTCTTTTCTGAGGAATTGGGCTGATCGATGATAGTCTGCGAACCATCAGCATTAACTTGAACCCACTTACTAGACCTCCACCACTCTGGATTAAAGGCATCCTTAATCAATTTTTCGTAGGTTATACTTTTAAGACCAGGTTCGGGGAATCTGCTTTCAGCCCCTAAAACACTATCCTCTGGATGTACAACTTGCTTGCCTAGTGGACGAAGAGGAAGCAACTTGTGACCTGTTTCCAGGGTTTCTGTTTCGGATTCCTCCTGAATTTGTCTATACTTGTGGACTCGTCCTAATTTGTCACCAATGTTCTCAAAAGTGCGACCATCAGCGGACATCTCAAAAGTACTGACTGGTGGAGCCAATGCTTGGGATGCTAAAGATGAATTCTTCAAGCTGACTTTGACAAGTTCTAGCTGATTAGGATCGCTTGCCTTGCCAACAAAGGCATTGGGATCTCTTAAACCCCAAGGATTTACACCATTAAAGATGTTTTGTGCCCTTCCATCCCAAAAATTACGGAAGTTGAATACCGCATCGATCACTGTTGGCGCGTTGCGCGGTTCGACTCGTCGCACTTGAGTGCCTCCGACATTAAAGATCAGATCCTCTTTTGGATTTACCTTGTCCTCTGCCTGACCAGGAACAACTTCAACAAACTCCGAATAGAATACCCCCTGAGATGAAACGATATCGTTACTGTCAGATATGACTGTACTGTTAGCATCATCCGGGTTTGACAGCTTATGGAATGGAAAATCTTCCGGCTTGAGCTGATAGTTCGCTGCACCACCTACTTGGAAAGTTGCATCCTGAACTATGGGATCGTCAATATTTGCACGCTCAACACCAGGATTAATCTGATTTTTAGATCTATTATCTGCTCCAGCATGGAAATGGCAGCTAGCACAGGTGGTGATGCCATCGCTACCAAGCTGCATATCCCAGAAGAGGGATTTTCCCAGCTTGATCGCGGCTGTCTTGTCTCGAATGAAGTCTCCAATATTGTCAGGCTCCGGAACAGATACAGTTTTCAGTGAAGCGATCGCAGGTGCTGGTGTTACCTGTGCCGACACAGTATGTCCACATATGACAGCTGCGGTCACTAATACCGCGATTGTTATAGCTCTTGAATACTTTGATCTTAGCCGTCGGGTAAGGTCTATAAACTTAAAACCCCACCCTTCCCCGCTCATCGAACTTTTGCCGCGGGACAATATTCGTCGTAGTATGCCCATTATGACAATTCCTACTTCTAAGTCAAAACCTACGTATTGAAAGTGGTTCGGAAACCAAAAAAACAAACAACAGCAGACATCCCAAAATAGCAATGCTATTTGAGCTGCAAGATTACTCTTTCGAGCTATCATTTGTCCCTTCTCAGATTGAGTCCGGTTGAATTCTTCGTTGTTGCGAAAAAAGCGATCGCACAGTAAAGAAATCCCAAACTGTCGCAATTTTTACCTTGCGGCAAGCCACTAACGTGCTTACACTCCGCCAGGCAGCGATCGCAATCATTTTGGATCGTTACTTAACCGGACTGAATATCATGTGTCATTTGTCATCACAAGTAAATTACGTCCGATGTGAATTAAAGGTCTCTTATCCTATATAGGTTTCCAGGCTTGTCAGAAATCACGAATTAAAAATCGGAGAAATTGTCAAGGATTTCCATACCTTATTCCTATTAGACGCAAATTTTGACAAATGACAAATAAAAATCCAGATATAAACTTCTCATAAATTGAATCTGAATACCATACATATTAGAAAAAATTATATATTGTCATTTTTAAAACTTAAAATACTAAAACATTGATATTTAAAGGATTTTTAGTTTAATTATGCTGCGAGAAATTTATATATAAAAAACAGGAAACTTTTATTGAAAAGGATTTTGATAATTTTTCAGCAATAAAAATATAATTATTTTACAGTATAAATTTAAATTATTCATCAAATAAAAATCATTAAAGGATTAGTAAACAATCAGTAAAAAAGTAGTAAAAGTCAAAAATTTTTCTTACATTTCTTACTTTTCTTACCTTTCTTACTTTAAATTTAAAGTATAAATATTGAAGCTACTAGTACGCGGAAAAAGTAGCGCAATTGCTTATATTGCAAGGCTAGTATTTGTGATTTTATTGCTTAAAATTGTGTAGAGTATTGAATGATTTTAGGCACTATTAATCGACAAACCTAATCAAAGTAAAATTGACAAACTAATGTCTGAAAAGCTTAATCATTAATACTAGCTGCCGTTCATTTGCGTCCATAGTATTAATCATTTGAACCATAGAATTTATATAAATTAAAAAAGCAAGAGCAGTGATTGTTTGGCTTGAAATTAATTTAGTTGTTCTATGGTTCAGTAAGATACTGAAGCGTTCCTTTGACCTGTACTTATAACTCTTGCTGCACATGACAAGTAGGCAATTTTGGAATGAGAAAAAAATTCTGGTAATTGAAGCCGATGCAGAAATCCGAAATTTGTTTCTAGAAAGCCTGGAAGCAGAAGGATACTGCACTATAGCTGCTGAAAATGGTCTCATTGGTGTTCAACGGGCATACGAAGAGTTACCCGATTTAATTGTAAGTGAAATTTTGATTCCCAAACTTGATGGTTACAGCGTTCTAACTACGCTGCGCCAAAACTTTGTCACAGCTATCATTCCTTTGATTTTTGTCACTGCTAACGTGACTCAAACTCAGATGCGTAAAGGCATGGAACTGGGAGCCGATGACTATCTTACTAAACCTTGTGCAGTAAATGAATTAGTGAGAGCGATCGCAGCGTGTTTGCACAAACGATCTATTCTCCAGTACTGGTACACTAAACAGTCCCACCTGTTAACAGAAGCAGCAGTAGCTAATTCTCAACAACAGTGCCATACATGTGCAGAACTACCACTAACCGATCATCAACAACAGTGCCATACATGTGCAGAACAAATGCTAGCTGACAACAGAAAACCAACAAATCATGAGTTTATATTCCCATCCGATCCCCCATTAAGTGAAGTCTTTAGTTTCAATCATAGGTTTAGTAGGTGATACCAAGGAGATAGACCCGAAACAAATTCAAAATTTAAGTCCTTTTATTGAACAAGTTTTACGGGTGGAAAAACCCTTCAAACGGGCTTCTTTAGAATTTCGTTACGGAGAACATTCTGAGGTAGTTGTACCAACCCTCAATGGATCTATCACCTTCGGTCAAAACCATCCCTTGGTGATTGTTGCTGGCCCCTGTTCCGTAGAGAACGAAGAAATGATTATAGAAACCGCACTGCGAGTCAGAGGCGCAGGAGCGCATTTTCTACGAGGAGGAGCTTACAAACCCCGTACCTCACCTTATGCTTTCCAAGGTCACGGTGAGAGTGCTTTAAGCTTGTTAGCAAAAGCTCGCTTAGCTTCAGGTTTAGGAATTATTACTGAAGTTATGGATACGAGTGACTTAGATAAGGTTGCAGAAGTCGCAGATGTCGTGCAAATTGGCGCTCGCAACATGCAGAATTTCTCCTTGCTCAAGAAAGTAGGTGCGACAGCTAAGCCAGTGTTGCTCAAGCGCGGTTTATCAGCAACAATTGAAGAGTGGTTGATGGCAGCAGAGTACATTTTAGCTGCTGGTAATCCCAACGTAATTTTGTGTGAGCGAGGAATTCGCTCCTTTGATCGGCAGTATACTCGTAACACCCTGGATATATCTGCAATTCCAGTGTTGCGATCGCTTACCCACTTACCAATCATGATTGATCCCAGCCATGCTACTGGTAAAGCAGAATATGTACCTACTATGGCGATGGCTGCTGTAGCAGCTGGAGTAGATTCACTGATGATTGAGGTTCATCCTAATCCAGCTAAGGCGCTCTCAGATGGGCCTCAATCTTTGACAGTGGAGGGATTTGAAAAATTCATGCAGGAAATGTCTCCCTTAGGCAGATTTTTCGGTCGTTGGACTCAAAATCATAGTATGCCTGCAAAGTTATCACTACAAGTTTCTTCCAGCACAGCCATTTTTTCCGGTTAATCCATCTCTGCAATGAGTAGGTGTGCAGAACTGCACGCTTTCTCCAAAAGTTTTCGAGGAATTACCAATGTACTTGGATACCCATTGCTACAAAACTAAAGGTGAAATTTTTGTTTCTCGCTCGGTGACAAAAACTTCAATGGAATCTGCGATTGAAGAAGTTCTGTTGCGTCTAGATTCCCAACGTGGAGGATTGCTAAAAAGCAGCTACGAATACCCAGGACGGTATAAAAGGTGGGCGATCGGTTTTATCAATCCACCCCTAGAATTTGTTACCCGAGATAACAATTTCAGACTCACAGCCCATAATGAGCGAGGTATGGTGCTGCTAGAGTATTTAGCAGAACGTCTATACAATTTAGCGCAACTTCAGGATGTTACCTGGAAAATAAATCATGTAACTGGCTGTGTTCGACCAACAGAACGTTTCTTTTCAGAAGAAGAAAGAAGTAAGCAACCATCTGTCTTCAGTATTATCCGAGAAATTCTGCATACTTTCGCAAGCTCAGAAGATGAGCATCTAGGACTTTACGGTGCTTTTGGCTACGACTTAGTGTTTCAGTTCGAGCAAATGCCAAAGCATTTGCAACGTGCCGAAGACCAACGGGATTTGGTACTGTATTTACCTGATGAATTGTTGATTGTTGACTATCATCAGCAAAGTGCATTTTGTTTGCAGTATGAATTCGTCACCAAAAATGGTAGTAG
>NZ_AJLK01000080.1 GCF_000317205.1 Fischerella muscicola PCC 7414 | reverse complement strand
AGAGTCCGACCTCTCCTCAAAATTAATGGATGAATTAGAGAGGTTGGATTTGCAGCCATATTTCAACGAAGATGGCCAGACAATAGACCTCCACAATTTCATCAAGGCAAACCCAAGTTTACGGGCGCGGTGCAGCAAAGCACTCGATATGTTCCTTAGCGATATCCTGGTAGAGACAAGCCACGATTTATTGCAATTGGAAGGGGGGATGGATCAGCTCATCAACCATCTAGCTGCGGCAATCAAAGCTCCAATTGCATGTAATCAGAAAGTAGTAGCCCTGGACGTACAACAGGATCATGTACAGGTATCCTGGTTAGAGGCAGGGCAGCTGCATACACGTCGTTGTGACTACGTATTGTGTACCATTCCCTTTTCCATAGTGCGTCAGATGGATTTGAGCGGGTTTGACGATGAAAAACTTGCCGCCATCCACAACACTTTTTACTGTCCAGCCACCAAGGTTCTGTTTCACTGCGCCCAGCCCTTCTGGCAAAAGGATGGAATTACAGGTGGAGCTTCATTCAGCGATGAAAGTATTCGTCAAATCTATTACCCTTCAGTACAGGGCAAACCCTCCAAGGTTAGCACACTCCTAGCTAGCTATACTATCGGTGACGATGCCGACTACTTAGGAATGATGTCCGAAACAGAGCGTCACACCTTTGTTAAGAATGCCGTGAGCAAGCTTCATCCCGAAATCGAAGCACCCGGTATGGTCTTAGACATGGTGACGGCTGTGCCATGTGTGGGGCGGGCGGTGAAGCCGGGGCCAGGGCCAACTCATGCGATCGCTGCTAAACTTGACCTTGGTGAGTTGGAATTACGCACAGTCACAAGTCAACGCTTAGTAGCACGAATTCCTACAAAAGCTTACCAGAGCGAAGCACATCAACTTACCAGTGGAGTTGTAGATGTACCATTAGCAGAACCGTTTGAAAATCTGCATCATGAAATTGAACAGCAGGGTCTGTGTATTGTAGATGGACGAGGGCAAATTCTGGTTCAGGAACAAGAAATCAACCTTCAGATAGATGACGCTTGTCTGTTTTTAGAATTTCCTGATTGGAAGCGTGGCAAAGACTATATAGAAGAAATAGAAATACGCTCATTTGTCCGAGGGCGTCCTGCACCAGTTGAAACCGTTTACCTGCGCCAGTTCTACAATCCCAAAGGTCTGCCTCAGCTACGATACGAATTTGAGCGAGACTCTGGAAACGTTGGTCAAATTTTTCACTTTCCTCCCAGTACTGAACTGAATATTGTACATTTCAAGCCAGGCAAGCGAGAGGAAATTAACGATTTTGCTCCTACATGTGTAGTTTCAACCAACTCTGAGGGGCGTGGGTGGGTAACTTTACACGGCGTCCAACCAGGAACCACGCGGGTACTGCTGTCGGCTCAACCTGATGAATTGCCCTGCGACCCAAATCAGCCAGACGAGGCAATGATCGCCTACGATAACGATGATTTGCTTGGCTTTTGGTCTGGTGCTGGCTCCTTTGCAGTGCGGGTGTTGCCTGATGACTGGCACTTGGAGGACATTGAGGATGAGGCAGTAGACTTCAACTTAATTTATGAGCATATTTTGGCTTATTATGAACTGTGCTTCTCCTTCATGAAAGCAGAAGTTTTTAGCCTGGCTGATCGCTGCAAAGTAGAGACTTATGCCCGGCTGATGTGGCAGATGTGCGACCCCCGCAATCGCAACAAAACTTATTACATGCCGCCAACACGAGATTTATCACAACCAAAGGCAATGCTTTTGCGTAAGTTCCTGCACAACCAGCAGCAAGTGGGTTACATCCCAACTTCTCAACCACTGCCAAAACGCACCCAACGCACTATTCAAACTCGCGATGAATTAGTCACCGCCCTGCGCCATGCCGCCGAACTAGAAGTAGCAGTCATGCTGCAATACATCTACGCGGCTTACTCCATCCCCAACTAAGTCACTGGTGAAGAATACGTAGGTCGTGGTTTATGGACACAGGAGCAACTACACTTAGCCTGTGGAAATGGCGAGGAAGTGCGTAACTACGGTATGCGGGGAGTGTTGCTGGAAGTTTCCCATGAGGAAATGATCCACTTTTTGATGGTCAACAATATTCTCATGGCTATGGGTGAGCCTTTTTACCCGGCAGTACCCAACTTTAGCGAGATTAATAGACGCTTCCCCATAGAAGTTGACTTTGCCCTGGAACCCTTCAGTGCTACAACCATACAGCGGTTCATGCGCTTTGAATGGCCTGATTTCCTGGAGAAAGACCTCGCCAGCGATACCAAACACAACGACCCGACAGCAGACCGTTTACACGGCTATGGCTCTTTAAGTGAGTTATATCGGCAAATTCGGGAAGCGATCGCCAATATCCCGGATCTATTCATTGTCAAAAAAGGTCGTGTTGGGGGCGAACATCACCTATTCCTGCGTGAAGACTTTAATAAAGTCCACCCAGACTATCAGTTGCAAGTTGACGATATCGAAAGCGCCCTGTTTGCGATCGACCTTATCGTTGAACAGGGAGAGGGATGCAACCCCAATTCACCCAAATTTGAGCAATCCCATTTCCAACAATTTCGACATATGGCTGAGGCCTTAGCGCAACAGCATATCATTCCCACAGGCGACGTGATCCCGTGGAATCCTGCCTACCCAGCATTGCGTAATCCCACACTCCATTATCGAGATGGCAATAGTAGCGTTGTTACTATTCCTGAAACTCGTGCTGTTATGCAAATTTTCGACGAATGCTACTTCATTATGATGCAACTGATGGTGCAACACTTTGGGTTAACGCCCACCGCTAGCCTCCGGCGATCAAAAATCATGAACGCTGCTATTGACATAATGACAGGCATGATGCGCCCTCTGGGTGAACTGTTAATGAGTATGCCTTCTGGTAAGCGTGGCAAGACAGCAGGCCCGACTTTTGAGATCGCCATGCCCATGTATATTCCTACACCAGAAGTTGCTTGTGAAGCGATCGCACGTCGCTTTGAAAGCTTAGCCCATAGAGCCAGAGAATGTGAAGTCATCCACAGTACCGTATATGAAATGTTCGATTTTACACACAATTCTTTGAAGATTTGGCAAAAAATCCCCAGCGCTTATTTCATTAATTCGTTCTTGGTTGGTTGTTGATTGTTGATTGTTGATTGTTGATTGTTGATTGTTGATTGTTGATTGTTGATGGTTTTTTCTACTAACCACTGTCTTGAAAATAGGGATCGGGGATTAACTAAACAGCAAACCCATAATCCATCTGTGTGCATCTGTGTGCATCGGTGTTCGTTCTTTCATCAAGAGCGTTGTGGGCTGTTTGCCCGTGGGGTCTAGCTACTAACTACTAACCCTACCCTGACCTTAAGCCACTACTCTTCGAGAAGCCGCTACGCGTCTACGTGTCTACGGGTTCGTCAGTCGCTCATGGGGAAGACCCCCAAGACCGCGCTGACTCACCACTAACCACCAACAAACTACTCCTAAAAAGCATATGAATAACACTACTATTGAAACAGATGTCCTGATTGTCGGCGGTGGGCCTGTCGGTCTAGCGATGGCATTGGAACTGCGCTACCAAGGTATCGATTGCATCCTGGTTGAGGAGTCTGATGGGGTAATTACTCACCCCAAGGTGGGTACTGTCGGACCACGCTCAATGGAACTTTGTCGGAGATGGGGTATCGCCCAACAGGTACGCGATGCTGGCTGGCCCTACGACCACCCCTTAGACATTGCCTGGGTAACAACTGTTGGTGGACACGAAATTTTCCGGCTTCATTTTCCCTCTGCTGGCGAAAGACCTTCACCTAGCTACACACCAGAACCAGAGCATCCCTGTCCTCACCACTGGCTGATACCATTGCTGATACGTAATTTAGGTCAGTATCCATACGGCCCTGTGCTACTCTGCTGTCGGTTAGAGAGCTTCCAACACACAGATGAGGGCGTTAGCGCCCAGGTAACATACCTTGACAGTGGAAATACACAGAGAATCCAAGCTAAATATTTAGTGGCTTGTGACGGAGCCAAAAGCCCAATCCGTAAAACATGTGGCGTTGATGCTCCAGCATATCATCCCACACGGGTGTTTCAGAACATTCTCTTCCAAGCACCGGAGTTACCAGAATTTCTTGGAGCGCGGAAAGCTTTAGTTTTTTACATGGTTAACCCAAAAAGATTGCGGTATCCCCTCCGCTCAATTGACGGCAAAGGGTTGTATCGTCTGACAGCAGTTCCACAAGAGGACGGTGAACAGCGCGATCCTGAAGAAGCTGTAATAGAGGCGCTTGGTATTGATACACCTATAGAAATTCTTTCCAGCGTTCAATGGCATCTTACCCACCGAGTAGCTGAACATTTTCGCCACGGGCGCATCTTCTTTGTCGGCGACTCTGCTCACACTCTCTCGCCTTCCGGTGGTTTCGGTATGAATACAGGCATCGCTGATGCAGTTGATCTTGGCTGGAAGCTAGCTGCTACTCTCAGGGGTTGGGGTGGTTCTAACTTGCTCAATACCTATGAAACTGAACGGCGTCCGATCGCGGTGCGAAATATGGAAGAAGCAAACGTCAACCTCCAGCGCACCCTGAAACGCAACTTACATCCAGAGATTATGAGCGATTCTCATGAAGGTGAACAGGCGCGCAAACAAATGGCTGAAAACATGCAGCGCGGCGACGTTCGCCGGGAATTTGATGCACCAGGAATTCACTTTGGCTTCCGCTACGAGTCCCCTGCTATTATCCCCGACGACTCTCCACTACCCAATCACGATCCCCACGAGTGGACGCAAAATAGCTACCCGGGTTGTCGAGCGCCCCATGCTTGGTTAGAGTCTGGTAAATCCACCATCGATTTGTTTGGTCACAATTTTGTGCTGATGTGTTTCCAGGGACAACAGCAAGTCGAAACCTTTGAGAAAGTCTGCCAGCAAAAAGGTGTGCCTTTTACAAGCATACAAATCAACAATCCTGAAATTGCCAATCTCTACGAGCGAGCCTACGTTTTAGTGCGACCTGACGGACACGTAGCCTGGAGAGGCCATAATTTGCCCAACGATCCAAACGCAGTAATTGACCGTGTTCGAGGGCATTTCTAAATTTATCTAAAGTCATCAGTCATTTTACCAATGACTAATGACTAATGACCAATGACTAATGACTATGAAATTCTACTACGCGCCTGCCTCATCCTACTGCCAGCGAGTGCTAATTGCTCTCTACGAGAAGGGTATAGATTTTACACCTATCGAGGTGAATCTTTTCGATCCCCAAGCGCGATCGCACTACATGCAAATCAACCCCTTTGGTAAAATTCCTACACTTGTAACTGATAACGGTCAGGTAATTATTGAGGCTGCCATCATCATTGAATACCTTGATCGCCACTTTCAAAATCAACCTCGCCTCATTCCTGAAGATCCAGAACTGGCTTTGAAGGTTCGTCTCTTGGAACGAATTATAGATGTGTACATCAACGGCGGACGTGAGGCATTATTTGCCGATACCCAGCGTCCTGTTGAAGAACGCGGTGATAGAGGGGTCGTCAAAGCAAAGCGGTTGTTGGAGACTGGGTGCTATCTTTTGAACGAGCGGCTTGGGGGGCATAGGTGGCTAGCAGGGGAAGAGTTTTCCTTGGCAGATTGTGCTGCTGCTCCTACCCTTGCCTACTTGCGTATAGTTTACAACTACAAACACCTGCCGAGACTAACAAATTACGTACGCCGCTTGGAATCAAGACCTTCTGTCATGCAGGTTCAGCACTCTGGACGTGAGCAAATGACGCGGATGCTGTCTGAATTGCGATATCCGTTAAAATTGCCATCTTTGGAGGAGCTAGCAATTTATGAGGGACTGGGGATAAGGGATAAGTAATTTCCCTATCCCCGATCCCTAATCCCCGATACCTAAAGCCTACTTGGAAGTTAACTAATGACGATTTCTACAATTGAAAGATTAAACCCGTTTATACCTGAAGTTATTGAAGACCCTTACAAATTCTACCGACGCTATCGGGAGCTAGATCCTGTCCATTGGGGACTCTCTGCGAACCCGCGATTGTCTGGTAGTTGGTATCTGTTTCGTTATGAAGATGTGGTGCATGTGCTTGAAAGTCCCAAGTTTGGTCGCGAGGCTGCGCGAGTGCGAGAGGATGGTAAAGGCGCACCAGTGCCAGCTGCTTACAAGGGATTTCGATCAATGGTTAGCAACTGGATGGTTTTTAGAGATCCACCAGATCACACCCGGTTGCGATCGCTAGTTAATAAGGTCTTTTCCCCCAGGATGGTTGAAAATATCCGTCCAGCCATTTTCGGCATCGCGGACAGTTTGCTGGATCGGGTTCAAAATCGCGGTGCAATGGACTTGGTTGAGGATTTTGCCTTTCCTCTACCAGTTATGGTGATTGCTACTCTGCTGGGTGTAGATCCGCAGGATCGCCCGATGTTCCGGGAATGGGCATTAGCTTTACAACATGCCAGCGCCTCACGCCTGACTCCCTCACCAGAGGTTTACGCTCAAGCTGAGCAGGCAACTTGGGGATTTATTGAATACTTTAAAATAGCGATCGCCCAGCGTCACCTGGAACCACGCCAGGATCTGATCACTGCCCTAGTTAAGGCCCAAGATGAGGGTAATAAACTCAACGATGAAGAGATTCTCGCTACATGCATTCATTTGTTGACAGCAGGTCACGAAACCACGATTAACCTAATTGCCAAAGGAATGCTGGCGTTACTCCGCAATCCTGATGCTCTCAAGTTATTGCGTTCTCACCCGGAACTGATAGCAGGAGCGGTGGAGGAACTCATACGTTACGACAGTCCTGTGCAAATGGTGACACGCTGGGCTTTTGCGGACGTCGAGATTGGCGGTAAGGTCATCCAGCGTGGGGATAGCGTGGGGTTAGTACTCGGTTCTGCCAATCGAGATCCTGCACGTTTTGTCAACCCTGATGTCCTTGATATCCAACGTCAGGACTGCAAGCACTGCGGCTTTGGTAGTGGTATTCACTTCTGCCTTGGTGCTGCCTTGGCACGTGCTGAGGCGGCTATTGCGTTAAATGTCCTGCTTAATCGCTTACCTGAAGTGCGCTTACTAAATGAAAAGGTTGAGTGGGCAAACAACATCGTGTTTCACGGGCCAAAACATCTGCGGGTTGGCTTTAGGAAGGTGATGGCGATCGCGTAGTGCGTGATAACTGGTTGGTTTTCAATTACACGTAATTATTTGAAAGGAATAACAACAATGATTGGACAAGATTCGATACAAACTGAGAAAAAAACTTGTCCCCATCTGGGACAGGAATTTCAACCCTTTGTGCAACCACAACTTGACGATCCCTATTCGTTCTTTCAGCGTGCTAGAGAAGAAGAACCAATATTTCACAGTCCCATATTAAATGGCTATGTTCTCACACGCTATGAAGACATCCTCAATGTTCTGAAGGATCCGACAAAATTTTCTTCAGCAGATAACCTCAAACCAATAGCATTGTTGATGCAATTTGGGGAACACAAGCAGTCTTTTATGCTAGTGGGGTTTTTGCCTTTGTCTCGTTTGTAGTCTTCAACTTGCTGAGTCCTAAACGGTAGAAGTTCAGTATCCTAACGCTACAACGGGGGAGAACCCCCGCAGCAACGCATTGGCTCCCCAGTTAATCAAGTTTACACTTTCTGCAACCATTCAGTTTCTTGTGGTTCTTGGAAAAGTGATGTACTTAAGTAGCGTTCACCAAAACTAGGCTGAATCATTACAATTAATTTGCCTTCATTTTCTGGACGCTTTGCTACTTGAATTGCTGCATACAAGGCTGCACCGGCAGAAATTCCTGATAACAAGCCTTCTTCTCTGGCTAAACGACGGCCATAGGAAATTGACTGCTCATCTGTGACTTGAATGACTTCATCCACTAAGTCTGGACGGTAAATATCTGGAACAAAGCCAGCGCCGATACCTTGAATTTTATGTGGCCCGGGTAGTCCTCCTGCTAGTACAGGGCTGCTGGCTGGTTCGACAGCGATCGCTTGAAAAGTTGGTTTACGTTGTTTGATTACTTCTGCTACACCTGTAATTGTTCCACCAGTACCAACTCCTGCTACCAAAATGTCTACTTGTCCATCGGTGTCTTGCCAAATTTCTTCGGCTGTGGTTTCGCGATGCACTTTGGGATTGGCTGGATTACGAAACTGCTGTAACATGCGGGCATTAGGTGTTTGTGCTACTATTTGCTCAGCCCGAACGATCGCACCCCGCATCCCTTCTACTCCTGGTGTTAATACCAGTTTTGCACCATAAGCTCTGAGCATTGCTTGTCTTTCTTTGCTCATGGTTTCCGGCATTGTCAAAATCAAATCATAGCCCTTGGCAGCTGCTACCATCGCTAAAGCAATGCCTGTATTTCCAGAAGTTGGCTCAACTAAAACATTTTGTCCGGGTTTGATCCAGCCAGCGGCTTCCGCAGCCTCTACCATACTCACCCCTATTCTGTCTTTCACGGATGCGGCTGGATTCATACTTTCTAATTTCACTACAATCTGAGCTACTGCTCCCGCACTTTGAGGAATTCTGTTTAAGCGAACTAAAGGAGTTCTGCCCACCAATTCTGTTATATTGTCAGCAATTCGCATCTGTGTTTTCCTTGTTGGCTAAAAAATACATCTAAAAAAGTCTGTATTCAATATACTACTGTTTGTCGGTAGGCTTTTAGAATTTTGTAAATGAACCAAAATAAATAAGTCGATGTGGAGTGTTAGTGGTTAATAGTTTAGTAGATAGTTGTTTCAAGCAACTAATGCTGATGACCAATAACTCTTGAGTATGAAATTTGTATCGGAACCAGCGATCGCTGATAAAATTCGTAAGATGAACCAACGGGTAAAGTGGCAAGACCCGTTGGTGGTGCAACGTGGCATAGATCAAACTCGGCTAATGCTAGATGATGGTCGAGACGAAGAATCGAAATTTTCATTTTTAGTGGTGGGTGACAGTGGGGCGGGGTCACATTATACACATAATCCCCAACGGCAAGTTGCAGAATTAATGCTCCCCCATCGTCAAGAATGCCGTTTTATGCTGCATACGGGCGACGTCATCTATTTAGTGGGGTCAAGCGAGTATTACCAAAAGAATTTCATTGAACCTTACCGTGAGTTTATCTGTGGAGGTGAGCAACCCCAGCGTATTGCTTATGACCAAATGGTTTTTCAGTTGCCGATCCTACCTGTGCCGGGAAATCATGATTACTACGATTTGCCGCTGGTGTTTGGAGTGCTATCTCTAGCTACACTTCCTATACGCAAATTTTTCACATCTAAGTTGGATTTTGATGTTGGTTGGCACGGTTCCAGACAGGGTGATGCCTACGCCCGAGCTTTTCTAGACTATTTAAAAGCTTTTATACTGCCGTCAGACCTTGCCCGTCATTTAGATACACACTACACAGCCAAGACTGAAACTGGTCGATGTCTGCGTTATGAGCCAGGAAGCTTTACTCGTCTGCCCAATCGTTACTACACCTTCCGCTATGGTGGCATAGATTTCTTTGCTTTAGATTCTAATACATTCAACGATCCGCCTCCACTACCAGCAACAAAACAAGGAGAAGCTGAACGCAAGATTTTGCAAAAGCGCCGTGTCGAGATGGAAGAACAGAAGCAGGAAATTGTGCAAACTTTGACCCAACTAGATACTAATGAACCTGCTGAGGCTGAACATTTGGATGATTTGCGCGTGAAATTGGCACAAATTGAAGAAATTGTTGTTGATATCGACAAGCAACTTACTGCTGACCACAAAACGGTAGTAGATACTGAACAACTAGATTGGTTGAAGCAGCGCCTGATAGAATCCTGGCATACTAAAGAAGTACGTGGTAGAGTTATTTATTTTCACCATCCTCCTTACGTCACTGAAGCAACAAAATGGAATCAGGGACAAACTCTGGCTGTGCGCGATCGCCTGCGTGATGTACTGGATGGAGTAGCAGCAGAGTTAGGTTCTCTGGCTGAGGATCGTCCCTTAGTAGATTTGGTTTTGAATGGTCACGCTCACTGTTTAGAATACCTACAAACAATGGATACAGGTCACGCTGATCGCAATATCAACTGGATTGTTTGCGGTGGTAGTGGCTACAGTTTGCGGCGTCAACGGGCTGAGGGAACAGATTTATTAGAAGACCAAAAATTAGTAGCGCGATCGCATTTATTTGTAGGTCGCACAGGACAAGGTTCTCAAAAACGCCGACCATATTCCTGTCTGCGTATCGATGTTAAAGACGGTTGTCCCCCCAAGTTTATTGTTCGTCCTTTGGTAGTCGAACGTTACCAGCGTCAGTGGCGCGATCGTGAAGTACAACCATTTACTATTTGAGTACAACAAAAAGCGATGAGTGAGAAAATTCTCAGTCATCGCGATGTGCCTTCTTAAAAATTAAATCCCCAACTTAGCAACACCAATAAAACTAAACCACACCAGGGCCTCTACCGCGTTCGTCGCCCTCCATTGTTAATTCGCCTTGCTTGTCTTCGTTAATTTCTGTTAATTCTTCAACGCGATGTGATTTATCTTCTTCTGCTTCTTGACGTGCATCACCTGGTACTTCGTAGTACATTTCTGGTTCAATCGCGTAGTTGTTTAACAAACCTTCTTTATCTACAGTGTAGCCATCTGTGGTGCGTATACTATCACCAGGATGAGTTTGGTCATCAGTGGTAGCACTGGCTTCTTTTTCTTCTGTAGGTGTTGTTTTAAATAAATCTCCTTCTCTTTCTCTACGTGCTGCGGTTTCAGCAGGAACAATATGTGGATCGTATTTATCTTCCCGAACGCGATCAGATGTATCTGCTCCTTTGTTATAAGCTTCATTATTAGCCATAATTTATGTGCCCCTTAAATTAATCTGTTTTAATCATTCAATCCAAGGACTATATTAGTTTTTTAGTAAAGCCAGCCTAACTATCTAAAGAAGTGTTTGGAATATACAAACAAAGATTTTTATCTGTCTAGGGATATATATATTTACTAAGTTCCAATTTTTAGGAATTGGTAATTGGTAGTTGGTAGTTGGTAATTGGTAATTGGGATATTGCTTGATAGTTATGATTGCATTCGAGGTTCCAAGAGCTATAGTACAAGCGCGTCCGGTTTTGGGAGGAGCGAGGGGGTACGGAGAGAGAAAATTAAATCTTCCCGTCGTGTATGGGGGATTTAGGAGATTTTAGGATTCATACAATAAGTCTATTAGTTAACTTAAAATACAAGCCAGGAAATAAAATTCCTGGCTTACGTTTACAGAATGGGACATATTTTTTTGGTAAGTATGCAGGCATAAATAAAACTTGTTTTTAAACAAAATGAAGAATTTATTTATTGCCCACTATTAGCCATGATGCAAATTAATTTCAATTTGCATTGAACTCGTTAATCAACCCAAAATTTGCTTTCTAACAGAGTCAATTTCTGCTACTAATTCTTGCCGAGTGGAATCTTTAAGAAGATAGCGAAAAACGAACCAAGTAGTGTAACTAATTCCTACTAACTCCAACACTGGCTGTGCTAGCGGAATATCATTGATTGCATCTAGTACTGCTAGGATTACCCTAACTGTAACAAGCGCTGCCAAAAGCCAAACTAGGTTAGTCAACAGTGGCTTGTATGCTTGAAAAAACTTATTGAAGTTTTGGGAAAATTCCTCCCAAAAGTTTGTTAATTCTCTAGTAATGAGCTGCCATTGACTCTCAGATTCTTGGGCTGGAGGCAACTTTGGTAGATTTTGAGAATCTGAAGGTTCAATTGCTGCCACAGCTTCTGCTGAGGGAACATCATTGTATTGTTTTTGCTGCACTTCGGTTTCCATAGGTTGGTGTAATAGTGTTGCTGAGGTGGATAATCATGAACGCATTATTTCCTAATCTAATTTGTGCAGTTTCATCTTATTTTTTCATCGAACTTTTGACATAGTTGTTTTTTATCCCATGAGAAGGAAGAATCATACCAAATCCAGTTCAATTACCCCTTTTATTCTGTAGTCCGCGAAGGCGGACTTTGTTTGTGTAGCCGCGACTTCCAGTCGCTAGGGAAAAGAGGGGTTATAAAGACGGATATGGTATCATTAGCTATTAGTCAAGAGTCCATTGTCAAGTGTCAATTGCTCTGAGTTCAGAGTTTTTTAACCATTGACCATTGACCACATTAAAAATCTACTCCCCGCTTAAGTTCCACGCCTTGATTAGCATAGTGTTTATGGCAGTAAACTTCAGAGTGAATACTAGCCAAGTCGAAATATGCTGGTTGGTTTTGGCACCGACCAGTGATGATAATTTCAGTATGACGAGGTTTGCGGAGTAAAGCTTGGACAATTGGTTCTACAGGCAGCAATTCTAAGTCAACAGTGGGGTTAAGCTCATCAAGGATAATGGTTTTATAAAGTCCAGAAGCGATCGCAGTCTTGGCAATTTCCCAACCTCGTTCCGCTTCCACATAGTCTAACTCCTGCCGAGAATTACGCCAAACGATCGCATCTCGACCACAGCGTTGATGATCTATTACATGTGGATATGACTGTTGTAAAGCTGCTAATGCTGCATCTTCAGTGTAGCCAGTACCACCTTTAAGCCACTGCATAATTAATACACGCGTAGATCCTGGATGATTAATACCTCGACCTATAGCTTGTAGTGCTTTGCCCAAAGCACTAGTGGATTTACCTTTACCAGCACCTGTATAAATTTCAATACCTTCAATTAAGAGTGCAGTTGCAGTTGGGTGGTGATGAGGTTTCATTTCCGAGTGCAAATCCGCAATATCTAGCAACTTTTGGGGTGCAGCACGACCAGTCGCAATAATTTCTAATTCTTCAGGTTTAGATGTCAGTGTTTTTACCACTTCATCCACCGACAATAAACCCAAATCCAAGACAGGGTTAATTTCATCCAAGACAACAACCGAATACAAACCAGAAGCGATCGCGCCTTTTGCTACATCCCAACCCCGTGCAGCTTCAGACCTATCAAAGGCTGTAATTTCATCTGGCCCAAAAAATTCTGCTCTACCAGTGCGAACTTGATCAATTAAATGAGGAAATCCCCGTTGCAAAGCTGCGATCGCGCCATCTTCATCATAGTCTCGTTCTGGTCCTTTTAAAAACCGCAGCAGCAAGACGCGGTTAGAATTACTCGGTGTATTGATCCCCAAGCCAATTGAGCGCAAAACGACTCCTAAAGCTGCTTGGGATTTGCCTTTACCTGCACCATCATAAACGTGAATTTGCCCTGTCACCCTTTGTTGACGCACTTGTGCTGTGCGAATTCCAATGCCGTTCCTTGTCATCTCACTCAAAGCTGTAAGTGGCAGTCTTTTATCTTACCCAAGGTCTTGCGTAAGAAGGTAGGGGAAAATTTACTAGCTTAACTGTATTGGGAGATTCCTATTTGATTTTTGAAAAAACTCCGTACACCCCTCACACTCCTCACACTCCCCATCTCCCCACTGCCCCTAATCCCCACGACCGACAGGGAGTGGGGGGAGGTGAGTTCCCCACCTCCCCATTGCCCAAAGTGTTACGCTAGACCGCAACTTAGTATCATCATTTGACTAGGTTGCGGCTATACTTTCTTAAGTCATTCAACAAAGGGTATAAAAAAATGAGCCAATAAAGGAATGAGGGAGAAAATAGGATGTCTCAAATTCTTCCTTTACCTCTAATAAAAGATAAAGATATAAGCCTTACACTAGCGGTGAATGCCACTAGCAACAAATGAAAGAAACACAATTTTTCTCCTACACCCTTACACCCATATACTCCTATACCCCCTATGTTTCTGAAGAGAGTTTAAGGACAAAGAAAATTACTCTATCCTTTCCTTACACCTCTATACCCCTATAACCATAGTTAAATTTAGTAACAACCTGGTTCTACTTATGTTTGATCTTCCTCTGCTTCCTAAAGTCCTACCCCTTGGTGCAATTTTGTTTAGTTTTTTATTTTTACTGATATCTATTCCCCTAGAAGCCTATATTTTAAATTCAATTCTCAAATTTGATAAAAAAACCTCTAGTTTTTATGCCATATGTATGAATTTATTTTCCAATGTTATTGGTTGGGCAATATTTTTTTTGATAGAACCATTTCTTTCTATTAGATTAAGGTCTGGTTTAATAAATTTAATCTTTTTTAATCAAATACTACCTAATCTCATAAATTTGATGATTTTGACTGCTTTTATTGTTTTTTTTGGAACTTTTTTAGTTAAATCATTAATATTAAGAGTTGCGTTAGTTTCGTTGACAGATTTTTGGAAGCAAGAACCTGAGTCTACTCCTCAAAAATTCTACTCTCGTCGTGATTTTAAAAGAAAATTACAATCAAAAAATATTTTTACTAGTGTGCTAATAGCTAATGCGCTTAGTTACACTGCTGTTGTGCTAGTTCTATTTTTGATTATCAGAATTGGATGAAGTTAGTAATTAGTATTTTGGATTTTGTACTAAACTAATTACCAAAACTAATAAAACAATTACTAGGAATGTAAAGGTTGTAATATGGAGCTAATTAGAGATTTATTTGGTTTATTTGGCTTTATTGGAGAAATTTACGACAATATAAAAGATTTTTTTATTCCCAAAAGGGCTTTTGCTTGGCAAACATTAGTATATTTAAGTATTTTTTCTTGGTTAATGTCCTCTCTATCTACAGGTTTTGTTAAATCTGCAATTGCCTTTTGTGGCTGGGCATTATTGATAGCAGGGACTGCCTGGTATACAACTGAAAATCCTGTACTTATTCCTGGTACGAATATGCCTGTTGGGGCGCTAGTAACTGGATTTTTAGTAAGTGCTTTTGCTTTTAGGGAACCAGGACAAGAAATTACAGCCAGAACAATTGTTTTCTGGCCAACAATTTCAGCACTCATCACAGCGATTCCAGAATTTTTTGAGGGAACAGGGACGGAGTTCAGCACTCAGGTTCCTAAGATAGAAGACCGCCAAAAAATTATTATTCTGGTTGGTAGTTGTATGGTAATTAGTTGTTGGTTACAACTCGGATTTGTAGTAAATAAATGGTTACAAGAGTTCCCTAGTTTACAGACAGATAACTTTAGGCGTAGTTTTGTGGTTAGAACAGAACCACAAATTAGTAAAACTCCCAGAAATGGTGTTTTAATTTTGAATAAACTTGAGCCAATCGTGAAAGAGCAAATAGCTAACAGACCTTGGTCAGAAGTAGAACAGTGGTTAAAGACCGGGAATAGCAGAGTCAATAGTTTAGGTAGAGAAGTAATAGATACAAGCTTACGTGAATTTGACGAAAAGTCTTTATGGCGAACAGAAGCGCGTGTATCTAGCCTTGATCAAAGAAATCCTGACATATATAAATTGGATTTACTGAGTATATGGAGTGGGCCTAGTTCCACTGGAAGTGAGTATTACTTGAGAAAGTCTTGTCGCGTAGAACCAATTAACGGTTCTAGGAGATCAGGAGAAGTATTGAGAGTTGCAGAAATTGAATGCGGCCGCACTAGCAACCGGATTATGGGTTCACCGCCTGCACAGTGAGGTTGGCGGGGAAGTTGAAATGAATGTCTTATCATACACCCTCTCTATTCCCTGATTTTTAAATCCCTGTACCGTTTCCAAGGTTGTTGTCAAAAACCTACACTTGTCAGGGTGGGGAGGTGGCAGCATTTTCTACCTGTGGTTCAGTCTGGGAAAGCCACACCAGTCCTTGGATCACGGATATACAGTCCTAGTGTCAGACTACGCATCACTTCATCCCAAACGGGTGTTAACTGTTCTGCTTGATCTGCCCAATAATCGAATGTAATCAAGCACTGCACATTCGACCCCAAACCAATGCAAGTCCGCGAAAAAGCTTCCCGTGGTTCTGTTTGAGTGTCGATAAACTTAATTTCTGCCCACATAATTTTGGCTGTTTGGCGCTTGAGAGTAACTATTTCTCCCTTCTCAATGACGTTGCGTTCGTCGTTGTCTATGACTTTCTTCAAGGTGGCTTTTAGCGGAAATAGACTCCAGTCATTAGGTGCCAGGCGATTGAAAGATACTTCCAAGCAACAATCATCGTTAGGCGGTTTTTTATCGAGGAACTTGAACGATTTTTCTTGTGGCTCAAAAACCCAATTCTGAGGAACATTGAAGCGCACAGCACCTCGTCCTGCGACAAAAATTTTGTAGCCTGGTGGAGATTCCCAGTGATGGTCAGGTTTTAGTTCAAGCGTTTCTTTAATCCACTGTAGATTGCTTTTCTTACGCTTTGCCATAGATGTTTATGCAAATCTGCCCAAGAGGTGCGATCGCTGAGATTGGTTTGTTGGGGATCGGCCATTTTGTTAATGTTATCAAATCGCCAGTGTGAAATGGCACTTATACCATTTCACGTTAATCACGATACATTTAAATCCTGTACCAGACGTGCCATGGCACGTCTGGTACAACACAAATATGTTTCACGTTTAAAGGGAATTGGTATTACTTAAGCAGCGATCGTGAAATGCGAAGATTTTGCGACAGCAATTACTGTTTTGGGAGTCGCTTGACTTTTAAGACAGTCGCTACTCTTAATGCTTTATCTGTTGCCCTATAAATTAAAAAATAGTGCTGATTTCTTTCAAATAAACTCTTGTCAATGGTTCATCTTCTCCCAATGTATATTCTTCAATTAAACCCTGGCGATGAATTGAAATATTATCTCCTTTTCTAATTACTACAGTCGAGTTTTCCAAAACATCCCGCATCAACATCATCTCGATTTCTGTAGGATTATTTAGCACTACTAAATTGCTGCGGTCATAGAACATACCCTCTTTTTCTAGGATGTCATGATGATATTCAGCAATTATCAAATCCAACTTAGGATTACGCAACAAAGTATAGACGTTGCTGTTGTAGTTTTGATTTAAAAATTTTTCGGAGCGATTAATAAAAACACCTCCGCGACAAACAGCCCCTATTGTCCAATTTGGATTTTGTAAAAGAATATGGTCAATAGTTTCTTGCAGTTCTTTTACTGAAATCTGGTTAAAGCTGAGAATCGGGATTCTGGCATCCTCATTCGTATTAAAAAAGGTTTCCAAAATATATGCAGGTACATCCACACTTTCACCAACGGCGGGGTTAAGATGCATCAAAATACCAGGAGCAGCATTGATTTCCAAAATTGCAAAATCGCTTTCTTTCCAAGATTGGGCAAGATTTTCGGCAATTACATCAATGCCAAGACAAACTAACCGGAAGTGCTGGGCAATATCTTGCGCTAAAACAATATTGTCGGGGTGAACATTGCGTGTAGCATCAATGCTAATACCACCTGCGGAAAGATTGGCAACTTTGCGAAGATAAACTGTTTTGTCTGTGTCAATCACGCTGTCTAATGACAAACCCTGTTCTTCTAAATATAGTTCCATTGCCTCGTCGCGCTGAATTTTACTCATGGGCGAGGTGGGTGTGTCTAAACGAGCAGGTTTGCGATTTTCTTTTTCGATTAATTCATCAATTGTTGAGTATCCATCACCGACAATTGATGCGGGACGGCGTTCGGTGGCGGCGACAAATCTACCATTAACACACAGCAAGCGGTAATCTTTGCCGCGAATACTTTTTTCTACAATAATGCGGATTGGCTCATTTTCAGGAATGGCTTTAACTGCTCTCCAATAAGCAGCTTCTAAATCATCTTCATCTCGCACATCTGCTGTCACACCAATGCCTTTATGACCGACTACAGGCTTAACGGCTACTGGATAACCAATTTCTTTAGCTACCTTCAAGGCTTCTTTTTCGGAGAAAACTATATCACCTTTAGGTACTGGAAAACCTAAAATTTTTAAGAATTCTTTGCAGTCATCTTTACGGGTAGTAAAGTCTGAATCTAGGTGACTATCACAGTCAAATGTTGTTGCGACACCGCGAATTTGTTTTTTACCGTAACCGTACTGTGTCAGTCTTTCCTCCCATATATGAAAGGTAGGAATTCCTTTTTTATGAGCTGTTCGCAATAAGGCGTAAATAGTGGGACCACCGTAGGCAGATACTCGGAATCTTCTTTGCAGTCCCCGTAATTCTTCTTCAAACTCAATATCATCGTCTCTAGTAATTGCTTCAAACCAATCCCAAACAAAATAAACTACAGAGCGTGTTGTATCGGCGTGCAGAGATTGTACAGCAATTCTGGTATATCTACCGTTGGGTTGAATACTCCAGCGATCCAGGTGCAAATCCATATCCAGCTTATTCACTTGGGACACAATGCGGGCAAACAGCTGGGCATGGGAATCGTAGGTTTCGTTCTTGAGTTGGGGGTAGCGATCGCCAATCACTTCTATGTAATCTTCTAAGGCTAGCGATCGCCAAGGCTCAGTCAGAGCAAAATCAAATACTAGCGCCCCCGTATTTAAATAAGGGTTCGGCCCGATGTAGTGCTGAAAGTTGAAAATATCGAAGGCATCTGTTTTTCTGGCATTAATGCGGACTGCATCGGTATTTTTATCTTGAACCATTGACCATATACCTTTAGCGAAATACTCTGGTGTCCTGATGCTAATTGACGTTTACCAAGATTTACTGCTGAATCAATTTGTCAAAGTTGTTATGTAACATAGGCATCAGTGTAACGCTGTTGAGAAAATTTTTGAGCTATCCCAGGGTATAGAGGTTGAGACTGGGGGGAGGTGGGGAGGGAGACAAGGAGGACAAGGAAGACAAGGGGACCCAGTGCGCCCTTGGAGGTTCCCGAGGACTGAAGCCGGAGGAAACCTCCGGCTATGGAAGTCCGTTCCGTTGTAGCACCTGGCGTGGACAAGGAAGAAATTACCTATTTCCTGTTAAGAGTTAAGAGTTCCCAATGACTTTTGACCACTAACCACTAACCAATATACAGACGTGCCATGGCACGTCTGGTACAACCACCAACCAACAACCAACAATTAACCACAAATCATTAACAAATAACATTATTTTATATACCCAAATACTTATAACCTTTGAGGGGTGAAATATGATCCCCAAATACATATAAATAATAAATGAACAAGCAAAATCAAAAAACTTAGGAGACAGCAGAGCATGAATGTTACTAAAGATGCTCTCCGGAATGAAGTTCGCTATCTAGCTGAGGAGGCTTTTCACCGCAAGTTAATTTCTGGCTTTGGAGATGGGCCAGATGCTAACGAATATCAAATAGTCTTTCAAGGAAAACCTAGACATTTTCCTTTAGAGGAAGCACATTCTTTTTTAGTAAATCTGCTGTTTAACAACCAAGATAATTAGATTTTTTTGTTCAAATTCTAACTGAGAAAAATTTTGTTAAATAATTAAATTACTCAGTTTTGAAGCTATTGTACTCCCGTATTTAACAGTGCGGGAGTATTGTCAACAGAGGTGAAATATAAATAATTATTAATTAGCCAGAAAAATTAGTAATTATTTGGTCATGTTTCTTGATATTAATTCATACTCATTATACTCGGAGGCGCTATGTCAGAAAGCCAAACTAAACGGCAGTTGGTGATTATTGGGGGAGCAGAAGATAAGGAGGGAGACTGCCAAATCCTACGAGAGTTTGTCCGTCGTGCCGGGGGTACTAAAGCGCGAATTGTGATTATGACAGCAGCGACAGAACTACCCAGAGAAGTAGGAGAAAACTATATTAGAGTCTTCGAGCGGCTTGGAGCAGAAGACGTCCGCATAGTTGATACAGAAACTCGTGAAGATGGTTCTTCATCAACTGCTTTGGAAGCAATTAATAAGGCAACAGGAGTATTTTTTACAGGGGGAGATCAAGCTAGGATTACTAGTATACTTAAAGACACCGAAATAGATGCAGCTATTCACAAACGCTTTTCTGAAGGTGTAGTCATAGGAGGCACAAGTGCGGGGGCTGCTGTAATGCCAGACGTCATGATTGTAGAGGGCGATTCTGAGACAAATCCCCGCATTGAAATTGTGGATATGGGCCCCGGTTTAGGTTTTTTACCTGGGGTAGTAATTGATCAGCATTTCTCCCAAAGAGGACGTTTAGGACGGTTAATCTCAGCTCTAGCGCAGCAACCTGCGGTATTAGGATTTGGTATTGATGAAAATACAGCGATGGTTGTTACTGACAATCAAATAGAAGTTATTGGAGAAGGCTCGGTAACAATTGTAGATGAATCAGAAGTTATACATAATAACGTGGACGAGATTTTGAAAGATGAGGCTTTAGCAATTTGTGGAGCAAGGCTGCATATTTTGCCACATGGGTATAAATTTGATTTGAAAACCCATAGACCAATTTTGAATGGTCAATCTTTACCATTACAGCCAGCAAATACGCAATGATAGACCTCTTGCAAAAGTCGTTTTTGTAAGAGTCGGGTAAAGGGGAAAGGTTAAAGGGTTTTTATTTTCCTTTATTTTCCCCAAATTTTAATAACCATCCACTGACCAATGGGGAGGATCATTACTCAGTTTGTATACACCGTAAGATTCACCCACTTTCCATAAAGTTTTATTCAAAGCAGCATTACAGGGTTCACCAACACTAACAATTCTGCCGTTTCCATCCCTAATATTAATCTTGCCATCCCAGGTTACATTCCAGTCAATTGCTAATCTTTGAATATGGCGAGAATTTAAAGATACAGGATTACCACCTACACCATAAGCTACTACCATATCTTTAGCAGCTTGTAGTGAGCCTGCATTAGTATAATGTACCCAATTAATATCAACTCCATTCATAGCTGGTACATATTGGGGTGATATTTCTTGACGATTAATTCTGGCAGAATAATGCATTAGGTAAGCACGTTCTTTGGGACGATGGGTAGCAGTAACAATCACTTGACAGCCAGCATCAATCAAGGCTTTTTGAAATGCTTCTACTTTTTGACGAAATGGAGAAGCTAAATCAGCAATTAACTTACTTGTGGGAAAATTATCAACCCAATGGGAACCACTCAGACGAAATCTTTGTTTTTTCGCATAGGTGTTAAATATATCCATTGCTTGAGTAAAATCTGTTCCCAGTTTTTGTTTAGTTGTATTACTCAAAGCTTGTTCTAATTCACCACGTAAGCGTACATCTCTTTTTTTATATGCTTCAGCTAATCCTTTAGTACTTGTATTACCAAAATCACCATCTACTGTTAATGGCGGATTGAGTTGTGCAACCTGATTCAAACACTTTTGTAAATCCTTAACTTCTGTTTCACCAAAACGGAGATAATTCAGCAATGTACTAGCTGAAAGGTTAGGGATTTTAGCAATAAAACCTTGAGTAGCAGCTTTACTATATGTGCCATTACCAACAATTCCATCAGCTTCTAAGCCATTTCTTTGTTGATAAATACGAGTAGCTTCGTCAGTACCTTTACCAAACTCGCCATCAACATTTTGAATTGGATATTCAGCTTCTTTTAAAAAGCTTTGCCACGCACTCACATAAATTCCATTAGAACCTATTTTGAGAACTGGTAATTTCAGTACAGTGATGTTAAAAGCCATAGATTTCTCCTCAAGTGTTCTTTGTTGATTGTTGAATGTTGGTTGTTAATTATTCCAACTAACAAACAACTAACAACAAATAACATTCATTAACCAATTAATTTCTGCCAAGTAACAGGCCCAACAATTCCATCAGCAGTTAAACCATTTTGCTGCTGAAATCTCTTCATGGCTACCTCTGTTTGTGGCCCATAAACACCGTCAATTTCTACACCTAAACGGAATTGCAAGTATCTGACAACTACACCACCTGCATGATTTACTCTAATAACTCGTTTGGCTAAAATTTGATTAATTGCATTCCAGGTAGTGTCTCCAGCAATTCCTGTTTGTTGAATGCCGACAATACTTTGAAATTTTTCTATTGCCGATTTGGTTGCTGTACCATTAACGCCATCCTCTAAGAGAGACCGACCATTTTTATCGGTAATTTTGAGCCGATTTAAAGCTTTTTGCAATCTCTGGATGGTTGTATCTGGATTGTCTTCTTCATCGGCAACGGGAGGTAAAGGGGTAGTAGGTAATTTACCAGTTAAACCTTTGACGATCGCATTCGCCATTGCCTCTGGATTATACAGATTCATGTCTTTTTGCGAATCGATAAAGCAACATTCTATTAAAATCGCGGGCATATCTGTATTCTTCAGGACAAATAAGTGACTACCATTTTTCACACCGCGATTAAAAAAGCCTAATTTCACTATTTCATCTAATACTGGTTTGGCAATTTTTCTGCCTGTATCGCTAATTGAAAATACTTCTGTGCCATTCGCTTGCCGATTAAAGGCATTAAAATGAATGGATACAAAAAGTTCTACTTTATTAGCATTTGCGGTAGCGCATCTTTTCCTTAGGGATTCCCCTACTGTGGAGGCTCTGTCTGGTTTACAATCCACAACTTGATGCCCTAAAGCTTTTAACTTAGATATAACTCTGTTGCCTACATCTAAAGTCAAATTATCCTCAATTTTAATGCCTCTTGCACCAGTATCGGGTGGGCAATTATGCCCGATGTCTATCCCAAATTTCATCTGCTTCTCCTTGAATGAATTGTTAAATAATTCTGCTAGTATTTAATTTTTAATAGGTTCATTACTGATTGCCGATATAGCAAACAAAACTTAAGTATTTTGGCTAGTATAATGTGCTAGGCAACTATATATCATGATACTGCCTACCAAAAGTTAATTGTAACAAAGAAAATTTTGAAAGATTTTTGCTCAAAAATTCGCAACAAAGTTGTCAGATATCTGGCTTTCAGCCGCGCTGTTATTTATTACTGATGTGGATTAAAGCAGTGACAAGGATCACATTGAAAATAGGGAAAAGGGTAAAGCGAGTAGGGTGCGTTAAGCTAAAGTTTAACGCACCGCTATCTAACATGGTGCGTTAGGCGCTTTAATTATATTTTTTGTAACAAATCATATCGAAATCTGCACATAACACACCCTACAGCAATTTTATTTTTACTTTATAAATAAGCTCTAAAACATGACTTTTCCTACTCTCAAAAAATTAGATTTTCTCAGTACTATAATTGGGAATTTTTGTGAGAGGATGTTCAATACAGCGTTAAAAAAAGCACATTATGGCTAATCATACTCCTGCACAACTACAGAGCGATCATCAAACACCTCCGGATGTACAAGTGCGGTTTGAAGCGCGAAAACCAATTACAGACCCAACTTTGGGTATTCCTGTAAATGTCAATACGCAAGGAACACCTCGGCATCGCCTGGTAACTATTGGTGATTCAATTACACATGGTTTTCAAAGTGGAGCAATTTTTAATACACGCATATCCTATCCTGCAATTATCGCAAGGGAAATGGGTTGGAAACAGTTGCGTTATCCGATCTATGATTCACCAGGTGATGGATTGCCATTAAACTTAGAATCTTTGGTTCGTCATCTCCAGGAACGCTTTGGTGACAACATCAACTTTTTTAATTTTTTCCCAACTTTGCTATTTTTACGTAGCTTCTTGGATAAAACCGAAGATTACTGGGAACGTGGCGAAGGTTCACTGCTGGCAAATCAACGCGAGATTAATCACAACTTAGCTGTTTACGGTTGGGATTTGCGGAATATCCTCTCACGCAATGCAGATATCTGTATTGATATCATTAATAATTACAAAACTCAAGATGATTTTTGGCAACAGATTGTTGATCATCATAATGAACGCGCCACTATCCGGGTTTTGAACTCAGCCAGAGATGCAAATGGCAAAGCACTTACACCTTTGCAAGCAGCCGCAGTCCTTGGTGCTGAGGGAACAGCAGAAACCGAAGGAATTGAAACTTTAATTGTCTTTATTGGTGCAAATAATGCCCTGGGCAGTATTCTCACATTTAATGTTGTATGGAGTGATACTGGCTATGATGACATGAAAGTCAACGATCAATACACTGTCTGGCGTCCAATTCACTTTAAAGCAGAACTAGAGCAGGTAGTGGCTGAAGTCAAGAAAATTCGCACTCGTCATGTGATTTTTGGTACAGTACCTCACATCACAATCGTACCTTTTGCTAAGGGAGTAAGTGGTAAAGTTAAACAGGGTTCACGTTACTTTCCTTACTACACTTTACCTTGGATTGCAGATACAGATTTTGAACCCAATAAACATCCACATCTTACTGAAGCAGAAGTGAGAGTAATAGACAGTGCGATTGATCAGTACAATGAGTATATTACTGATGCAGTGCGACAAGCGAGAACCGAAGGTAGAGATTGGTATTTACTAGAAACTTGTGGGTTACTTGACAGGCTGGCATTCCGGCGTTATCTAGAAGATAGTACTGCTAGACCTTCTTGGTGGGAAGAAGTTGGTGGGGCTTACGAACTACCACCAGAATTACAAGCACTTTCACCTGTTCCAGACTCTCGCTTTTTCATCTCTGGATCCAATGGTCGTACTCAAGGCGGTTTGTTCTCTTTAGATGGAATTCATCCTAGCACAATTGGTTACGGCATCCTCGCTCAGGAAGTGATCAAGATTATGCAATCAGCAGGCGTAAAGTTTTATGAGAGTGATAGTCAAACCGAACGTAGGGGAGAAGTGAAAGTTGATTTTCAGCGATTAATTGGTGAGGATACACTAATTTGTCAGCCGCCACAAAACGTTGCAAATATCCTCAAAATAATTGGCGAACTGGATAAGAGATTTAATATTTTCAGTCAGTTGTTGAAGAAGAATTACTAGTAAAATCAGGACTAGAGGCTAGAGTTTAGGAAAGGTTTTAATAGTTTTTTTATAAGTACAGCTTTGTGTAAAATCGTAGCATTTTTAAACGCGGAGGAACACAGAGTAAGCGCAGAGTAACGCAGAGTCTTTTTGTTGACTATTCGCTACGAATTAATGAAGTGTTGTACTTGGCTTTTAATTTGGTAAAACTCTGGAGATAATGCGATCCCTATTCTGAATACTATATCATGTTCGCTTGAATACTTATACTGTTGCGTAGGCTGGTAATAGGTAATTGGTGAGCTAGCGACTCTTACGCAGGGGGTTCCTCCACCATGAGCGACTGGCGTAGACACCCGCTCTCTCGGCTTCAAGGGAGAGTAACCGTAAGGATAATGGGAAAAACCAATGACCAACAGCGAAGCATAATATAGTAAGCAATTAGCCGAACATTATTATGTCTAATGTGAATTAAATAGGTCTATAACTTAGAGCTACTTTATCAAAACCTCGCACAAACCGTTCTCTATTTCTATGCCATTCAAAACCAAGCCAAAATACAAGTGGTTTTTCTAAGGCGCTCATACATTTAAGATCATTCTTGCTAGATTGAAATAAATTAATACACCTAAGACATCCACTGCCGTGGTTATAAACGGTGCTGACATCAACGCTGGATCTAAACGAAATAGGCGAAATAAAAACGGCAGTGCGGAACCGGAAACAGAAGCCAAAACCGAAATTGCTACAAGACTGCTACCAACTGCGATCGCTACTGGTAAATTCTTTTGCAGAAAGAAAGCCCAGATAGTGGCGATCGCACCTAGCATGATTCCTAGCAACGCACCCGCCAAACCTTCGCGGACAACCACTTGCAACGGGCCTCCCAGGGCGCGAATTTCTTCGGTATTCATCCCGCGAATGACTACTGTGGAAGATTGAGCGCCGACATTACCACCTGTACCCGTCAGCAGGGGAATAAACGCTGCTAGCACCACTACTTTTCCCAAAATATCTTCTTGGGACTTAATAATTGTGCCGGTGATTGTGTTGGTAATCAGCAAAACAAACAGCCAAACTACCCGCTTGCGAGCCACTGTCAGCAAATTAGCCTGGAAATAGCTGTCACCGTCAGATTGCACACCACCACCCACAGTATAGATATCTCTGGTGTTTTCCTCTTGTAAAATATCAATCACATCATCAACGGTAACAATACCCACCAGTCGTTGTTCTCGATCCACCACAGGTACAGCCAAAAAGTCGTATCTTTGGATCAATCTCGCTACTTCTTCTTGGTCTGTATCTGTATTCACAGACAACACATCGCGAGTCATGATATCACCGATTGTTTGTTGGGGTTGAGAAGTCACCAACTCGCGCAGCGATAAAATTCCCGTCAAGCGCCTAGCTGCATCCGTGACGTAAAGATAGTAAATCATCTCGCTAGCATTAGCTAAACTGCGAATTCGCTCTAGAGTTTCTGCCACGGTCAAATTTTCTTTGAGAGAGATTAACTCCGGAGTCATAATCCGTCCAGCAGTACCAGCTTCGTAACCCAAGAGTTGGGCTGTGGATTCCCGTTCGGCTGGACTCAGTTGTTCTAACAGGCGCTTGACAATTTTTGCTGGTAACTCATCGAATAACTTAGCTCGATCATCCGGTGACATTTGCTCGACAATCTCGCGCACTTCCTGACTTCTGAGTTCTTCTATTAATCGTTCTTGTACACTGTAGTCAAGATATTCGTAAACTTCGATCGCCTCATCTTTGGAAAGTAAGCGAAAAGCGATCGCGTGCATTGCTTCTGGTAATCCTTCTATAGCCTCAGCAATATCTACAGGTTGCACGGGGACTAAAATAGCTTTAGCTCCACGCAAATCTCCCACTTCCAACAAACTTTGTAATTGCGCTCGCACTAAATCCCGCAATTCCCTGCGTGACACATCTTGGAGAGTAGAGGAGTTACTATTTGGAGTTTGCATAGTGACAACGAAGGTGATGCGATTGTGTATAGTTTGCCCAATTTCAAGATGGGAAAAATAGATTTTACATTGATCCCGTATTTTGCGATCGCAACCACTTTCACAGATCCAATTTGAATCAAACAACCCCCAGTAGAGGGGAAAGTGGGAATGGGAAAAAATAAATTTATTATTTTTTTCTCGTTCAGGCTAGTGCGGATGTAAAGTTTTTATCTGCATTTTTATAGTTTTTGAGCGTGGAAACATTTAACTTGCATATTTTCAGGTTTGGCAAAATGCGTCAATCCCTCTAGTTGTGTAAAACAGGAGTGTAGGGGTGTAAGTAACCTCACCC
>NZ_AJLK01000079.1 GCF_000317205.1 Fischerella muscicola PCC 7414 | reverse complement strand
CCGTCAAGAGAGGACACCCCTCTCCTTACCAAGGAGAGGGGCTGGGGGTGAGGTTTTTTGATTGAGACTGTCTTCTAAAGCAATACGGTTCAGATAAGACCATAATTTCTTGTAGAGACGCGCCATGGCGCGTCTCTACAGGTCAATTTTTTGTACTAAAAATCCTTAACTGAACCGTATTGTCTTCTAAAGCTATATTTCTTGACTTTGGCAAAGAACAAGTCTAAAACGAGACTCTAATACTCACAAATAAAGCTTTGACACTCGTCGATGAAGTTTAAATACTCGTTAGCGAGACTCCAATACTCATAAACGCAGCTTTGATACTTGCTGACAAAGTTACAATACTCATAAACCGAGCTTTAATACTCGTTAGCGGAGACTTCAATACTCATAAACGCAGCTTTGATACTCGCTGACAAAATTCCAATACTCATAAACCGAGCTTTAATACTCGTTAGCGAGACTTCAATATTCATAAACAAAGTTTTAATACTCGTTCGCAATGTAGAGACACGCCATGGCGCGTCTCTACACATCACCAATTTTTACTCAAAATCCTTAACTGAATCGTATTGACCTAAAAGTAACTTGCAGATACTTGTAAACTTTTCAGTTACCCTCAAAATAGTCAGCAATTAAAGGGTAGTTATGGCAACCAAGCTGGAAAAGCTACGGAACTTTTTCACAAAAGACATTCCAGATTTCTTGAAAAAACCGACAAACACAACAGAAACAGGTGCAGAAGTTTCTAAAGCAAGTCTGGAATTAGCCGTAGCATTAGGGTTGCTAGGTACTCCTTTAGCACCAGTAGGTGTTGCTGTTGCTGGACTATCCTTTGTGGGACTGACAGCCAAAGCAATCAAGTTTTACCAAGAAAAGACAGGGGAAGCAAGTCTAGAGGAATGCGTCAGCATTGCAGCACGGGTGGCTTATGTCGAAAGTTTTGAAAAAATATTAAACACGATAGAAGACAAAGATTTATTAGCAAAAGTCGGGACAATACATGCAGGTGAAGCTGTTGCAGAAGGATTCATTGATATTAATGAAGAAGAAGCAAGAAAAGCCATCACCTGCTTTCGAGAAACGAAATTAGCCCAAGAGTTTAACCGTCAGTTGTCATATATTTTAAAAGTAGCTGGACTTAGCCCCACAGAAGCCGAAACTTTCACCCAGCGAGTGGCTTGGAATACACAGCGATACATGAACCAAGCCTTGGCGGAAGCAGGAGACACAGTGAAAAACTTAGCCGGACTATTCCGCGATGGCTGGCGCAAGGAACTAGAAAAATATCAAAGTCTTGATGAATATCTGGAAAAACAGATTGCTACAAAACCCAGAGAAAAAGTATTTGCAGAAAAATTCACTTTTAAAAATATTTACGTACCACTGCAAGCGCAACCACTGGATACAAATGGTCAAGAGGATAACGAAAAGCAATCAATTGATTTAGAAACTTGGGCAAAAGACTTGCTGCAAGAATCCGATAAACAAGATAAAGTTTTATTTATCCAAGGTGGGCCAGGAAGAGGTAAAAGTGTATTTTGTCGGATGTTTGCTGATTGGATGAGACAAAATTTATATCCAATTTGGACACCAATTTTGATTCGTTTGCGAGATATCAGAACATTTGAAAAGAATTTTGAAAATACAATTTCTCAGGCAGTAGACAGAGATTTTGCTAAGAATGATGATGGTTGGTTAACAGATAAAAATATTCGATATTTATTTTTGCTAGATGGTTTTGATGAGTTGTTGATGGAAAAAAGAACCAGCGACGGTTTAGAAGAATTTCTCAAACAAGTGGGAGGATTTCAAGAAAGTTGCCAGCGTAACCCTGAAAAAGGGCATCGCCTGTTAATTACTGGGCGGACTCTGGCATTGCAAAGTATAGAAAGAAATATGCCAGCTAATCTGGAACGAGTAGAAATTCTGCCGATGGATGAGGGAATCCAAGAGCAGTGGTTTGAAAAATGGTCAGCACAAGTAGGTACAGATAAAACTGTAGGATTTCAGCAGTTTTTGCAAAATCAAAATTGTCCTGATAGAGTCAGAGAATTAGCACAAGAGCCACTATTACTTTATCTTTTAGCGGCGATGCATCGCGATGGCGAATTGACTGTAGAAATGTTTGCCGATGCTAACGGTACACAAGCAAAAATTCTGATTTATCAAAAATCTTTAGACTGGGTATTAACAGAACAGCGTCCAGAAATTCTCAATCGGGAATTAACAGAACAAGACACAGAAGATTTACGGCGTATTCTCACAGAAGCAGGTTTATGCGTGGTGCAGTCTGGTGGAGAATGTGCAGCAATTTCCATGATTGAAAAACGTCTTGATGACACAGCTAAAAATTTATTAGAAGAAGCAAGAAAACGCATAGGCGATAATCCTCTGAGAAATGCCTTAGCAGCTTTTTATCTCCAGCCAGGTAAACAAACGGGTTCAGTGGAATTTGCTCATAAAAGTTTTAGTGAGTTTTTGTGTGCTGAACGCTTAAAAGAAAGTTTAGAAAACTGGACAGAACCGGGAAGAAAGGGGAGAGGATTTAATATTCAACAAGACCAGATGGATTGGGAAATTTATGATTTATTGGGTTATGGTGGGTTGACACTAGAAATTGTGGAATATTTGATGGGGTTGCTTACAGTAAGTAATGAATTTCGACCAGTGCAATTATTCCAGCGACTACATGATTTTTATCAGCGCTGGTCTGGGGGAGAATTTATTGATGCTTACACAGAAACCTTACCTCAAAAAAAATCACGGCAATTGCATGAGCAAAATATTTCTTTGGGACAGCGACAGGTAGATGTTTATACTGGGCTGAATGTGATGATTTTGCTTTTGGAGTTACACCGCTATGCTCAAAAGGGAAAAGATTTGAAGGAACAAATTATTTTTTATCCTTCTGGTCAAGCGGATGAACAAAATCGTCATACAATTCAAATGCTTCGCATAATCAACTACAGTGACTGCATACAGCTTGGGACTTTTAATAGTGTAGTTGGGGAATTCCTCAGCAATGCAAACCTCAGCCGCGCATACCTCAGCGGCGCAAACCTCATCAGCGCAGACCTCAGCGGCGCAAACCTCAGCCGCGCATACCTCAGCGACGCAGACCTCAGCCGCGCATACCTCAGCGACGCAAACCTCAGCTACGCAGACCTCAGCGGCGCAATCCTCAGCGGCGCAATCCTCAGCGACGCAGACCTCAGCGGCGCAATCCTCAGCGGCGCAATCCTCAGCGACGCAGACCTCAGCGGCGCAATCCTCAGCGGCGCAATCCTCAGCGGCGCAAACCTCAGCGGCGCAAACCTCAGCCGCGCAATCCTCAGCTACGCAGACCTCAGCGGCGCAAACCTCATCAGCGCAAACCTCAGCGACGCAAACCTCAGCCGCGCAAACCTCAGCGGCGTAATCCTCAGTAACGAAAAATTTGGAGATATTTGTTGGGATGAAGGTACAAAGTGGGAAGGTGTACGTGGATTGGAGACAGCAGTGAATGTACCAGAAGCGTTAAAGCAACAGTTGGGGCTGGAGTAGGTTTGCGGTGGGGAGGTGGGGAA
>NZ_AJLK01000078.1 GCF_000317205.1 Fischerella muscicola PCC 7414 | reverse complement strand
TTTTGCTTGCTACTTAGATTCTTTGAATTTATGAGTTATGCAAGCTATGCAAAATGAGTGACCTGTCTGTAGATTTTAGGCAATACAGATATGTTCTGAGCCAAAAGACCATATTGCTTAGTCATATATAGTCAATTTCTACTCCAATATGGAGCGATCGCTCATAGCTTACACAGGTATGTTGAATGATTGCATGGGTTAATAATCAATTATTTTTTGTGTAGCGGTTTGCTAGTCACTCCTTTTTCATATTTCAATGTGTAAACGCCATGTCCTTGTAACACTCGATACCACATTCCCGACTGTACACCTGTGGAAAGCATCTTGCCAACATTTGTTTTTGCTGTTTTTAACTGTTCTGGTGTTAACTTGTCACCATATAAGTCCCGTACAATAGCATCAATATGAAAATGTAGGTCTGGTCGACGGCGCATCAAAATCAAGATTGCATTTTGTATGGAGTATTCTTGAAATTCAGGTAGTAAAGGTAGAGTTCCAGGTTTTCTAGGAGTCGTCAGTTTGGGAATATCGGAAATATCTGGTTGTTCCGGTAAAGGAGTAGTAGATTTAGAATCTTTGGAATTTAACGTTGAGGTAGATGACGAGGCCAATGTGGTTACAAGTGAATTTGTCTTATTGTCTAATTCTTGTTCTTGCTCAAGCGTCTTGGGTTCTCCTTCTTCCTCAAGGGAATGAAGGCTATCCTCCAAATATGCTTGTGTAGATGATTCAGGTAAACGCTTGTGGAGATGACTCATTTTCTCTTCTAGAGCGTACCCTGAAAGAAGAGCTTCTAGAACATTCATCTGGTTGCGAATAAAAGATAGGCGACGCTCTAAATCAGCAGTTTCTAAGATGTAGCGATCGCGCTCTGCTTCTAGTAACCTAAGAATCTCAGATAAATCAGCCATAGTAGTTTCGTTTTTTTGAATGAAAGGATATAGACAGGTGGACAGCAAGGAAGTTTTTGTTAAAGCTCACACTCGCGTCATTAGGCAAAGAGTCTATCGTTTCGTATGTAAAGGATGCAATCTGGTAGTTGAACGCACTTGCTATCCTTCTAGACCTTTGTTTTGTGAACGATGTCGGCCACCAAAACATCATTCTCCACAGCCTCCGTCAAAGACTGAGTTGAAGGTAACACGTGGTAAATCAAAAACCACAAAAAAGCCGATCAAACAACGCAAAAGAGGTTAAATACGTAAAAAACCTGTAACCACTACTTTCTAATCTGGTTTTAAAGTAGTGGTGAGAGTCACCCAGCAATCACCCATTAAAGCTTCTTGCATTGCCATTTCATTGCTAAAGGTATGGCGTAGAAACTTTCCTTCATAAACTAGTGTGACTTCATTGAGCTGGAAAGGCCAGGGAGATACCACTATTTGTTGATGATTCTCTTGATTGTCTAACAAAGTCAACTCTAGTGTGGCTTCATCATTCAGTATTGGTACATGGTGAATCAATTGTTGTTGTGAAGTCATTCCCTGGCAAAAGATGATTGAAAGCGCATCCCATGTCGCTACCAACTTCCTATTGCGTGTGATTACTTCTGATGTAACGTAGGTTGCATAGTATGGATCATTTTTCAAAAGAGCGATAAGTTGCTCTTGCCAAAGATACTCTTGTTTGAGGAACTTCTCCACTATTTGAGTAGAGGTTGGCGAGTTTTGCCAACTTGTAAACCTTTCATACAGACCCGTTCCATGTAGCGAGATCAGCAATGCTACATATCTACCCAATACAAATGCAAACTGTTTAGCATTTGACCAAATGTTTATATGCTCTTGAGTAGGAAGTTCTGTAAAATGATGGGGATAACCAGTTTGAGGATTAAGTGTAGGAGATTGTTCCCAAACTACCCAACCGATATCATGTTGTTCTGCACCAAAACAAACTTCTTTTCTGGGGACAAAATCACCAAACTGTTCATTACCCCAGACTTGCGCTAATTGACCTGAGAGCCAAGCGTGATTTGGTTGAGTAATACAAATCAGTCCCTGTCTTGAGAAGCGATGCAACATGAATCAATACTCGGATTTATTGGCTCAGCAATCCTGATCTAACTATGCGGCCTTTTTAGCCTGTTATTTTGCTGTCTGGGTACACTGCTACCTTCAGTCTAGCTTAGGGAGAAGGGTAAGGGAAGGAAGACATAGCAAATAACAAACCTTTACCCTTTCCCCAACAATTCATCATATCTGCCTATTCTATTTAGGCAAAACTTGTTGCAGAGCTTCTATGAGTCGGTCTACATTTTCTTTACGGCTGTTGAAACCCATAAGTCCAACGCGCCAGACTTGACCTGCTAATTCACCAAGACCGCCACCAATCTCAATGTTATGTTCTAAGAGTAACTGGCGTGCGATCGCTTTACCATCCACTCCTTCAGGAATGCGGACTGTTGTGAGAGTGGGTAGACGATACTCTCGCTGTACATGTAGTGACAGCCCAATATCTTCTAATGACTGCCAGAGATATTCTACGTTTTCTTGATGACGTCGCCAACTGTTTTCCACTCCCTCTTCGGCAATGAGACGCAGTGCTTCCCGGAGTGCATAATACATATTGATGGGTGCGGTGTGATGATAAACTCGCTCACTACCCCAATATTTATGCAACAGCGTCATATCCAAATACCAATTAGCCACTTTTGTTCGCCGCTGTTGCAATTTCTCAACTGCGCGGGGACTCATCGTAAAAGGAGAAGCACCAGGTGGACAACCCAAGCCTTTTTGGCTACAGCTATAAGCTAAGTCAATTCCCCACTCATCCAAAAAGATGGGAACACCACCCAAACTTGTAACTGTATCTATGAGCAGCAAACAGCCAAATTCACGACACAATTCACCAACACCTTCCAAAGGTTGACAGGCACCGGTGGAGGTTTCAGCATGAACTAAAGCTAAAATTGTGGGACGATGAATTTGTAGAGCAGTTCGCAATTCCTCTAAGGAAAAGACTTGTCCCCAAGGCTTGGTAATTGATCGCACATCTGCGCCATAGCGTCCAGCCATATCTACAAGTCGATTACCAAAGTAACCGATTACACCCACTAACACTACATCACCAGGTTCTACAGCATTAGCAATAGTTGCTTCCATTGCTGCTGTTCCCGTACCACTAACGGCTATGGTAAGTGGGTTTTCTGTTTGCCATACATAACGCAGCAACGATTGTATCTCATCCATGACTGCAAGAAAAGCTGGGTCAAGATGTCCGAGTGGAGGAGTATTCATCGCTTGCAGAACTGCGGGATGAGCATTTGAGGGGCCAGGACCTAACAGCAAGCGTTCTGGTGTGGAAAGAGGTTCTAGTTGCAACCGCTGGTTATTATTGATTGATACTGTCTGCGTCATTATGTCTATTTGGGCCAGATCATACTTTATTAGGATACCTTTGAAAGGGAACGAGGAAGAGGGAACAGGGAATTACCTCTGGATCATCTCCAAATTCATAATATATTTCTTCTCTAGAATTATTGCAGAGATTGCGATCGCTGACTTTAATATTAGTTTTTCTACTATTTCACAAAATTATTGATCCAAATTTCCCCTTGTCTTCCTTGTGCTCTGTGTTATCCTTGTCTCCCTTATTACCTAGTTAACGCATTCCACCCCTAAGTCTTTCAGCTTGGTAATAAGAATTGTTTGCTTCTTGTTGTTTTCCTAATTCCTTTAAAATTTCTCCTCGAATATCCCAAATGTCTGGGTCTTTTGGTTGCAAATCTTTAGCTTTTTCAATAGCTTCTAAGGCTTCTTGAGGGCGTTTTAATTCTAATAATGCTAGTGCTTTGCCCACCCATGCTGGATGAAAATCGTCTTTCAGTGCGATTGTTCGATCAAAAGCTTTAATAGCTTCTTCGTGATTTCTTAGTGTTTGTGTGAGTAAGATTGCTTGATTAAACCAAACTAAATAATCTTGTGGACGGACTTCACTCGCTTGTCTAAAAGCAAAGAGGGCTTCACTCGGTTTGCCTAGTAAATTTAAGGCATTACCTTTACCAATTAACGCTTCATAAAAATTATTATCTAGTTTGAGTGCTTGTTCATAAGAATCAAGCGCATCCTGGGGACGATTTAATTTCAGTAATATTGAACCTCTATCAGTCCAATATATTGGATTATTTTTTTTAACCCTGAGGATATCATCATAAGATGAAAGAGCTTCTTGAAAGTATTCCTTAGCAGCTTGGCGTCCTTGCGACTGTTCGATCGCAAAGCCTATTTCTTGCCAAATTCTGGGATCATCAGGTCTAATTTGCTTTAGCTGATCTAAATACTGCAAAGCTTCTTGTTTTTGACCTAATGCTAATAAAGATAAGCTTTTTCCGCTCAAAGCTTCTGGATTATTATTATCACTTTTTAGTGCTTTTTCATAAATGTCTAAAGCTTCTTGATAATTTTGTTGTTTATATAAGACTTTTCCTTTATTAATTAAAATCTTAACCAAAATTTTTTGGTCTTTTGGCTGGAGAAAAATCGCTCTATTATAAGATTGTAATGCCGCGAAATCCCGTCCTAAAATGAATAAAGCATCCCCTCGTCCTTTCCATACTTCCGGGGAGTTGGGCTGGATTTCTTTAAGGTAGTTAAGTTTCTCTAGAGCTGCATCTCCTTTGCGTTCGTCAAGCAAATTATTAGCTTCATGTAAATAATATGCAGGTCGTATAAATGGGTGAATAAACTCTACACAGGCTATTATTCCTGCTAATAATATTAATACAATTGGAATTTGCCAAATTCCTAGAAATCGTAGATTAGCTAGTACCCCTCGACGATTAGCTGTGTAGTAAGTTGGTGGTTGAGTCGGTGGTGAACTAATTTTAGTCTTATTCAAATCTTCAGTCACAGCCTCTACTGATTGATAGCGCTGATCTGGATTATTATGAACCATTTTGGTTAAAACAACAGCAAGAGAATCATCAATTTGAATATCGCTAGGTAAGAGAATATTATCTTTTTCATCCCATCTTAATTCTCTTGGGTGCATCCCAGTTAATAGTTGAATTGCTGTTAACCCTAAAGCATAGATATCACTATTAAAACGTGGTCTGCCTGCCATTTGTTCGGAAGGAGCGTATCCAGGAGTTCCAATCATTGTTTGTGTGACTGAGGATTGAAACGATGGATATTGTTTCTCTAGTTTTTTGACAGAGCCAAAATCAATTAAGACAAATCTCTTATCTCCCTTTCTAATAATCAAATTAGAGGGTTTGACATCACGATGAATTATATTTTTTGCATGTAAATATGCTAATACTGATAAGATTTGTTGCAAGAAATTAACTACTGTCTGTTCTGACCATTTTTGACCAACTAGGTCAGCTAGGGATGTACCTTCTATATATTCTTCAACAATATAATAATTGTTGTTTTCTTCGAGATAGTCAAAAAATTTAGGAACTTGCTGGTTAGTTTGTAAAGTATTTAAAATATTAACTTCTCGGTGAAAGAATCTTTTAGCTGTTTCGAGATCGGCATTGAGAGGGTCGAGTTTCTTGATTGCACATAATACATTAGAGAATGTATCTGTAGCCAGATAGGTTACTCCAAAGCCTCCCCTGCCTAATTCTTGGATGATTTGGTAGCGGCCACATAATAGCTTGTTGTTGCCTTCCGTCATCTTAATATATATTCCTTCATTTAAAGCAATATTTTATAACTACCTATATTTCCTTTTAGTTTCCTAAACTACCTCGTTAAATTTTATTATAATTCTCTATGCTACAAACCATGTTCTATGGTATTTAAGTTTAATTAATAAAAGTTAATCAAGTTTTAATGCACCACCACACTTTGAAACTGAATTTAACTGTTTGTTTCTTGTTGGAAGTTTTAATAGCTTTCTCGGCTGTCAAAGCTTCGGCTGGAAACTTACCGTCTAAGGCTCCCAATCCTGAGCGCTTTTCTTTAGAAAATCACGAAACACAGGTCAACACACTCCAGCTAGAAAATACCACAGCTGCTGTGAAAAGCCAAATCAGGCAGGATCATGAAACAGAAATTGGGAACGAAGGTTATTCTTTCAATCCTGATTTTGGGTTCAAATTATATCCTCCCGATGCTTCTAATTCATATGAACTAGTCGGAAGCCAGAAAAACAGAGAGTTGGATAAAATTTTAATCTTATCGCAACTTCCTAGTCCCACTGCTCCTATTCCTCCTGCACCACCACCAAAGCCAATTCCAACGCCGCAACCATCACCTACGCCTCCTCTAGAAGAAACTCCATCTCCACCACCCGAATCTCCACAGCGTCCAGAAATTCCTGGAACTATTACTATTAAGAGATTCGAGTTTGAAGGAAACACAGCATTTAGTGATGAACAATTAAGCAAAGAAACAGCCGAATTTCTTAACCGACCGATAACTTTTGCTGAACTTTTACAAGTTGAAAACAACATTACTAACTTATATATCAAGGAGGGATACATTAATTCCGGCGCGGTCATCCCAGCAGAACAAATTTTGTCACCAGAAGGTGCTGTTGTTAAGGTTCGGATCGTTGAAGGTGGAGTAGAAGATATTAGAGTCACAGGTACGAGGCGGTTAAAACCAGGGTATGTGCGTAGTCGCATTGCTTTAGCAACCTCTAAACCTTTAAATAGAGAAAAGCTTTTAGAAGCACTGCAATTATTACAGCTTGACCCCTTGATAGCCAATATTTCTGCGGAATTATCTACAGGTTCACGTCCAGATCAAAGCTTATTAGAAGTTAGAGTTGTAGAGGCAGATTCTTTTAGAGTAGATATCTTTGCAGATAATGCTGGTGATCCGAGTGTTGGCACTTTTCGTCGGGGTATTAACCTCAGCGAAGGTAATTTATTAGGCTTTGGCGATCGCTTTTCCTTTGAATTTATCAACAGCGAAGGTAGTAACGCTTTTGACGTGGGTTATACATTCCCGATTAATCCTCGCAATGGTACTATTGGTTTTGCAACAGGCAGAACGGCTGTAGGGGTAGTTGAACCACCCTTTGATCGGATTGATATCACAGGTGATTATTATTACTTTGATTTGAATTTACGGCAGCCAATCATTCAAAATCCCAGTCAAGAATTGGCACTAGGTTTAACTTTTTCCCGACAGCAAAGTGAAAGCAGATTATTGGGAGAAAAATTTCCCTTGTCCGCAGGTGCAGATGAGGAAGGCAGAACACGCCTCTCCACAATCCGGTTTTTCCAGGAATACACACAACGCAACTCACAACAAGTCTTGGCATTGCGATCGCAATTTAGCCTTGGTGTAGGGTGGCTTGGTGCTACTGTCAACAGCGATCCCCCAGATAGCCGCTATCTTGCTTGGCGAGGACAAGGACAATATGTGCGCTTATTAGCCCCAGATACCTTGCTGGTATTGCGTTCAGAAATGCAATTAGCAACCAGACCTCTTGTACCCATCGAACAAATTCGCTTGGGAGGTCTGCAAACTGTCAAGGGTTATCGACAGGATGAGTTTTTAACAGATAACGGCGTGTTTGCCTCAGCCGAAGTGAGATTTCCCGTCCTGCGGGCAAGACAAATTCAAGGGCTTTTGCAAGTTGTACCCTTTATCAACTTTGGTGTCGGTTGGAATAACTCTGACAGTCCTAATTCCACTCCCGATCCCAATACCTTGATTGGTACAGGCTTAGGTTTGCAATGGCAGATGGGTGATACACTTAGCGCCCGTATTGACTACGCTTTTCCTCTCATCGATGTAGATGACAGAGATAGGACGTTGCAAGAACAAGGATTGTATTTCTCGATTAATTACAGTCCGTTTTAAAGGTCTAAAGAAAGGTTTCACCGCCAGGTACGACAAACCTCACCCCAAGCCCCTCTCCTTACTAAGGAGAGGGGTGGCGTAGCCGGGGTGAGATGACTTTCAAGTTAGTCAAAAATCATTTATTTGTGGGGCTGATCATGAAATCAATTTCGACACTGGTACTCAGCCTACCCTTAGTTACTTGCAGCATTCTTGTTACTTTCAGTAGAGGTAAAGCACAGATTGTTCCTGATGTAAATCTAGGTGGAACAGAAAATTCTGTTGTGAATCCAGATGTGATTAATGGTATACCGAGCGATCGCATCTCAGGTGGTGCAACTCGTGGCTCAAATTTATTTCATTCTTTCCAAGATTTTAACGTTGGTGAAGGCAGGGGAGCTTACTTTTCCAATCCGGATGGTATTGCCAATATTCTCACGCGAGTCACAGGTGGTAATCCCTCGAATATTCTAGGGAGACTTGGTGTTCTAGGTAACGCCAATCTATTTCTACTCAACCCAAAGGGAATTTTCTTTGGGGCAAATGCAACTCTGGATTTGGGTGGTTCATTTTTGGCAACTACTGCTGATAGTTTTGTGTTTGACAATAACTTTGAATTTAGCGCCAGCAACCCACAACCACCACCACAGTTGACTGTCAACATTCCCATCGGCTTGCGCTTTCGGGATAATCCTGGAACTATTACTGTTCAAGGGCCAGGTAATAATCTCCAGTTCAATCCGGAGTTTTTAGAATTTAGCAGAAACTCAACTCCTCAAGGTTTAGCAGTGCAACCCGGTAAAACCCTTGCCCTTGTGGGGGGTGATGTCAATTTAGAAGGAGGAAATCTGCTTGCAGATGGCGGCAGAATTGAAGTTGGAAGTGTCGATAGTTCCAGTTTCGTCAGTATCACTCCTATAGATAAAGGCTGGCAACTGGGATATACAAATGTGTCAGGCTTCCGAGACATTTCCCTGACCAAAAAAGCATCAATAGATAGTAGTAGTGATGCAGGTGCTGGAGAAATCCAAGTCCAAGGGAGAAATATCAAACTTACCGATGGATCTGCTATTTTTGCTTTTACGGGTTCTCAACCGGGAGGAACCGTCAACGTTAATGCTGCTGACACCTTGGAAGTAAGTGGCATTTCAACCAATGATTCAGTTCCCAGTACTATATACACTGCTGTTTCGCCTGAAGGTTCTGGTGATGGTAGCGATTTAAGCATTCAAGCCAAACGCATCATCGCTAGTGGTGGAGCGCAAATTGGTGCTGACACCTATGGCGCAGGCACTGCTGGCAATGTTGTGGTAAAAGCATCTGATTTAGTAGAAATACAAGGCAGTGTAGTTATAGATGAAACACTACCACCTGTTCCTACCGCTATTGGTACGATCGCCCAAGCTAGTAGTACAGGCCCAGGTACGAAGTTAACCCTGGAAACACGACGGCTAAAGATTACAGATGGAGGACAGCTAGTTACAGGTACGTTTAGCCAAAGCCAAGCAGCCACATTAGATATTACAGCCTCTGAATCTACAGAATTGAGTGGAGAAGGCAGTGCTATTTCTAGTGTAGTTGGCAAAGACGCAACAGGTAACGGTGGTACTGTGATCCTGAAAACTCCCAAGTTAACTATTCGAGATCAGGCGAAAATCAACGTTGATGGTCAAGGTACTGGGAATGCAGGTGAGGTCAGAGTCACATCTGATACTATTCGTCTGGAAAATAAAGGAGGTATAACAGCACAAGCCAGTTCTGGTAACGGTGGTGATATCTATCTTGATGTGCAAGATTATTTACTGATGAGTGGTGAAAGTGTGATTTCTACTGAGGCGATAGATGGCAATGGTGGCAATATTTACATTAACACTCTCACGAAGAACCGAGGCTTTATAGTTGCCCAACCTTTTGGTAACAACGACATCATAGCTAATGCTGACCAAGGTCAGGGAGGAAAAGTTGTCATTAACTCTAATGGTATCTTTGGGCTATTTGTACGCACTCGTCAAGATTGGGAGAGGTTACGTCCTCAAGATTTAGACCCAAGAAAGCAACCTACGAGTGATATCACAGCTATTTCCCGACAAAATGCCAGCTTGAATGGCACTGTGCAGTTAAACACCATAGATGTTGATCCTAGTCAAGGATTAATCGAATTACCAAATAATTTACCAGACCCCAGAGATCAAATTGCCCAAAATCCTTGTCAAAGAGGTATAGGTAGTGAATTTATCGTCACAGGACGGGGTGGTTTCCCACCTAGTCCTAATGAAACTCTGACTGGTAACAATATCCACGTTGATTTAGTCCAACCTATTACTTCTGGAGAAAATTCTCAGAGTGCAAACATTAATCAACCAAAAACTTTTCCCATTGCTGGGCATGATATTATACCTGCGCAAGGATGGATATTTAACAGCAAAGGTGAGGTGGTTCTGACAGCCTATGAACCTACAGGTAATATTCCTCAACGTAATTCCACAACAACTGTAGCCTGTCCTGCGCTTTTTTAAATCAGTTATCAGTTATCAGTTGTGAATTGATAAGTTTTTGTTGGAAGTTAAAAATTGCCCAGAGTATTATCATTAAGGTGTTTCAATGCTACCGATTTTAGATAGTTTCTACCTAAAAAATCAAAAGCGATCGCTCGTCTGTAATCAAAACTACCAAACAAAATACAATTGGCGATCGCTGATTTGGTTCGCCTTGCCCTTAATTACTTTGGGCAGTTTTGCACCTATAAACAAAGCTACAGCCCAACTTACCCCAGATACCAGCTTAGGTGCCGAAAGTTCTGTTGTGAATCCTAATGTTGTTGATGGAATTGATTTAATTACTGGTGGTGCAACTCGCGGGTCAAATTTATTTCATTCTTTCCAAGATTTTAACGTTGATGCAGGTAGGGGAGCTTATTTTGACAATCCGACTGGGATTACCGATATTCTTACCAGAGTCACAGGTGGTAATCGCTCTAATATTCAAGGGACGCTTGGTGTTTTAGGAAGCGCCAATCTATTTTTAATTAACCCAAATGGGATTGATTTTGGTCCGAATGCAACTCTGGATTTGCGTGGTGGTTCATTTTTTGGCAGTACAGCCGATAGTGTATTATTTGACAACTTTGAATTCAGTGCTAGCAACCCGCAACCAGTTCCCCAGTTAACGATCAATATTCCCATCGGCTTGCGATTTCGGGATAATCCCGGCAGTATTACTAATCAATCGGTAGTTCAAAATATCAACGGTGATTTTTTTGGTTTGATAGTAGAACCAGGAAAAACTTTTGCTTTGGTTGGTGGGGATGTGATTTTCAACAACGGCACAGTCTTAACACCAGGAGGAAGAGTTGAATTAGGGGGACTCAGACAAGCCGGAACAGTTGCATTAAACCCTGATGGTAGCTTGAGCTTTCCTAATGGTGTGACCAGAGCAGATGTCACAATTAACAACGGTAGTACAGTAGCTGTACTTGGTGAAGGGGGAGGTAGTATTACCATCAATGCCCGTAATTTCGAGATTTCTGGGGGCAGTAATCTGCTTGCTGGCATCTTATCAGGTTTTGGCAATCCTGATGCTCAAGCGGGTGACATTGTCATTAATACTACAGACAAGTTTACAATCACGGGTAATGCTGACTCCTCTACGGAAATCAGCAATTTAGTCCAAAGCTCAGCAATTGGTAATGCAGGAAATGTCATCATTAACACTAAGACCTTGGAAGGAATTGGTGGTTTTGCAATCGGTTCTGCAACTTTTGGGCAAGGAAATGCCGGAAGAGTAAATGTTACAGCTACAGATAAAATATACTTGCAAGGATTGCCAGAATTAGGGAGCGGTTTTGGTAGTGTAGTGGGAGCTTTTGCGACTGGAAGTGCTAATGATGTTGTTATCGATACACCATCACTGACTTTAGAAAATTTTGCACAAATAGCTACTTCCACAACTGGGTCAGGAAATGCTGGCAACATCCGCATTAAAGCTTCTGAATCTGTTTCTATAAACAGCGGCTCCATCATGCAAGCTGCTACTTATGCATCTGGGAATGCAGGAGACATCATCATTGATGCAGCCAACGCAGATGTTGTATTTAATGCTGCTAGAATCAGTACTTCTGTTGCTGGTCGCTCAGATGACTTCGGTGTTGATTTAATTGGTACAGGATTGGGAGGCGATATAGTCATTAATGCGCGATCGCTTTCTTTGCAAAATGGTACTCAAGTATTTACCAATACTGCTGGGATTGTAGGAGATAAGGGTTTGCCTAATGCTGGCAACATTGAACTAAATATCTCTGATTCTATAACCCTTCAAGGTACTTCTTATCTTTTGTCTCGCACTTTCGGAGAAGGCAACGCTGGCAACATCAACATTACAACAGGCTCACTTTTTGCAACTGACGGTTCGCAATTAAGTTCAAGTACCTTTGGCAAAGGAGATGCAGGAGATGTAATTATTAATGCTCCAAATGGTACAGTCTCTTTTAACGGTACAGATAATCAAGGATTACCGAGTGCAATTTTTAGCAACGTAGAAACTGGCGGCACTGGTGATGGTGGAAACATCGACATTACTGCTAAATCGCTTTTCTTAACAGATGGGGGTGAACTAAATACCTTTATTCGTAATGGAATTAATACCAATCCCACTGATATACCTAATGCTGGAAATGTGAAGTTAAATATCAGTGATGCGATCGAGATTTCTGGAGCAAGTGACATACTTGCCTCCAATGGTCGTTACGCCAACAGTGGTATTTTTAGTAGTGTAGGTCTTGGGTCAACAGGTAATGCTGGCGATATTGAAATCACCACAGGATCACTTTTTGTCAGGAATGGAGGAGTATTGTCTGCTAGCACCTTTGGCAAAGGAGATGCAGGCAATATCACAATTAATGCTCCTAATGGTATTGTCTCTTTTGATGGTACAGAAAAACGGGGATTAACCACCAGTGCAGCCTTCAGCACTGTAGAAGCAGGAGGCCAAGGCAAGGGGGGAGATATTAATATTACTGCCAGATCACTCTCATTGACTAACGGAGGTCAACTGAATACCTTGGTTCGGGGTACAGATGGCATAAATCTTGGTGGTATAGGTGATGCTGGGAATGTGAAATTAAATATTAGCGATCGGATTGATATTGCAGGAATCGGTAACTTTGGCATTCGCAGTGGTATCTCTAGCAACGTAGAGACTGGTTCCACAGGCAATGCTGGCAATATAGATATCACCACAGGATCACTTTTTATCAGTGGTGGTGGACAACTAAATTCCAACACTTACAGCACAGGAAATGCAGGGAATATAATCATTAATGCTCCCAACGGTACTGTCTCCTTTGATGGTACAGATAAAATTTTCGGATTTCCCAGTGCAGCTTTCAGTAGTGTGGAAGCAGGAAGTACAGGCACAGGTGGAGATATCATTATCAATGCGAATTCGCTATCCTTGACCAATGGGGCCCAACTCAATACAGTTGTTCGTAATAATCTTAGTACTCAACCTGATAGGGTTATTAAGGCTGGAGATGTCAAACTAAATGTCAGCGATAGAATTGATATTTCGGGAGTGAGTGACATACTTGACATCAACGGTGTCTATAGCCGTAGCGGGATTTTTAGCAGTGTGGAAAAAAGAGCAATAGGTAACGCCGGCAATATAGATATCACCACAGGTTCACTATTTGTAACCGATGGCGGACAAATTTTTGCTGGTACTGCTGGTAGAGGAGATGCAGGTAATATCACAATCACAGCTAGAGATACTGTCTCTTTTAATGGCAAAGATAACATTGTAGAATTCCCCAGTGCAGCTTTTAGCACTGTGGAAGCAGGAGGTGTGGGTAAGGGCGGAGACATCAACATCACCGCTAGATCACTATTTTTGACTAACGGAGGTGAACTGAATACCTTTATCCGTAGTGGTGGCAAGGGTAATGCTGGAAACGTAAAGTTAAATATTAGAGATAGGATTAATATCACCGGAGTTGATAGTGGTATTTTTAGCAATGTGCTTGCTGGAGGAACAGGTAACGGCGGCAACATTGAAATTTATAAAGGTTCACTGTTTGTAAGTGATGGCGGTCAAATTACTGCCAGCACCTCTGGCGATGGCAATGCAGGTAGCATCAAAATCGATGCTAAGTCTCTGTTTGTGAACCGTGGTCAATTGATTACCAATAGTGAAGTAGACAATCGCCAAGCAGGTAACATAGAAATTACGACAGCTAAAGACATCCGGCTAGACAATCAGGCATTAATTAGCGCTACCACCAAAGGCGGTCAAGGTAATATTATCCTCAACTCCCGCGACTTAATTATGCGTCGCAATAGTAACATCAGAACTGATGCCACAGGTACAGCCACAGGTGGAAATATCACCATTGATACCGGCAACCTCGTCGCCTTAGAAAATAGTGATATCAGTGCTAATGCTGAAGAAAGCTTTGGGGGGAGGGTAATTATTAATGCTGATGCTATCTTTGGGACTCAATTCCGGGAAAATCTCACACCAGAAAGTGATATCACAGCCTCTTCTGACTTGGGACCACAGTTCAGTGGTACAGTCCAAATCGACACCGCAGATGTAGACCCCAGTCAAGGATTAGTTGAATTACCAGAAAACCTCACAGATCCAAGCAATCAAATCGCCCAGAATCCTTGTCAGAAAGGTTCTGGCAGTTCATTTATCATCACTGGACGGGGTGGTTTGCCATCCAGCCCAAACAATGACTTGAGCAGTGACAACATTCGCGTTGATTTGCTACAGCCTGTTAACAGTAGTAGCAATTCCCAGAGTGCAACTATTAATCAACCTACGAACCAATCTACAAGTAAGCAAATTGTTCCTGCCCAAGGATGGGTATTCAATGAAAAAGGCGAGGTGGTTCTCACAGCCTATGATCCTAATGCCTCTAATCCTCAGCGTACTAACCAAGTAAGTGCGTCTTGTCCTGCACCATTTTGAAGAAGGTGGGGTGATGGGGTGATGGGGAGTGTGAGGGGTAGTGAACAACTACTAACCACTATAGAGACGTGCCATGGCACGTCTCTACAACAACCAACAACTAACTACTAACCACTAACCAACAACCAACAACTAACAATGTTATTGGGAGTATAATATGAAACCAAATAAAGGCGTATTTAACCGTAATTTAACTAATCAAGTCAAAAGAATTTATCATAAGCGATCGCTATTTCTGGCGGTTTTGCTATTTATGTTTGCGTCTACAGCACCACCTGTAATTGCGAAAGTTTCACAAACAACTCAAATTGTGCAGACTCAATCAGATGCACAACAGCTAGTTAACCAAGCTACTCAGTTATACCGTTCTGGTCAATTGCAAGAAGCAGCAGTTGTGTGGGAAAAAGCAGTGTCTGCGTTTTCTGCCCAAAAAGATAATTTAAATCAAGCAATGGCTTTGAGCAATCTCTCATTGACTTATCAACAACTTGGACAGTGGGAGAAAGCCACAAAAGCCAATCAACAAAGTTTAGTTTTATTACAAACCCAATCCCAAAGTCAAGACAAACAGAAAATTTTAGCGCAGGCTTTAGATATTCAAGGCTATTTACAAAAAGAAGTTGGACAATTTACACAAAGCCTTGAAAGTTGGCAACAAGCTGCTAAAATCTACAGTCAGATTAAAGAACCTGCCAAGTTAGCACAAAATAAAATCAACCAGAGTCAAGTTATGCAAGATATGGGTCTTTTTCCCCGTGCTTGCAAGACTTTATTAGAAGTATTTAATCAAGAACTTGGAGTTAGCGATTGTCAAGAGTTTAGCCAATTATCATCAGAAGAATTAACAGCAAAACTCCAAAAAATTACCAGTGAATCTCCTTCTGTAACCAAAGTTATAGGCTTGAGAGGTCTGGGTGAATTACTACGTTTTATTGGTCAGCCAGAACAGTCTCAACTTGTCTTAGATAGGACCCTAATTTTAGCCCAAAAATTAAATTCTCCTCAAGAGCAAGCAGCTACTTATCTCAGTATGGGTAACACAGCTAAAACCTTAGCTGAAAATGAAAGGGTGCGGCGCAGAAGAGAAAATTATTATCAACAAGCAGTAGATGCTTATAGCCAAGCAGCAAAGCTGACCACTTTACCAACTACGCGCCAACAAGCACAACTAAATCAGTTTAGCCTCTTGTTAAAACAGGCACAATATGATCCCGAAAAATATCAACAAGCAAAAGCTTTTTGGTTATCTCTAAATCCTCAAGACTTAAAATTTTCTCCTAGTCGGACAGGAGTTTACGAGCAGATAAACTATGCTCAAAGCTTAGCAGAACTAATTCAACTCGAAAACTCCCAACAAAAGCAAGACTCGCAATTACCAAGTTTTGACGAAATTGATAAGATTTTAGCCGAAGCCGCCACCCAAGCCAAAAATTTAGGAGACAAACAAGCTGAAGCCTATGCATTAGGAAATCGTGGTGCGCTGTATGAGCAAAGAGGTAGTAAAGAGGATTTATCTCAAGCCGAAAAATTTACTAGACAGGCTTTGAATGTAGTTTCTAGCCTAGAATCACCCTACATATCCTATCAGTATTTCTGGCAACTGGGCAGGATACGTAAAGCCCAAGGGGATGTACCAGATGCGATCGCAGCTTACACCAAAGCTTATAATGCTCTGCAATCATTACGTAGCGATTTAGTAGCAGTTAATCCAGAAGTCCAGTTTTCTTTTCGATCTAGCGTAGAACCGGTTTATCGCCAACTAGTCGAACTGGAATTGGAGTATGCTCAATCCTTAAAAGCAGATAAAAAAGAACAGGAAAGCCAAAAACGATTAACTCAAGCAAGAAATGTGCTGGAATCTCTACAATTGGCTGAACTCAATAACTTTTTCCGTGAAGCCTGTGTAGAAGCAAATTCCCAACAAATCGATCAATTAGACACGAGCGCCGCAGTTGTTTATCCAATTATTTTATCCAATAAACAACAGTCAGATTCAGATGTCGAAAGATTAGAAGTAATTCTCAGCCTGCCAAAACAAGCGCCACGTCTTTACAGTACTACACTTAAAAAGCAAGAAGTAGAAGAAACTGTAGAACAAATACAGTCCTTTCTTAAATCTCCTGAACCTACCCTTGAACAGTCCCTGCCTTATTACCAAAAAGTATACGATTGGCTTATTCGGCCTCTCCAGCAAGACTTAGAAAACAACAAAATTAAAACCTTGGTGTTTGTTTTGGATGAAAAATTAAGAAATATTCCCATGTCTGTATTGCACGATGGCAAACAATATTTATTACAAAAATATGCCATTGCCTTAACTCCTGGTTTGCAGCTAATTAACCCCAAACCATTAACAGACATTAATATCAAAGCCATCACAGCAGGAATAAGTGAACCACGCGAAGGTTTTGAAGGATTACCTCAAGTAAAACAAGAGCTTAAACAAATTGAAGATTTAGGAGTAGCAACAAAGTTACTCCTTAATGACAAATTTACTACCAAAGAGGTTCAAAACCAGATTCTCAATTCTGATGTTTCGATCATTCACTTAGCAACTCATGCTCAATTTAGTTCGATCGCTGACGATACGTTTATTCTATTTTGGGATCAACGCATGAACGTTAAACAGTTAGGTAATCTCTTGCGAAACAATACACTAACTTCCCGTAGACCAATAGAATTATTAGTTCTCAGTGCTTGTGAAACAGCAATTGGTGATCAACGCGCTACTTTAGGACTAGCAGGGGTAGCAGTACGGTCTGGTGCGCGCAGTACAATGGCAACATTATGGTCAGTGCAAGATGACAGTACTGCCAAATTCATGGGTCATTTGTATAGTCAGTTAGAACAAGCTAAAAAGACGAAAATCAACAAAGCGCAAGCACTCCAACAAGCACAACTTGCTTTGCTCAATGATCAGCAATACAGCAATCCTCATTACTGGGCACCATTTGTTGTTGTAGGCAACTGGCAGTAAATGTAAAAATCCCCCAGGTTTACGAAAAACTAAGCTGGGGGACGATCTAATAATATAAAGCAAAATTTGCTAAAGCTTAGAAGTTAACATCAGAGGGCATGAGTAGTCCGCTAATTTGTACAATCACGCCATTTGTGGTACGTGTGGCAGGTTGGTAGACTTTAGCGTTATTTACCTTGACTTCGCCATTAGCATCTTCGGTAATTCTAAGTTCTGTACCTTCTAGAGTTTTGAGTACTCCAGTTTTGATTTGCTCAGGAGTGATTTCGCCAACAATCACGTGATATTTCAAAACTTTAACACGGTTTTCGGGCTGGCTATATTGCTTGAAGACGTTACTATCTAAAGAATTAAAGGCATTATCAGTCGGAGCAAAAATTGTGAAATAACCTGGCTTTTTCAGTGTGTCGAAAAGATCAGCTTCTTTCAATTCATCAACCAGATTGGTATATTTCCCATCCTTAGCAAGAGTATCAGCAATAGTACTGTTGGAGTTGCGATAAGGATAGTTGCGATAAGCAGAAGGTTGCAAAAAGGCAAAGCCATAGAATCTTCTAGCCAATACAGGAGAACTAATCATGGTTGTGACACCAATAATCCCCATCACCCAAGCCAATTTGACAAACCATTTTTTGCCAGTTAAGGCATGAAATTTGTGAGGAAACATAAGACTTACCTGGTAACTCTAAGTTTATGCTAATACTACAAGAGTTCAATGGTAATTTTCGGAAAAAATTATATAGTATTTGAGTTCAATATCGTGAAGCTGATATCATGATATCAACAGTATAAAATTAGCAGACTAACTTTACATTCCTGGTATCTTGACTTTTTAGGTAAAGCCTTGATTTGTTAAGTTTTTTAATAGCAACATCCTGATTTTAGATTATTAGACATAGTTAAAAAGAAAACTGTGTCATGAAAAATACGTATTGACTAGCGATCGCACTTCGGTTCGCATGGGGTCTTCCCACTAGAAAGGATAAACTTTGCCTAAGTGCAGTCTGAGTGCGACTGCAAAAAGCTTTTGCGCCTCAAGCAATGACAAATCCTAGATTTTAGTCTTGACTTTTTTTACATATAACCTCTAATGTGGACTCATTCTGTAAAGCAAAATGTTTAGTTGTAGGAAAGCAAACACAGATGTACACCAATAAGTTGTTTAGATAAATCCACATAAAGTCAATAACTATGAGAGAAAACAGCAACAAGCAAATACGTATTTGGGCTATGTTGTGTCATCTTTCGGCTTTGTTGTGGATTCCACTAATTTTTTTGGTATTTATTGGCATACCCGTATATCTGCCTTTGCTGAATATCCTGGGGCCATTGGTAGTTTGGCAGTGGAAAAAATCACAAGACCCATGGATAGATTTTCAAGGCAAAGAATCTTTAAACTTTCAACTTTCGCTAACAGTTTATACCTTAATTGTAATCATTATTTCCTTATTTCTAGTTTTTACAACTTGTGGTATTGCACTTACAAATAATGTGCCTTCTCAACAACTAGAATCCACCTTAAATACTTTATTAATAGTTTTAATTACACTAATAACAATATTATTATTAGTCGAATTAATTTTAGTAATTTTTGCTTCTATCAAAGCTTACAAAGGTCAACATTACCGCTATCCCTTTACAATTAGATTTTTGAGAAATTGAGTATAGCTACAGCATATTTCAAGTTTGTGAGGTACAAAAAGACCCCACCCTTGAAAGTCGCGCACTCTCCCCTTACTAAGGGGAGGGTTGGGGAGGAGTGTACTTCATTTACCTACAATATGCTGTATCATCAGACACGTCTATCTCTGCGTCCCTGTTGCGCTTACTTTGCTAGCTGGTGCTTTTACAAAATTTTCTCTGCGTAAACCTCTGTGCTGAATCTGCTTACAAATAATTTAACCACCAATTTTGATGTTTTGCTTTATAGTTGGCAAACCAATTACAAATGGGATACAAGATAACAAGTATGATGAGCCAGAGAATATAAATCTTTGGTAAATCATACCCATATTCTGGTGGCATAAGATGAGACATGATGTAGGGCTGAATAATTGCTTTCCAACCGTAATTAGGAAAGGCAAGTAGGACAGCGGCAATGTGGATCAGCCAAAGGTGGATAATGTAGAAAAATAGAGGAACTCGACCGAAGAGTGCAAGGGGTTTAAGAATTCTAAATCTATGGTTTTCAAACAAATGAAATATTAGGATTGCTATACCAAGGGTTATCAATAAAAAGAGCAATGAAGGTGGATATTTATGGCAGTTGATAAATGATAGCAAGGTGCGAGAAAAGCTGGACTGAAATGACCAAGGTTTAGGGTCGCCATAAATATTGATTGCCCGAAGGATAATAAAGGTAAGAATTAGACCTAGCCCTAAGCGTTGGAGTAACTGGCTGCGCTGAGATTTTTCCAAATTAAAAACTCTTCCAAAAGCATAACCCACCGCCATCACTCCTATCCAAGGAATGAGGGGATAAACGATGAAAAAGCTGATTCTAGGAAAGGGTGTGAACATTTGTTGTTCGTGAAGTACCGCCCAAAACCAACCCCATCTTCCTAGTTGTTCAACATGTAAATTATCAAACAAATTGTGTCCGACTATGAGCAGGATTCCGAATGTAGCGATCGCTCTATTCGGAAAATGAATTAGCACTGCTAAGACTACCATAGACCAACCAATTACCCACAGCACACCTGCCCCGAAAAAGGTCGGGTTGAAAGTCCATGCAAGGCTAATTACCGTCAACTCCAGAAACACCAACCATAGCCCGCGAGTGAACAGAAAGCGGGAAAGTTCTCGTTTGTTCCTATAGCGCTGAAGAGAAAGATAGGTGGCGACACCTGCTAGAAACACAAAAGAAGGCGCGCATAAATGAGTCACCCATCTAGTGAAAAACAAAGGGATGGTAGTCTGGGTGATATCTAAAGGACTAAAGCGGACGTTGGTAAAAAATGATCGCACATGGTCTAAGGCCATTAGCACCATGACAAGTCCACGCCACAAATCTATGGATAGCAGGCGCTTACTTTTAGGCTGGTCATAATTGTCAGCGTTGGAAGCAGAAACTATCGAATTCATCGCACAAATCGTTAAAATAGTGGATATGGGGCAAAGAGGATGGTACTCAATATCAATGCGATCGCAAAGTTCCAACAGTGTTCATTGGCGCTCATTGCAAACAACACTTGACTATTTACTTAACTATTTAGTAATGGAACTTTACGCAAGATGAACGCCCTCATCCTCAAAAGGCTACAGGTTTTTTAAATTCCTGGAAACCTTACTCTGAAAAAAGAAGGCAGAAAGCAGAAGGCAGAAGGCAGAATTGACTTGTTTGTTTATTCGTAACAGGTGATGCGCCGCCTGTAGGGCGTTTTAAAGAAACATCCTGCGTAAAGCTTATTTAGCAAGGTTTAGAGTGGATGAAGTATTTTGCGTAGCTGGAGAAATGTCAGCAGCCAAAAACCGCAGTTCTCTTAACTGATGCGGTTTATAAAGCGCTTAATATCAATCAACTATTAATTCACAACGTTACAAATACCGTCTATACGCTGCTTTAATAAAGATTTTAAAGCTGCTTCTTGAGACTTCAACTTTACAATTGTTGGTTGTTCTTCTACAAACACAAGTCTCTTCTTAGCTAGCTCAACTTGCACCGTCTGCAAATCTGCTAAAATATCATGCACACCAGATATCTTACCACCAGCAGCAGCATCCTCCGCTTCCACCTCACCGCGATTGAATTTGCGGCACAATTTAGCTTGTAATTTTAGCTGTTGAATGTTTGCTTTGGAGTCACTTTCCTGCTTAGCAATAGCAAAACCAGCTGCATAACTAGCTATTCCTACAGAAACCACAACTACTGCTGATCCTACCAGCCGACGCAGCTTGAGAACCGATCCAGAATTTTGAATACTTCTCTGTTCAGAATCGCCCTTAGTTTCCATAAATTTGACTAACTCAATAGCTCAATTCTGGAGACAGAATATTCTCAAAATAAGTTCCAATCAACTCACAGCTGCTTCTAACTTCTCTATTGTCCCAGGATTGGCATCTATTTTCGCTTTACCCACAGCCAAGATAAATTTTTTCTCACTACCCCTTGACTCTCCAGCAAGATGGAGATTTCAAAATGAGATTAGTTGATTAAATAGAGTACATTCAGATGAAACTTCACCTCAAAGTTCCTAACATGGCTTGTTCTGCTTGTGGAGAAAGCATCACAAAAGCGGTGAAAACAGTTGATCCCGCAGCCATCGTTGAGGCTGATACCAAAACTAAGCTTGTCCACATCGAAACTCAAGCAGCAGAAACTGCCATCACAGAAGCAATTACAGCCGCAGGTTATACGGTTACTGGTAACTATATTCTTTAAAAAGCAGTTCAGACAATCGTTAGGAGGTGTGACAATGGAAAACACGAATCTGAAACTGCGGGGTATGAGTTGTGCCTCTTGCGCTAAAACAATTGAAGATACGATTCGCTCTATTGATGGTGTAAATGAGTGTAGCGTTAACTTCGGGGTAGAGCAAGCCACTGTCACCTATGATCCCAGAAAAACTAACCCAAAAGCAATTTGCGATGCGGTAGATGCGGTGGGATACTCTGCTCAACCCCTACAAGACGATGATTTATTCACCACAGATGATGCAGAAGTGCAAGCACGCCAAGCCGAAAATCGAGCCTTAGTCAGAAAAGTTTGGGTCGGCGGCATTATTAGCGCCATCATGGTCATTGGTTCGCTACCGATGATGACGGGGTTGTCCATTCCCTTTATTCCCATGTGGTTGCATAATCCTTGGTTACAGCTTGTGCTGGCGACTCCAGTTTTGTTTTGGTGTGGTGCATCTTTCTTTGTCAATGCCTGGAAAGCTCTCAAACGTCACGCGGCAACAATGGATACCTTGGTAGCGATTGGTACAGGAGCCGCTTATCTGTATTCCCTCTTCCCTACCTTCTTGCCTGGGTTCTTCACCGAGCGAGGATTACCGCCTGATGTGTACTACGAAGCAGCTGTAGTGATCATTACTCTAATTTTACTGGGACGACTGCTAGAAAATCGTGCCAAAGGACAAACTTCCCAAGCAATTCGTAAGTTGATGGGTTTGCAAGCAAAAACAGCACGAGTCATTCGTAATGGACAAGAGATTGATCTGCCCATTGCAGAGGTAATTAAAGGCGATGTCATTCTGGTGCGTCCAGGTGAAAAGATTCCGGTAGATGGCGAGATCATCAATGGTTCTTCAACTATCGATGAGGCAATGGTCACGGGTGAAAGTCTTCCTGTGAAGAAGCAACCGGGTGATGAAGTGATTGGAGCCACGCTCAACAAAACTGGTAGCTTCAAATTCCGAGCAACACGAGTAGGTAAAGATACATTTTTGGCGCAGATTGTCAAGTTAGTGCAGCAAGCCCAAGGGTCGAAAGCACCAATTCAAAAGCTAGCCGACCAAGTTACTGGCGCTTTTGTGCCTGCCGTAATTGCCATTGCGATCGCTACTTTTATCATCTGGTATAACATCATGGGCAATGTGACGATGGCACTAATTACCACTGTCGGTGTGTTAATCATTGCTTGTCCGTGTGCCCTTGGCTTGGCAACGCCAACTTCGATCATGGTAGGAACGGGTAAAGGTGCAGAAAACGGCATCTTGATCAAAGGGGCAGAAAGTCTGGAACTCGCGCACAAGCTCAAGACTGTTGTTCTCGACAAAACAGGTACAATTACGCAAGGTAAGCCGACTGTCACCGATTTTGTAACTGTCAATGGTACAGCTAATAACAACGAGCTAAATCTTCTGCGCCTTGCAGCATCTATCGAACGCAATTCAGAACATCCACTAGCAGAGGCAGTTGTGAATTATGCTCAATCTCAAGGTGTGGAGTTAACAGATGCACAGGAGTTTGAAGCGATCGCTGGTAGCGGTGTGCAAGGGTACGTGTCAAATCAATGGGTACAAATTGGCACCCACCGTTGGATGAATGAATTAGGCATCGAAACAAGTGCATTGCAGGAACACTGGGAACGCTTGGAGTATCTTGGTAAGACAGTGATCTGGATTGCTGTAGATAGCAAAGTCCAAGGGATTATGGGTATTGCTGATGCGGTGAAACCATCTTCTGTAAACGCGATTCGCACATTGCAGAAAATGGGATTGGAAGTGGTGATGTTAACCGGAGACAATCGCCGCACTGCCGAAGTTATTGCTCGTGAAGTGGGCATCAAGCGAGTTTTTGCCGAAGTTCGCCCAGATCAAAAAGCCGAGACTGTCGAGAAAATTCAGTCGGAAGGCAAAATTGTAGCAATGGTCGGGGATGGCATTAATGATGCCCCAGCACTGGCTCAAGCCGATGTCGGGATCGCAATTGGCACAGGAACAGATATAGCGATCGCAGCTAGTGACATCACCCTGATATCGGGAGATTTACAAGGTATTGTCACCGCTATCCAACTGAGTCGTGCCACGATTCGCAACATTCGTCAGAATCTCTTCTTCGCCTTTATCTATAACGTCGCTGGTATTCCAATTGCAGCCGGAATTCTCTTTCCTTTCTTCGGTTGGTTGCTTAGCCCGATTATTGCAGGTGCAGCAATGGCGTTTAGTTCCGTATCGGTAGTTACGAATGCACTACGTTTACGTAATTTCCGAGCAAAAACAATTGGTTGATAATTTACAAGGAGTAGTAACGATGCTGAATCAAGTAACATTTTTTGCAACCTTGGTAGGATTTGGATTTTTACTTGGAGCTATTTCAGGTGCATTAGCGTAGTAGTGGTCTATCGCAAAAGTTATGAGAAGTTGTGAGGGGTCAGATCCCCGACTTCTTCAAGAAATCGGGGATCTTGTAGCCCAGCAAAATTAATGCGATGAACCACTAGTAGTCTGGCAAGACAACTTTGCTAGGTGAATTAACTTCTCAAATTCTCTTTTTCTCTTGTTATTGGCGCACTTGGCGTCTTGGCGGTTTATGACTCTACCCCACAAAGTTGCCTTGACAAAGAAGTAGTTACATTGGCCAAAGGAGAGGTTTATAGAATGAACAAAATAGCAATCATTGGCAGTGTTGCAAGTTTGGGATTGGTGTTTGGAATTGCTTCTAACAAAGCAGTTGCACAAATGCCCCATGAACAGATGCAACCATCTCAAACGAAGCAAACCAGTCAGTTCCGTCGCATCGAACAACCCTTGTGGGCAAAAGCAGCCGTTACTACTGGCGGATTAGGATTGATAGGACTGGAGTTATGGTGGTTTCTGCTGAGTAAACCAAAGTCGCAAAAAGCACAATCAAAGCAGGGCGTTCAGGAGGTAACAATTACCGTTGATGGTGGGTATGAACCAAGTCAAGTGGTAGTTAACCCAGCTCAACGAGTACGGCTCAATTTCTACCGCAAAGATCCCAGCAGTTGCCTTGAAGAAGTCCGATTTCCTGACTTCCATATTGCCCAACAGCTACCCCTGAACCAAGTTACTCCAATTGAGTTCACTCCCAAGCAACCAGGAACTTACACCTTTACCTGCGGCATGAATATGTTTCGAGGCGAAGTTAAGGTTGAAGCGGGGCAAGTTCAATCTCCAAAGGAGGATGAAATTATGGCAGATACTCAAGCAACAATGACAACACGCAGAAACTAGATAAGTAGGAGTTAATTATGTTAGCCCAAGAAACACTGAAGCAGATTGGTTTAGTTGCTAAAGAAAGTGGCATTCCCATCAAAACAATTCGTTACTACGAAGAACTGGGCTTGCTCAAGGCTTCGGATCGGACTGAAGGTGGATTTCGGTTATTTAACTCAAATGTTTTTGCCCGCCTAAGCTTTATCAAACGTGCCCAGAGCCTTGGATTGAGCTTGTTAGAGATTAAAGAGTTGCTGGATGTGCATGACCAAGGGGACTTGCCCTGTGACCACATTAAAGCAAAACTGAATGATAAAATTGCAGCGATCGCACACCAAATCGAACAGCTACAAGTATTGAAGTTGGAGTTAGAAGGGCTGCTTTCAGGCTGGAAATCGGTTTCTGAAATACCTGAAAATACTATTTGTCCGATTATCGACCCGAGTTAGAAAATCAATTCTATGCAGTGCGTGACGCTAAGTTTTTTGGTTGAGCGCTAGTTGAAGATAACCAACCTGATTTAAATTCCTTTAACCCTTCCCCCTGACTTCTGCTACGAAGTCTAATGTCTTTTGTTTCAATAATACCAGCAGCACTAATTAATTCTACGGTGACGCCTGCTTGTAAATGTTGTAGCTTGAGTACGGAATTTGAATCTAGTTTAGATTGGATTGCAAAAGGTTGTATATGAGCGGATAATCAAGATAACACGATGGTTTTCAGGCATTTTCGACGGTTGATGGTTATCGAAAAAATATAGTATCATTTAGAACTTGTATCCAATGCTAGGAAAAACGCGAAGGTAAAAGGTGAAAGTAAAAAACCTTCCCATTACTTTTACCTTTTACCTTTTACTTTTGACTGATTGCGAAAGCCAGTCTCAATTGCAAGATTTAACCGCATTTCCCGTACCCTCGCAGACATTAGTGCAATTACTTTCACCTCTGACGAGTGGTATAGCACCTAATCGCAGACTACTATATATAATTCTAAATCAGTCAACAGTTATCAATGAAACGATAACTGATAACTGTTAAACCCGCCACCAACGCATTGTGGAATCGCTTAGTTATCAGTCCTGATTTCAGGATTACAAAATCTTCTCCATAAACACAGTACATGAGGCGATCGCTTATTTACTTCAGAGTCCTCTGTAATTATTCAGAAATCAAGACATCCTTCTTTGTATCTTCAATAAGTAATACTTGATTTCGGATAACACTTATGCATTATTACGTTCACCCGTTTCAACTCGAACTCCATAAATTGGAAATGATTTAGTGAGCGTTTTAACGCTCACTACGAACTTAAACGATTAAATACGACTATGAATATTTTAATTTTGGGTAATTCTTCAGATGCTCATGCTGTGCAGGCGGGAGCAACTGTAGATTATTTAGATACTCAAATGTTTCCCAGTCAACTAAAAATATCTTGGGAACCGAATTCTTTTGTTGGTTCTCTCAAATTATCTCCAGAACATCAATTAGATTTTCAAGATATTCACAGTGTTTATTGGCGTAGCTTGGGTAGCGTTGGTATTCCTTCTCTAGAAGATCCCCATCAACAGAACATCGCCTTCAATGATTCTATGAGTGTGCTACGGACATTATTCAAAGCATGTCCAGCGCGTTGGGTGAACTCTTGGGAAGCGTATCAATTTCATAAAGAAAAACCCCTACAACTTCGCCAAGTTCATCTTTTAGGTGTCAAAATTCCCCAAACTCTGATCACTAACGATCCACAAGAAGTAATCAGGTTTGCTAAATCTTACGAAAAAGCCATTTTTAAACCTGTATACGGTGGCGCTCATACTCAAATTTTAACCGCATCTCTGTTAGATCCGAAGCGACTAAATTTAGCTTTGAGTATTGCTCCTGTTACCTTACAAGAGTACATCCCTGGAACCAACATTCGCAGTTACGTAATTGGTAACTCTGTTTATGCGGCGGAGATTCGCAGTCATGATTTAGACTTCCGTACAGATATAGAAGCACAATTAATTCCGGTGGAATTGCCAAAACAAATTCAACAGCAGTGTAAAGACATGGCCAAAGCATTATATCTAGAATGGACAGCGATCGACTGGCGGCAAAATTCTGCGGGTGAGTATGTTTTTTTAGAAGCCAATCCTAGTCCGATGTTTCTCCATTTTGAAAAACAGACAGGTTTTCCAATTACTGAGAAGCTAGTGGAATTGTTGATGATGAGATCGTAGTTAATTGTCAATTGTGATTCGACTATTGAAATGAATCTTTCTTGGTGTCTTGGTGGTTCAAAAATTATCTTTTTCACCACTAAGACACTAAGGATTTAATTTTGTTTTGTGCGAGTTCGTTTTCCACTCCTAAATCAACGCCATCACCCCAGCAGGAGAACCGGAACCATCTCGTAATCTCAAAATTCCAATCACGAGAGTTGTACCCTTGGGTGGTAGTTGATCTAAATTGGTGAGATTTTCTAAGACAATACGTGGTTTTGCTAATACAAGATTGTTGGTTGTAAAATTTGTGTCTTGTCCAGAGTCTACGCCATGAGTATCAATTCCAACTCCGGCAATTTGACGCTCATTCAATAGAAACTCCGTTGCATCGCTGCCGAATCCAGGAAAATGCATGTTTCCTTGAGCATCCTGATTCATGAAGGCAGTGCGATCGCACCATTTTTCTTGCCAGCCTGTGTACAATAACACCAAATTTCCAGGCGAAATTTCACCGTGTTGCTTCTCCCACACCAGAATATCAGCAACAGTGAGGCTATAGTCTGGGTTAATTGCTACTTGCTGTTGGATGTTAATTACCACCGCAGGTATAATTAGTGATTTTGCAGGGTATTGATCAATGCCAGCACCAGAATTATAAAAACTTTTTGGGGCATTAACATGAGTAGCGCTGTGTTCACCTAAACAGAAGCGTCGGAGATAATAGCCGTCTTTTTCTATTTCTGCGACAGTCTCAAACTCCACCGCAGGATCACCCTGCCATTGGGGAATGTTGGTATCTATAACATGACTCAGATGGATGACTCGTGAATAGGTAATAGTTTTTGATGGAGAACATAAAAAAGAATTTTCTCCCCTTTGTCCACCCCACTCCTCACACTCCACCCTGCGGGAAGCCGAAGAAGGCGCGTCTACACACTCATCACTTCCCCACCTCCGACTCAACCTCTCCAGCGTCGCCTCCATCACAGCGCTTGTCTGTCCGGTGACGGTAAATACCAGTGCTTCTCTATAAACGCGCTGTGCAGGATGATGTAAATAATTGGCAGCACCACTAGAAACAGTGACGGCTGCATGAGCAATGCGTGTTGCTAAATCAATTGCCCAGGATCTAAGTTGTAGCTTTTCTAACAATTGAGCATGAGTATTTTTCTGTAAGCGACGAATGGCAGTGCGACAGTGGTTGAGTTCTTGTTGGAAAGCTGTCAAAGCATTAGCGATCGCAGGCAATGATTTTGTCTTTAGGGCAGATTCTATAATATCTAAACCAGCGAAGGCGCAACCTGTAGCTAAAAAGGTGGCACGAAGGACGTTATTTTTATCGTTTTCATGAATCCATCCGACTGGTTTAATGGAAACTACGCGCTCTTGAGGTAGAAAGTAGCTATTTAAGTTGGCTGTGACGGTATTGGTTGATGTCATTGCTGCTAGTTCAGTTGGGGAGGTAAATGTAATCTTGCTTGTTGAGTTTTGGTAGGTATCTTGAAAAGGAACTACGCCGAAAACAGCACGTCCATCGGGAAGGGTAGCAGCAACAATAAAATCATCAAACATTCCCCATCCAGTTACCCAAGGTACGACTCCATCTAATTGATACCCTCCTGGAACGAGTTTAGCTAGCGTTAGCGGTTCACCTCCCCGGCGTAACTGCGAAAAGCCGACACCGACTAAAAGTTCACCTTTACCTATACGTGGTAAATACTCCTGCTTGAGAACAGAATTACTACTAGCAGCTAGCATTGCAGCAGCGCTTTGGTGTTGAGTTTGCAAAAAAGCTAAAGCACCAGAATACCGTGCTACCAGTTCTTGAAAATCACTAAAAGTTTCTTCACTAACTTCTTTGCCACCCCAATTGTGGGGAACACGTAACGCCAGCAAGCCTAAATCTCTGAGTCCTTGCAGTGCCTGCATCAGTGTATCCGGGTTGCTGTCTATCTCGTTAGCTTTGACTGCAACTGAGTTGAGCAAATAAGAATGCGCTATTTCTAAAACAGAATGGTTTTCCTTAGGTGACACTTGGCGATCGCAATCCATCAGCTTTACGCTAGCTTAGCAAAAAAGTATGAAGTATGAAGGACCTTCACCCTTCATCCTTCAAAAAAGAATCCCTCCAAATCCTGTAAGTCACAGGTTTTAGAGGGTTCAAATGTTGCAGCAAAAAGTGAATTAGTAATAGGTTAGCAGCCTCTAAGTTAATTTTTGACTAAGCTTTAATTAAATTTACGTAAAAAGCTGCACTGGTTTACGTACAGTATTAATCCCCTAGAGAAAAATATAATACTTACCAAGCAGTAAAAATCACTATCAGTTCACTCGAGTGAGCTTTCGCTATTAGACCAGTACTTTAGATTGGGACGAGTTATAACAAGTTTATTTAAGATTCTGGCTGCTGCTGGGGAATCGCAACAATGAACTCAGTACCTTGTCCTGGTGCTGAAATACACCTAATTTTTCCTTGATGCTTTTCCACAATAATTTTGTAGCTAATTGACAAACCCATGCCCGTACCTTTACCTACGGGTTTAGTCGTGAAGAAGGGATCAAATAGTTTTTGCCGTACTTCTTCCGTCATTCCTGTTCCGTTATCGGCTATACAAACTAACACCAAACCATCTTTAATTTCGGTGCGGATGCGAATCGTAGGAATTTGGGATTGATGATCAGGAAAAAATAAGGGAGCTAAGGGAGAAATCCTTCTTTGTCCTCCTTGTCCTCCAAGTCGTCCCTCTTCCAAAGCATCGATCGCATTTGCTAACAGATTCATAAACACTTGATTGAGTTGTCCTGGATAACAATCTACCAGTGGCAGATTGGAGTATTCCTTAATAACCTGAATTTCTGGATGATCCGGTTTTGCTTTCAGGCGATGTTGTAACAACAGCAAAGTACTATCAATACCTTCATGGATATCAACCGCTTTCATCTCTGCCTCATCCAAGCGGGAAAAATTACGTAAAGACAGAACAATCTGACGAATGCGATCAGTACCAATTTTCATTGAAGCCAACAGTTTAGGCAAATCTTGACAGAGAAACTCTAGATCGATCGCTTCGATTTCCTCTGCAATTTCTGCTACTGGTTGAGGATAGTGCTGTTGGTAAAGTTCCACCAGATGCAGCAAGTCTTGGGCATAGCTACTAGCGTGAGTGATGTTTCCGTGAATAAAGTTCACTGGATTATTAATTTCATGGGCAATACCAGCAACCAACTGTCCCAAACTCGACATTTTTTCAGTTTGGACTAACTGTGCTTGGGTTGCTTGCAGTTCCTGTAAAGTTTCTTCTAATTGTTGCGCTTTTTCTTGGGCAGTTTGAGCGGCAATCCGGCTTTGTTTGTAGAGTTCTGCTTGATCAATTGCTATGGCAATTTGATCTGTAACTGCGAGTAATAATTCTACTTCACTATCTAGCCAAGCGCGACGATTAATGAACTGGTTGCAAGATAAACCCCCAATTTCACCAGATTGAGTATGAACTGGTAGGATGAGTGCGGCTTTGAAGCCCAAACTCAGAAAAAACTGTCGCGATACAGGATCGGATATTGCTTCGACATCATCAAATCTGATGATTGCTTTTTGCAAGACTTTTTCGGCGATTGGCCCTACTTCTTCTGTAGTAGATCGTAAATTTAGCAAACTTGGTATAGCAGGATTTCTTGCTTCTTGAACATTTTCCCAGTAGGGCGGTTGGGCTTCAGCACGATACCAGCTGAAAATACACATATCAAGCTGTAATAAATTACGAACTTCTGTGACGGCATTTTCCAGAATTTGATTAATATCCAAAGAACCCCGAATCTGACTGGCAAGACGATTCAGCAGTGTTTCTTTGGAAGCCAGTTCACGAAACTGGCGTTCCGATTGCCGCAATGCGTCTTCTGTACGCTGGCGTTGTAGTTCCGCTGTGGCACGGGCAGCAAAAATACTCAGAATTGCTTTAGCCCGTTCCTCTGCTAGTAGCGGCTTTGTATCAAAAACAGCAATGTGACCGATCACTACTCCAGAGGAATCGAGAAATGCTGCTCCCAAGTAGCTTTCTGCCTGCATAGCTGCTATGTCTTGGTTAAGAGGAAAAAGTTGCTGTAATCCACAGGGATAGTAAGCAAAACCCTCCTGAATCACAATTTCGCAAGGAGTATGAGCTAAATCAAACTCAAAATTTTCTTTGAGGTTGTCGTCTATCCAGAATGCTAAAACCCGGGCTTTAGTATATTCTGTGCCAATTTTTTCGGCCACCATCGCATACCGAACCCCTAATGCAGCTGCTAAATGACGTACCAGAACAGGAAAAAATTCTTCACCCGTTACAGAAGCAGTACCAGCAACAAGTGCTTGCAAAGCTGCTTCGGCTTTTTTGCGATCGCTAATCTCGCGGACAATAGCTAAAATTTCATCCTCACCGCTTGGTACTATCCGTGCTTCATAGTCGTGTAGTTCTCCTTCTATTGGCAGCTGGTACTCAAAAATCTGGATACTGCACTGGGTAAGAGCTTGTTCGGTGTAGTACATCGCCTGCTGTGCCAAGTTGGGCGGTAAGAGATCATGGATCGATTTACCGATGATTTCACTGGCAGGTGCTGCTAATTTTGCGTCTTTTGCTGCTACGTAATCTAGATAAATGCCTTCTCTGTTGGAGCGAAACATTAAATCTGGAATCGCGTTGAGCATGGCGCCATTTCTAGCCTCGCTTTTTTGCAAAGCTTCTTCGGCAAGTTTACGATCAGTAATATCTGTGAGCATCCCTAAAGTGCCAACATATTGCCCAGCAGCATCACGGATCGGATTAGTCGCAATCATTGCCCAGACTTCAGAACCGTCCTTGCGGCGGAATTTAAAATCATGTTGTTCAGCAATGCCATGTCGACGACGTTCTAATTGTTCAGTGGCGATCGCTTGCCCTTCTGCATCCATAAAGGCAAACAAAGGCATCCCAATCATTTCCTCTACTGTGTACCCAAGCATTTGGGCCATTTTAAGATTGACAAAACTCGTCTTACCTTCTGTGTCCAGTATCCATATACCCTCTGCTGCTGTCTCAATTAAGCGGCGATATTGGGCTTCGCTTTCACGTAAGGCTGCTTCGGCACTTTTACGTTCTGTAATATCACGGGCTATGCCAATTACGCCGATAATGTTACCTTGAGCATCCCGCCAAGGACTTTTGGTTGATAAATAAGTGCGTACAACTCCGTTATCGGGTATATATTCTTCACGTGTATCAGAAATACCAGTATTGATGATTCTGTTGTCTGCTTCTCGAAACTCAGCAGCAATATCTGCTGGAAAGAAGTCAGTGTCTTTCTTACCTATAATTTCCTTGATTGGTTTTTTCAAAAAATTTGCAAAACTAGAGTTAACCATCACATGGCGTCCCTCTAAATCTTTGGCAAAAATCACATCTAAAGTACTATCAATGACAGAATGTAAAAGACTATAGCTGGCTTGCAAAGCTTCTTCTGCCTGTCTGCGATCGCTAATATCAGTATGGATACCAATTAAACCAATAATTTTGCCGTTGGTGTCTTTGATAGCATCAGCACGCAGGTCGATTTGGATTAATTTACCACTGCGATTTTTCATCGTCAGCACACCACTCCAAGACTTGCCTGTTTGAATCGTAGTGAAAATAGTTTCTGCTTCTGTTACATTGACATAGATAGCGCTACGCCCTCCAACAGCTTGCATATCCTCAACGCTGTACCCGAATAAATCAATAAAAGCTTGGTTGTGATAAATCGGTTTACCTGTGATATCAGCAATCGCGATCGCATCACTAGTACTTTCAATGGCTTTACTAATGCGGATTAATTCTGCTGTCCGTTCTTCAACGCGAGTTTCTAGCTGTTGTTTGGCTTCTTCCACAGCTAGTTCTGCTAGTTTACGCTCGGTGATGTCTAAGAGTGTACCCATCATCCGGGTTACTTGCCCGGTATGATCCCGTAAAACATCTCCTTTGCCTCTGAGCCAGCGCACACTACCATCTTGCCGCACCCGGAAATCAGCATCATAGCTAGTTTTTGAGTGTAAAGTATTCCGAATTGCCCGGCTGACAATTGAGCGATCGCTCTTGTAAACGTAATTGAGAAAAGCTTTGTAGTTTGTAGGTGAATAATTGGGAGTCCAGCCCAAAATCTGCTCTACTTGCTCAGAGCAACTAACCTGCTTGGTTTTAAAATTCCAATCCCAAACTCCTATTTCTGCTGCATCTAATGCTAGCCGCAGTCTGGTTTCACTCTCTATTAAAGAAAACTTTTTTACTGTTACATCAGTAATATCTACACAATAGCCTATGTAACCAACAAAGCTGCCATTTGCTGTAAATCGTGATGTAATAGTATCTAAAATCCAGCGATATTCCCCATCAGTACGACGTAGGCGATACTGTCTGTGAAACTTTTTGTGTCTCTTCAAAGCTGAAATATACTGAGCCTGACACTGCTGTCTATCTTCAGGATGTACCCCTTCCAACCAACCTGTGCCTACTTCCGCCAAGTGCGATCGACCAGTAAATTCTAGCCAAGCAGGGTTAAAGTAATTACAAACTGCGTTACACCCAGCAATCCAAATCATTACAGGTGCTGTATCTGCCAGTACGTACAGCGGTTCTTCAACTCTTGGCATCGCTGTTACTAGCACGTTATCTTCTGCGCTTTTGCTGTGAGCAATGTCATCTTGCAGCTTTTCAGGGAACATTTTTACCTACCTGTAATGATTTATTCGCGAAGAAAGATACATCCCACACCCTTACACCTCCACACCCACTTTCAAGTCGGAAGGGATAAAGTTTTTTATAATTTTTTGTGTAATAAATCACATAAAGGTCTAGTGAATCAGCCTTCCCTGGAATTTTTGTAATTTATTTAACTCTATGATTGCCATAGTAAATTTACGGTAATTCTGGTATTAAGGTAAGGAAATTGACAGGAAAACAATCTAGATTTGAACAACCAACCACTAACCAATGTACAGACGTGCCATGGCACGTCTGGTACAACCAACAATCAACAACCAACAATCAACAACCAACAATCAACAACCAACAATCAACAACCAACAATCAACAACCAACAATCAACAACCAACAATCAACAACCAACAATCAACAACCAACAATCAACAACCAACAATCAACAACCAACCACTAACTAATAAGTACCTTTTCGAGTTAATTTGATTTATGGTGACTTAATTTTGATTAAATAAACTTGTATATGAACCATTCGTCGCAGCCTGTACAAGAATCTTCTGCGATTTGGTCTAACCTACTCCAACAACTACTAGAACGTCAGTCCTTATCTCGCACTCAAGCAGAAAAATTGATGCAAGGATGGCTAAGTGAGGCTATCCCCCCAGAATTATCGGGAGCTATTTTAGCTGCACTGCATTGCAAGGGTGTATCTGCTGAGGAACTAGCGGGTATGGCTGGAGTGTTGCAAGCTCAGTCTCTAGGAGGACACGGGGACAAGGGGACACAGGGACAAGGGGGACAAGGAAGTAATCTTTCTTCGTTATCTCCTCACACTCCCCCCATCTCCTCAACTCCCCTGATCGACACCTGCGGTACTGGAGGAGATGGAGCATCAACATTTAATATCTCTACAGCAGTTGCTTTTGTTGCTGCTGCTGGTGGTATACCTGTTGCCAAACATGGTAATCGTTCGGCATCTAGTCGTGTTGGTAGCGCGGATGTATTAGAAGCTTTAGGTATAAATCTTAGCTGTGATAGTGAGAAGGTAGAAGCAGCACTCAAAGAAGTGGGGATCACTTTTTTATTTGCTCCTGGTTGGCATCCAGCCCTCAAGGCGGTTGCTTCGTTGCGGCGGAGTCTCAAGGTGCGGACTGTATTTAATTTACTCGGGCCGTTAGTCAATCCTTTACGTCCCACAGGGCAAGTGATTGGTGTATTTGATCCTAAATTATTAGCAACAATTGCTCAAGCCTTACAGCAACTGGGTACACAAAAAGCGATCGTGCTGCACGGACGAGAAAAATTAGATGAAGCAGGTTTGGGCGATGTTACTGATTTGGCTGTGCTGTCAAAAGATGAAGTAACATTAACTACGCTAAATCCTGTAAATTTAGGTATAACTACTGCTCCCCTAACAGCGCTCGTAGGTGGTGATGTCGAAGAGAATGCCGAAATCCTGAAGGCGGTGTTGCAAGGTAAAGGGACACAAGCACAACAGGATGTAGTGATCCTAAATGCGGCGTTAGCACTGCAAGTGGGTGAGGCAGTACCACTGTTGGATCACGCTCAAGGCGTGCAATTGGCTAGGGAGATTCTCCAGAGTGGTGCGGCTTGGACGAAGTTGGAACAGTTAGTCCAGTTTCTGGAGGATTGAGTTGCCCAGAGTAGGAGGGTGGGCGAAATTCTACAACATCACGCTTGATTGTGATCTCGTAGTCACCAAAAAAATCGTGTCCCAAAAGTCCTGTTTCTAGTTCTGCGCCAGCGATCGCTACTGGAATTTTGTTGACTGTTACTCCAGCAACTTCTATTGAATTTACGTAACCAATAGGAAATTCCACTGCTTTCGCACTGGCAGTATTTGCTTTTGCTTTCCCAAAAGGCACTATCCCCAGGGCAGTTGCCATACCCTGGGTGATGACTGTACCACTTGCTCCCGTATCCAAAATCATCTCAAATTGCTGATTGCCATTAAAGGTAACATCAATAATGGGCGTACCCCCTATTCGTCGTTTAATAGGGGCGACAAACACCACAGGTTCATGGCGCTGCTGTGTAGTGGGTGCTGCAAATACCTGTTGTTGGTTGTTATTTGGTGGTTGGTAGTTGGTGGTTGTTGGTTGTTGGGTTTTTGGTACAATCGCTGGTTTGGTAGAGGGTTGAGGAACCACAAGCACTATTTTAGAAGGTTGTGCTTTAGAAGCTTGTACCTGTGTTACTACTTGTGGCGGTGGTTCCTTGCGAGAGTAAGCTTGCTGCTGGGCGTATTTGATGCGGCGTTGATATTGAATGATATTATCTTGAGCGCTGGGAAAGTAGGGACTTTGCCGATCTACTTGCTTCATCAACGCGATCGCATCTTGATACTGAGTGACTACTAAATTCCAATCTTCTGTTGATTGAGCAGATTGACTAATTGCATCAGCACTAGCTGCTTTATCTAGTCCCAGTTCAAATGTACTGGGTTGAATTTCAGAAGCTTGGTATTGCTGTGGTTGTGGACTTATTGTTGGTAATGGCGTGTTCTCACCAGAAGCGATCGCACTCTTTTGTGTTGCCTTTGGTTGTTGCTCATGATTCACAACAGCCTGTTTGTCTTCACGACAGGCAACAGCAAAAATCGCCAGTGTGGTGGAAAGAAATATTAGCGTAGCCTGGGATAAAAAAGACTGAAGCATAATTGTTTAGAACGCATACCTTCCCCTACACCCACGATATTTGGAATAGTGCCTGTATCCGGCTGGATAAAGTAGACACTATATCTTTATATAATGCCGTAGCCGATAAACATTCGAGAGCATTTCTATCTTTTGCTATTGTAATGCAAGCAGACAAAGCAATTCAAATAAAGTAGTACAGTACTCGACCAAATAAGTTTTGACTCTTTAGTGAGGCGTCAGATCCCCTACTTTTCAAAAAAGTCGGGGATCTGGCTCACGTATCAAAATCAATTTGGTGAACTAGTAGAAAGCAAAAGGAAAAAGGCTGTCAGAAGATTAACCTAAAATTTTTCTCATGGGAACTCTAATGAAAATACTGGTAATAAAGCTATGAATTACAATTCTTAATTATCTGGTAACGTCATATATAAAATAGACAAATCTAAATTTATGGGATAATGATCCTTCGCAGTGGACAGGATAGTAGTTGATTGTTGATTGTTGATTGTTGATTGTTGATTGTTGATTGTTGATTGTTGATGGGTACAGACGCGATGTTCCTCGCGTCTGTACATTAGTGGTTAGTAGTTGATTGTTGGTTGTTGCTTGCTGGTTTTCTCCCTTGTCTCCCTTGTCTCACCGATCCCCAATCCCCTATTCCTATTTTTTTGACTTATATAATCTATGGCTCTGTTTGAAGCAATACCTGCCTTACTTGTCCTTGCCGATGGAACCACTTATCGCGGTTGGTCTTTTGGTGCTACAGGCACTGCGATCGGGGAAGTGGTATTTAACACTGGTATGACTGGATATCAAGAAGTCCTGACTGACCCTAGTTATTGTGGTCAGATAGTAGTTTTTACTTATCCAGAACTGGGAAACACAGGTGTGAATCCAGAGGATGAAGAATCAAATCGACCCCAAGTGCGAGGAGCGATCGCACGCAATATTTGTACCCGACCTAGTAACTGGCGCTCTTCGCAATCGTTACCAGACTACCTCAAACAGTACCAAATACCTGGCATTTACGGCATAGATACCCGTGCCTTGACCCGCAAAATTCGCATCTATGGGGCTATGAATGGTGGGATTTCTACAGAAATTTTGGACGAAGCAGAACTGCTAGAACGGGTATTAGCAGCTCCTGCCATGAGTGGATTAAATCTTGTGCGTGAAGTGACTACCCAAACAGCCTATGAATGGTCAGAAACTACTGATCCTGTTTGGGAATTTAACCCAGAAGCAAAAGCTAATTCTGATGAAACCTTGACAGTTGTAGCCCTAGACTTTGGCATCAAACGCAATATTTTACGCCGCTTAGCGAGTTATGGATGCCGGGTTATTGTTGTTCCAGCCCACACCCCCAAAGAAGAAATTCTCAAATACAATCCAGATGGAATTTTTCTCTCTAATGGCCCTGGTGATCCGGCGGCTGTCACCGAAGGTATTGAGACTGCTAAGGCTTTACTGTCGGCTCAAAAACCAATGTTTGGCATTTGCATGGGACATCAAATTTTGGGTCATGCTTTGGGGGCAGAAACCTATAAACTTAAATTTGGGCATCGTGGCTTAAATCAACCAGCAGGTTTACAAAAGCGGGTGGAAATCACCAGTCAAAACCACAGTTTTGCTATTAACCCAGACACCCTACCAGAAGCAGTAGTAGAAATCAGCCACCTGAACTTGAATGATCGCACTGTTGCTGGAGTACGTCACAAGAATTTACCTGTATTTTCTGTGCAGTACCACCCAGAGGCTTCTCCTGGTCCTCACGACGCTGATTACCTGTTTGAGAATTTTGTACAGGCAATGCGCGCAGCTCGCCAAACACCAAACAGCTCTAATGAGGTAAAAATAAAGTAAAAATGGAGAAAGCGCGAGATTGGGAACTGGAGACAGCCAACAGTAACTCAGTGAACAGGCAAAGGAAACTGATAACTGATAACTGAATAACTGATAACTGATACCCAATCCCCAATGTAGACAACATCTACCAAAACCATCTATACTTGAGCGTTCAACATAAATATGAGGAGGGAATTATTGCTGAGCCACTGAACCTAACCGTTAGCCTGAGAGGTACTCGTGAAGTCCGGGATAACTGTCAGCTATTCCGCCTCACAGGTTTGTTAGACGCGTTTTCGGAACCGACGTTTCGCAAAGTATTAGGAAGCAAGATTGACGAGGGCCCCAAGCACATTATTTTGGATCTCTCGCAAATCGACTTTGTTGATAGCTCCGGCTTGGGTGCTTTGGTACAGCTAGCCAAGCAGGCACAAAATGCTGAAGGTACTTTGCAAATTGTCACTAATGCCCGCGTAACTCAAACAGTCAAGCTTGTCCGTTTGGAGAAGTTTTTAATGTTGCAGACATCAGTCGATGCAGCTTTAGAAAACCTCAAAAAGCCTTCTTGACTGCTTGACTGTGCCAATAAAATTAGCTATCCGATGTTTTTATCTGGATAGCTTAATTTTTGCCCGAAATATACCAATTTTGGATTTTACCCAACAGGATTTTAACTGTTGACTTTTCGAGAAGACAATCCCAAAAAAACTATGAAGAATGAGATAATGGTGCTTCACAATTTCAAAGTTCATTCTAATCTTAAATAAAGCTGGTCTGAAGGGAGAACACTAATCTGCCTAACAAACTCTAATTGCTCAATCATGCCGAGCAGTGTACAAGCCCCTAAATTCCATAAGTAGAACTAATCCAAAATCCAAAATCGAATGACGCCCTTAGCGTTACTTGATTGTTTACAATAGTTAACAAAAGGTTAGTAACTAACTAACTATAGTTGGATAACAAATTTTCTAGCCTGGATAATGCTTGTCAGAACTGCAACAGAGCCAACGCTCAGAAAAAATGCACCATTTCCCACCTCCCCAATATAGTCTGCAAGGAATCATCGCTTGTGAAATCTAAGGAGGAAATTTTATTGAATGAACAAGGTGAAACTAACGTGTTAGATTCATCTTGTTGGCAGTTTATGCAGGCAACCATAGAAAATTTGTCTCAGCAGCAAATTGACCAAGCACAACTACGACAACTTTCTCCTGCTGCTTTAGCATATTTAGGAGATGCAGTGTATGAACTTTATGTTAGGATGTATTATCTGCTGCCGCCGCAGCGAAGCGAAAGTTATCATCGTCTGGTAGTGGCGCAAGTAAGGGCAGAAACGCAGGCGCTACACTTGCGATCACTTACTCCTCATCTGCGACACAGCGAGTTAGAAATAGTCCGAAGAGGCCGTAACGCCACCACAGGACGTCCCAAACGATTAGATCCCGAAATATATCAACAAGCAACTAGCTTAGAAACTTTAATCGGCTATCTATATCTTACTGATCAGCCACGCTTAGCTGAACTATTACAAAGGCTGCAATTAGAAAAGTAATGACAAAATTGTCTCATGACAGGACAATTGCTTATTTTGTGTTCGGTAAACTATGGTGGTGAAGTTATGAGTTGAATCCGACTCTGACAGCTTATGGACAACGAAAATACTGTCACAGACAAAGCCTAACAACAAGATACCAAAAACCTAAATATGATTAATTTTTTTAGTAGCTGTGATGACGAATAATTTGTCACCAGAACACATGAAAATAATCTTACTTCCTTGTGCCTTCTATTTATTGGATGCCCGATCCTACGTATAACCTCAAAATCTCATGGCAAACAACACAAAAAAAATTATTACTTCTGGTGAAAAGAATCGTGGGCAAACCCTAAAACTTAAGGGCAAGCGAGTCGTTTCTCCTTCTTTTCGTCCTCCGATGAAAAAGGTGGATGGACAAAACCAGCACAAACCAACTCAAGATAGCGATTTGATTTATGGTCGCTATCCAGTCTTGAGTGCCTTGGAAAGTCAGCGCCTGCTGAATCGTATTTGGATTACTTCTCGCCTACGCTATGATCCCCGTTTTCACTCTCTGATTTTACAAGCCAAGGACAATGGCACGATCATTGATGAGGTAGAACCCAAGCGCTTAGATCAAATTACTGAAGGTGGTAATCATCAAGGTGTAGCAGCACAAATTGCTCCCTATGCCTACATCGAATTACACGAGTTGATCGAAAACAGCAAATCTGTAACCAATCCAGTCATTGTTGCTGCTGATGGGATCACTGATCCCCATAACTTAGGAGCAATTATTCGTACAGCAGAAGCGATTGGTGCTCAAGGGTTGATTATCCCCCAACGGCGGGCTTCTGGGATCACTTCTACAGTGATGAAAGTAGCAGCAGGTGCTTTAGAACACTTTCCAGTTGCCAGAGTAGTGAATCTGCATCGCGCTTTGGAAGAATTGAAAGCAGCAGGTTTCTGGATTTACGGTACTGCTTGTGAAGGTAGTGAACCAATAAACACAGTAGATTTTAATGGTGCGATCGTTTTAGTAGTGGGATCTGAAGGAGAAGGTCTAAGTTTGTTGACACAACGTTGTTGTGATGTCTTAGTATCAATTCCCTTACAGGGTAAGACTCCTAGCCTCAATGCCTCCGTTGCTGCGGGGATGGCATTGTATGAAATTTATCGTCGACGCTGGGAAAAAAATACGCTACATTTCGATAAACTACAAAAAACTACTTGGAAAAACAATAGTAACAGAGTATAAAGAAGTAAAAAGAAATGTAAAACCACAAAACAGCAGCAAACGTTTACAACCCAATACAACGTTAAAAAAACTGGCAAAGACCATGAAAACTATTTGGGAACAATCTAGGGAATTTTTGATTAATACATTTCAGACTTTGGGATTGGCTTGGTGGGTTGAAATTGCAACACAGAATCCCAAATGTACATACTACTTTGGTCCATTTCTCAACTCAGCAGAAGCAAAGGCCGCTATTAAAGGCTACGTAGAAGATTTGGAACAAGAAGGGGCCCAAGGAATCATCGTGAATGTAAAACGCTGCAAACCAGATGTCTTGACAATTGCTGAAGACCTGGGGGAACGGATTGACCGCAAAGTACAGCCTGCCTTTAGCGGTCAAATGTAATTACAAGGCTGGTCAAGAGTCAATTGTCAATTGTCCAGAGTTCTTACAAATGACCATTGACCATTGACCATTGTAATAACTATTGACTATTGACTATTTCTGGATGCCCTTCCAACCAACTATCTATATCACTCAATACCTGATCGGGAATTTCCCATGGGAAAAGGTGAGCAGTGTTTGCATAGCACTGCCACTGGCAATTTTTCAGGTGTCGGGCTGTTTCTATACTAGAGTCGGGTGTGATGTGGTAGTCTTGAGAACCTGCTAGTACTAAAGCAGGACATTGGATTTGTTCAAGGTCAGCAAGGCGATTGTAACCTGCTTTGATTGCCGTGTAGAGAGCCCGAGTTGCAGTCGCTGAAGTTTGTAAATAAGCTGACACAGCATCCCTGGCTATGTAGTTATAGGTAGTGGCAGTATGTTGTTGGATCAGGTAGCGAAATAGCGATCGCTTGCCAAATGTCTCAATATTCCACTGCCAACCTGGCTTAATCAAGTTCAAAACAGAAGCAACTCCAGTGTAGAGATTATCCTCCCAAGTTATAGGTGGATGGTTTCCTCTTGGTCTTGCAGCAGTTGCTACCAAAATCAACCCCGTGACACGTTCAGGTAGCCGCAGTGCCAATTCCATCGCTAAAATGCCACCCAAAGACCACCCTAATATCAGACATTTTTTTATCTGAAAACTGTCTATAAGGCTCTCTAAGTCATTTAAATGGTCACTCATATCAAAATTGTCATTAAACCGACTTTTGCCATAGCCACGTAAATCGGGGGCAAAAGTTTTGAAGCGTTTGGAGAGGTGATCGGTGAAAACACAAAGACTAGAACCAGAACCAGGATGACCGTGTAAACAAAGAATGGGGAAGCCTTCACCTTGAATGTAGACATTGAGAGGTATAGCTGGGGAATTTTGCAAATAAGAGCGATCGCTCATGATTACTTAGCCTTACTTTTGAATGACAATTTCAACTCGACGGTTCTGCTGGCGTCCTGCTGGATCATCTGTACCATCAGCTTTAGTATTAGGGGCAACTGGTTGAGACTCCCCATAACCTTTTATGGTCATCCGCGTTGCTGCTATTTCATGCTTTTCACTCAGCCAGCGCTTCACTGCATCAGCTCGACGCTCAGACAAATTTTGATTATAGTCATCATTACCCAAGGCATCCGTGTGTCCATAGATTTTTACAGGATTATTGGGGTAGCGTTTACTAAGAACTTGAGCAACTTGTGTTAATGCTTGAGCTGCATCTGGGCGAATGTTGTCTTTGTCAAAATCAAACAAAACATCAGCCGATAAAGTCAGAATCATTAATTCGTCATTTGCCTGAACTTTGACAGTAGGAACTGTAACTTCTGGAATTTTAACGGTGGGGATCAGTACCGTAGGAACCAATCGAGTCTTATTTATTTGAGTAGGAACCAGTTGAGTCTTATTTGTTTGAGTAGGAACCAGTTGAGTAACAACAGATGAAGTTTTAGATGATGAATTCGAGTCAGATTGATTTGGTGTGACAGAACTACAGCCTACAACTGAAATTGTAATGACTGCCAGTAAACCAGTTGAACTTAGCGATCGCATCTTCAACTCCTCAGACCGATTCTATATATCCTCCTGCATAATTAATAACGCACATCTGCCTGTAAGTGGGGTGAATACCAAAAGCTACCCCTGTAACTTTAAAAGCTGGGCTAAAAATATTGTGGCGATGGCCGCGATCGCCCACTCCATCATCGATAATTAGCTGCATAACAATATCTTGGGCTGTGTGCGAACCATAACTAATGTTTTCAGCAGCAGTACTTTGCCAAGTTCCGTAGCGACTCAGGCGCGTGAAGGGATCGCTACCATCACTCCCATCATGACCTGTTGCACCTGTGGAACCTTGATCTTTGACATGGTCTTTTGCTGCCAAAGACATACCCTGAGATGGCCTCAAAGCACCCACAGGAATGACTGATTTGAGGTAGGCGATCGCTTCATCAACAGCCGCCACACCTTCTTGAGTTTGTAAATAGACATTGTGAGAAATTCGGACTTGATTACCCACAAAGCGACTTTTATACTCTTCGAGTACAGCAACATAACTTTGGGGATCTGTCCTCGCTTGATTCATTTCCACAATTACTTGTTGTTCCAGTCGCGAGAGATAATCTGCCTGTATTTGGGGATCAGAAGTTGCTACAGGTGTCTCAGTAGCTACAGAATAAGGTTGTAATACTGGATTTACAGTACAGCCAGAGATGAGAGAAATAGGAGTAAATATCCAAGACAGCAGCCGATGCATTAATTACCTCAAAACTTGGCGGTGATGCGTCAATAATATTTTGAGATCCACAGAATAAGAGAAACTTTCCGGATTGAGGTTTTGGTGAAATCACACTGTTTGTGGATGCAGGGGAAGAGTTTTTTATCTTGTACTGCACCCAACTGCAAACTGCTATACTAACTCTGGAAAGTTTTTAACCGACCAACTACTAACAATCAACTATCAATAAAATTAACTGGATTTTTCCTGATAGCCACCTGCATAATCAATCACGCACATTGTTCGGTATTTGGCATGGCTTCCATAAGCAACCCCTGCAACTTTAAAAGCGGGGTTAAAGATGTTTTTACGATGACCGCGATCGCTTACTCCATCATCAATAATTATTAGCACGCGCTAAAATATCCTCTAAGTCAGATAGTTGTATAGCACCAGAAAAAGTTTCGCTGTTAATAATAAAAGATGGTGTACCAGAAAGACCTAATTTTTCAGCTAATTGTAGGTCTTGAGCGATCGCAGTATTAGCAATACGCCTATCTGTTTGAAATTTTGCTAAATCTAAATTCAATTTTTTAGCGATATTTACATATAAAGATTCACCTAATTTGTTTTGATTAGTAAATAACGCATCATGATATTCCCAAAACTTGCCCTGTTGTTGTGCTGCCCAAGCTGCTGTGGCCGCTGGCATTGCTTCGGCATGTATTGGAGTTAAAGGAAAATGTTTATAAACAAGCTTGACATCTTTTTGATGCTTTGCTAACAGTTTTTTTAAAGTTTGATGAGCTTCAGCACAGTAGGGACATTGAAAGTCAGAAAACTCTATCAATAGAGTTTTTGAGTTACTGGCTCCAGTTGTGGGAGAATCAGCAATTACTGCTTGAGGATTGGTTTTTAAATCCTCTAAAAATGCTTGCCGTTCTTTTTGTACTTTCTGTGCTTGTTGCTGTTGATAAGCCTGAACAGATTCGATAATGACTTCTGGGTGCTGGCGGATAACTTGTAAAATTTGTTCTTCTAGTTGTGGATTAATGCGAGTAGCAGCTTGTGCAGGCAATGACAAAGCAAGAAGCAGTAACGAGCATAATACCAACAAGGTACGGAGATATCGCAGAACTTGCCCAAATGCAGGTAAGAATTTACTCATAAAGTCATTGTGGTTGAAATTTTTACATTTTAATATTTTCTGGGCTGGGCAAGAGCGATCGCACTACTTAATTAATATCAAGTTTGGCTCATTGCTTACGATATTATGCTCATACCATTTCATATTAATTACAATACATTTAAATCCTGTACCAGACGTGCCATGGCACGTCTGGTACAACACAAATATGTTTCACGCTTAAAGGGAATTGGTATTAGTTGTTGGGCATTAGGCATGGGAAAATCATCAGTATCTTAATTACCAATTACCAATTACCAATTACCAATAGTTAATTTTTGACTGCGTTAATTAATTCCATTATTTTCTCAAACTGAAAGTTTTCAGCTAAATCACTCAGAAAGTTGATCAGCAAAGATTTTTCGGGAGGTATTTGCTCAAGTAAATCTAAAATTAAGTCATCACTACATTGAGCAGCAGCATAATGTACCTTTGTCAACCACTCACTTGACATTTCGGACAATAGAGCAACTATATCAATGGAATTTAAAAGTGTCTCTGTATTTGTTTGCTTTTGTGATAATTTTAAATGACTTTCTTGTTGGTAAAGATATTTCACTCCTAGATATTGGCTAAGTTTTTCTAGTAACAGTTCTTCACGGAAGGGTTTATTAATAAAATCATCACACCCAGCCGAGATCATTGCCCGTCGTTGTTCCTCAAAAGCATTGGCAGTGAGGGCGATGATGATCGTAGGGGAAGAAGATGCACTGAAGTGGTAAGTACTAGACGCAGAGAAATTATCAAAAACATTTCCCTCGTCCCCCTTGTCCCCCGTATCCTCCATACCAACCTGCTGTATACGTGTCCCCTTGTCTTGTCTTTCTCTGCGTTTAATTTCCCTGGTAGCTTCGTAACCATCCATAATTGGCATCCGCATATCCATGAGGATGAGATTGGGTTGCCAGGATTCCCAAGTAGAGATGGCTTCTTTACCATTTGTAGCTTCCCTGACAGAAAAGCCAATAGATGACAGCAATTTTACTAATAGCAAACGACTATCATTGGCATCATCAACTACCAAAATCCGGTACTCAGGTTGATTAGGTGCTATACCAATTACTTGATGATGTACAGAAGTGGTGGTTTGAATTTCATCCACGGAAGCGATACCAATCTGAATATAAAAGGAAAATACACTGCCTACACCCACAGTACTGCTGACGTTGATCTCACCTCCCATTAACTGCACGTACTTGCGGCTAATTGCTAAACCTAGCCCAGTTCCCTGCTGCGATTTTCTACCTGCTTCGGTTTGTCCAAAAGCTTGAAAAAGTAAATCAATTTCTTCTGGGGAAATACCAGGTCCGGTGTCTTGTATCTCGAAGCAGAGGTGGGGCTTCTGTGATGGGATGGTGGGGAGATGGGGAACTCGGGGCCCCCGCTCCCCCAAGGGAGTGGGGATTAGGGGAGGTGGGGTGAAATTTTTCTCCCCATCTCCCAATCCTCCAATCTCCCTATCATCTTTCTTTCCATCTGTGAGAAAAACGCGCAACTTTACGCTTCCTGTTTCAGTAAATTTAATGGCATTGCCCAAGACATTGAGTAAAACTTGCCGCAGTTTACTAGAGTCTGTTCTTACATATCTGGGAATTTCGGATGCATATTCAAATACTAGTTCTAACCCCTTGGCTACAGCACGGATGTGCAACATTTCTTGGAGATTGTCTAGTAGATAAATTAAATCGAAGCTAGACAAATTCAATGTGGTTCTACCGGCTTCGATTTTGGACATTTCTAGAATGTCGTTAATTAAGTTGAGTAGGTGTTCACCAGCACGATTGATAATTGCTAAGTTCTGTTTGTTTTCATTGGAGAGAGTGCTGTCACGACTCATAATTTGGGTGAAGCCAAGAATTGCATTAAGTGGGGTGCGTAATTCATGGCTCATATTGGCAAGGAATTCACTTTTGGCACGGTTAGCAGCATCAGCAGCGATGACAGCTTTTTGTAGTGCGCTAGATTGCTTTTGAGTCTGTGCTAGTAACTCTGCTTGCTGCAAAGCCACTCCCAATTGATTACCAATTTGCACGACAATGTTGATTTCTCCTTTTTTCCATTGTCGAGGACTGGAATTTTGGTAACTTGCAAGTAGTCCCCAAAGTTGATTACCACAAAAGATAGGAACTGTTATGTAGGCTCTGACTTGAAAGCGTTCTAAAAGATTGATGTAACAAGGATCAAACCCAGCTGTATAAATATCTGGTACGCACAGGAAACTTGCACCTCTGGTATACACACCACCTTGGGTTTGTTGCAGATAGGTATCAAGTACTTGGTTATCTCCACTATTCAAAGTTGTGACTGTACAGCGTTCGTTTTGGGTAGTAGTTTCTCTGAGATTAGGTTGATCTTGTTGTTGTTTAATTAGCGATACCCAACCGCCCCCGACTGACTCGGCAACAAAATCGCCACTCCAGTCAGGGTTAAAACGATACACAACGACGCGATCGCAATTCAGCACTTGCCGCAATTCTTGGGTAGTGGCAGTAAAAATTGTTGCCAGATCCAGTGTCTGACGCATTCTTTGAATAACTTGAGCTATGGCTCTTTCTCTGTCTGCACTTTCGCGTAAAGCATCCTCGGCAAATTTGCGTTCGGTAATATCTGTGACTGTGCCAATGTAGCCTTTAAATTCACCATCATCTCCAAATTCTGGTAAAGCTTGACCTATGACCCAAATGACTCTGCCATCGGTGTGTACAAAGCGATACTCAGAATAAAAAGGCTTTTTTGTTGATATTGTTTCTTGCCACTCAGCAAAGACGCGATCGCGATCATCTATATGTATAATTTCATGCCAATACTTATCTAAATCAGCTTTGGAAGCAAGTCCGGTAATCTCACTAAAACGCTGATTTACATACAGGTACTTACCATGAGGGTCAGTGTGGAAAATGCCTACAGGTGAGGCTTCTGCTAAAGTTTGGTAGCGACGTTGACTTTCTTGCAAAGCTAGTTCAGTATGCTTACGATCTGTGATTTCTATCACAACTGTACCTACACTAGCGGGGTGATTGTCCTCTCCAAAAATGGGGAAGTAAGAAGTTAAAAAATGCCGTATAATACCAGGCTGCAAAGGTAATGCTGTACTTAGCTCTATGTTGAGAACAGGCTTACCAGTTTCCAGGACTTGTTTATGAATTGATGCTATCACAGGAGCGACTTCGGGTATTATTTCCCAAAGGGTCTTGCCTATATGCTCACTTTGGGATAGCCCATTAATATCTGCTAGCACTTCGTTGATCTGCACATATCGCAATTGCTCATCTAATATTGTCAACCCTACAGGAGCGCAGGAGAAAAAAGCATTGAGGCGGGCTTCCCGTAAAGCTAATTCCCTTTCTAAAGTTTTACGTTCGGTGATGTCCTTGTGCGTACCTGTCATTCGTAGCGGTTCTCCCGCTTCATCGCGCTCAAATACCTGAGCGCAAGACTGTATCCATTTCCATTCACCGGATTTAGAACGCAGACGAAATTCTACTTCATAAACTGGACTCTCACCACGCAAATAAGCATCCAATTCTGATTTGATTAACTGTGCATCGTCTGGATGCACCAACTCCCCAAAAGCGTGGGAATCATCTGTAATTTCCTGTGGTTCGTATCCCAGCATTTTCTTCCATCGCCAGTCACGATAGACTTTGCCAGTTTTGATATTCCAATCCCACAATCCTAAATCACTAGCTTCTAGTGCCAGTTGTAAACGTTCTTCGCTTCGGCGATGGGCTGCTTCTACCTGTTTACGTTGAATGAGCGCCCCTAGTTGAGCTGCGACAGCACCCACTAAATAGAGCAAACGGCGATCCAAAGCATGGGAGGTGTTTTTAAAAAAGGCGAGTACAGCTACTACTTGATTATCGGCTAAAATTGGCACGGCAAAACCAGCTTTTAATCCGACTTGCGCTGCTTGATGCGTTCGCACAAAAGCTGATCCTGTTAATTGAGAAACATCTTCTATCCATTCTGGCTTTTGCTGGCGCCAAACTCGCCCCAACAATCCCATACCTTTTTCGAGTCTGACAATCTGGGTGTATTGGCAAAATTCTTCTAAGTTGTTGTGGCGTCCATACCAACCTAAGCTATACTCCAAAGCTGTGCCATTAGCATTGGGTATCCACGCTTGAGCAAAATCCCAATCGATAGTAGTACAGATGAGCCGTAGAACAAGGGCTAAGGCATCTTTGACATCTACAGCACGACTGATTGCTTGGGTTGTTACCAACAGCAAACGGCTTTCATTTTCCGCTTGCTTACGTTCTGTGATGTCATGAACAGTACCAAGTAAGTACTGTTGTCCGTCTATTTCTATTAATTCAGCACTAAACAGCGTTGTCTTTAGTTCTCCGTTGGCAGTACGGAACTCAACCTCGTGATTACGAATTGCTTTTGTATGGCGCAGAACTTGGGTGAGCATGGTACACTCTTGTTGATTCACCCAAATCTTTAATTCTCGATAGTTGCGATCAATGACCTGAGAACGAGAATAGCCAAAAAATCTACAAAAGCTATCATTAACTTCTATGTAGCGGATCTCTGGGAAAGTAGTGAGGGCGATGGGATCGGGAGATGAGCGAAAGGCTGAGGCTAGCTTGGCTTCCGACTGTCGCAATGCTGCTTCGGTGCGTAACCTCTCCCGTGCTTCTAGTGCTAAGGAGACTAAATTGCTCAAAGAGCGTGCGAAATTTTGATCTTCTGCTGTCCAATCACGAGTAGTACCTGTGTGTTCTAGACATAACACACCCACTGTCACACCCTCAAGTTTGACGGGTGTGTCAAGTATGGCAGTAATTCCCAGGGGAGTTAAATAGGATTCAGAAAATTCTTTGGTTCTAGGGTCAGTATGGGCGTCTGTGGCTGCAATTGGTTGGTCTTGCTGCAAGGCTTGAAAATAAGATGGATAGTCTGCTGCTACCAGAGAACCGCCATCGCTGTGCCGATTACTACTTTGTTCAAATAAGTCAAGGCATTGGATTTGAGTACGTGTTTCGTCATATAGCCAGATACTGACTCGTTCTACTTCAATATTTTTAGCTGCTGCTTCAGTAATTTTACGTAAGGCAGCTTTTAAATCACCTTGATAAAGTACTTGATTTTTGGCGAGTTGGGTTAATACTAAGTTGTGATTGCGGAGTTTGTCAGCACTTGCTGTTAGCGCTTGTTCTGCGTGTTTGCGCTCTGTAATATTAGTGGCTGTGCCTGTAACGCCGACTATTTTACCTTCTTCATCTTCTACGGCGATCGCATTCAAAATCAGGTAGACTAAGCTACTATCTTGGCCAATGCGGATGGTTTCATACCCAAAAATAGACTCTCCATTGAGGATACACTCAAATGCGGCAAGGTCTTGGGCAAGTTGTGCCGATGGAACAAATTCAGTGAAGCAACGCCCGATCATCTCCTGTTGTTCATAACCAAGAATCTGTTTTACAGCAGAGTTGACATAGGTAATGCATCCGGAAGTATCCACCGACCAAATGATATCCCGGGAGGTTTCTACTAAGTGACGATACTTACTTTCACTGGCTCTTAAGGCTGCTTCCGCGTTGAGGCGATCACGAATTTCTTGCTCTAATTTTATCCGGGCTTGTTTTTCCTGTTCTAGTAGTTTGGCTTGGGCGAGGGCAATTCCCAATTGGGCGGCGATCGATTCTAGGAGTTCCATTTCTTCTGGACTCCAGTCTCGGTAGCGATCACACTGATGTAAACAAACCATGCCATTTGCTTGGCTGTTGTAAGAAGTGCGTACTGCTAGTATGGACTTGATGTTATATTCTCGGCATAATTCTTGAGAATTCTTTAATAAGGGATAAGTATAAACATTATTAACTGCTATAGCTTGATCTTGAGCTAATAACTGTTGAACGTGAGGATTTCCGCTTACAGGTATTTTGTAATGACTTATAGAAGTACACCCAGGAGTCAAAAATTCTGCAAAGATCGGGATTTGAGGAGTCGGTGAGTCTACGTAACTATGAATCAGGGCGCGGCTTACATCCAAAGCCTCACCTATTTGTTTAGCAGCAGTTTTGATAATATTTTCTGTGTCTAATTCCGAACGGATTTTGTTTGTAATTTTTCTGAGAATATTACTACGTTCTAGTTGTTGTTGTAATTCTAAATCTGATTTATAGCGTTCATAGGCTATAGAAATTGCTCCGCCAACTGCTTGTAAAAAAGCGATTTCTGAAGCTTCCCAAAGACGTGATTCTATACAGTTATCAAAGCCAATAAAACCTAAAAATTCTCCCTTAGCAATAATTGGCAAAATTAGAATCGAAAGTATACCTTGCGGTTCTAAAATTGCCCGTTCTGATGCGGGTAATTCTGCGACAATGCCAGAAATAATCTTGCCCTGTGGCAGTAAAGCAGCCCAGCGAGGAAAATATTCTTCATAGGGCAAGTTTTGCAGAATGGGATTATCAATTTCGGGATTGATACCCTCAGCGCACCACTCAGCCCGTTGACTCATCAGCAACTTGCCATCATCTGCATAATGATTCTCAAATACGTAGACGCGACTCGCCTTGGAAGCACCTCCCAGAATTGGCATAATATCTTGGTAGCATTTATTGCTGTCATCAAAGGACAGTAACCGATGCTGCACTTCTACCAGTGCTGTCAGATATTGTTCGCGTAACTGTCGGGCGGCTTCAATACGTTGACATTCTTGCATTTCCAGCAGCAACTGTTCGTTTTGCTTTTTGAGTTGCTGTTGGAGTTTCTGGATAGTAATTTGATTTTCTACACGTACTAAAACTTCTTCTGCTTGAAAGGGCTTAGTAATGTAGTCTACAGCACCAATTTTAAAAGCTTTAACTTTGTCAAAAACATCATGATACACACTGAGAAAAATTACTGGAATATGGTGAGTCACCTCATCGGCTTTCAGTTGTTGACAAACTTCATAGCCATCTATATCTGGCATTTTAATATCAAGCAAAATCAGATCCGGTAAAGCCAATTTTGCTACTTCTAGAACCATTGAACCTGTAATTAAACCCCGGACTGCATACCCATATTGGGACAAAGTAGCAGATAAAGCTTGTAAATGTTCCCAGGAATCATCAACTATGAGGATGCTTCCTTTACTTGTTTGCTGTGAATTGCTGCTACCCATAATTGGTTTTTAATTGACATGGTTTAAAAACGCCACCAGGTTTTTTGCAAGTGACTGAGAATACCTATTGCGATCGCTACCAATAACAACATTAAAATAATTCCTCCAGGAATAAAAGTCAGTAGACCAAATCCCCTTAATACCCAGACGGCGATTGTAATCCCCAGAACAATACCAACAGCTTGGGTTAATCTGCGATTTAATTTAGAAGAAGATTGACTCATATTGCTACCTATTGACTCAACAATTAAGCTTATTCCAAGGATGAAGGATGAAGTGTGAAGTGTGAAATATTAATTACTATTTTTAAACATTCAGTTTTTAGTCTTCATCCTTATTTTGGTTATTCTACCTCTTGTATAAATCTATAAACGAGGGGAAGATTTACTTCCCTCCCTGAGATCATACTGTGTGTACACAAGTTGGATTTACCCCCCTTAATCTCCCCGTCAACAGCGAGATTGAGGAGGGTGGTTTCATACAAACACCAGAAAATTTTATTAGTCCCTTCCCACCCAGAGATATTTATTAACGTAGGCGCGCTAGCGACTTGCCGCAGGCTACCGCAAAGAACACAAAGAACACGCAGTTTCTTAAGGATTCCTGCTTAAAAGTTAAAGTGATTAAAATCACTTTAGCTTGATGAACTTTTGGGCATAATAGCCGAGAAAACAGTATCTCCGGAAATTATATATCTTGAGTTGGAATTAGAATTGATCGGGTAGACTCTATTAGATAAACCGATGAAATAAGTACATATCATAAACTGCGTACGCCAGAACCAAAGGAGTTAAGGATCAAAGGCTGGTAAAGAAACTTGTTCCTTCTGCCCTCTCTCTGCCTTCTGCCTTCTGCGGGGCCCTCACAAATTCGCGATTCGGAGAGCGAATTTGTGGGGAACCCCTTCTGCTTTCTGCTTTCGATGTGTTGAGGAGTGAGTGAAACGTTATGTCTGCATCTTATATTTCAGACTCATTTACCACAGGTTTGCCAATGACTTGGAGTCAAGACAAGCACCAGAAAATCATCCAGGGTGAAATTTTTACAGAAACGCGATCGCATACGTCTTGGGGTGGTTGTGTCACTGCTTGGATGTATTTACCCTTGGTGCGATCGCAAGTATTTTCCCAAATTACAGATTACCCTCGCTGGGTACAGTACTTTCCTGATATTACCAGAAGCGAGGTTTTGCAAATAAAAGGTGAAGCCAAGCGTCTGTATCAAGCAGCACAAAAAGTCTTCTTATTTTTCACAGCCCATGTGGAAATTTACCTAAACGTAATTGAAGAATTAGGACAGAGAGTGCAATTCCGCTTAGATAAAGGTACTTTTCACGACTTTAGCGCTGAGTTATACTTACAAGATTATGCTAGTGGTACTTTGTTGAGCTATACCGTACAAGCTACTCCTAACATCCCCATACCGTCTATTTTTATTCAACAAGCAATGAATTTTGAATTGCCTGCGAATATGCGTAAAATGCGACAAGTTATTTGTAATGCTCAGTAAAATCAATGTCACAGGCACAAGAAATATTAGACTTTTGGTTTGGTAAGCCCGATCAACCTAATTACGGAAAACCACAGGATTTTTGGTTCAAGAAGAAACCAGAGTTTGATGAACAACTACGAAATAGGTTTGTTAAAGATTATCAAAAAGCAGCAGAGGGTTACTTAGATGACTGGATGGAATTTCCTGAGTCTTGTCTGGCACTGATTTTACTGCTAGATCAGTTCCCTCGTAATATGTTTCGTGATACTCCACAAGCCTTTGCCACCGACTGGGAAGCACTTTCAACAGCTCATCATGCTATTGCCCAAGGATATGATCAAAAGTTACTACCTGTACAGCGTTGGTTTATTTATTTACCTTTTGAACACAGTGAAAACCTAGAACATCAGCGTCAAGCAGTCAAGTTGTTTAAACAACTCAGTGACGATCCTGATAGTACTAGTTGTATTGAGTATGCAATTCGTCATATGGAGGTGATTGAACGTTTTGGTCGTTTTCCCCACCGAAACGCAATTTTGGGAAGAACTTCAACTCCAGACGAAAAGGAGTTTTTGAAGCAATCTAATTCGTGGTTTTAACTTAATACCGTTCAGATAAGACTAAAACTTTATTAGGACGGCTATGTAGAGACGCGTTGTTTGCAGCGTCTCTACACATCACTAAATCTCAAACCTTGATTTCTCATCTCACTGGGTAAATCCTAAACAAAGATTTGTATCTCCACCAAACCATGCCAAATCCAGTTCAGTTTCCGTGAAGTTGTAACCAATAGAAGCAGCAAAATCAACTATTTTGGTTTTGTCCCAATCCCAGACACCAAAAAGGCCTTTGTTAGAACATTTGTTATAGTATTGCTCGTAGAGAACTTGATCTGAATTTAAAAGCTGATAAAAAGCATTAACCTGTTCTAGTGACATAAAATCTGGTTTCCAATAAGATTTTGTGAACTGACTAAAATCTACACGGCTTACTAAGGCATTTCCGTTGAGATAGTTTTTATATTCAATGTTTTTGCTTTGCCACAAGGATATATTTTTCAGCAACGCCAATTTTTCCAATGGTCACTAAAACATTTTGTTTCTTAACAACCCACTAGCCAAATCTATCGTAAGGAGGAAAGTCTGGAAGAGATGGGGAACTCACAGGCCCCCACGACCGACAGGGAGTGGGGAGTAATGTAGAGACGCGCTGTTTGAAGCGTCTGGGAGTGTGGGGAGTGTGGGGAGTGTAAGGAGTAGTGAACAACTGCTAACTACCAACCACTAACCACTAACAACCAACAACCAACAACCAACCACCAACCACCAACCAACTACTAACTACTAACTACTGTAGAGACGTGCCATGGCACGTCTCTACAACAAACAACCACCAACCACCAACCACCAACCACCAACAAAATTACCAAGTACGATAATTACGTGCTGTTTTGTCGCAAGGCTGAATTTCGTCTCCAAATACCCAACCTTGTGTGCCATCAGCAAGTCTTACTTGAACAAAGTCTCCCCTTGCTTGAATAAATAAAACTTTTTCACCTAGATTCAATTGTTTTAATGCCCCAACTTCTGTTTGTGGTTCTGGACGCAGTTTTGCTAATAATTTGCCGCCAGAGGGAGATACAAGACGGCACATTTGTGGTTCTTGGGAGATGAGATTTTGTTGGGAATTACCTCTGCTTAAATTAACGGTATTTAATACTATGACACCCGCGATCGCACTCATGAAAGCAGCTGTACCTGTCTTGAGTAGTGGTCGCTGCACTTTTTTGGGAGCAACCGAAACGATAATAGATCGAGGTGGTAGTGAGGGCTTTGCTACTTCTTGGGACTTTTTAAATTGAGATACGCGTATTGTCTTGAGTACAGGTTGTGGTGATGCTAATGTAATTGCAAAACGTTTAGCATATTCTATCGGGGTGTAACCTTCACCATACTCTTTGCAGGTAATATCTTTAACCCTAAAATCCTGTTTGCCCAAACGTATGTGACTACCAACAGCAAGAGCTATTTCCCCTGCTAAAAGCAACTGTCCATCAACAATTGGAGGGTTTTGTTGTCGTAAATTTCGTAAATAAAATCTTTGCTTTTCGGTATGAAAAAATATCTCGGCGTGCAGTCCAGATATTGTCGGATCTGGTAAAACAATATCGCACTCTTGAGGGTTGCGACCGATACGGATTTTACCTATATTTTTACTAGCTTGATTCTCTAGAATTGTACGATATTTAATTTGTCCGTCTTCTATCCACTCTATTGTTAATTGATGTAATTTAGTACTGGCAATTTCTGGTTTCGCTTCAACTTCTGCTGCTTCAGTTTCACCACAATTAACTAATAATTCTCGCAGTGCCTTTAATGCCTCAGTCGCCGTTTGGTAACGGTCTTTGAAATGATAACGAGTCATCTTAGTCAGGACATCAGCAAACTCTGGAGTCACAGCAGCGAGGTCTTGCCAAAGTACTTCTCCTGTCTCCGGATCATCTTGTAGTGTATGCGGGTGTACTCCTGTTAATGCTTGAATACCCATCATCCCCAAAGCATAAATATCACTGCTGGGACGAGGTACACGCCGGATTTGTTCAGAGGGCATATAACCACGAGTACCAACGATAATTGTCATATTTTGCTTTCCTGAACCAATCATCGTTTGGCTGCGCAATTGTTTAATTGCCCCGAAGTCAATTAAAACTAATTGATTGTCACTAGCGCGTCTAATTAAATTATCCGGTTTGATGTCGCGATGAATTACTCCTTGACCATGGACAAATTCTAAAATGCTCAATATTTCGATGAGCATTTTAATAGTCTGTTTTTGTGTCCATTTTTGTCCAACAAAGAATTCTTTACTGAGGGGATGTCCCTCAATAAACTCTTGGACTAAGTAAAATTGTTGGTCTTCTTCAAAGTAAGCTAAAAGCCTTGGTATCTGGTCGTGGTTACCTAACTGTTGCAGGGTTTCGGCTTCTTTTTGAAATAGCCTCCTGGCAATTTCTAAAGATTCTGAGTCCGTACTAGTAGTTTTAAGATGTTTAAGGACACACTTAGGTTTTCCAGGGAGATGTATGTCTTCAACAATATAAGTTTGACCAAATCCCCCCTCACCCAATACTTTAAGGACTTGATAATGTCCTGCGAGTAACTGACCAATCATATTGTAAAGGTGATGATGAAAAAGTTAATCCAAATTTGCTTCACAATTTAGTTGTTTAACTTGTTTTATCCCCCTATTCGTCTAAAGTGCTACGTCAAAAAAATTTTACAATTTGGCAATTACAAGGCGCGTGCATTGACATTTTCTGTCAGCTTTTTTGTCATCAGTAGACATAAATAAAAAGCCTGGTAAATCAATGAATAACAAATCCATAGAGTTTATGTTGCCAAACTGGCAGCTATCATCTAAAACTATTTTTTACTTAAATTTAATGTTTATTTTTTGGGAAATGGCAATACTTTTTGAAAGCTTTATATTTCATAAGTTCTGCTGTTTTTGCTACTAAATTTCCAAGGGAAAAGTTTTTAATTTTAAGACAGCAAAAACTAGATTACTAGTATTAAATTTACTAGCATTGTGGCAAGATTATTTGAATAATTGTTCTATGGAAATAAAAACATTATAAATGTTTCCTAACAAAATAGAGTAAAAAACTTGCAAATATCCAGTAAAGTTGGCGATTTGCTTAAATTTAAGCCAATACGATAACACAGATTCACCGCTGACATCCTCTACCAAGTAGTAGAGATAATTGCTGTAACAATACTAACTATTGTGCGATCGCATACAAAATTCTGTTACAACAAAGCTCACGCTATTGTTACAAAATTTGCAAAAAACTAAACTAATGTTTGCTTTTGCTTTAAAATTAACTGTTTTTAGTTAAAAATAAAAGCAAAATAGAGACTTTTGCTTTGAAATCAACATTAAGACTGTTTTCAACTGGTGCGTATAAAGTTGTATACCTTACAGCAAAAAGAGGAAGAGAGTAAAAAGTTATACTTAATTTTTTATTCCTTTTTGAGAGTAATTTAGATGCGATCGCACCAGTGTCAAATATGAGGGCACTATAAAATTAACCAATGACTAGATTTCCCTACGACCAATTTGCCAAAGATTATCTCAAAGAATTATTACAGCCATTAGGCACCGTGGAAACTAGCCGGAAAGTTGCGGCAGAAATACGGGAAATTGATGTTTACTTTGCACCTTTGCCCCAATCTAGTAGCCATAAAATAGAGTTGGGATTATTAGGCAGACTTGCTGCTCAAACCGCACTGTTTGAACCTTTTAGAAATGCGGCGACCCCTGCGGAAATTCGCAGTTGTATGAATAAATTATTTGATATTTTTGCTGATTTAAAACGTCAAAATAAAGGCGATAGCAATCGAATTTTAGAATCAGAATTACCATTTTTGTGGATTCTTTCGCCTACGGCTTCTGCATCACTTTTAGAGGGGTTTAGGGCTAGCGTAGATGAAGAAAGATGGGGAGTTGGAGTTCACTTTTTAGGCGATTATTTCAGAACAGCAATAGTTGCAATTCATCAGTTACCGCGTACTCAAGAAACATTGTGGTTAAGAATTTTGGGTAAGGGAAGAGTGCAGCAGCAAGCTATAGATGAACTAGAGACACTACCTCAAGATCATCCTTTGCGTTCCAAAGCAATTGATTTATTGTTGAATTTAAAGACTACGATAGAAGTAAATCAAAATTTAGATGAAGAGGATAGAGAGTTAATTATGCGGTTATCACCTCTTTATGAACAAAAGTTAGCGGAAGCTAAACAGGAAGGTATTCAAGAAGGTATTCAAGAAGGTATCCGAGAAGGGATCCGAGAAGGTATCCAAGAAGGTATCCGAGAAGGTATCCAAACAGAACGCCGCACTGTTATAGAGAATTTACTACAAGTTAGATTTGGTTCTTTAGATGAAGAATTAAGAGGAATTATTGATCCTTTGTTGGCATTATCGCCAGAGGAATTCACGCCTTTATTGCTGCGGTTATCTCGTGAGGAATTATTAACTAGATTTCGTTAATCATTTTTAGTCTGCTTTTTGCCATGACAGCAGCCTTGCGATCGCTTATTCTGTACCTTTGCTATAGCAAGATCCCCGACTTTTGAGAAAAGTCGGGGATCTGGGCGATATGATTGTTTACAACTCAAATGGGATTGCTGTCGCAGTATAATATTATTCTGTAATAAATAAAATTACCCTATCAACTAATTTGCCAAGTACCAATGAAATAAGTGAACAGTTATCAAAAGTAATGATAACTGTTCACTGATCACTTCACTGATCACTGTTAAGTCGTCAAGATTTCAGCAGGTAAGCGCTTGAAGGAAAGGCGCTCATTCTCAATATCTACAAAGATGGTATCACCATCATTGAATTCGCCCCGCAAAATAGCTTTGGCAATTGGTGTTTCTAACTCCCGTTGAATAGCACGCTTGAGTGGACGCGCACCAAATACGGGATCATAACCTACTTCGGCTAAAAAGTCAAGGGCAGCATCCGAAAGCTTCAATGATATCTTGCGATCGCCCAATCTTTGCCGTAATCTTTCGACTTGTAACTGCACAATTTCGCGCAATTCCTCTTTCTGTAAGCCGTGGAAGATGATGATCTCGTCAATGCGGTTGAGGAATTCTGGACGGAAGGAATTTCGCATTGCTTCCATGACTCTATGGCGCATTTCGTCATACCGGGATTCATCGCCGGCAACATCAAGGATAAACTGGGAACCGATGTTGCTGGTCATGATAATAATAGTGTTCTTAAAGTCCACCGTATGACCTTGAGCATCGGTGACACGTCCATCATCAAGAATTTGCAGCAGGATGTTGAACACATCCGGGTGGGCTTTTTCGATTTCGTCGAAGAGAATCACGGCATAGGGACGACGGCGAATTGATTCGGTTAACTGTCCGCCTTCTTCGTAACCAACATACCCAGGAGGCGCGCCAATTAAACGCGAAACGGCGTGTTTTTCCATGTACTCAGACATGTCAATTCTGACTAGCGCCTCTTCGGTGTCAAATAGGTACGCCGCAAGGGCTTTCGCTAATTCGGTTTTACCTACACCCGTGGGACCGAGGAAAATAAAGCTAGCAATGGGGCGATTGGGATCTGCTAAACCAGCGCGCGATCGCTGAATAGCGTCAGCAACGGCTGTGACTGCTTCTTGTTGTCCGACTACGCGGCGATGGAGTTCATCTTCTAAGTGCAGTAGTTTTTCTTTTTCAGATTCCACCAACTTGCTGATGGGGATACCAGTCCACTTAGAAATAACTTCGGCGATGTCCGATTCGGTGACTTCCTCCCGCAGTAGAGATTTGCCAGTGTGTTGAGTTTGGGCTAACTCAAATTCTGCGGCTTCGAGTTTGCGGTGCAAATCGGTTAATTTGCCGTATTTTAACTCGGCAGCGCGGTTGAGGTCGTAATCGCGTTCGGCTTGCTGAATTTCTAAGTTAACGCGGTCGATCTCTTCTTTAACAGACTGAATTTTAGTAATAATATCTTTTTCAGACTGCCATTGAGCGTTTAACGCCCGTTGTTCTTCTTTAAGATCCGCTAGTTCTTTTTCTAGTCTTTCTAGACGTTCACGAGAAGCTGTGTTACTTTCTTTTTGCAGCGACAACTTCTCCATTTCTAACTGCAAGATTTTGCGATCGATTTCGTCGAGTTCTTCTGGCTTGGAGGTGATCTCCATTTTCAATCGTGCTGCGGCTTCATCTACCAAATCAATAGCTTTGTCTGGTAAAAAGCGATCGCTAATATATCGACTCGACAGTGTCGCTGCCGCTACTAAAGCATTATCGGAGATTTTCACTCCGTGATGCAGTTCATAACGCTCTTTCAACCCGCGCAGAATCGAGATAGTATCTTCTACACTCGGTTGATCGACATAAACTTGCTGGAAGCGTCGCTCCAGAGCTGCGTCTTTTTCAATATACTTACGGTATTCATCTAAAGTCGTCGCACCGATACAGCGCAATTCTCCCCGCGCCAACATCGGTTTGAGCAAGTTGCTAGCATCCATTGCGCCTTGGGTAGCACCTGCACCAACAACGGTATGAATCTCATCAATAAATAGGATGATATTACCACCGGATTCGGTGACTTCTTTTAAGACTGCTTTAAGTCTTTCTTCAAATTCACCCCGGAACTTTGCCCCTGCAATCAAAGCACCCATATCTAAAGCAATGAGTTTGCGGTCTTTGAGAGACTGGGGTACATCACCAGCCACGATCCGCTGGGCTAAACCTTCGACAATTGCAGTTTTACCTACACCTGGTTCCCCAATTAATACAGGGTTATTCTTGGTGCGGCGAGAGAGAATTTGAATCGTGCGGCGAATTTCGTCATCTCGTCCAATCACTGGGTCAAGTTTACCTTGACGGGCGGCTTCAGTGAGGTCACGCCCATACTTCTCCAGTGCTTGGTATTTGCCTTCTGGATTTTGGTCGGTCACTTTCTGGCTTCCCCGAATTTGCTTAATAGTATCTTTTAATTTTCTTTCGTCTAAACCGAACTCTTGGAATAGACTTTTACCAAAGCGATCATCTTTGGTGTAAGCAAGTAATAAATGTTCTATCGATATATATTCGTCACCAAACTCCTTACAGTAGCCTTCAGCTCGATCTAACAGAGAGTCCAAGCTGCGTCCCAGGTAAACAGAATTGATGCTTCCCGAGACTCTGGGCTGACGTTGGATGTATTGGTCTGTGCGATCGCGTAGTTTTTGCAAATTCACACCTGCTTTCGTCAAAATCGGGCCTGCTAGTCCTTCCTGTTCTAGCAACGCCTTCATCAGGTGTTCGCTTTCGATTTGCTGATGGTGGTTTTGTTTAGCAATATCAGGAGTATGCGCGATCGCTTCCCACGCTTTTTCTGTAAATTGGTTGGGGTTAGTTGGTTGCATAGGCTTTTTGAGGAACGAACAACAACGCGCAAATATAATTTTTGTTCTTATATGGTCATTTTAAAAAGAAGCGGGTCAATAGCTAGATCGGTCTTCACGTCTTTTTCAAGTAGTAATACCGTCTTTTTACCGAATAGCCTTGGAATTCATTCCAAGGCGGTGATGTGACTACCCATTACCCAAAATACAACCACTGCGGGGAGGAAGATTTAAACTTAATTGTTTAGTTTCTCCCTCACCGTACCACTCGATCTCAGCATTACCATATAAAAGCTTATTGAGTTGACTATGCCAGTTAATATTTATACTAGTTTTTGCCGATGCAATACCAGCATTGACTGCAATGATTAATTTTTCATCAGCTAAAGTGCGGGTGAAGACAAAAAGTTCTGCTTGAGCATGTAAAACTTGATAATCTCCTGTACGCAAGCAGGGATAAGCATGACGCAGGGCAATTAATTGGCGGTGGGTATTGAGAATTTCTTGATTCCAGCTTGCTTCTAGAGGAAAACCACGCCGAGAATCGGGATCAAGACGACCAGGTAAACCCACTTCATCACCATAATAGATACTAGGTGCGCCAGGAAAAGTCAGTAGCAGCAGAGTTGCTAGTTCCACGCTAGGAATATCGCCCCCAGCAATAGAAATTAACCTAGCGGTGTCGTGACTCGCCAGCAAATTTAATTGGGTAAGTTGAATTTCCCAGGGGTAAAGTTGTAGTAGTTCCTGCATTTTGGTGGCGTACTCAGCCGCAAATAACGGTGGGTAAGGATGATAGGAACGATCTTGTACTTGTTCGATATCGACGCGATCGCCTGCGGTAAATGCAATTGTTGGTGCAGCAAATAAATAATTCATCACACCATCAAACTGCGTACCATCCAACCATTCGCGGGAATCTCCCCACACTTCACCCACAATATAAGCTTCAGGATTAATGGCTTTGACGCGATCGCGAAACTCTTGCCAAAAACCAGGAGTTTTAATTTCAAATGGTACATCCAAGCGCCAACCATCAATGCCAAATTTAATCCAGTATTCAGCAATTTCCATAATGTACTCCCGTACTTCTGGGTTGTCGTGGTTGAATACTGGTAGGGCGCGATTGTCAGCCCAACCTACATAGTTAGCAGGAAACTCACCATTGTAAGGGGAAAGGGGCCAACCTTCAATTTTGAACCAATTTACCCAAGGCGAATGGGGGCCATTCTCTAAAACATCGTGGAAAAAGAAAAAGCCACGACTGGAATGATTAAACACTCCATCTAAAACAACTTTAATATTGCGGGCATGGGCTGCGTCTAGCAATTCTTTGAAAGCCGGATTACCCCCCAACATCGGATCAACTTGATAATAATCATGGGTATGATAGCGGTGATTACTTGCAGATTGGAAAATGGGTGTAAAGTAAATAGCATTAATTCCTAAATCTTGAATGTAATCCAACTGTTCCAGTACACCCCAGAGATCCCCTCCCTTATAACCTTGGAGTGTAGGCATAGCCTCCCAATCTTCCCAACTGGCGTTACGCAACAATCGCTTGCGTGGTTGCTTGCTTCTAGCAAAGCGATCAGGAAAAATTTGATAGAAAACAGCATGTTTAACCCAGTCTGGCGTACGAATTTCCATGTATTGCCCTCTATTTCTCCATCGCGATCGTTGCAGAAACTGAGTTAATTGTGTCTCACACCTGTGGTAGAAAAATTTGGATTTGCACAGTGCGATTACTCCCTGTTACCACCTCTGCTTTCTCTGTGTCCTCTGCGGTTCATTTGAATCACAATTATTTGTAAAACAAACAATAGACAGTAAAATTTTTATGCTGACTAAAGCAACTGCCCATCAGTTTGCCCACGAATGGATTGCAGCATGGAACTCCCATGATCTCAATCGGGTTCTGGAACACTACACTGATGATTTTGAGATGAGTACACCATTCATCACCAAAATCATGAATGAACCATCGGGAACACTCTATGGTAAAGAAGCAGTGAAAACCTATTGGCAACAAGCCCTGCAAAAAATACCAGACTTACATTTTGAATTGATCGAAGTGCTTTACAGCATCGATAGCCTCTGCATTTACTATAAGTCAGTCTTGGGATTAAGTGCAGTCGAATGGTTGTTATTTGATCGTCATGGTAAAGTCAGAAAAGCGATCGCACATTACAATAACTTTGAACTCCCTTAAATAATTAAATGCACACAGATCAAAAAGAACCTGGTGCATCTTACACTTTACAAAACTTTGCCTTCTGCCTTGACAGTAACCTCACCCCGGCTACGCCACCCCTCTTCTTAGCAAGGAGAGGGGGAGGGGGTGAGATTTTTCATGGCAAAGCTCGTGAAATTTTTTCATCAGGACTGCCCTCTGCCTTTAATATGTAGGCACAGATGGATCAACTTCCTTGCTCCAAGCCAGAATTCCACCCTTCACGTTTGTACCATCAATTCCCGCTTGCTTGAGAATTCCCAAAGCTTTTGCAGAACGCATACCCGACTTACAATGAACAATCAAGCGATGACCGTTCACCAGTTCCTGAACTTTGTTAACACCATCACCATTTTCAATATCAGGCAAAGGTATTAATACAGAACCAGGGATCTTGGCAATTTCATATTCATTTGGGTTGCGAACATCCAGCAGTACAAAATTGTCAGCATCGCTATCCAACAATTGCTTCAATTCCTGCACAGTCATTTCGGGAAGTTCCATTTGCTGTTTAGCCTCCTCTGCTTGCGCTTGTGGAATACCGCAGAATTGTTCGTAATCTATCAACTTTTCTATTACTGGACGTACCGGGTTAGGACGCAACTTCAATTCGCGGAATTTCATTTCTAAGGCATTGTACAACAATAAGCGTCCACTTAAAGTATTCCCCTGACGCATAATGATTTTGACAGTTTCTGTTGCCTGGATGAGACCAATAATTCCTGGTAAAATCCCCAAGACACCGCCTTCTGCACAGGAAGGAACCATCCCTGGTGGTGGGGGTTCTGGGTACAAATCACGATAATTTGGCCCACCCTCGTAGTTAAATACCGTTGCTTGCCCTTCAAAGCGGAAAATAGAACCGTAGACGTTGGGTTTATCCAACAACACGCAAGCATCATTGACCAGATAGCGTGTCGGGAAATTATCAGTTCCATCAACCACAACATCATAAGGTCTAATGATGTCAAGGGCGTTTTCGGAACTCAGACGAGTTTCGTAAAGATCAACCTGACAATAGGGGTTAATTTCGAGAATGCGATTCTTAGCTGATTCAATCTTGGGTTTACCCACCCAAGAAGTGCCGTGAATCACCTGACGCTGTAGGTTAGAAGTATCGACAACATCGAAATCAACAATACCGATACGTCCAATACCCGCCGCCGCCAGGTATAAAAGTAACGGTGAACCCAGTCCACCCGTACCAATACACAGTACGCTAGCAGCTTTGAGGCGCTTTTGTCCTTCTACACCTACTTCCGGCAAAATTAGGTGTCGGGAGTAGCGTTCGTAATCGTCTTTTGTTAGCTGGATTTCATCCAAATTCGGATTTAGCATAGCAGTTAGATGAGGAAGCGCGGACTTTATATCCTACCCAAAAACGATACCCTTTGTGTCTTTGTGTCTTGGTGGTTTTTAAAGTAACTTTTCAATTGTCTCTGGTTGGAACTGGTGGTGATCATCAAGACACCAGCTGTTAATCTCACCAGCTTTGCCATTTTCCACAGAAACTATTATGTAAGAGTATTCTTGCCAAGCACAGAGTCGATCAAATTCGGAAGGAATTGCTGGATAGTCAGGATGAGAGTGATAAATACCTATTATATCGATAGAGCGTGTCCGTGCTTCTTTTTGTGCTTGTAACATAACTTGGGGTGCGATCGCATACCTGCGCTGCTTCTCGTGGATGATTTCATCACCAGGGAAATCTGCCGCCGCTTCTGCACTCCAAGCATTTTGCGTGGGCATAATTTCGATTACAGTTTTGCCATCATCAGCTAGATGACCGAAAATAATACCGCAACACTCCTGTGGGTAAGTTGCTTCGGCGTGACTACAGATAATTTGCAAATGTTGGGGAGTGAGTTTAATCATTGCGTTATTGTTCATTGTTGGTTGTTGGTGAGACCAGCCCCCCAAAAAGGCGGTCTCCGTCACGTAGACGCGTAGACGCGAAGCGGCTTCCGCAGGTAGCGGCTTAAGGTAAGGGTAGGGGGACTGGCGAACCCGAAGGGTTGTTGGTTGTCAATGATTCCAAACAACAAACACCAAACAACCACTAACTACTAACTATCTATGGCTCAGCTTATCAATGAACAATTCCAATAGTTCTTTTGCTTCCACTGTCTTGCTAACCAGGCGATCGTAATCAGCAGAATCGAGCATATCCAATTCATAACACAGCAAAAGATAATACTCTACCTCAATTGCTGCATCCATTGCCATTTCCAGAAAATTAACTTGATCTTCTCTGTCTTCGCGATTGCATCCCTGGGCTATTTTCACGGGGATTGCGGAACAGGCTAAACGTATTTGTTGCGTTAACCCCAGTAATTCCTCTTCAGGGAAAGACTGCGTGGCTTCATAGACTGCAACTGTTAACTCATGGGCTTTTTCCCATTCTCTGAGTTCTCGAAAGTCTGTCATTTTGATTTTATACCCCTGAAAAATAGTAGGGTGGGTACTACCCACCTTACTACTATGCCACTCGATGGGTGTTTAGTGTTTATTATTTCTGATTTGTGAGAATTGCAAAGCCCAGATCCCCGACTTCGCAGGACTTGTCGGGGATCTTGTCTGTCACAAATGATTTAGGAATGCGCTATAGCTACGCTAAGGTGTTGATAGGAGCCTGATGCGATTTATTAAAATCAGGAAAATAAACCTTATTTCCCAACAATTATTTATTTCTAATATCGAAATCACATGCCACCTTTACCTACATACACTCAACAACCTTGGAAAGAAACCTACAGTGAAATTATTGACGTTCGCTCTCCTCAAGAATTTAGCGAAGATCACATTCCTGGCGCAATTAATTTACCTGTACTATATGATTCCGAACGCGTAGAAGTAGGAACAATATACAAACAAATTAACCCTTTTCAAGCCAGGAAAGTAGGTGCGGCTTTGGTAGCAAAAAATCTTTCTGAGCATATCACTCAACATTTTGCTAACAAAGAAAAGCAATATCATCCTTTGGTGTATTGTTGGCGGGGTGGACAGCGTTCTTTAAGTATGGCTTTGGTACTTAGTCAAATCGGTTGGCGGGTAACACTACTGGAAGGCGGCTACAAAACTTATCGCGCTTATGTACGTCAGCAAATAGAAGAATTGCCCAAAAATTTTACCTATAAAATACTATGTGGTTTCACTGGTAGTGGCAAAACCCACATTTTACAGAAAATGCGTGAACGTGGCGCTCAAGTATTAGATTTAGAAAATCTAGCTCAGCATCGTGGTTCTCTGTTAGGCGAAGAATGGCAAGAGAAACTTTCACCCCAGCCTTCACAAAAGTACTTTGAATCATTACTTTTACAACAACTACAAAGCTTTAATCCTAATCAACCCATTTGGATAGAGTCAGAAAGTATGAAAATAGGTAAAATTTATTTACCCAAGTCTTTATGGGAGAAAATGAAACAGGCTTGTTGTATAGAAATTCAACTACCAATCACTGCCAGAATTAAGTTTCTTTTACAAAAATATTCCCATTTTGTAGAATATCCTGATATTTTAAAATTAAAATTGGAAAAACTCAAATATCGTTATGGCTGGGAGAAATTACATCAATGGTATCAATTAATTGATGCTGAAAAGTGGGAAGTATTTATAAAAGATATTTTACATAGTCACTACGATCCAACTTATCGCAAATCTATTCAACGAAATTTTAGTAATATCAAACAAGTGAGATATCTATACGATTTATCTAATGAAAGTATAAATGCTTTATTAGATTTAAGTTTGTAGTAGTGCGTTAATGTTGACTTACCGAACAGCTACTTGCCATGTTTTTTCTTTCTGCTTGAGTACAAAAATTGTACTCGACTTTAAAAATTTAATAAAACCACCACTAATCTGTAAACTTTTAATTTGCTCAGTAATTGGTTTCCCGTATTGCTGATTAAATTTACTACCTAAAGTACCAATATCAATGTAACTTCCAGGAGCTTTAATAGTTAAATTAATTATAATTTGTTTGAGTGCCTCTTCTAAATCAGTTTTAGATTTAATCTGAGACATTAAACATGAGGGGATATTATTTTCCTGCACTGTCTCCATACTATCTAATTATTGGCTGTCACCAATTTCAAATAGTGCCACATATAACTCAGATTTTTCATCAATTTGATGAATGACAAATTCATTAGGATAGTTGATAAAAATATCTCTTGCTCTTTTCCCAGGGAAATGCTTATATACCACTTCGCTAATACTTATTTGATATTGATTTTTAAAACTTTGGGAAATTTTAGCTAGTTGAATCCAATAACTATTTGTGCGTTTTTGTTCGGCTTTGATGATTTTTTTAAGTTGTTTAATAAATTTGTCCAGTGACGGTATATTTGCTATAAAGTTAATAATTTTACCTGTATTACTATTCAATACAGTGAGAGTTTCTCCTTGTTTACTCACCCTATATACCGTCAACCCATTTTGCTGAAGATGATTGCAGAGATTTGTCATCACATGATCTGTTGAACAAACTAAGATTTCTTTCGCTTTTGGGTAACGCTCATAAATTGATGAACCAAAAGCGATCATCTTACCATCAGCATTGTCTCTTCCTGGTGGAACATGAATTAATTCATAACCACGTTCATGCAGTTCAACATCAAATTTTCCGAGACTACGCCAATTCGCAAAGGCAATTTTAACTTGTAGGGAGCAAGCACAAATCGTTGTTAAAAATTTTTCTACTTCAATATTTATTTGTAGATTTTCTGCATCTAACAGTAAAATAGCTATACCTACATTTTGCAAATTTTGAGTGTGATTAATAACTGAAATTTGCTTTGATAATTCTGGGTTTTGAGGAAGCAATGAGTTATCTGATTCTGTGTGATGAGAGTATAATTGACGAATTGTATCTAGTAAGTTTATTAATATAGATGAATTGAAAGACTCGGGAGTAAGGAGAACTTTCAAAAATCTTTGCAGTTCTGAAAATAAGGCATGGTGAGCGTAATTTGAATTGAGTAATTCTGTTAATTTTGCTGTAAATGCAGATTGATTGCGACTACTACGCCAGTCTATATTTCTATACTTTTCTAGCAATAACTCTGGTTGTTGTTCTTGAATGGTAGCGATCGCTTGGTAAACGTAGTTACTGATCTGATTAACCAGGGTAGTCTCATCAGCATTCTGCAAAATGTTGTCATTGGGCATACTTAAACACTGTAGGGAAGCATCCTAGCTCAAAATGGGTGTAAGAGTATAGGGGTGTAGGAAGAGTTGTATTTTCATGCTTGTTATGAGATTTTCTTGTGGTTATCTGTTGTGACAGACAGTAATTCTTCTATGTTATATCTAAATCATCAACTATCTGAAATCCGCAAAACTACTGAGGATAAATCATTTTTCATAGGCTACGCTATGCATGGATTATGCGAAAAGTTTCTACACGCGTAAGCGTCCTGGAGAGAGCCTCAAAGCTTTTCACATGGGAAAATCCTACGAAACAAGTATGAAAATTTTGATCTTCACCCTACACCCATTTTCAAGATAGATTGAGAATCTTTACCAAAAATAAATAATTTAGTTAAATAACGCATGACTAAATCTTAAAGTTTCCTTCTGCCTTCTGCCTCCTGCCTTCTGTTTACACCAATCCCAACTGCTGCTTTAAAGCTTCTGGCACATTTACCGCTTTATCTAAACCACGCACATCTTCCCACTCTAAATTTTCATTCCAAGTCACTTTTTCTAGGTTAGCGTCGCTAAGGTCTGCACCGCCTAAAATCGCATAACTCAGGTTTGTATAGCTGAGGTCTGCACCACTGAGAATTGCACCACTCAAGTTACTACCACTGAGGTTAGCGCTGCTGAGGTTGGCGTAACTAAGGTCAGTACCAAAGAGAATAGCATCGCTGATGTCTGCACCACTAAGATCAGCTTCATTGAGAACCACGCCACTGAGATCGGCTTCGTTGAGAATTACATCAGTCAGATCTACACCACCCAGGTCTGCACCCAAAAGAATTGCACTTCTGAGGTTAGCACCGTTGAGTTTAGCACCGTTTAGTTTGGCGTAGCTGAGATCGGCGGCGATGAGAATAGCATTTCTCAGGTTTGTGCTAAAGAGAATGGTGTCGCTGAGGTTACTACCTTTAAGATCAGCATGATTGAGGTCTGTACCGCTGAGGTCGGCGCGGCAAAGGTCGGCATAGCTGAGGTTAGCACCGTTGAGGTTCGCATCACTGAGATTAGCACCGAAGAGAATCGCGTGACTAAGATAGCTACTGCTGAGTTTTGCATCTCTGAGATTGGCACTAGTCAAGTTAGCGTGGCTAAGATCAGCACCGCTGAGATTAGCGCTGCTGAGGTCAGCGTGACTGAGGTCAGCACGGTAAAGATCCGCACCAGCCAGGTTAGCACCACTGAGGTTGGTACTGCTGAGATCAGCACACCTAAGATTAGCATCAGTCAAGTTAGCACCACTGAGGTTAGCATCGCCAAGGTTAGCATCGCCAAGATTAGCACCACTGAAGTTAACACCAGTCAGGTTTGCATCCCCAAGATAAGCACTAGTGAGGTTAGCACCGCTGAAGTTAACACCAGTCAGGTTTGCGTCCCCAAGATAAGCACCGCTAAAGTTATTGCCTTGAAGGAATTCCCCAACAACACTACAAAAATTACCTATTTCGATCGCATCGCTATAATTGATGACACGCAGGAGTTGGGATGTAAAAAAATTATCTTTGTGCCGTTGACCAGAGGGATAGAAAATTATTTGGGCTTTGAGGTCATCTCGCTGTTGGGCATAGCGATGCAACTCCAACAGTAAAATCAACACATTTAGTCCTGCATTGATGTCTACCTGTCGTAGTCCGATCGCAATATTTTGCGCTTGCAACTGCAACATCTTTTTTTGGGGTAAATTTTCACTAGGTGCTGCATCTACAAATACCCCCTCACACCAACGCCGATAAAAATCTTCTAAACGCTGAAATAACAGTACAGGTCGAAAATCATTACTAGCAACCAACCTCTGCATTACTGCTTGCACAACTTCAATTTTTAATGCAGTATTTCCTAATAAATCATAAATGTTCTCATCTAATTGGCGATCGCTGATTTTAATATTCAATGAATTGTTATTTTTTGTCCATTCTGCCAAACTTTGTTGCAATTGTTCAGGTGATAGCAATTCTCTTAAATTATTTTGAGGATTATTAATTTTTACTAAAGGGAAAACCCCTTTGAGTTCAAGACCCGTTAGATTTGATATCTCTTGTTCTTCTGTTCTTCTAACATAAGTTATCAAACGCTTCCACACTTTATATAATAGTGTCATATATGTATCCGTTAATACTATTACACCAGCTGATGATTTAGTTATATGTACAGGACTTTTCTCCAGCCAGACAGTTGTCGAATTTCCGAAAAAAATGTATTTAATAATACATAAGTTTATTTAAATTTGACATCAATTTGACAAATAATTGTCACAGATAGATTTACAGAATCTATACCCAGATAAAGTGTCCCAATCGAAAATAGTATGACTCAACTTCTCCTCCGATTTCCCCAAAAATGTCTGCTTAAAAAGTTTTTTGTTTTTCACTAACCTCCAACTATCTGATTGAGTTGTGACACTATCCTCGCAGTATCTTTAATTTGGTCAAATCTAAAAATAATAGGTACAGTTTGCTACAGACGCAGTTGTTAGCAAAAATACTACAGTAAAACATTGCAATAAAGCTAAAAAATGTCAATGATAGCTAACATAAAAGTTTATTGCCTGATATCAGGCGGTTGTAGGGATTGTGATCTGCCAATAGTCTAAGCTTGTGCGGGAGAAGAACTTTGACATACCTTGACACTCAGCCAATAGTAAGAACAACAGTGAAATCACAGCAGCTTTGCCTTGCAAGTATTAAAAATTAGATAATGAACGCAGCCAGGGACATTTCGGATGAAGAGACTAACTTTTTATGTTGTTGCTTTACATAGTTTGTTTTTAGGAATAGTAATCGCTAACGCCAAGACACTGGCTGTAGAAGTAGGGAATCAGAAGAGGGAAACAGCCTCCGTGTCTCCCAGTGTTTCCATCCCCATGTCTTCTCCTCTACCCTTATCCAAAGTTTGGGTAATCAACAATCAAAAATCCCAGCACCAGTCTTTTATTTGGGTACAAGATACTAAAAAAACTGGACAGCAGCCTTTTCTACTGATAGCGAAAGACTCCGAAAAGCCAGATAAGGATAAGCCAGAAAAGCCAGACGAAAAACCTGATTCTACTTCCAAACCATCAAAAAAAGATGATTTGGAAGACTTTAACGAAGTTATCAAAGATACTCAAAAGCAGCAAGGTTTATTTACTCTGTACCGCAACAAAGACGAAAATAAGATATATCTAGAGATCAAACCAGAACAACTAAATAAAAACTTTCTCGCCACAGCAACCTTAGAATCAGGGATTGGCGAAGCTGGCATCTACAGTGGTATGCCTTTGCAGGATTTCTTATTTTATTTCCAACAGGTAGATAAAAAATTAAATTTTGTTGTTCGCAACGTCAATTTTCGTACCCGTGAAGGAGATCCACAGGCGCGATCGCTGGCCCGATCCTTTAGTGATTCAGTTCTCTACTCCATAGAAATTAAAAGCATTCATCCCCAACGCAAATCTATTTTGATCGATCTCAGTGATTTGCTACTTACAGATCTAGCAGGATTAACCTCCAGCTTGGGATTACCGGGAAGCGCCGATGAGTCTTATTTTGGCAACGCCAAAGTTTTCCCGCAAAATGTCGAAATTGAGTCGGTGATGAATTTCTCTGGCAGTAGTAGCGACGACGAAGACGAAGAAGACAGCGACCAAACACTAGGCTTTATCAGCGTACCCGATAGCCGTGGCTTTACCTTGCGCGTCCACTACAGTCTTTCTCAACTCCCAAATAACAATTACCAACCCCGGCTAGCAGACGATCGCATCGGCTATTTTATCACCGCCTACCAAGACTTATCCAACGACGAGCGTAAAGAACCCTTTGTCCGCTATATCAACCGTTGGCATCTGGAAAAACAAGACCCCAACGCCCCCATTTCTCCTCCCAAAAAACCGATAGTATTTTGGATAGATAACGCCGTACCCCTAGAATACCGCTCTGCCATTACTGAAGGCGTCTTGATGTGGAACAAAGCCTTTGAGGCGGCTGGTTTTAAAGATGCCATCCAAGTCAAACAAATGCCAGATAACGCCAAATGGGAGCCTGCGGATATTCGTTACAACACAATTCGCTGGATCAACACCATCGATGGATATTTTGCCATGGGGCCTTCCCGCGTTAATCCTCTGACCGGAGAAATTTTGAACGCCAGCATTTTAGTAGATGCCAGTTTTATCCGCGCCCTCAAAAGTGAATATCGCCAAATTATCCAACCCAACGAAAACGAACGACAAACCAGGACTTCCCTCACAGCATTCATGCACAATCGCTTGCTTTGTGCCAACGGTTTAGAAGCGAACAAAAACCAAACCAAGCGCAAGCTATTTGCCAAACATTTATCAAAATTAGCTGGAGAGTATGATCTTTGTTACGGAATGGAAGCTGCTAACCAATTTGCCTTTGGTTCTCTAGCAATGAGACTCCTGCAACCAGCACCTCCTAGCAGTGAACAGGTGAAAAATTATATCCATCAATATTTAAGGTTAATTATTGCTCACGAAGTCGGACATACTCTGGGGTTACGCCACAACTTCCGCGGTAGCACTATGCTGACACCAGAACAACTAAACAATACAGATATTACCCGTAATAGGGGCCTGGTTTCCTCAGTAATGGACTATATTCCACCCAACATTGCACCCCAAGATCAAAAACAAGGAGATTATTTTCCTCAGATGGTGGGGCCTTATGATGACTGGGCAATTCAATACGGCTACACCCAATTTCCAGCCACAACTCCCGTAGCTGAGAAACCCTTTTTGAATAAAATTGCCGAAAAATCTGACCAGCCAGAATTGACTTATGCCACAGATGAAGATATGTATGACCTAGATCCCACTGCCGACGCTTGGGATAACAGCAATAATGTCTTGCTTTATTCTCGGTGGCAGTTAGAAAATGCCCGGATCATGTGGGATCGTCTGAACAAACGCCCTCCTATGGATGGCGATAGTTATAGCGATATGAGAGAACAGTTTGGTACAGTACTGGGAAATTATTTCCAAAACATTTACTACGCGACAAAATACATCGGTGGACAGTCTTTTTATCGAGTTCATCCTAGTGAGAAACAACAAAAACTACCGTTTAAAGCAGTGCCAGTAGAAAAACAACGGCAAGCATTAGCGCTTTTGCAAAAGTATATTTTCGCTGAAGATGCCTTTAACTTCTCACCAGATTTACTGAACAAATTAGCACCATCGCGTTGGCGACATTGGGGTAGTAGCCCCCGTATCGGTCGCCTAGACTATCCAATTCATGATTTGGTATTGTTCATGCAGAGTCTGGTATTGTGGGATTTGCTTTCAGGCGATCGCCTCTCCCGTCTCAAAGACATGGAATTCAAAAATAAAGCCGAAAATTCCCTGACATTGCCTGAATTATTTGATACACTCCAAAATGGCATTTGGACAGAAGTATTAAAACCCGAAGGCAAAACCATCACAATTTCTAGCCTGCGTCGAGGCATACAACGCCAATACGTGGAAACTCTCAGTGAAATGGTGTTGCGCAAACAATATGTCCCGGAAGATGCTCGGACTCTAGCTTGGTATAAACTTAAACAATTATCTGAGAAACTGGATAATGTCCGTGCTGAAGATGAATATACCAAAGCACATTTACTAGAGACACGCGATCGCATCAAGAAAGTCTTAGATGCACCTTTGCAGGGGAATTAGCTCTGAATGTATCGCAAACATTTTTTGAATCGGTATAAGAGTTACGTAAATATATTCATACAATGATGTTGAAGACATGCCTTCCACAAGTTTAATATTAGGTAGATACTCATAAGCTACTGTTATGCAGTCAAGGCGATCGCGAATAGCACTAACTTCCGGTTCATCTAAACCAACTATCAGCACACGTTCCTTCTGCATACAGTTTAAATTCCTTAGTTTATTTGCTGTTTGTAATACAATAAATTCTAATATTACAAATGTAGATTTTGCAGCAGCGAACTCCAAAACTTTACTGAGAATAACAACGATAGACAGAACCAATCTATCTAATACCAATTCAATTAATGATTGCAACACATCCTTGGATAAAGACGCGATGAATCGCGTCTCTACAAGATGGCCTATCTGTCGCATTCTTTTGGCAAATTAGTATAACTTAGAAATTCGGAAAAACTTTGCGAACCTCTGCGCCGACTCTGCGTCCCTCTGCGTTTAAAAAAGCACCTCTAGATGATTATTTCTAGCTTTCCTACAGCCTCACAACAAATCAGTCAAAGAAAACTGCCGTTGTTTATCTAACTCTTGCAACCGCAACTTCTCTGCATAAAAAGCTTGATAATAAGATTGCCATCTCTGGGGTTCTGTCTGTGGATCAGTTTGTTCCCATAACTCCAAGAAATGACGATAGCGTTTTTCTCTCAAAACCCTCTCCATACAAGCAGTAGTCGCCTGTACAACTTGGGGAGTACGTAAGATTTCTTTTTTACTTCTTTCGTTGAGTTGAAACAAATGGGAAACCAACGCCATTTCCTCAGGAAACTCCAAGCATCTGTCTTGTACCGTTGAAATTAAATCATCCTCTAAACTCTCAGATGCAAGTTCTAAAATTTGTCGCCACAAAAACCGATGATGAGAAAGACTAAACTGCAAATCTCGTTCTTCTAAAGCGTCATTTATGGCTTGACGGTGTTCCGGACAATGCAGATATATTCGCAGTAACAAAGCTTCTGCTTGTTCTAACAAACTCTTTTCTGAAGTAGCAGGAGTTTTTGTACTTGTCTGTTTATGTAATTCTGGAGTTGGTTTGTAGTGCGATCGCGTTATACCTCTAATATTATTTTGAGGTGAAACTTGAGTCAAAAGATTCTCAACTCGCAAGGGTACTAGCCTAGCGTCTCCTAAAGCTAAAATTTCCGCACAATAAGAAACGTAATAGTTTAGCGTATCAATATTACTAATGTTCTTCAGTAATTTTACTAATTGCTGCGAGACTTGTTGAAAATCTGTAGCCTGCTTCAAGTCTCGATCTTTAACAATTTGCTGAATCTGCCAATTCAGCCACAAAGGTGCTTTCGCTAACAGTTGTTGATAATCTGCGGATGTATGAGTATGCAAGTATTCATCGGCATCTTTGCCATCAGGCAAGTTGAGAATTTTAAGTTGCACTTCGCCCTTATACGCCAGTTCCGCAATTTCCCCAATCGCCCTTTCGGCAGCTATATTACCAGCTTTGTCAGCGTCAAAATTCAGTATTAGTTGTTTAGAGTCAGTGTAGCGTAATAGTATCCGTACTTGGTCTATACTGAGGGCAGTACCCAAAGAGGCAACAGCATTATTGATTCCAGCTGCGTGGAGGGCGATCGCATCAAAATATCCCTCCACCACCACAGCTTGATCCATTTGCGAAATACCAGCTTTGGCTTGATGAAGGGCAAATAAAGTTTTACCCTTATTAAATAGCTCAGTTTCCGGTGAATTCAGATACTTCGGTTGCTCATCCCCTAAACTTCTACCGCCAAAAGCAATCACCCTTCCCATGACATCGTGAATCGGAATCATCAAGCGATCGCGAAACACATCATAATAGCCACTGCTTTCTTTGCGGGGTTTAATTAACCCGGCTTTCTCCACCAACTGTACCGGATAGCGTTTATCTTCAACTAAATAACGGTAGAGAGTTTCCCAAGCCGCAGGAGCGTAACCCAAGTTAAACTGCACAATAGTCTCATCTTGCAATCGCCGCTTTTGTTGCAGATACTCAAGGGCAACTTGTCCTTGGGGTTGCTTGAGGGCATGTTGATAAAATTGGGCAGTAGAAGCGAGAATTTCGTAAAGTTGCGATCGTTCCGATAATTGCCGTTGTAACTCCTGTCTTTGTTCTGGTTCGAGAGTTTGCACAGGAACTTGGTAACGCCGTGCCAAATCCAGCACCACTTCCGCAAAAGAATGCTTGTGCAAGTCCATCAGAAACTTGATCGCATTCCCCCCCGCTTGGCAGCCAAAACAGTAGTACATTTGCTTGGTGGGGCTGACAGTAAAACTGGGAGTTTTTTCATCGTGGAAAGGACACAAACCCACAAAATCTTTACCACGCCTGCGTAAAACAACGTATTCCGAAATGACATCATAAATGTCAGCCCGTTGTTTAATTTCCTCTATAGTATCTGGATGTAGGCGGGGAGTGTACATATTTAGCCAGTAGGTTAGTGGATAGTAGTTAGTGGATAGTAGTTTAATGGCTATCAACCCACAACTAACTACTAACTACTAACTACTAACTCCTCATATCTATTATATTCTTGTTCCCAAGCCAATAATGATGTATTCAATTACTTACACTGAGATTTTATCAGAGGAAATACTGTAAATGGGACGTATTTTTCTTTCCGCAGCCCACGGAGGCAAAGAAACAGGTGGAATTGATCCAGGTTCAGTTGCAGCTGGGACGACAGAAGCCAGAGAAATGATTTTATTGCGCGATTTAATTGTGACAGAACTGAGGGCGCGAAGTTTTGAAGTTTTATCGGTTCCCGATGACTTGAGTGCCAAGCAAACAATCGAATGGATCAATTCTCGTGTGCGTCGCGGTGATGTCGCCCTAGAAATTCATACTGACGCTGCTAGCAGCCCTTCTGTGCGTGGGGCTAGCGTCTTTTACATTGCCAACAATGATGAACGCAAAAGCAATGCACAATTGGTATTAATGGGGTTGCTACGCCGTGTGACGCAACTACCTAACCGAGGGGTGAAACCAGATACAAATTCAGGCTTAGGTAGTTTAGCATTTTGCCGCCAAACAAAAGCGCCTGCTTTGTTAATGCAAGTTGGTTTTTTGAGTAATCCAGAAGATCGGACTTTGCTACAAAACCGCCGCCGTGATTTTGCCTTAGGAATAGCTGATGGACTTGCTGCTTGGAGTCGTACTGTTGACTCTGGTTCAGAAGGGGAGGAAGCAACATATCCAGCAATTAATATTAACATTAACGGACAAAAATATTCCGAGCAAGGGATATTAGTTGACGGTAATGCTTACATCCCCATTGACTTAGTAGATCGCTTACAAATTGATCTGTCCAAAGCACCCAATGTCCGCCGTATTACCTATCGGCGAATTGTTTATGTCAAAGCAATTGAACTGCGAGAATTTAATGTTTCTGTCAGTTGGGATAGTGCCAGTCGTACTGTATCTTTACGTTCCAATTTATTAATTTGCTCTGGACAAATTGACAAAATCATGTCTCATGGTAACGCTTCAGAAGTACAGTTACAGATATTTCTCAAAAATAATAATGAAAATGCTTTAGTGCGGTTTCCTGACATCGCCAAACTCTACCGCGAAGAAGCCGCGATCGAGGGAGTTAACTATGATATAGCTTTCTGCCAAATGTGTGTAGAAACTGGTTTTTTACGCTTTGGCGATGATATCAAACCAGAGCAAAATAACTTTGCAGGATTAGGGACAATTGGCGGAGGTAGCCAAGCAGCAACTTTTGAGAGTGCCAGAATTGGAGTCAGGGCGCATGTCCAACACTTGAAAGCTTACGCCAGCTTAGAACCTCTGGTACAGGATGTAGTAGATCCAAGATTTCGCTTCGTCACACGTGGTATCGCCCCCCTGGTAGGTCAATTATCAGGACGGTGGTCAGCAGATTTAAATTATGGTGACAAGATCATGGCAATGCTTAAACGCCTGTATGAATCAGCAGGATTGATGTAGAAGAATTATGAATTATGAATTATGAATTATGAAAATTTGAGTATGCATTATTTCCAGAATGGCAGAAGGATACCGATGATTCGTTGGGTTAGCAGTAACTACTTCTCTTGTGATTTGACTCCTTTTGTGCGTTGTCAGCATGTAGCATACAGATTTCAAAAGAATTACGACAATGGAAGTCTTAAAAATATTATTTCTGGGACACTCCAGAATTATCCTGTAGTTTGTGCTGCTGTGAGTAGAAATGATGATTGCACAAGCGACACTTTGTTGTTCACTCTCAAGCGTGGCACTAATGCTAGACAGGCTGTGGAAAGCTTATTAGACCGTCGTGCTTTAGCGGCTGGAAAAATACAACAGCAAAGTGGCGATGATACACAGATTTTAGTTGATTTTAATATTTATCTGAACAGCTTACCAGAGGAACCATAAGACTGAACCTCACCCTCGCTTTTTGCTAGGCAAAAATCTTTCCCTCTCCTTGGCTACCGCCGTGTACACACAAATGATCAAATCACTCCAAACCTCGAAA
>NZ_AJLK01000077.1 GCF_000317205.1 Fischerella muscicola PCC 7414 | reverse complement strand
TTGTGATTTTGGGCTTTTCGAGTCAATTTGAATCAGGTTTTTCCGACTTCTGTGTACACCGTAACCTTGGTGAGAGGGATGTCCGCGCTTGACAGGGTGAGGTTTTGAAGATTTTTTGGGTAATTCGATTACAGAAAAAGTTTGAGCAGAAAATAAGGTGAGGAAATGAAATATTACCACGCACTTCCACCCGTGCTGATTGGTGTGTCAATGGTACTAGTGCAGTCGCAAATAGCAGTAGCAATATCCCCGCAAGAGGTGGAAAAGATAGGTAGAGATATCACAGTGCGGATTGTTGACAGCCAAAATCCAACTAATGCGGGTTCGGGAATCATTGTTAAGCCTTCTGGTAATACTTACACTGTTTTGACTGCTTATCATGTAGTGAAAGGTGATAAAAAGTACCAAATATTTACGCCAGATGGACAAAATAATCCAATTCGGTCTGTGAAACGCTTAGGAAAAGAAATAGATTTAGCAGTTGTTGAGTTTAGCAGTAGCAAGTCTTATAGTGTTGCCACAATCGGCAACTCTGACAAAGCCACACGCACCACTACTGTTTATGTTGCAGGGTTTCCTGCACCCAGAGGCGCAATCCCCAATCCGGAATTTTTCTTGAACAAGGGACAGGTAAACGCGAACGGTGCAGCACAAGGTGACGGCTATAACATTATCTACGATAACGATACTTTAGGAGGAATGAGTGGCGGGCCTGTGCTGAATGAGCAAGGGGAAGTAGTGGCAATTCACGGTAGGGCTGATGAGCAAGAAATAGGGGAAAAAAGTCAAAGTAAGATTGTCACAGGTATAGGTATTACTATTTATTCAGCTTTGCGGCAGATGCTAGCGATTGGGGTAGATGTGGGAGTGCTACCACCAGATGTAGTTGCAGCCACGCCGAAAGCAGATGACTTTTATATCAGAGCTTACAATAAGTATCGCCAAAAAGATTATAAAGGAGCAATTGCTGATTATACAGAAGCAATTCGTCTCAATCCTAAATTATGATACAGCTTACAATGATCGGGGTGTAGCCCGCAGTGAACTGGGAGATAAGCAAGGAGCGATCGCTGATTACAACACAGCCCTCAAAATTAATCCCAACTATGTTAAAGCTTACAACAACCGGGGTGTAGCCCGCAGTGATTTGGGAGACCCTAAAGGAGCGATCGCTGATTACAACACTGCGATCAAAATTAATCCCAACTTAGCCCAAGCCTACAACAACCGGGGTATAGCCCGCAGTGAATTGGGAGATAAGCAAGGAGCGATCGCTGATTACAACACTGCGATCAAGATTAATCCCAACTATGACCAAGCCTACTACAACCGGGGTTTAGTCAGCTATGAGTTGGGAGATAAGCAAAGGGCTATTGCTGATTACAACACTGCGATCAAAATTAATCCCAACTATGTTAAAGCTTACAACAACCGGGGTGTAGCCCGCAGTAATTTGGGAGACAAGCAAGGGGCTATTGCTGATTACAACGCAGCCCTCAAAATTAATCCCACCTTTGCTGAAGCTTACGGAAACCGGGGTTTAGCTCGTGCTGCTATAGGAGATAAGCAGGGTGGGATTGCTGATTTGCAGAAAGCTGCTGATCTGTTTCGACAACAGGGAAACAATCAACTATATCAAAAAACCTTGGAGTTGATTAGAAAGTATCAGCAGTATCCAGGAGGTGAGGAGTGTGAGGAGTGAGGTGATGGTTTGTTAATATTCTGTCGTAGAGACGCACCATGGCGCGTCTCTACAAACCAATTTGTGGGTGAACGAGGGGTCAGACCCACCATTCGCCAGCTGTATCCTGTTGAGAAGTCGGGAATCCGTGTGTTTGGTGTAGATTGTGCGATCGCACTCACACCCATCAGAAAAGCGATCGCCTGCATTGTTTTAGGTTACGGGAGTGCAATCACATTCTTTGATTTCGCACTAGCAAACAATGAACTAATACAATAGCAGTATGTTCTATCATGCTAATTTTATGACGAACGTAGTAGTTAAACCATCATCTTGGCTGACAACTGGTATCCGAGTTGAAAAAGTCAATAATCTTAATCTTTTTAAATTTACTAAAGAATTAGGTGCGCGGATGCAAGAATTGTTAGATAAGAAAAAAGCAGATTTACTCACACCAGAAGAAGCAGCTGAACTAGAAGCGATAGGAGAATTAGACGTGATTTTCAGCTACATCAATGCGATGATTGCAGCTGAAACATGACGATTCCTAACAACATCCAAGAATTTGTCCGCAGACGTGCAAATTTTCGCTGTGAGTACTGCCATTATCCTGAATTATTAAGTACATCTCCTTTGACAATTGATCATATTCGCCCACAATCTTTGGGCGGTTCAGATGATGTGAATAATTTGGCTTTAGCTTGTCGTCGGTGTAACGAACGCCACTATAATTTTACTGTTGGAATTGACCCAGAAACTAAGCAAGAAGTAGCCTTATTTAATCCTCGTCAACAACAGTGGGCTGAACACTTTATTTGGTCAGCAGATGCTACAAAAGTTATTGGTGTCACGCCAATCGGTCGGGCAACTTGTAACCGATTTGATTTAAACGATGAAAGGCGTCCCGACCTTTTTATTCAGAAATCTCGACAACTTTGGGTCAAAGGTGGTTTTCATCCTCCTCGTGAAGATCCTTGAAAAGAAAGTTAATTACACAAAAAGGCGATCGCTATTTTTGGTTTAGGTAAATACAAGCGATCGTAATTCTACAATCAGCTAAATTAACGTGAGTTTGATAGATTTCATTAGCCCAACATCCCGCCCTGCAATAAATTGCGCGGCTCATAGCAAAAACCCACTTAAAGTTGATTGATGGGGTTATTTATTCAGTCTACTTTTAGTAGACTTAGGTTATTAGCCCGCAGTTTACTTGCGGGCGATTCAATTGTTTAGTCTGATAATATTAATCGAACTCACGTTCATATAATGCTGTCTGTTATTTTGAGGCTCAATTAGGCTTACTTTTAGTCTATTATTCTAGGCTATATTACTAAAGCGATCGCAAACTACAAATTATTTTTTTTAGGAATCACATTTCTGATACCACCTTTAGCACCAACAGTATCACCTTTGTAACGCGGAATAATATGAATACTGGCGTGCATCATATTTTGACCTGCATCTCGATTGATGTTCATCCCCACATTAAACCCATCAGGTGCAAATTCTTGGCTGAGAAGTTCTTGCACTTTGTTAACCATCAGCCAACAAGCAGATTGCTCTTTAAATGGTAGCTCAAAGTAATTACTCACATGGCGTTTGGGGATAACTAAAACATGGCCTTTACTCACGGGATAACCATCAAACATAGCATAAGCTGTTGCTGATTCTGTAAGTATAGTGAGGTGTTTATTTGGGTTACAAAATAAGCAATAATTAGAGGAATTTCTCTGTAAATTATAATGCTTATACTCGTAAATTTCATAAGATTCGTCTAACAATATTGATTTAAAAGGAAGCTTGACAATACATTGGTATGTAGGTTTTTTGTGGACATAATGTTCGCGAAAACCTTCTCTTTTGATATCCCTTCTCACAGCATAATAAGCTTTACCTCCTGGTTTCAATAGGTGCGATACTTCCATGAGAACGTTTGCTTGTTCTTCAGGAAATAAAACATTTAAAACATAAACACAAATTATTGTGTCAAACTTTGCCTTCGGGTATTGGGGAAAATAATAAGGATCATACCCCGTAATATCAAATCCTTTTTGTCGCAATAATTTAACATCATTGCCAAAACCACAACCAAAATCTAGGACTTTACCTTGAAGTAGATTTTTCTCTAATAAAAAACTTGTCGGAACTGATAGATAAACTCTTTCTTTTGCTGTGAGATGGCTAAATTGATTTTTTTGCTTTTTCATGAAAAATAAAGCTTCTAGGAAGACTTGCAAGAAGCGATCGCTAATTATAACCAAGTATTCTAATCAATTTTATGGAGCAATCGCCCTCACGTCCACAAAAACAAGATCCCCGACTTCTCAAAGAAATCGGGAATCTGAGAGATCAACACCAAGCAATATCCTAGTGCCAAACAAATACTTTCGCTTCGTAAGGCCCAATATCAATCATGATGCCATCATCGCCAGCTTCGACATCATAATTTCCTGTCCATTCGTGCCACTTACCACCGTTGGGGAAGTTAGGCACATGATACCCAGCTAAGAAGTTTTCCGAGAAATTAGCCACGACAACCACACGAGAGCCTTCATCATTCCAACGACTATAAGCTAATACTTTTGCCTCTGGATTTTCGTGGATAAAGTCAATATTTTCTGTGTAAAGTGCATGATTTTCTTTACGCAGGTTAATTAAACCTTTATAGTACTCAAATAAACCGCGATTCAAATCATGAGCTAGTAATGTCCAATCAATTTTTGCTGACTCTGGAGTCTTAGATTTATACTCCCCAAACTCTTCACCCATCCAAACCAAGGGTACACCAACAGCCGTCATTAAAATCGCCACACCCAGTTTGATTCTTCTGAAAGCTTCCTCATCAAAAATGTTGCGGTCGCCTAAATCAGGCATCAAATGATTATGGTCATGATTTGTCAAGTAATTAACAACATTTGTAACACCTATGAAGCCTTGACGTTTACAGTCAATGACATCTTTAAGTCGTTCTAAATCAAAGGTTTCACCACAGATATGTTCTTTAATACAATGGTAAAAACTATCATGCCAGCAACCATCCATCGGTCCATCAACATTGGTGATGCTGGGAGTTTCAGGAATATGTTCAGCAACATTATAAAAAGGTTTGGCGCCAGCAGTTTTCTTCGTTTCTTGAACAATCCAGTGCATGAAATCATAATTCGCAATTTGCCGCGCTGCATCGTAGCGAATACCGTCAATATGATATTCTTCTATCCAGAAACGAACTGTATCACCAATAAATTTACGAGCTGGATAAGTTTCTAAATTTTCATCGTATAATTCGTAATTAAACTCAGGACCCCAGTTATTATCGGGGTCACGCGGAGAATGATGATACCAATAATCGTGGTCTATTTGAGTTAATGGACTTGATGCTTCTGAGTGATTATAAATCCCGTCCATAATGACGCGAATTCCTCTAGCATGGCACTCATCAATCAGATTTTTTAACTCAGCTGTAGAACCATAGCTTGATTCTGTGGCAAAAAAATAGCGGGGATTGTATCCCCAGCTATGATCTCCTGGATATTCTTTCACAGGCATTAACTCAATAGCATTAATGCCCAGTTCACATAGATAATCTAATTTTTCAACTACATGCTGATACTTACCACGTGCATAAGGATCATCTTCACCACCGGAAAAGTCCCCGACATGCAACTCGTAAATTACTAATTCATGGTCAGCAGGTAAAGGTTTATCATCATGCTGCCAAACATAAGTATCAACTATTCTTTGTCCATCTTTAATATGTACAATACCGTTATCTTGACCACTTAATTCATCTATATCTACAGCATATGGATCTGTGACATCAACCCATTGGTCTTCTTCAAAAAACCAAGATTTTGACTGTACACGAAATTTATATTGGTAATCTCCATCTTCTAATTCAACTGTTGTACGGAAATAACCATCATCACCTTTTTCCATTGGGATTTCTTGCCAATCAGAAAAAGAACCAATTAAAGCTGCTGCTTTGTTATAGGGTGCAAATAGATTAAATTCGATTGGCTTCGCCATAATTTTTCAGTTTATTTTGATTAGTGAATCCTGGCATAAGTATTCTCTGATTTTCAAAAAAAATAGCCAATCTTTCCTGAGAAATAAATAAATAACAATTACCTCTATCTTTAGGAATAAATATTTAAAAAATAACTAAAATTAATTATAAATAATGACTAATATCTCACCGTTAGTAGTTAGTGGTTAGTTGTTGGTTGTTGATAATTTAATTTCCAATGCCCAATGCCCACACTCCACCCTTACGGGAAGCCTATGAGCGCGTCTACACACCCCTCACACTCCTCACACCCCTCACACTCCCCCCAACAGCCTAAAATTAAATAGACTTGCACTGATTGCTTGGTCAGTTTAAGAATATATAGGGCTATGCACGCGGGGAAACTAACGTGAGTCAAGGATTTGATTATGATTTAGCGATTATCGGCGCTGGAGTGGGCGGACATGGAGCTGCCTTGCACGCCGTTAGTTGCGGTTTGAAGACAGCAATTATTGAGGCGGCTGATATGGGGGGAACCTGTGTCAACCGAGGCTGCATTCCTTCTAAAGCATTGCTGGCAGCCTCTGGACGTGTACGGGAACTCAGAGACGCCCATCATCTGAAAACCCTGGGAATTCAAGTTGCAGGTGTAAAATTTGAGCGGCAAGCGATCGCTGACCACGCTAACAATCTTGTCGCTAAAATTCAAGGAGACCTAACCAATAGCCTCAAGCGTTTAGGGGTTGATATCATTCGGGGTTGGGGCAAAATCGCCGGCACGCAAAAAGTGAGCATAGTAACAGACAGTGGTGAAAAAACCATCACTGCCAAAGATATTATTCTTTCTCCTGGTTCAGTTCCCTTTGTCCCTCCTGGTATTGAAGTAGACGGGAAAACAGTATTTACCAGCGACCAAGGGGTAAAATTAGAATCATTACCAGATTGGGTCGCAATTATTGGTAGTGGTTACATTGGTTTGGAATTTTCTGATGTATATTCGGCTTTAGGCTGTGAAATCACTATGATCGAGGCACTCGATCAATTAATGCCAGGATTTGATCGTGACATTGCCAAACTTGCTGAACGAGTGCTAATCACTCCCCGCGATATTGACACCTATGTGGGAATATACGCCAAAAGAGTCATCCCGGGTTCACCAGTGGTTATAGAATTAGCCGACTTCAAAACCAAAGAAGATGTAGATGTACTAGAAGTCGATGCTTGTTTAGTGGCAACCGGACGGATTCCAGCTACCCAAAATCTCGGTTTAGAATCAGTAGGTGTAGAATTAGACCGCAGGAATTTTATTCCCGTCAATGACACTATGGCTGTGTTAAGTGGGGGTGAACCTGTGCCACATTTGTGGGCAATTGGCGATGCCACTGGCAAAATGATGCTAGCTCATGCTGCCTCTGCTCAAGGTATTGTGGCAGTAGAAAATATCTGCGGTAGACACAAAGAAGTAGACTACCTCAGCATCCCCGCAGCAGCTTTCACTCACCCAGAAGTGAGCTATGTCGGGATGACCGAAGCACAAGCCAAGGAAAAAGCCACAGCTGGAAGTTTTGAAATCGGAGTGGCAAAGAGTTACTTCAAAGGTAATTCCAAAGCCTTGGCAGAAGGCGAATCCGATGGTATGGCAAAAGTAATTTATCGTAAAGACACCGGTGAAGTTTTAGGAGTCCATATTTTTGGAATCCACGCCTCCGACCTCATCCACGAAGCCTCAGCCGCGATCGCCAACCGTCAATCTGTCCACACCCTCGCCCATCTGGTTCACGCCCACCCCACACTTTCAGAAGTGCTAGACGAAGCTTATAAACGCGCAGCCGCCATTTAGTCAAGTGTCCATAGTCAATAGTCACAACAATGGACTATTGACTATTGACTATTGACCATTGACTATTGACCATTGACCCTTGACTATTTATTATGCAAATCCGTCGCCGTCCACCAAATCCAACTGTTGCAGTGTCTAATTTGAGATATCAGGTAGCCACTCCTGATGCTGAACCAAAAAACATCTTAGAAAAAATTGTTTGGCAAAAAGAAGAAGAAGTAGACCAAATGCGGGAGAAGCAACCCCTACAAGAGTTGCAAAAGCAAGCATTAACTGCACCTCCAACCCGTGATTTTGTGGCGGCGCTGCGAGATGGAAAGACTAAACCAGCTTTAATTGCTGAAGTCAAAAAAGCTTCTCCCAGCAAAGGTGTGATCAGAGAAGATTTTGATCCAGTGGCGATCGCTTTGCAATATCAACAAGGCGGCGCTAGTTGCATTTCTGTGTTAACAGATGAAAAATTCTTTCAAGGCAGCTTTGATAATTTAGCTAAAATCCGCGCTACTGTCGATTTACCTTTACTGTGTAAAGAATTTATTATTTATCCCTATCAAATGTATCTCGCCCGTGTTCTCGGTGCAGATGCGGTTCTACTAATTGCAGCTATCCTCAGTGATCAGGATTTACAATACTTTGTTAAAATTGCCAATGCTCTCAAAATGGCAGCATTAATTGAAGTCCACACTCTGGCAGAACTTGACCGTGTGTTAGCTATAGATGGTGTTTCTTTAGTAGGTATTAATAACCGTAATCTCGAAGATTTTACTGTGGATCTACAAACCACTTGTCACCTTTTATCAGCAAGGGGTAAAAATTTGCAGGAACGGAACATTCTTGTTGTCAGTGAGTCAGGATTACATACCCCAGATGACCTGAATGTGGTAGAAAAAGCAGGAGCTTCTGCTGTACTTATTGGTGAATCCTTAGTGAAACAACCAGATCCAGAAATAGCGATCGCTAATCTCTTCACCAAATATTAATTATTGGAGTAAAGCCAGTATTTAAGTCAATATTTATTGTCTATGTATATGGACATAATTAAACGTAAAATGCTTATGCCCAAAACTAGATAGGTTCAGTCTTTCTCCATCTGCCATCTGCCATCTGCCTTCTACTTATGTAACAATTCGCTGATTACCAAACAGTCTTGGATTTGAAACAAAAGATAAAACTAAAAATAAACTTCATGGAGCAAATTCCTCTGCCTTCACCCATCCACTACGAACTCATACTGCAACTACTAGAAAGACAAACAATGTTAGCAGTAAATAATAATCCAGAACTGCGAAATCAAGTCAATCAGCTAATTATTACTCTTCGCAAAGCTGCTGTTCAACAAAAGCACCTAGAAGAAATTTGTCAAGGTGCATCCATGAGTGTTGATCACCGTTGGTCACTTAATCATCTCAGTAGCGAACAAGTATCTTCACCAGAATAAGCAAAAGCGAACAGGGCTGCGTGTGTTAGGGATGGGTGAACTTCACCAACAATTAGACCTCTGGCAAAATATAATTTTGCCAGAGTTGGGAAAAGTTAAAGTCAGTAGGATGTGTTATGCCGTAGGCTAACGCAGCATCAGGTGATTTTTGGTGCGTTAAGACTACTGTCCATAACGCAACGGCAACAAAGCGGGAGGAATATCCACACCGATGACAGCCTCGCCTACCAAATTCTAATTAGTGGAAGGCTCTTCGACTGACAGCTATCCAGCAGGGTAATAGAGTTTGGATGTCGTTCCTCCCTATTCCCTGGATTACTTCATGAAGTTACCACCAGTGAATTGAGACGAATCTGAGTTTGGCAACACAGAAGAATTATCAAACCCACCAAGTTTTAGATTGTCAAATACCTCAGAACAATTAGTGATATCACCACCAATGTTTTTGGATTTCAGGTAATCAGAGAATTGATTTTGACCGCTATTACCTTGGCTCGTCAGAATTTGACGTAGGTCGCTTCCATTCTGATTAGTATCAGAACCAGCAATGACGTCTTTGTCTTGTACAGTGCCAAATACTAAGCGATCGCCTCCACCACCAAAAAGAGTATCAAGAAGGTTCTTTTTCCCATCACCACCTTTGAGGACATTGTTATCTTTTTCTCCGGGTAATACATTTTTGCCTTTCTCACCAGTCAGCATATCGACATCAGCATCACCTGTGAGGGGATTTTGTCTATTTCCTTCATTCAGTTGATCATTTGTTGGACTACCCTCAACGACATTATCATCTTGACTGTCTTGTGGTGGATTACCCGTTTCGCCACTTACAGTATCAGTATCATCACTTGGTTGAGGTGTAGGTTCAGAAGATCCAGAAGCATCAGAAGATGGAGAATTTGGGATGTAGCTCTCAGGGTTGAGATCACCACTACCGAACTTCTGAACCCAATAGTTGTCATCAAAGCCAACACCGATTTCAGTGTATTTCGGATTGAGAATATTAGCCCGGTGTCCAGGACTGTTCATCCAAGCTGCCACAACCTGTTCAGGAGTTTTTTGACCTGCGGCGATGTTCTCGCCCATAGTTTGCGCTTCATAACCAACAGCCTTTGCCCGATCCCACGGTTGAGAACCATCTGGTCCTGTATGACTCAAAACACCACGATCTGACATCAGTTCAGCATATTCGTCAGCAGCATAGTTGAGTTCAGCATTCTCTTTCAGAGGTGCAAGACCATTCTTAGCTCGTTCTTGATTAGTTAGTTCAACAACTTGTTGTTCAAATGTCAGATTGTTTGTAGCCATTTACAGTTTCCTCACATTTTTCAAAATAGTCTTAAAGAACTGAGATTCATCGCCAAGGATGAAAAAGGTTCTTACACCCTGACACTCCCACACCTAATACGGTTCGGTTAAGGGAGAAAGGCAAAAGGTAAATTCAAACCTTTCCCCCTTGCCCCTTACCCTTTTCTCAGGCCACAAGGGAGATAAAGAATGCTTATCCGAACTGTATTACCCCCACACCCA
>NZ_AJLK01000076.1 GCF_000317205.1 Fischerella muscicola PCC 7414 | reverse complement strand
TTTTCAAGCTAGAACAAAGTTACTGGGGCTTAAACTTGATGCATCAACGTTTGACAACATCATTAAGTTCTCGAAACCACCGGATTTTTGACTTCCATCCATATCTAGGCGAACGGCTGTATCAGTACCAACCTGTTGAAATTCCAGGTAGTCAGAGAATTTATTTGAGCCGCTATAAGCTGGGCCAGACATAATTTGACGCAAGTCGATCGCATCTTGATTGTGGTCAAAATCAGTAATGGTATCTCCTTGGCTTTGCACATCCTGATAGATAAAGCGATCGCGTCCAGCACCACCAGTTAATTCATCTTCTCCCAAGCTAGCGATGATTTGATCGTCACCATCGCCGCCATTGAGAGCATCTTTGCCTTTACCCCCAGACAGTTCATCATTGCCTGAACCACCCATGAGGATATCGATACCGCGATCGCGCATATATCCCTTGACTTCGGTCTGACTTTGACCATTATTGAGGGTATCACTTTCGTTACTAGCAGCTTGTGTGACGGGAGTAGCTGATTGAGAGTTACCACCATTGTTGATAAAATCCTGTATCACCTCCCATTTCGGAGAAGTAGATTGATTAACGTGTTCTAAAGCACCCCAAGCACCCCATTTAGTCGGCGTGACAATGTCAGAGTAGGCGACAAGTTCACTATCGCCACTTAGCTTGTCCCAACCTTCTAGGTATTCTTTATACACTTGCCCCATACGTGGATCACGGTTCGCCTTGATAAATAAATCAGTGATTGCCTGATTATTCTCTGATCCACTAAGCCCTGTAAGATGCTGTCCACCCTCATAGCCAACTAGATCCAGATCATATTTTTTAGCCTGTTCTGAGTGCTTGCTGATGTTGTCTAGTTGTTTGGGTAGCTCTGTTTTGTTCAAGTAGTCAAAGACTTTGTTCAGACCTCCGTCTGATTCTTTAGTCCAGCTTTCTACTTCCGATTCTGCGACCGTCCAATCTTGCTTGTTTGGAGTCACAAATATCCCCAGGTAAGGAGCTATGCCGATCGCATCCACCGTAGTATTTGGATCGTATGCCTTCACCTTCTGCATCAGTTGGTCAGTCAACTGTAAGTTACCATTCTGAGCGCCGAGAACCGTGACCACGCGATCGCTATCGTTGCCAAAGGCTTTATCCCAGATATCACCCATCTGTTCTGTACGGCGACTGTGCCAGTCTGTCCAATCACCACCCAACTTTTGCCCTTGCTCTTGCGCCCATTGATGTTGACCAAAAACACCATTCCACACTTCGTTGGAATATTCTACATAAACTTTAAGGTTGGGGTTGAGCTTTTCTTTGACAACTTTGGCAAAGTTAGCCATGTATTCATCCGAGGCTTGGTGGGGCATATTAAACCAAGGATTAGCCCCGGTACGATTGGCTAAATCAACCATTACTTCTACAGGTACACCCTTATTAAAGTAGGTGTAGGTAGAACTGTCAACTGTTGGTCGATTTTGCCAATCACTCTGTTTAGAGTTGTTAGTACCCATCCAATCCATAAATCGGAGGGTAGAGTAATTGTCAGTTTTCTCGACAAAGGTAGGATTAAATACCTGAGTTTGGTAATTTTTTTCCTCGGCTTCAGGTACAAGGCGGATGTTGCGAAGATAATTTCCTGTACCTTTAGGGTCTGTTTCGGTAAGTGATAAGGATATCCCCTTAGTTGAAGGTGTGACATTAATTACATCACGACCAGGTTTAGAAGCACTTGTATCGAGCTTGGCATCTAAACCATACTCTAGCTTGCCCTCGCCTTCGTACAAAACTACATATTTACCACTAGGGTAGTTTTCTTTGACTCCTGGTGTGGGAGAGATGAGATTGACCAGAGTTTGGACGCTATCATAATTGCCACTGCCTGATTTAGGTAAGGATTTTACCCAACCATTTTCATCTAAATCCAGTTGAATTCCTTGCGGCTTGTCTCCTGATTTGGAATTTTGAGGCATCCAGTCACTAGCCGTTTTGAAGTGATCCAAAAATGGTAATTGGCTAGACCAGTAACAGACTCCATTCAGGTTTATGCCTAAAGTATTCGCCATGATTATCCCTTTGATTAACGCCAAACGGTTTTATCCCCTAGACACCACACTCCTATACCAAAACACCTAAGCACAAAGGTTTTACCTAAGACTGGAACTCATAAGCACCTATATCAACGCCCTTACCTTGACCGCGTTGTTTGCCGTTGTAATCCAGCTTTGCGTAATCAGCGATCGCTGCGGAACCAGTATCAATTGCTGGTGAATCTGCTGTGAGATTGAAATTATTGCCTTCTAAATCGGCAAATCCAACCGAATCTGTCTGCGTATTGTTCTCAGCTTGCAAATTACTCACGCCATTGCCAGTTTCATAGGCTTTTTCAAACTTATTCGTAAATAAGTTGTGGTCTAAGGTGACATTCTCAGCATCTTCAACAAACCCATTACGAAAACTGCTATTCGCAAAGATATTGTTGCGAACCAGAATGTTCTTTGGTTTATAACCGCCATAGTTGTCAGAACCATCGATTAAGAAACCTTGAACATTGCCATCAACGGTATTGTTGACAATTTCAACATCACTCACATTACTGCTGACACCAATTCCTTGACCACTATTCACCCCATCCTTACCGTTATCAAGAACAATGTTGTTGTAGACACGGATATCAGACACATCTCCTTGATTGGGAACTTCATCCGTAATCACAAGTCCACCAGCAGTATTATTGGCAACAACATTGTTGTAAACATCAATGTTGAACATGTCAGCGCGGTTGCCTTCAACATATAGGGCAGGACCGCCGCTATAGCCATCGGGTGTACCACTAACTATGGCTTGACCAGTAACAGTATTGTGGTGGACAGAACCATTGCGGGAGCCAGTTTTGACATCAATACCTTCGCGGTTGCCTTCTTTGACAGTGTTATGAGCCACCTCGAAACCATCAACACCCCAGATACTCAATGATTCTTGTGTTCCAGTTGTGAGGTCGAAACCGTCGTTGATATTGCCTTGTTTGGCAGCGTTACCCTTCCAGATCCAGCTTGCTCGTTCTACAGTGTTATTTAACACCTTGATATTTTTACTCGTCACTTCGCCTTCCCCACCTTCATAGTAGGTATCTGGCATGACGATGATCCCAGAAGCACCAGTCTCGAAGGTGTGATTATTTTGCACCGTCATGTTGTAGGCATCACGTAAAGAGATTCCCGCCCAGGATGTGTTTTCAATTCGGAAGCCATCAATCACCCAATTACCTTTGCCAGCTGACTGAATTACTCCTTCCCGGAAAAAACCACTTGTAGGATCAGGGTCACGCAAGGTAACATCACCATTAGCTTTGAGTGTGATGTCACCCAACTTACTATCACCAGATTTACCCAGGGTGATGATTTCCGTGTAAGTGCCGGGTTGAACTAGAATCGTGTCACCTGACTGAACAGGAGATTTTTCATTCACTGCATGGTTTACAGTTTTCCAGGGTTTATCAAGTGTACCTGGATTATCATCGCTGCCATTGGGTGAAACGTAGTAGACATTCCCGGAGTTATTAGACTGACTCGAGTCTGTAGTTGCTGCTAGAACAGCTGGTTCGCGAGTAGAGTCGCTGAAATTGATACTCGTGCCTAGAATATCTGAAGTTGTAGTTTCTGGTTGAGTATCAGAGTTGGGCTGTATATTGCTGAATTCCTTGATACCATTGTCTTTGATGCCAGTCAGAACATCTCTATCTATGCCCTCATTATTGAGGAATTGCCTATCTTGTGTGGGAGAAAATAGGTTACTGCCATTGCCGCTATCTAATCCGTTGTCTTTTGTACTCAAGCTTTTGTGCTGCCAAGTACTAACTCCTGAATTAGGTAAGGATTTGACCCAACCAGTTTCATCTAAATCCAGTTGAATTCCTTGCGGCTTTTCCCCTATTTTGGAATTTTGAGGCATCCAGTCACTAGCAGTTTTGAAGTGATCCAAAAATGGTAATCCGCTAGAGTGGTCAGAAACTCCACTTAGGTTTGTGCCTAAAGTATTCGCCATGATTATCCCTTTAATGAACGCCAAATGGTAGATTCCCTGGGATACCTACGGGAAATTTATCAACAGAGCTAAAGTGAGAATGACTTGCAATTGCTTTCCCCTGGTGTACGGAGAAGCTAGTAATCCATCTGTTTTGCTATTAGTCATTTGTATTTACGCACGTATATAAGAACAAGTGACTAATGCAATGCTTGCAGCAATTCTTGAACAAGAAATGGTGTATGTGCCCTAAGAGCAGCTTTCCGTAGGATACTTGAACTCACAATATTGTTGCGACAACAGCAAAAAAGCGGTGACTACGAATTTGTTCATTCACTCAGAATAAAAGCTACAGTAGCTTTTTTCGCGCTTGCCTTGTGACGGTCATTCAACTGTCACAAGGTGGCTAAAATACAATTTATACATATATTTTGAATGTTCTTTTATATGAGAAAATTGATAGTATTCGGTCATTTTGCATAATTAGCTTTTAATATATCTGCCAACTTGGGAAGCAAAAATCGCTTTATCAAGTACATTTAGTTACAAAAAAATATTTTTAATAAAGTTTTTACCGCAAAAAGAGGAACAAGACTTTGTCAAAAAAATCGCAAATCAGTATAGAATGTAATATTTTGGTAAAGTTTCCCGAGAGTCAGGATAAAAAATTGACAAAGTCTTATTAAAAATTTTCCTGATGCAATCCAAAACTGGATGTAAATCAATAGAGACAGGGTCTAACTATAACTATTTGTAGATTGACTTTCTGACTATCTCGCCCTTGGTGGGATTTCAGATTTTCAAACATTAGAAACCGAATTGCGCAAGCTAGGAATTATGACGATAAAAACCTTGCAAGTGGGTAACGAAGTACTTCAGGCAGATCAATTATTGTCTTTGCTACATCGTTATCAGTTGTTGCCGCAGGTATTACGCGCCAAAGTCATAGACGAGGCGATCGCGCCTTTCAATTGCACAGAAGCAGAGAAGCAAGCAGCGATCGCCAGTTTTAGGGCGCGTTATCAACTCACTTCACCAGAGGAACAACAAGCATGGTTGCAACAGCACCAGCTAACAGAAGCACAAATGCAAGAATTGGCAATCCGTCCGGTGCTGATCAAAAAATTTCAACTTCTCATGTGGGGCAGAAGATTAGAATCTTACTTTCTGCAACGAAAAGCCAATCTAGATCAGGTTGTGTATTCTCTAATTCGTACCAAAGACGAAGGACTAGCCCAGGAATTGTATTTTCGGATTTGTGAAGGAGAACAATCTTTTGCGAGTGCCGCCGAGAAATATTCCCAAGGGCCAGAAGCACAAACAGGGGGAATTTTGGGGCCAGTTCCCTTATCTCAACCCCATCCAGTCATTCAACAAATTTTATCGATCAGTCAACCTGGCCAACTCTGGGAACCGCGGGCAATAGCTGATTGGTTTGTCATCATTCGCCTAGAAAAATTAATGCCTGCACAGTTAAATGACGCTATGCAGCAGCAGTTATTAGATGAACTCTTTGAAACCTGGATACAAAAACAAGTTCAAACGCGCCTACAATCCTCTAGCCATACTATGGAGGCTGTGGCAGCGTAAATGGTTCAGAGGTGTAGGGGTATGGGGATATAGGGGTGTAGGAAGATTTTGAGGGTGTGGGTCAAAATTTTCGGGGTATTTAGGGATATGAATTTCCAAAAAACCTGATTTTCTCTTACACCCTCACACCCTTATACCCTTACACCCTTGAAGTGAATGTGTTGAAACTAACCCAGGTTTATGAAAACCCAGATTGCCCACTCCGTGAAGATTTGGAAAATTAAATTCAGTCAACAGTACTAGCCGCAGTTATCAAGGCGTATGGTAGGGGACTTAAAACCAAGGATCTGACTGATAACTGTCAAGTGAGGTTGTGAGGAAAGGAGACAAGAAAAATTGCACTTTTTCTCCCCATTACCTAACAACCCACCGACCCTAAAAGTTGGTGGATAGACCACTAGGTTGTGTGGGAGTTTCTAGGAGAAATTTAGATGAAGCCAGCTATTACCCAAACCGACATCATAAAATTCTTAGCCGACACTCCCCCTTTCACCAAACTACAGCCTGTCACCTTAGAAACAATTGCAGCGAAATGCCAACTGTTGCAATATCGTACTGGACAGTGGATGTTGGTGAGGGAAAGAATGCCAGCGCAGGTGATGGTAATTTATCAAGGACAAGCGCGGCTATTGGGCTACGACCAACGTAGGGCTGCTCAGGTGAGTTTGACGGTGGTAGAACCAGGAGAGTTCCTGGGTTGGCTAGGATTATTACGTGGGGTAAGTTGCGAAGCAGCGATCGCTTCTAGTGAAGTCATTGCCATTACTCTGGAAGCAGAAGAATTTCTGCAATTAATGGCCAAAGAACCAGAGTTTGCCCAAGCAGTGCGATCGCGTCCTCAGATCATAGAAGTCTTTGATCTCCTGAGTTTGGAACTCCAACGACAAGCAGATGCAGCTACCGATTTAAAAGACTTAGTCCGTCAGCTTTGGCAACAAATAACGGTGGTGAATCTGCCACCAGGGAAAGTAGATTCCCAGAAATTTAATGATGACCACCTTTGGCTAATCAGCGCTGGTATGTTCGATGGAATGAGCGTTGGTAGCCGATTATTGATAGATAACAACCATCCAGATATTTGGCACAGTGACACCGAAGTCCGCTTAATTGGTATTCCCTGGAAGTCTAATACCAAGAAGTCTAGCAAGGGCAATACTTCCACTCTGGCAATCTCTCCCGCCCCAGAATACCCACCCAATCCTGCTGTCGAACATATCGCACCAGCTGACAGCATATTCGTATCAGGACAAGGTCCCCTGGATGTTTCCTTGGCCTGTTTCCAGATGTTACATCGCATCTTAGGGGGTTCTTTTCGCCGGGATTTAATTCGCAAAGTCTTGACAAATCAACTCAAATCGAATAGACCGATTTCCTTACAAGTAGCAGGGGCCGTTGTCGAGATGATGAGTTTGCAAGCCCAGTTAGTCAAAGTTCCTGCTAACGTCATCAATCGTTTGAGTGCGCCAGCCATTATTTACTGGCAAGAAAGTTTGGCCTTACTGTACAAAATCACAGAACATGAAATCGTTGTTGCAGCCCCAGAAAAAGGCATTTCTTATTATTCTCTAGGGGAGTTTGGCAACATCTGGGGGCAATCAGGACAAGTCTTGGTGATCGAAAAACCAGAAGAGGAACGTCCAGAAAAATTCAGTCTGCGTTGGTTTTTACCTTCCATCTATAAATACCGCTTGGTATTGATTGAGGTTCTAGTTGCTTCGTTTTTTGTCCAAGTATTTGGCTTGGCAAACCCAATCATTACCCAGATCATCATCGATAATGTCTTGATGCAAAAAAGCCTCGATACTCTCGATATTTTGGGGATTTTCTTGCTTGTGATCGCCGTATTTGAGGCCATCTTGACGAGTCTGCGTACCTATTTATTTGCCGATACTACCAACCGAATTGATATCCGCCTGGGTTCAGAAGTCATTGAACATCTGTTGCGATTGCCTTTGAGTTACTTTGAACGTCGCCGCGTCGGCGAATTGGCAGGGCGGATTAATGAACTCGAGAATATTCGTTCTTTCTTAACAGGAACAGCATTGACAGTGGTGCTAGATGCGGTGTTTTCGGTGATTTACATCGCCGTGATGCTGTTTTATAGTTGGGTGCTGACACTCGTTGCACTGGCTTGTGTACCATTGTTTGCCCTGTTGACAACTTTGGTGGTTCCCGTCGTCCAGCGACAATTACGCAAAAAAGCCGAACGCTATGCTGATACCCAATCTTATTTAGTTGAGGTACTCACCGGCATTCAAACAGTCAAAGCCCAGAATATTGAATTAAAATCCCGTTGGCAATGGCGCGATCGCTATACCCGCTACATCAGCGCTGGATTCAAAAACGTACTAACTTCCAGCACCGCCAACTCCATCAGTGGATTTTTAAATCAATTCTCTAGTTTTGTATTGTTGTGGGTAGGCGCTCATTTAGTGATCTCGAATCAACTCACCCTTGGTCAATTAATCGCTTTTCGCATCATTGCTGGTTATGTTACCAGTCCTCTGTTACGTCTGATTCAACTTTCACAGAACTTTCAAGAAGTGGCATTATCCATCGAACGTCTTGGTGATGTTTTAGATACCGCGCCAGAAGTACAGCCAAGCGATCGCTACAATATCCCCTTACCGGAAATTCAAGGCGCAGTCAAATACACAGGCGTTTCCTTTGGTTTCAATCCTGACGATGCTTTGCAACTGCTTAATATCAATCTTGATATTGCCCCTGGTACTTTCGTTGGCATCGTTGGACAAAGTGGTTCCGGTAAAAGTACAATGACAAAATTATTACCCAGACTCTACGAACCATTGACAGGGCAAATCCAGATAGATGGCTATGACATTAGGAAAGTAGAGTTAAATTCCCTGCGCCGTCAAATTGGTATGGTGCTACAAGATACCCTCTTGTTTGAAGGGACGATTCAAGAAAACATTGCCCTGATTCGCCCAGAAGCAACTACCGAAGAAATTATTGCTGCTGCCAAAGCCGCCGCCGCCCATGATTTCATCATGGCACTACCCAACGGCTACAACACAAGCGTAGGGGAACGGGGTTCTGCCCTTTCCGGTGGACAACGGCAACGCATCGCCATCGCCCGTACAGTTTTACAAAATCCGCGACTACTGATTTTAGACGAAGCCACCAGCGCTTTAGATTACCAATCGGAACAACAAGTATGTCGCAACCTTATGGAAGTTTTTCAGGGTCGCACCGTCTTCTTCATCACCCACCGTCTGAACACAGTCAAAAATGCCGATGTCATCATCATCATGGATCGGGGTGCGATCGCTGAACAAGGAACCCATGACGAACTCATGGCCATGAAAGGACGATATTACTGTCTTTATCAACAACAAGGGCAAGAAGAGTAGTCAATTGTCAAGGGTCAATTGTCAATGGTATTAGTTTTTCTCCCTTGTCTCCCAAGTCGTCCCCCCTGTCCTCCTTGTCCTCCCACTCCCCACCTCCCCACTGCCCCTAATCCCCACGACCGACAGGGAGTGGGGGCCGGTGAGTTCCCCACCTCCCACTTCCTACACCTCCTCTACATAGAAAAAACCATGCTTGATCCATCTTTGTTGCTGCTAGCTTGTACAAACTGTTCAGAAGCGTCACTCAACACCCCCGAAACACCTACTAATCAGTGTGAGCAAATTCTTGTAGATGAAACAACAACTCCATTAAACCCAGATTTGCATACCTGTGTGACTGAACCGGAAGCCACTAAGGTAAGTTTTTCATCATCAAACCAACCGAGATTGCAATTTGGTAGTCAAGGTACAGCTGTTTCCCAACTGCAAACTCAGCTGCAAAAATTGGGGTATTATCACGGTGCAATTGATGGTAAATTCGGCGTACTTACCCAAGCAGCAGTCATTGAATTTCAGGAAGAGAAAGTATTAGACTCTGCTGAAGGTGTTGTTGATGCTGCAACTTGGCACTCCCTCCAACCATCCCCGCCCAAGGTTACGACTACTAAAACTGGCTCTGGGGATGAATTTGTAGATGAGAATCGCAATTACACCATAAGTCAAAGCAAAAGTCAAGAAGATGATTTTGTAGATCAAAGCGATCGCCAAAACACAAGTCAAAACCCAAATCAAAAAACCAGCCAAAACGTAAATCAAAACAACAAATACCATGTAAATTACTTAGAAGCAGCCCCAAGCCAAACATCTATTTTCTTGCCTTTGGGTGGTTTCATGTTTTTGCTGACAGCTGGCGGATTAGTATTTATTTGGAAGCGTCTGCCAAAAACCCAACGTCAATGGCAATTGCTGTTGCAAGGAAATACAGCAATTTTCAGTTCGGGAATTACCATACCTCGTGATACACCTGCTGAGACAAACGACTTTGATCAGCCAGTCATTTTAAAACAATCCCGTGTTTGGTCACATGCTATTGTTTGGAGCATTGTCGGTGTGACCAGTTTTGCTGTAGTTTGGGCTTGTACTGCCAAAATCGACGAATCTGTTCCCGTGCAAGGTAAACTCGAACCCAAAGGTTTAGTGAAAGAAATTCAAGCACCAGTGGGGGGAGTGATCAACAAGATTCATGTTCAGGAAGGACAACGAGTCGAAAAAGGCGATCTTTTGGTTAGTTTTGACCCCACAGTTGCCCAAGCAAAATTGCGCTCACTGCAACAAGTGCGAGTCAGCCTAGTACGAGAAAACAATTTTTATCGTACCCAGATGCGAACTTCCACAGCTAATTCTACTAAAAGAGAGTTCCAGATGTCACCAGAGTTAGCATCACTCACAGAAAACCGTGTTGCCTTGGTACGGGAAAATGAACTTTATCGTGCGGAATTGCTGGGTGAGACAGCAATACGTAACCTTGATCCAGAGTTGCGAGAACGTTTGATTAACAGACAAACAGAAAGAGACTCTCGCATTGCCACAGCACGGCTAGATGTAGAACAATTAACCAAGCAGTTAAATCAAGTGCAAGTGCAATTAATGAGTGCGAGAGGTAGCCTGGCAACAAATTTGGAAATTGCCGATAATTTAAACACTTTGGTGCAAAAAGGAGCCTTTGCTCGTTTACCTTATCTAGAAAAGCGGCAAACAGCAGACGCTAGCAAAGCCGAAGTGAATCGGCTTGTACAAGAAGAACAACGTCTGCGGCTGGCGATCGCACAATCACAAAAGAAATTAGAAAATGCGATCGCTCTATCTAAAGAAGACTTACTCAGTAAAATTGCTGAGAACGACAAGCGCATTGCTGAAATAAATAGTCAACTCACCAAAGTGATGGTCGAAAATAAAAAACGCATCCAAGAAATTGATGGCGAAATTAGCGAAATTCTTTCGACCCTAAAATATCAAGAAATCAGAGCCACAACTAGTGGAATTGTTTTTGACCTTAAGCCTCGTAGTTCTGGTTACGTGTACAATACCAGCGAATCTATTCTCAAAATCGTGCCGCCAGAAAATCTTGTAGCCCAAGTTTTTATCACCAACAATGATATTGGTTTTGTCAAAAATGGAATGCCCGTGGATGTGCGAATTGATTCTTTCCCCTACACAGAATTTAGTGACATTCGAGGCGAAGTAGTTCGGATTGGTTCTGATGCTTTACCACCTGATCAAAACACTCCCTACTACCGTTTTCCAGCTGAAATTCGTTTATCAAAACAATCAATTAACGTTAGTGGCAAAGAAATTCCTCTCCAGTCTGGTATGTCTTTGAACGCTAATATTAATGTCCGTAAACGGACTGTAATGAGTATTTTCACAGAAAAATTCTTAGGCAAGATAGAGAGTCTGAAATATACTCGCTAGTCTCAAATTGTGTTACTTCAGTTTGTAGTCCAACATGTCGCCCTCAAATAAATAATACGTGAGTTCAACGAACCTCTCCTCCCTACCTCCCTCTCCTAAAAGGCGAGGGAGGAGCAACATCAGCTTAGAGGCTTATTCTTGCCCCTCCCCTTGTAGGGGAGGGGTTGGGGGAGGGGTCAATTTCATGTGCATCGAACTCACGTTAAATAATCTGGACTTACCACAACTAACGAAAAAACAAACCGCACCAGGACACAGAGTACACGGAGGGTCTTGAAAATGGGTGTGGGGATGGTTTGGGTGTGGGGTATAGGAGTGCTATCAGCCAAGGATTAAAATCCTTGGCGGTTTTTGGCTTTTAACCTTGCTGTAAAAATTCAATTTTTGGTAATAACGGATCAGTAACCATAGCCACACCGCCAAAACCCCAACGTTTGAGCAAAGCCTTTAGCTGGGAACCAGCAATAGATTCCACACCAAAACGATTCGCTAATTCTCCCGCGTGGGTGTTGAGATAGCTAAGAGCATCAGAGTGTTCGCGAAACATCACAACATAACTCACACCCTCTGAGTTGGGATGGGCTGTGAGATAACGACCGTCAGTTTGTGACCTTACCAAATAATAAATTTCGGAGAACATAGTTAATGTCAATTGTTATTGGTTGGTTGTTGGTTGTTGGTTGGAATAACAAACAACTAACAACAAACAACCAACAACAAATAAAGGACTAATTTAAATTTTCTAAACGAATACGAGGATCGGCGGCTTTGAGCAACAAATCTGCTATCAAGTTACCAACTATTAATAGCACTGCACCCATTACCAAGCTTGCCATCAGTAAATATAAATCTTGATTTTGCACTGCTTGCAAAGTTAATCTTCCTAAACCAGGCCAATTGAAGAAAAATTCAGCAATAAATGCACCACTTAATAAACCCGCCAACTCAAAACCCAACAAAGTAATCAAGGGGTTGATGGCGTTCCGGAGAGCATGAACGTAAATAACTCGATTTTCTGGTAGTCCTTTAGCGCGAGCTGTTTGGATGTAATCTTGACGCAGTACATCTAGTAGTTCACCACGAGTGATGCGCTGTAACCCAGCAAAGCTTGTGATGCTTAAAGCAATGGTGGGTAAAATCATGTGCCAGCCGACATCGAGAATTTTACCAAACCATGTTAAATCAGTGTAATTGATGCTAGTCATCCCACCTACAGGAAATAGGGGAGTAGTCAACTGAGCAAAAATCAGCAATAACAAAGCAGTGATGAAACTGGGAAATCCTTGTCCAGCATAGCTAATGACTTGTAAAATCCGGTCTGTAAAGCGATTTTGCTTCACAGCAGCAACGATGCCCAATGGAATAGCGATCGCCCAAGTCACAATCAAAGAAGAAATCGCCAATAATAAAGTTGCTGGAACTCGCTCCCAAATCAGTGACGCTACAGAACGTTGGTAAACAAAACTTGTGCCAAAATCCCCTTTTGTGATAATGCGCCACAGCCAAAGAAAAAATTGCTCTGGCCATGATTTATCCAAACCAAATTGTCGCCTCAGTTGTTCAATTCTCGCTGGATCGATTTTTGGGTTTTGCTGTAGTGTGGATAAAAAATCTCCAGGAGCAAGTTGAATAATAAAAAACGACAAAGCTGACGCCAAAAACAAAGTTAACAGCGCCTGTAATAACCTTTTAATCACATAAAGAAAAGTTTCGCTAGTAAATATTCTTACTAGCCAATCCCAAAATGCTTCCGGGGAAATTCTTGTAGTAGTCATTTGTCATTAGTCCTTTGTCATTAGTCATTAGTTATTAGTCATTTGCTATTGTTCTTTATCCTTTGCTATTTGTAACAAATAGTAACTATTAATCAATGACCAATGACCAATGACCAATGACCAATGACCAATGACTAATATTCAACAAGGCTGACAATCGGCACATCTGGCAGATTTTTACGCCCTTGTAAATCTCGTAGCTCGATAATAAACCCAAATCCTACCAGTTGGCAGCCAATTTTTTCTACCAATTTTGCAGTTGCACCTGCGGTTCCACCTGTGGCAATCAAATCGTCCACAATCAAAACTCGACTTTGGGGGTGCAAAGCATCTTGATGTACTTCCAAACAATCTGTACCGTACTCTAGTTCATATTCAATCGAATGTACTGCTGCTGGTAGTTTGCCTGGTTTACGCACAGGGATGAAACCTGCTCCTAATTGATAAGCCAGAGGTGTGCCAAACATGAAGCCTCGTGACTCCATTCCAATCACGTAATCTGCTTTAAGTCCAGCATCTAAAATTTTTTGTGTAAACAAGTCTATGGTGTAGCGCAGTCCTTGGGGGTCGCGCAGTAGTGTAGTAATATCTCGAAATAAAATTCCGGGTTTAGGAAAATCTGGAATATCACGAATCAGAGATTTTAGATCCATAGGTAAAGATAGCGTAGATGAAGGTGGAGCAAGAAGGCAGCTATGCAGAAGGCAGCTTCATCACCAAAGATGAATCCTACACCCCTACACCCTCTTTCAAATCAGAAGGCAAAAGGCAAAAATGCTTGTAGTCATAAAATGACAACCTTTTTTTACTGAATTTCCTTTACCTTCTTAATTAGCCACTTCAGCCGACGGAAATACATCAGGCGGTGGCGGGCAGATACCTGACAAATCGTACACTATTATGTCGTACGCTTTGAATTAGTAATAAATGCCATCCATTGACGATTACCGGAAATTACACCAAGGTAAGGATGAAATGATACTAAGTAAACTATAAGAAACAACTGTGCTTGGAAAAGTTGCATTTGTGTATGCGGAAAACTTTAAGTAGAACGGGTAAGTTAATGTATATATCGGGCAACTATGCCCTGATCACAACTAAACACATGCCACGCCAACTAGGCTATATATCTTAAATTAGTTTTACCGACTCTGTCGTAGCCGTACAAGGTATTTATAATGAATGTCTCCGCTAGTTTATCGCCTTATAACAGTCCAACTCCCCAGTCACCGCCGATGATTTTGGATACTTTACCTGATCCTGCTATTGAGGGACAGGTCTGCCCTCGTAAAACTAGAGTGCAAATTGACTTAATTCTACTGGCAATTGAAGCTTTGGAACTTGGTGGTTCAGAAGCCATTTTGTCATTTGCACAAGAGTTGGAATTGAAAGGAATTATTAAAGACAGGGTGAATTTGTGGCGAATGCGTAGCACTAATCCCCTCAGAAGAGCCCATAATCGCCGTTCTTTGACAATCATGGAAGCCAAAGCCTTGGTGGTAATTGCTTGCTATTTAGCACGACGCTTGACGGTTGTAATTCGTCAGTTGCTGATGATCTACCAGCAACTGGATGAAAAGCAGATTCCACTGGAACAAAATTTGCGATTATCTAATTACCTAGAACGGTTTAGAGCGCATTTCAAAAGCCGGATGAATCTGCGACGTTCCGGGATAATAGCATTAAATTCAGATGAAAAATTAGATGAGTTGGCTATAGATTTGCTGGGTAAATTACTATTTTGTACCGGTACGGCTGGTATGCAGCGGTTTTGGATCAGTCTTTTTGACGGTGAAGTGGAATGAATATTCAACGTAAGTATAGTCTACCGAATTGTACGCTAGTTCTAGAGGGTTTAAGTGATGCTACAAGGGCAGCACAGTTTCAGGAACTGCGCCCAGCATTATCTATCTTGGTAAATGCCGAATGTTATCTTTCAGGTTATAGTCAACCATTATCGGGCGGCAGAGAATTTTTTGAAAGTTTGGTTAGGACAGTTAGTGCCTATGCTCAAGAATTTTTGAGTGGTGTTTCTCACCCACAAGCACACAATTTTGATTCAGAATTGGTGCAAATGCAGAAAGTTGAAAACAATCGCCATCGGTTGTTTGTAAATTCAGAAGTTCCCAATTGGGAAGCTTCACAGCCTAGTTATGTTCATGATGGCAAGCAGCCTATTCAAATAGATTTAAATACGGTGCAATTATTTGATTTGGTAGAAGCTGTTGATCAATTCTTTGCTGATACTCAAACTTTACCAGAGCTATCACTAGAATTACAACCGGTTCCCAGGCGCTATGGCTCTACTAATGAGGTTTTGCTCAAGCAAGCAGTACCAGCTACTGTAGGGGTAACTAGTTTGGCAGCAGCAGCGATCGCATTTGCCATGATACCACCTCCCCCTCCACCACAACCAGCTACACAACAACACACTGGCTCCACAACCTCAAGTGTTGCTCCTACAACCCCAGCTAATAATACTCCAGCTGCTACCACCACTCCTTCAGAGCCTAATAACCAACTTATAGCTACAAATCCTACCCCAAGTGTTAATGCACAAATAGCTGCGACTCCAGCCTTTACTCCCACTCCCACTGTTAATGAACAGATAGCTGCAACTCCCGAATTTACTCCTACACCCACTTCTACAACTGTTGCTAACCCCATACCGACTTCATCGTCTGTAGGAAATCAAGATTTAGAAGCACTTTTAACTAGTGTTCCGGAGATTACAGATGCATCCCAGTTACGTGCTTTAAACCGTCAAGTTTATAACCAAATTCATCCCAACTGGAAAAATCGCCAAGGACTGAAGGAGGATTTAATCTTTCGTGTGGGTGTAGCGGCAGATGGTGCGATTGTTGGTTACAAAGCTGTCACTCCAGGAGCAAATGAAGCTGTCAACCAAACTCCTTTACCAAATCTAATTTATAATCCTGCTGTTCGCCCTCCCATTACCAACGAACCGATCGCTCAATATCGAGTCGTTTTCACCAGAGATGGCGTACTGCAAGTTAGCCCTTGGCGGGGTTACACAACAAAACCGGATGTTGTCGGAGCTAAAATTAGTGACAGCAATCAAGTTAGACAGTTAAACCAAAAACTGTATGATGGTATCCGCCAAAACTGGCACGGTAAACCCAGCTATACCATCGATTTAAAATATCGTGTGGCAGTGAATAAAGATGGCATCATTGCCGATTATGAACCACTCAACCAAGTAGCATTTGATTACTTCCGAGAAACACCCCTGCCACAAATGTTTCAATCATCTAATGCCTCAAATCTATCAGTGCCAATTAGCAAAGAACCTCTGGCTCATTTCCAAGTTATCTTTCAGCCTAGTGGCAAACTAGAAATTACTCCCTGGCAGGGGTATCAGTAAAGAGGGGATCGGAGATCAGGGATCGGGGATCGAGAATCGGGAATTGGGCATTGAAAATTGGTTAGTGCATTACTCTCTTCCTTGTCTTCCTTGTCCTCCTTGTCCGCGCTCCCTGCTCCCTATCGAACGACTCTACCCATATAATTCCCCCACAGTTGGGCAGCTTGAGCGCTACTACCAGATGTAGGGGAATTGTTGTCGTTGCCCAGCCAAATGCCAGTCACTAGTTGACGACTAGGAATATAACCAATAAACCATAAGTCAACGTTGTCGTTGGTTGTACCAGTTTTACCAGATACTGCGAAATCACTGATCGCAGCACGCCCACCAGTACCATTTGTGACTACTCCTCGGAGTAAGCGAGTCATAGTATCGGCGATATCTTTTCGCAGTACGCGTTTGTTGGCTTCGGCATCCTGATCAAAAGAGTAAATTACACGGCAAGTTTTTAAATCTTTGCGATCGCGGCAATCACTACTATCTAATATGCGGCTAATAGCATGGGGACGGTTCCATACACCGCCATTACTAATAGCGCCAAAAGCACCAGTCATTTCTAAAACATTGACTTCGCTTTGTCCTAGCACTAATCCTGGTACTGGGTCTAAATTTGATTTGACTCCTAAACGCTTTGCCATCTCTACCACTTTATTTAGCCCTACTTGCCTAGCAACTCGTAAGGCGATGGGGTTTTCAGATAGAGCAAGTCCAGTGGCTATACTTAAACTCACATCAGAACCTGCCCGACAAGGTTTATAGGTAAAACCCTGCCAGGTTAAAGGAGCGCAGGAATAACTTGTAGCGGGTGAAATTCCCTGTTCAATGGCGGCAGCGTAAGCAAATACTTTAAAGGTGGAACCAGGTTGTCTTTTGGCTTGATATGCTCGATTGAACTGACTCGTTCTGTAGTCTGTACCACCCACCATTGCCCGGATAGCGCCAGTACTGGAATCTAGGGTAACTATTGCTCCTTGCGAGAAACCAAAATTTCCCCCAGCGCTGTTGACATAGTTACGCAATGAGGCTTCTGCCTGTTGTTGCATACTAATATCAAGCTGAGTTTCAATGATAAAGTTACCTTCACCCGCTAAGTCTTTTCCCAAGATCGATTCTAGTTCTTGGAAAATATAACTGTAGAAATAGGGAGCGATCGTTTTTGCCTGCTGTTCACAAACTTTGGGGCTGACGTCCACAGGCGATCGCCTGGCTCGATTATAATCATCCTGCTTGATTTTGCCCGCCTCTAGCATCCGCCGCAGTACGCGGTTGCGATACTCTATAATGCGTGTTCTGCTCTGGTTATCGCCGCAGAAATTAAAACTGTTAGGACCAGGCAAAATACCCACCAATGTTGCAGATTCTGCCAAAGTTAATTCTTTGGCTGACTTGTCAAAGTAATACCGTGCTGCATCATCAAATCCAGAAGTATCTGCCCCTAAAAATACTCGGTTTAAATAAGTCAGTAAAATCGTGTCTTTGCTGTAAAACGTTTCTAATTTCAAAGAGACAATCGCCTCTCGCACTTTGCGCCCCAAAGAATCTTGTCTGCCTACATAATCACGGAACAAACTACGGGCAACTTGCTGAGTTATTGTACTAGCACCTTGTTGGACATCACCACTACGGGTATTGATCAAGACGGCTCGGAGAATCCCATAGGGATCTACTCCAAAGTGCCAGTAGTAACGGCTATCTTCAGAAGCAACCACCGCCGCAGGCAAATACGGGCCAAAATCTTGCAATCGTTTCATGTCTACGTGAGCAGTATTTCTTGGCTCACGTAGCGGTGTTTCCCCATCACCTGCGTATACAACCACAGGAGCGCGAGTAGGGTTAGGTAGGGGTCTGACTGAAAATTTTAGCCATTCCGCACCAATCACTAGCAGCATCAGGGCGCTGACACTACCAATGCCGTAAGTAGTCCAAGTTGCTGCTTTGATGTACCAAGGGGGTGGATCAACGTATTGTAGTCTCACTGAGGCAGCTAATTCTGGTGGCCCCAAGGTGAGAACATCACCATGACGTAATTCTAGGGATGTGAGCCGACGCTTACCGCGATAAATGCCATTGGTGGAATTTTCATCTTTGATTACAAAAACAGGTTGCCGTTGAGTAGAATCCCGCGACAGTGACAGGTGAATTTGGCTGACAACCGGGTTGCGGACAACAATATCGCAGGATTTGGAACTGCGACCCAGCATATAGCGATCGCCCAACAGCGGATATACTTCTGCCTTATCCGACCCCGCATCCTGTACCCAAAGTTCTGGTACTCTGGCATTAGGCTTAAGTGATAGTTTAGAAAAATCAACCCGAGCTTGAATTGTGTGTACTGCTTGTGTTATTTGACCAAGCAATGTTTGTGGCTTTTGAGGGGGCTGGGGGGAACTCATCGGCTATAGAAACCACGGATATTACTGAAAAATCGGCGAATTGCCATCTCGATGTTAGTATTCCACCATTGTACTCATAACGCTATGAAGACGTTGGCAGCACAGAGTTGTTCCCGATTTTTCCTGACATCAAGATAATATATATCAATATGACTTTGGGCGTTAATTTTTTTACATCTTAATCGAGTATCAAAATTTGATCTTGTTTATGTTAGTTTTATGCTTAAAATACTCCAATTGCTTGCATGATCACAGCTAAGCCTTAAATTGGAGGTATTTATTTCTACTAAAAGATTATTATATAATGATTTAATTGTTACAATCTTACTAGCTGAAACATGTAAACGTCAAAAAATACATCTACTTTTAGGCAGATTTTATAAAACCTATTGTTTGATTTAATGGGCCGAGTATTCTTTGAAGGTGTTGAGGTTAAGTAATATGAAGGGGAGATTTTTGACCCTAACAGGTACAGCCCTGACTCTGGCATTAACCAGCAATATTGCTGCTGCCCAAATCACCAAATTTCCTGAACTAAGTCAACAACAAACAGAAACAACTGGTACACCTCCAGAAATCAAGCTTTCACCAGAAGGGAAGAAGATTCTGTGTGAGTATTTCCCATTAAATTCCCGGTGTCAGGGAGCATCTAGCAATACTACAACACCTGATAGCACAACTACTCCGGCTCCAGATAGCACAACTCCGGCTCCAGATAGCACAACTACTCCGGCTCCTGACAGTACAACTCCAGAAGAGACAACTCCAGCTCCTGACAGTACAACTCCGGCTCCGGATAGCACAACTCCGGCTCCAGATAGCACAACTACTCCGGCTCCTGACAGTACAACTCCTGCACCCGACTCAACCAGTCCAACTCAGATCACTCCTGCGCCAGATAGCACAGTTCCGGCTCCGGATAGCACAACTCCTGCACCCGACTCAACCAGTCCAACTCAAATCACTCCTGCACCAGACAGCACAGTTCCGTCTCCAGATAGCACAACTCCTGCACCCGACTCTAGCAGTCCAACTCAGATCACTCCTGGCAGTGGTACTGGTACTGGTACTGGTACTGGTAACTAATTACAAAAATCAGGCTTCCCATTGTTGTGAGATGACTCTGATACAAATTTATTAGTCTTTGACGTGTTTAACAATTTGCGGCTTTTTTAAAACGACAAGAGGCCATGTTGAATGGCCTCTTGTATCTTTATAGGGATTTAGCTTGAAAATAGGGATCGGGGAACTCACCGGTCCCCACGACTAACAGGAAATGTGAGGAGTGTAAGGAGTGTAGGAAGTGTTGGAGAAATCTTTATCCATGTCTCCCTTGTCTTCCTTGTCGCCCCTTGAATCCCCGATCCCTAGTTTAATGCCTACGACTGGAGGTTGGTGTTTTTTGAAAAGCGGCAATCAGCAGACAGACAATGCCAATGTTAATAAATACATCTGCCAAATTAAATACTGGGAAGTTAATTAGTCGAAAATCCAGAAAATCAACAACATAGCCTAAAGCAAAGCGATCTATACCATTACCCATAGCACCGCCTAAGATTAAACCATAGCCTAACTGCTCCCAACGGTTTAAGAGCGGACCGAACCATGCCAAAGCTATTAGTGCTAAACTTACTCCCAAAGATAGCCAACGTAACCACTCTACTTTTCCTGATAGCAAACTAAAAGCTGCACCAGTATTAGTCACATAAGTTAGGTGAAATATACCGGGTAACAGGGGCAATGTTTGTTGCAAGCTAAAGGTTTGCACCACCCAATATTTTGTGATTTGGTCTAAAAAAAAAGCAACAAAGGCAGTAATCCAGAAGAATTTATTTTTAAAACGCATGGCAAAGTAATTATTAGTCATTAGTCATTAGTCATTAGTCATTAGTCATTAGTCATTGGTCATTGGTCATATGACAAATAACAAATGACAAATAACAAATGACAAAAGACTAATAAAACATCAAGTGCCGTAGCACATACGCTATGACAGTAACAGCACAGATGACAGCTAGTTGGCCTGGTAGTGCAAACCAAGAATATTTGAGGATTGCTTGCATCAGGGTCATAGTTTCTGTACTATGCAACTGCAAAACATAGCTGAGAATCAAATAACTAATACCGCAGACGTGAACAGTTAACAAGCCACAAATACAACTAAACGCTAGTGTTTCCAGTCTAGGTCTAGCTTTAAAGGCAAAAAAGCCACAAATCCAAGCTCCTGGAATAAAACCTAGTAAATAGCCAAACTGTGATAGCTTAACATAGCCAGGACCACCGCCAGCAGCAAATACGGGTAACAGAGTTAACCCCATAACTAAATAAGCTATCTGGGAAATGGCGCCAGCATTTTTGCCTCCTAAACATCCTACAAGTAATACCCCACCAATTTGAAAAGTGACACCCAGAGAAAAAGTATGAATTCCGTGCTTACTCCAACTCCAAGGTAAGGTGGTAATATTTGCTTCTAAGAAGGTTCCACCCATAGTTAGCAGTAAGCCAATCATAGACCATAACAGTTGATTGGAAGCAGCTAGCATTTACAATACACTCGTGCAAATGATTCTGATGTAAAAGCGAAAATAACTAATTTAATGATGCGTCAGTAAAACTTGATTTGTAAGATATTCAGCTTGAGCCTTTGTTCTTTGTTGGTTAATGTATATTCACCATACCAAACCACTGCTAAGCAATAACCCAAGGAGCAAGTTAGTTGTTCATGAAGACAATGCCAAAACCGCAATGACTCACTCATAACTGCCTCAAATAAAAGTTTGACCATTTTTCTATAAGTGCTATATTTTATCCTTTTTTTGAGAAATATCATTATAGTTTAACCGCTGTTGACTGCGACAGGCGTGATCTTCAAGTCAGCCTCTCATGGGCGATCGCCTACAACGAGGGCATGAAAATCTCTGCCCCAATCCCCGATCCCTATTTTCAAGACAGTGTTGTCTAGTTTTCTTTTGTGGTACAAAAGTTTGCTCTTCAGAAACACATAAGGTATGGGGGTGTAGGAGAAAAATTTTGTTTCTTTCATTTGTTGCTAGTACTCTACGACACAAGTTTTGACAGCTTGCCAGACGTCAGATCCCCGACTTTTTTAAAAAGTCGGGGATCTAGCTAAACTGTCAAAATCAATTTGGTGAACTACTAGTGGCAATCGTCGCTAGTGGTCGGCTGATATTTTGCACTTACCGATAGCTTAAGTCTGCTGAAACGGACCTCGAAGACTTATACCATTTCACGTTAATCACGATACATTTAAATCCTGTACCAGAGGTGCCATGGCACATCTGTTCAACACAAATATGTTTCACGTTTAAAGGGAATTGGTATTACCTAGTCAGCTACTCGCAAACTAGAACTTCTCACAGTGAAATAAATTTCTTGGCAAAACCAAAAATTGGTGCAAAATATCAATCGAGAAAGTGTTGATTTAGTTAAGTAGTAACCTTAATTAGTTTGACCACAATATTCGTTTGTTGTTGGTGTTGTAATTTTGTTGCGATCACATTTTATCAAGCTTTTCTATTAGTGAATTACGATCAAGATTTACACTCTGTCTCTTTTCATTTCTTTTGTTAATAAAAAATTTTGTTAAACATGCACCTAAATTTTAGAATAGATTTTACTTAAAAACATAATGTTGTTATTTTTTCTCAGTCTTAAATTCAACAAAATATGCAATTAGTTTCATGATTTTAATCAATAAAGGTAATATTTATAAATAGATGCTCATGATTTTTAAATTGCGATAATTCTGAATTGCAAAATTAAAAACAGATTAAAATCAATCATGAAACAAATCTTTTTAAATATATGTTAATAAACAAAAAAATTTTTTCTATAGTTATTTATTCAATTTTTGATTTATTTTTCCTTCTTGATTCTTTTTTCTAATTATTTAATAAACCCTAGAAAAGGATTACTTTTTTGACTTTGTATAACCATTCAATTATATTCAATAGTAATACAAATGTACCAATTGTCTATTTGTTCTGAAACGAAAATAGATTGCAAGCAACAACTTCCATCAAGTAAAGAAAATAAAATTTTCATAAATTTACTACTTAAAAGAATAATAAACCTCTACCTTTAACCTTCCCTTTACCAAAAAGTTATATATTGTAGGGGCTTAGCTGGAAAAATAACACCGAATATTACAATCCATGCTTTCCCGTACGTCAGTAATCAATAAATCTCGCCTAACGAGAACTATTTCAGTCTTAGCACTGGCATTTAGCCTAGCTGCTTGCGGTGGACAGGAAGCCCAAAACAACACTTCCACTGGCGACGCGACTCCTGGTGCAGCTACTGATACCACAGCCTCTGGTCCTGCCAAATTGGATCTTGGTGGCAAAGTATCGTTAACTGGAGCTGGTGCATCTTTTCCAGCACCACTGTACAGTCGTTGGTTTTTTGACTTAAACAAAAAGTATCCCAACCTACAAATTAACTATCAGTCTGTTGGTAGCGGTGCTGGAGTTGAGCAATTTACCCAAGGTACTGTAGACTTTGGCGCCAGTGACGTGGCCATGAAAGATGAAGAAATCCAAAAAGTACCAGCAGACAAGGGTGTACTCATGTTGCCCATGACAGCTGGTAGTATCGTGTTAGCTTACAACTTGCCAGATGTTCCAGAGTTAAAGCTTCCACGGGCAGTTTATACCGATATTCTTCTGGGCAAGATCAAGTCTTGGAACGACCCAAAAATCACTGCTGCCAACCCAGGCGCCAAACTTCCTAACGAACCAATTACAGTAATTTATCGTTCTGACGGTAGTGGAACCACAGGTGTGTTTACAAAACACCTTAGCGCCATTAGCCCAGAATGGAAGAGTAAAGTCGGTGAAGGCAAAACTGTTAACTGGCCTGTGGGAGTTGGTGCGAAAGGTAATGAAGGTGTGACTGCCCAAATTACCCAAACACCAGCCTCCATTGGTTATGTAGAATACGGCTACGCCAAACAAAATAACCTCAAATATGCTGCTTTGGAAAATAAAGCAGGTAAGTTTGTTGTACCAACCGAAGAATCGGCATCTAAAACTCTAGAAGCAGTTACCCTACCAGAAAATCTCCGTGCCTTCATTACAGATCCAGAAGGAGACGAATCTTATCCCATCGTTACCTACACTTGGCTTTTAACTGCCAAAAAATACTCTGATCCAGCAAAAGCCAAAGCCATAGAAGCGATGATTGAGTACGGCCTGACAGAAGGTCAGAAAAATGCTGCTGAACTAGGTTATGTTCCTCTACCTGCAAACGTAGTTCAGAAAGTAGCTACGGCTGCGGATGCAATTAGCTCTGACTACAAAATTGCTGTAGGTTCAGCTGACAATACCAGTGCAGGTGCGCCACAACAAGGTGGAAATAAACAATAACAACAAGTTATGAATTCAGAATTCGGAATTTTGAGATATAAACCTTTGAATTTTAAAGCTATTAAATTTCAAGGACTAGCGTGGATCAACACAGGTTTATGCCAATTTCCGAATTCATTAAAATCCCTAATTTTATGATTAGTCTGGTTCGCTCCCATTTTTTGAACCATTGATGGGTAAAGTTATTCATGAATACATCTGCCCAAGGTAACAAATTTACAGTTAAACCACGCTCTGAGTTTGAAAAGTTTTTAGATAAAGGCTTTATTTGGGTAACACGGGTACTTGCTCTGGCGATCGCTGGTATTTTATTGTGGATAGCCATAGAGGTTGGTATTGAGTCTGTACCTGCTATCCAAAAATTTGGTTTATTCCGCTTTTTAAGTGAAAGTAATTGGAACCCTGTTAACAATATATACGGTGTGCTACCGCAAGTTTACGGTACATTAGTTAGTGCTTTTATTGGCTTGTTAATAGCTGTACCGATTGGTGTTGGCACTGCTATCCTATTAAGCGAAAATTGGCTACCGTTACCCATACGGACAGTACTGGTGTTTTTGATAGAATTGCTAGCAGCAATTCCCAGCGTAGTCTATGGCATTTGGGGAATTTTTGTTTTGATTCCTTTGCTTACACCCCTTGGTAGATCGTTGAACGGTTCTTTTGGTTGGCTGCCAATTTTTAGTACCGTTCCCACAGGGCCATCAATGTTTGCTGCGGGAATCATCTTAAGTATTATGACCTTGCCAATCATTACAGCAATTTCTCGCGATGCTTTAATTTCTGTACCCTCTAGTTTGCGTCAAGCAGCTGTGGGACTGGGAGCAACTCGTTGGGAAACCATTTTCAAAGTTATTTTACCTACTGCTTTCTCGGGAATCGTCAGTGCTGTGATGCTGGCTTTAGGTCGGGCAATGGGAGAAACAATGGCTGTGACAATGTTAATTGGTAACTCCAACAGAATCAGCCCTTCATTGTTTGCACCAGCTAATACCATTTCTTCTTTGTTAGCAAACCAGTTCGCCGAAGCCAGTGGTCTGCAAATATCTGCTCTCATGTACGCTGCTTTGATTCTGTTTGTTTTGACCCTCATAGTAAATGTTTTGGCTGAGTATATAGTCTTGCGAGTGAAGCGACTGTAGAATGTGGCCTTTTTTGTTTTGAAGCGTGTTGAAATATGGCTTATACAGATAAATCTCAAGGTACATCGCTCCGCAGTAGCTTAGCTCGCTCGTCATCACCCCGGACACTCATTAACATTGTGATGACAGTCATAGCATTTATCTGTGGAGTTTTGGCACTTGTACCTTTAATTGCAGTGCTTTCTTACGTCATCATTCAAGGCTTTAGCAGTTTGCGGCCAAGTTTGTTTACTGAATTGCCACCACCTCCATTGGCCCTAGGAGGGGGTTTTGGTAATGCCATCATCGGTACGATCATCATGGTAGGAATAGGGGCTTTGATCAGTATCCCCATAGGTGTTTTGGCTGCTGTTTATTTAACTGAGTTTAGCTCTGGGAAAATAGCTCGCTGGGTACGCTTTTCTACCAACATTCTCAGTGGTGTTCCCTCGATTATTGCTGGGGTATTTGCCTATGGCGTTGTCGTGTTGGCAATCGGCACTTATTCTGCTTTGGCTGGGGGAGTAGCACTGTCAGTATTGATGCTACCAATTATTGTAAGAACCACAGACGAAGCTTTACAGATGGTATCAGATGATTTACGACAAGCCGCAGTTGGTTTAGGAGCAACAAACTTTCAAACAGTGATGTGGGTAGTTTTACCAGCAGCTTTACCAGCAATTGTTACAGGCTCCACACTGGCGATCGCTAGAGCCGCAGGTGAAACCGCACCTCTTTTGTTCACTGCGTTGTTTTCTCAGTACTGGTTTGAAGGCTTATTTCAACCCACAGCTTCCCTGGCAGTTTTGGTTTATAACTTCGCGATCTCTCCCTACAAAAACTGGCAATCAATGGCTTGGGCAGCATCTTTGATCTTGGTGTTGATGGTTCTGCTTACTAGTATCATTGCTCGTTTGGCAACTCATCGCAAAAAGTACACATAATTTCCGTTTTGTCTACATCTCTAATCAAAAGTTAAGTCAGTAATCATATTATATTATGGTAACAAACATAAGCACTGCCAACCAAACAGATACTGTCCTACGGACTGAGGGACTGAACATCTACTACGGTAATTTCTTAGCAGTACGTGATGTCTGGATGGATATCCCGAAAAATCGCGTTACAGCCTTTATTGGCCCATCTGGATGTGGTAAAAGTACATTGCTAAGATGCTACAACCGCCTCAACGATCTCATTGAATCATTTCGGGCAGAGGGTAAGGTTTTTTACTATGATGAAAACCTCTATGCACCCCAAGTTGACCCGGTAGAAGTGCGGCGGAAAATTGGGATGGTGTTTCAAAGACCCAACCCTTTCCCCAAATCAGTTTATGACAATATCGCTTTTGGGCCTAGACTCAACGGCTACAAAGGGGATATGGATGAATTAGTAGAGCGATCGCTCAAACAAGCTGCTTTGTGGGACGATGTTAAAGACAAACTCAAACAAAGTGGTTTATCTTTATCTGGTGGTCAGCAACAGCGTTTGTGTATTGCTCGAGCGATCGCAGTTCAGCCAGATGTGATTTTAATGGATGAACCTTGTTCTGCCCTTGACCCTATTTCTACTCTGCAAGTTGAAGAACTGATCCACGAACTCAAACAACGCTATACTGTGGTGATTGTGACTCACAACATGCAACAAGCTTCGCGTGTGTCTGATATGACAGCCTTTTTCAATGTCCAAACATCCGAAAAAGGTGGTCGTACTGGTTACTTAGTAGAATATGACCGTACCGAGGCAATTTTCCAAAATCCTCAACAACAAGCCACCAAAGAATATGTAAGTGGTAAGTTTGGTTAAGAAATGTGCCCTGATCAGGACAGCAATTAGGATGCATATAATAAGTTACAAAGCTGGTTCTCTCGTGAAAATAGGGGGCTGGCTTTTTCAATGTGTTAATGTAGTTAGGCAAAATTAAATTTACGTGAGTCTGCAACGGAGGCGCACATTAAAAACAATACGGTTCAGATAAGCTTACAATCCTTTGTAGAGACGCGCCATGGCGCGTCTCTACAGATCAATGGCGCGTCTGTACAGATCAATTTTTTGTACTAAAAATCCTTAACTGAACCGTATTGCGTTAAAAAAGCCTCTCATAAATGAGAGGCTACAGTAGGTTTAGCGGAGACAACTTGTAATTGTTTTGCTAATACTATAAAGCGATCGCTGCTACTGCTCCAGCAATTGCAGAGAATATTGCCGATACTAGGGCTGTAGCAAACAACCACCAAGCTGCTGATGCGGCTGCTTTGCGGGTTTCTTCGGCTTGCTTTTGGGCTTGGTGCTTCACCTCTTCTAGGCGTCGCTGTGCTTCTTGTTGCAAGCGTTCTGCTCTTTGCAGGACGGTTTGACGCGCTCGTTCTACTTGGTCGACAATCCGATTAGCATCTTCTTCGGAGATGTCTTCCCGGGAACTCAAGACAGCTACCAAGGTGTCACGGTTGAAAGAAGACAGGCGATCGCGTAAGGCTTCAAACCCAGCTTGGGGATCATCAAACAATGTGCGAATATCCCGCTTAATACCATCATAATTCAGTTCGGGACGCTCTAAGGAGTTGAGGTAGTTACGGATACGCTCAAAAATTGAGTCGATGGCGTCTTGAATACGGCGTTGGATTGCCCGTACTTGCTCTACAAAGGAATCCCGGACAGAGATGATTGTATCTGCAATCCGCGCTGCTTCATCATCCCTGAGGTCTTCGCGCAGTTTCAGCAAGGTGATAATTGTAGAGCGGTCAAATTGAGCTAAGCGATCGCTCAAACTTTCCATACCCACACGGGGATCATGTAATAACAGATACAAGTCGCGTTTAATACCTTCTGGGTTGAGTTCATCCTTGCCACTGCGCCGTAAATACTCTTCCAAATAAGTTTGGAATGTTTCTACTCTTTGTTGTGTCCGAGCAGCTAAACGACGGGGTGAGCGGACGATATTCCGAATTGTGTCTTGAATAGAATCAATGACTTGATTGACTTGTTCTTCGGATAAATCTTGACGTTGACTCAGTAATTTTACGAGGGTATCTCTATCTACTTGAGACAAACGTCGACGGAGAGCGATCGCTCCTTCTTTGGGATTTTGCAACAGTCGATTTAAATCCCGTTGAATACCTTCGGGGTTGAGTTCTTCTTTACCAGTGTTTCGCAGATAATCAGCGATGGTAGTTGTAACCGAGTCGTACTGTTGTTTAGCTTTATCGACTACGGCTTGGGGTGCATGGCGAAAACTATGCCAAGATTCTTCAACTGTGCTGAGAATTTGGTTAACTTGGTCTTCACTCAAGTCTTGGCGCTGACTGAGCAATTTGACTAAAGTATCGCGATCAAAACGAGACAGACGCGCCCGAACCGCTGCAATTCCAGCCCGCGGGTCTTCTAAGAGTCTTCTTAACTCGGCTCTAATAGCGTTGGGATTGAGTTCTTCTTTACCAGTGTTACGCAGATATGACTCTAAATTTAACCAGAGGGTTTCGGCTTGGTATTTGGCTTGATCTGCTAGTCCTTTGGATTCAACTAAAACGCGATCGCGTTGTCTTTCCAGTTCGTTGAGAATTGTGTCTGCTTCTTGTGGATTAATATCGTTGCGTTCTAGCAGTATCTCCCGCAGTTCTTGACGGTCTAACAATGCTAAGCGGCGCGACAGGGTTTCATAATCTGCATCGGAGTCTTGCAACAGTGGTTTAAAGTTCTGTTCAATTCCCTCTGGAGTTAATTCTGATTTGGGAGTGACGAGTAAATAACTTTCAACTCGGCGTTGTAAATCCTGTACTATTTCTCTTTCTTCCTCAGCAGTGACTGTCACCAATACATTTTGCCGCACAGCTTCTAATTGATCAGCAATGCGCTGAATTTCTGCCTGGGTCAAAAGACCACGCTGTTGCAGTATGTTAACAAAATCGCTGCGAGATAGTTCCTCTAATTCCCGGCGCACCGTTCCGGGATCAGCAGCAGGATCGTAGATCACATCGCGGAAATCCTGAGCGATTTTCTCCTGACTCAACTGCCAAGCATAAGTGTTGAGTAGGTAATTTTCTACATCCGCACGAATCGGGCTGTAAGGTCGTTTTGGTATTGATAGTCCTAATTGATCTGCTTTTTCAGTGACTTTTTCTTTGGCTGTGGTTAAAGCGCCTAAGATTTTTTCGACATCTAAATCTGACAGATCAGTCCGTCCTAACACAATCCCAGTTAAAGCTGTTATTCCCTGTTGTAACGTCCGTTGAATCGGGCCAGGAGTTGCTTCTTGGGCTGCTTTTTGATTAGCATCTTTAGCAGAACGCATTTCTGCAATCAGCTGATCTAGTTTGCGGTTGAGTTCGTCTGTGTTCGCTTGTCCTGGCTGGAGTGACTTCAGATAATTAACCAACTCAGCCATTTGGTCTTGGGACTGAGTTTGACCTACTATCTGTTGCCAAACACTATACAAGGTATCAGCGATCCGGTTAGCATCGCGCTTCGAGAGGTCGGTGCGACTGCTGACTAAATCAATAAACTTCTGGCGATCTATATTACGAATATCGCCACTTTTAGCCATTTCCCTGATTTGCGGATCACTCAACAATCTTTCAAAATCACCGCGAATCTTGTTTAAGTCTAGTTCCGGAGGACGCACCATTTCTAGGTAATCTTCCACCTTTTCGCGGACGCTGGTAGGGTCGATCGCACTACCTAATTCCCGACGAACTGCTGCGGCTGCGGCTTCAGCGGTGGCTACTACCTGCTGGTTAACAGCCTTTGCACCCAAGGCGGCGGTGGCTGTTCCCATAATTGCCTGAAAACCAGAAGTGGCACTGTTAACCACATTACCGACTAAAGAACCTACCGTGGTGGAACTCACCCACACCAACAATAGGAAGTATGCGCCCCAAATTACCAAACCGAGAATTGCCCCCAATCCGGGACTAAAAATCATCAGACTCATTTTCACAGCCAAAAAGCAAGCGATCGCCAATGCGATCGTAACTGTGATTAAAGTCCAAATTCCTACTGCTGTACCAATCTTGCGGATCGTTCCCCCTAAACTGCTGACTTCCCCGTGTTCTGAATTTGAATCAGAGGGACGCCCCAAATAGGAAATACCTGCGGCAACTGAAAGGTTAGTTAATACTAACTGAAACGCAAAAGCCAGGATCACACCAGAGATTAAAGCAGTAAAAAAACGCGGTCCTGAGAAAGCAACCGATGCCTGTGCTGGTGATATATCCTGTGGCTGTACTATCACCTGCGCTATCCAAAATAGGGACTGGGAGAGTTCCAGCGTTGTTACTGTACTCTGAAACATTCTATTTCCTTCCTCTATGTTTTAACTATGTGGTATAAAAAGTTGCTAATTACTTTTACTCGTATATCATTCGCCATACCCAATTCCTTAGCTCAGAATCGTGGAATTTAGGCTATTACGGCATCCGCCTCAGGTCTGATAACATATACTACATTAGATATAAGTTTTTCTCACTCATACTTCAGCTTGGCGTTATTATCATTTATTCAGTAATATTACTGAATAAATTGTTTATTTTAAAATTTATTTAGAAATCAAATTTTTTCATCCTCTTAAGGCATATTCCTGCATTCAAAAACAGGTTGAATTATCGTCCATTAGGAGTGCCTAGACTTTGTAACCATAGGAATACAGCAAGCTAATAATTCCTAGCTAAAGTAAACATATGTAACAAGTGATTCGGAAGAAGCAATTAGTTATTAGTTATTCAGCTTGAAATAAAAACCAATAACTAGTAGCTAATAAGCAAAAAATTAAGCAATCAATAGAATTAACTCGGAGGCAAAATGGAAACTCGTCCTTCTACAGATTTACCACCAATTGCTACAGAATATAACGGCAAAGACCGCAACGCCTTTTTGTTTGGCTGGAATCCCCAAGCAGAATTATGGAATGGTCGTTTGGCAATGATTGGCTTTCTTGCTTATTTACTTTGGGATTTAGCTGGTTATAGCGTGTTACGTGATGTTTTACATATTGTTGGATACTAACACCAACTCTCTGTAATGATGCAATTTAACTCAACAGTATTGGTTTAAAGGAGACAAAAAATGGAAACTCGTGAAAAACGTCCTTCTACAGATTTACCACCAGTAGCTAACGCTTACAATGGCATCGATCGTAATGCTTTTATCTTTGGCTTAAATCCCCAGGCGGAATTATGGAATGGCCGTTTGGCAATGATTGGCTTTCTTGCTTATTTGCTTTGGGATTTAGCTGGTTACAGTGTTTTACGCGATGTTTTACACTTTATTGGTTACTAGAAGGCTAGTAGTCTGTTAACCTTGAATTGAAATTAAGGACTTGAGTCCAACTTGGTAGGGTGTGTTAGTGCTATCCGTAAAGTACCATTGTTGCCAAACCTTGGTGCATTACGCTGTAGCTAACGCACCCTAAATTTTATGCAATTGAATGTAATAACTTATCAGGACTTACGCAACATAATTCTCTAACTCTTATTACTCTGTGTCCTCTGTTCCTCTGCGGTTTTATTCTTCTATTACTCATACTGAATTGTATATATGCCTATTACTCCTCAGTTTTTGGCTTGGGTTTTAATAGCCGAACCCAAAACCGAGAACCGCCTTGCGGTAGAGGCTGATAACCAATTTGTCCACCCCAACGTTCTACTGTTATACGACAAAAATATAGTCCGAGTCCAACTCTACCCGACTTACCAACTTGAGAAAACTTTTCAAATATATGCTTCACACTTTCTGGTGGTACACCAGACCCTTGGTCATCTACAGTAATAACAATAGAATCTTCTTCTTCCTGTAAACCAATTGTAACTGTAGAATCCATTGGACTGTGACGAAAAGCATTCTCTGCCAAATTGGCGATAATCCGGTTCAAACGTGATTTATCACTAATAACCCGCCAATCTAATGTTTTATCAATATTATCAGCAAGCTGTAACTGTACTTGATTCAGTACAAAAGTAGGTGATAAAAGTTGGATTACTTCTTGTGCAGAAGTTAGTACATTTGGAGCCATATCTGCATCTACAGTAAAAGATTCTAGAGAAGTTACCTCAGCAGAAAATGCATTTAAAATATCTCTAATTAAAATTTCTTCCTGAAGTGCTTGTTTTTTAGCAATTTCTAAATATTCTCTAGCTTTTGGTGTTAAATTTTCAGTTTCCAATAACATTAAACAGCAATTTATACCACTGAGTTGCCCAGCAATATCATGCATAATACAGTGAATCAAAATATCTTTTTTTTGATTCTCTTTCGTAATATATTGGTAGTTGAGTTGATTATCTCTAGCTTTTTGGATCAAATTTCTTTTTTATTCAAATTCTTCATGTAATAATTTTATTAATAAAATTTTAGTATCTTGAACATAAATTGCTGTAGCTTCAAAATGATATTCTTTACCAGATAAATCTAATTGATACCATATGCCTGATTTCAATTGATTTTTATCATTTCTATTCCATAGCTCTTCTGCGTCTATAAGAAAATTTTCTAAAAAAGGAAACTCTTGTTGCGGTATAAGTATTTGCATACCAGATTTGACTTGATGGCGACAAAATAGTTGTAACCAATCTGGTGGAGTTCCAGTAATTCTAAAGCGGCCAAAGTCTAATCGTTCCAAGACTAAAATATCCAAAGCAGCAAACACATCTGCCGTAATCGAGTTGCTCATGATAGGTAGTTGTAATTAAATATTGTTGATTTGATATAGCACTTCTTGCTTGGATTAAGTACAGTTTTATCGGTTTGCATCTGTGTTCATCTGTGTTTATCTGTGTTCGTTTTTTCCTATACTTAACCTAACTGCAAACCGCTATTTTTACTTAAAAAATAGAAGTGAATCAACCTAGCTTTTGTTTATCACTTATGCTATTCAATTATATTTTTACTTCACTATTTATCTATATTTTCTAAAATTTTATTAGCAAGAATTTGGAAAGATTCTTCTACGCCCAAACCTGTTTTAGCGCTGGTTTTCATCACAATCCAACCCCTTTGCACTACTTCGTTAATTTCGACATCACTGATTTCCCATTCATCTGTCAAATCCCACTTATTAAGTACAAGTATAAATGGCACATTTCCAATAGTATTTTCTACTTTAATTTGTAAGTTAAAAGCTTTTTCCAGAGTATTCTTTCTAGTTCCATCTACTACTAACAAATAACCCGACGCACCACGTAAATATGACATACGCACTTTTTGAAATTCATCTTCTCCATATAGATCCCAAAGGATAAAATTTATATCTTTATCTTGAATATTTACTGTCTTTTTATCAATTTTTACACCTACAGTCGTTTGATATTTTTCTGAAAAAATACTGTGAACAAACCTTCCTACTAAACTAGTTTTACCAGTAGCAAACGCACCTACCATGCAAATTTTTTTTTGGAGCATGAGTATTGTCCTTCAGTTACGCGCATCAATTAAGAATACCTTAAAAGATACCCTACGGTTAACTTGCTGAATTTGTTCTGTAAGACCTGTTTGTAAGGGTTCAGTTGAACCTACACCTACAGTAGTAAAATTCCTAGTATTGATGCCCTGGGAATTTAGATAAGCGAGAATTTTACTAGCACGAGCTTGACTGAGTATCATATTTCTTTGCTCTGTTCCTGTGGTATTTGTGTGTCCTATGATTTCAAAACGCACATCTTTTCCTAAAGACTTGGCCACACTAGATAAATTTTTGATTGCTAATACTATATTTTGTAATTTAGCAATTTCACCGGGAACAAATTCAGTAGTACCTTCAAGAAATAAAAGTTTTTCTTGTTCTATTTGTTGTTGATATAATTGTAATTGTTGTAGTTCTGATTCAACTATATCTTTATCAATATATTGAGTTACACCAGGAAGAAAACGCCAAGTTTTTCTTGCTTCTAAAATCCATTGACGTGGTGCTGTTCCTGTAGCATAAAGAATGCGATTTTCGTCAGCTTTAAGTGATATAGTTTTGGGAGGTTGTAGTAATTTTGTGGCTCTTTTGACTATGATTTGTGGCTCTAAGGACAGATAAGGTTCCCATTGGCTGATCACTGTTTGGGGATTAATTTTAGCTTGGTTCATTAATAAATATGGATCTGTAGCTAAAGGATCACGCATTCCAAATATGAAATTTTTTCCATACCCTTTGTTGGCTTTAACCACAACAATACCAGGTTGAGAGTTAAGCTTTTCTAGATACGCATTCCAGCGTAGTTGTTCTCTAAAGCTAAAAAAGCTCCACATTCCCAGTGCGATCGCGATCGCACCCAAGAAACTCCATGCATAGATGTAATTTTTCTGAGATGGAACTTTATACCTAGCTTCTAAACATTCTTCTAAATATGGTTTGCTAGCTGTAAATAGTTTTGTTTCACCTGTAAAAGCATGAAATTCTCTATGCAATTTCAGGTGAATATTTTCAATAGCTTTTTGAAAGATTAATCGCAGTTCTTGGGGAGCATTCCCTCGGATGATACCTGCTAATACTGCTTGTGGTCCTTCCTCAATCCAGATGGTGAGTTCTCCAAACTGCAAACTTTGTAACGCCTCACCTTTTTCGATATTAAAAGAGTCTTTGACAAAATCTTGAATAGCCGTCAGCATAGCTGAAACTAAATCAGGATCTTGAGCAGCTACCTGTGGCGCTAAAATATGTTGCAGCAATAATCCAGTTTCTTTGTGAATTAAAAATACTTGTTCTACTCGGTAAATCAGGGTACGTAGCAAAACAACTTCAGCAAATGTTTTCCCTGTTTGTCGTGCTTCTAGTCTCCACTTAAAACTTTCTGGAGACATGCTGTGTTCTAGTGTTTGATTTAAAGATTGAATCATTTCGCCTAGAACTGTGCTAATTGCCTTACGAGTAGCAGGGCCAATTATGGGGAAAAATGCTTCAGAAAGAACATTTAAATCTTGCTTAACAGAAGACTGAATTGCTTGTTCAACTGTGGGAACTATTGCTTCAGCTAACTGTTTATCTTGCATTGTTCGCAGAATTACAGCTTCTGGAAGCAGACGACTCAAATCTTCTGCTTGAATTTGAGGATTTTCTAATCGATCATATAGTTTACTAAGTTGTGCAGTTTCTACCCCCAAAAGCAAACTACGGAGTTCACTTAGTTCATCAGTAGCTTCCGCACCATTGTTACTTTCCTCGGGTTTGCTAACATTAGAAACTTTAGGTGATTTGTATGTTAATTCATTGCGAGAATATTCATTCATAGCCAACACCGCCCAACTCATGATTTATATTGAGTTGCATCTTTTTTGTAATTTTTGTTATAAATAGGAGTTAGCAACTAAAAGTGATAAGCTTGTTAGTAGTTATTTACTACCCAGAAAAGGCACCTGTCATAATATTGCAACTATTTTTTTTGAGCGCCAAGAAATAAATTTCTTGGCTGATAGTTTAAGTCTACTTAAGTAGACTCATTCAATTACTCATACCATTTCACAAATTATTGCTCCAAATCTTCCACGCCAGGTACTACTGTCGAGAATTCAGCCGTATTGCTAATTCTGTAAACATAGCTGCGAGAGTGGAACGGTCTGTTTTTTCTGCACGTATTTCTTGAGATTCTCGTTGTAGCAGTGCTAAAATTTCTTCGTATTTTTGCCGAATATCATCCTGTAGGCTTTGAGATTGATTGAGAATTTGTTCGCGTAACTCTCGTGTTTTTGTTGCTGTTTGTTCATCAAATTGAGAAATTTTTCTTTCTAAGGAATTATTGATATTCTTTTGCTCTTCACTGAGGGTGTTGATAGCTTCCTCTCGTTTTGATTGTTCACTTTTTACTTGGTCATTTACAGCTTCAATCTCATTTTTGATGTAGTTTTCTAAATAATCTAAACGTTTTTTCGTTTCGTCTCTTAAGCTATTGCATTCTTTCAAGAGACGCTCTTCTAGGCGTGTAAATTTTTTTTCTAATTCTCGCATTTGCCCGCCAAAAAGAATATCTCTGACTTTATCTAAACTGCTAATGTCGCCAAAGTTATTACTCAATGTAGGCTGATTTATGCTTGGAACTAAACCACCTGGTGCAGAATCTGCAAAACTATAATGAAAATTTTCTCCTTCTAGCGAACTCATATTTGTAATCCTTTTTGGGTTGTAAATTAGTTTCGCTTTTAGCTTTTTTACCCCTGAAGACAATTTGTTTTTATTGCCCTACAGTTGATTTAAAGTATCACTTTATAGAGTACCACCCTATAATCCAGCAATATATAGTATTTCTAAAAGCTGGAAATATATATTAACGTAATATCGTTTCTGAATAAAGAAGAGGACAAAGAGGTAGATTACACCTATTTTGAAAATGGGTGTGGGGTTATTTTTATTTTTGCAAGAGGTTTATTGACACATCTATGTACAGAGTTCCTGAAATCGTCTCTACGTGTCTTCCTATCTGCTTGTGATTACGTAGAACCCTACTTGTAAATACACAAACAAGATGAAAATCATCTTCGCGTGGACTTTTGTCTAGTTTTCTATCTAGTTTAGAGTAAAAAGCGAACCAACACGTACACTGACGCGGTAAATAGTTGCAATAACATAACAGGGATACCGTAGTGCAGAAAGGTTTTGAAGGAAATGCGGCGTCCGTGTTGTTCAGAAATTCCGGCTGCTACGATATTAGACGATGCTCCTACTAAAGTTCCATTACCTCCTAAAGTAGCACCAAACATCATTGCATAAAATAGTGGTAATACCTCTGGCGGAAATTGCCCTTGAAAGTTTGGTTCTAGAATTTCTGTTGGCGCCAATCCAACATTGACAACGTACTGTTGGAGTAAAGGAACCATTGCCACTACTAAAGGGATATTAGGAACTACGCTGGACAATAGTCCTATCAAAAATAGTAAAACCAGTGAACCTAAAAAAATGTTTTTTCCCAAAACAATTCCTAAAATTCCTGATAAATTGTGGATGACGCCAGTTTTTTCTAGTCCTCCAATTAGCACAAAGATACTCATAAAAAATATCAATGTACTCCAATCAACGTCTCGTAAAATATTATTAACAGAATCTATTTTGCTATGATGTGACAAAAGCATTGCCAAAGCTGCTCCTAGTAAAGCTACAGCAGCTGGTGAAATCGGCACTGGTAGGGATTCTCCAATGACAAAAAATAGTAGTACAAAAGCTACTATGAATCCTCCTATTGATAAAATACGTGGATGATTAATTTGCGGATGTGGCAACTGTTCTAGATTCTCTAGTTTTGTATGCCAAATTTTGCGGAATAAAAATGGTAAAGTAGCTATTACAGTAACAACAGCGATCGCTCCACCTAAACTTAAGCGCTCTAGATAATCTATAAAGCTCAGATTGATGGCATCACCCACAATAAATGTTGCTGGATCACCGACTATTGTCAGTAATCCAGCACTATTAGCTATGAATACCATTAGAATAAGTAATGGTACAAAATTAACTCCGACTTCTTCAGCCATTGGCGGAATTAAAGGTGCTAATAACATTACAGTTGTGGCATTAGGTAAAACTGCACAAATAGGAGTAGTAATCGCCACAATCCCGAGTAAAAGCCGTTTACCTTCTCCTTTAGCTAGTAGCACAATTTGAGTCGCTAAATACTCAAATATTTTTGTCGGTTCAAATGCTCGTACCAGTACCATTACACCAAAAAATAAACCAAGTGTGCTGTGGCTTTTGCCTATATAGCCAATAGCTTCTTGTAAAGTCATGACATTGGTAAATACTAATAACAAAGCACCTAATAACGCTGCTATTGTTAAATGAACCCACTCTGTCATTATTAAAAAAATGACAGTAACAAAAGTAAATATGCTCAGAATAGCTTGCCAGTTTTCCACAGACTACACCTGGATAAAATTATCAGTTATCAGTTATTTATTTTGCTGGAGGTTTGAATCCCTAATGCAAATTTGAAAGCGGATTACTATCTACTCTAACTAATTTAATAATTCGCATCTTAAGCGAAAAAGCCACCTATTACAGATGACTTTTATATAGTATTATAAATAGTGATTATTTCCAGATATATAAATACAAATGATAAAAAATTAAGTTTTATTTGCAAAATTAAAAAGACAAATTCAAGTTTTTAAGTAGAGCTAAACATACATCAAAAAGAATTACTATATATGATTATTATTTAATTTTTGAAAAAACTCAACACATCTCAAAGAGTTGTGTTTCCTTTTTCCTCGTGCCTATTGCCTTCCTCTACGAATAAGCTCATGAACCAAATCGAATAATATATATAAGCTTGTATTGAGCGCAGCAGAGGTGTAGTAGTTTCTGATCAATTAGTACTCATTACAAGCTTTAATCTTCATTCTTCATCAATGCTAGTGGGTATGCCTATGATCGCACAAGGAAAATTGGAACCAAGTTTTTGCACAATCGGATGTTTTGCTGATTTACAACCTAAAAACAGCACAGTCGCAGCTTCTGATGCAACTACTTTCTCTAGTTCATCAGCAACACAACCAAACCGCAGATGAGCTTTAAAATAACTCTGCCATTCTTCAGCCAAACAACGTGCTTGCCATAAGATATGTTCTGCTTGTGCAAACTTATTTGTTTGAGTTAATACGGGAGTTTGAACATTTGTTGATGGTAAATTGACTGGGCAATATGATAGACGTGCCTCAAAGGATTCACTAGTTTTAAAATCCTGTGTTGGCAAAACGTCAAAAAAATCATTGGTTTTGTATTCTTCTAACACATAGACAGCTTGAACTATCACATGTGATTTTGTTGCTAAGCGTGTTTGATGAGCAATCAATAAACTAATATCCAAGGCAGTATGACTCTTGGGAGAACTGTTATAACCAACTATAAAGTTGATTGATTTTGTAGATTGAACTTGTTCTGAAAAAGATGTGATTGGGTTACAGTGCAATAACATTTGCTCAATTAAGTCATCTCTATTGAGCGCGTCTTGCAAACGCATTAACATTGGCTTGATATTCACAGCATTCACTTCTTTGCAATCAAAATTGGATGTTAGTAGTTGCTGGTTGATTGTTGATTGTTGGTAGTTTCTTTCTCCAAACAACAAACAACCATCAACAAACAACTATCTACTATTTACTAACAAATCACTAGTCATCAGTAGTAAAATTCTGCTCTAGGAAATTTAGCGCATAATTACGGAGTTCGTAGTATTTTTTTGAATTTCGCATTTCGGAGCGATCGCGTGGATGGGAAAAGGGAACTTCTAAAATTTCTCCTATTTTAGCAGCTGGGCCATTTGTCATTAAAACAATGCGATCGGACATATATATAGCCTCATCAACATCATGAGTAATCATCATCACTGCTTGGCGATGATTTTCCCAAATATCCAAAACTTGACGTTGTAATTTTCCGCGAGTTAAGGCATCTAAAGCTCCAAATGGTTCATCCATTAATAACATTTTTGGACGAATTGCTAAGGCTCTAGCAATGCCGACCCGTTGTTTCATTCCTCCAGAAATTTCATCAGGATATTTATCTGCTGCTGCTGTCAAATTTACCATTGCTAAATGTTCGTTAACAATGCTAATTTTTTCGGCACGAGTGGCATCTTTTAACACTTCGTCAACTGCTAAGCGAATATTTTCTTTCACAGTTAACCAAGGTAGGAGGGAATAATGTTGAAAAACCATCATGCGTTCTGCACCAGGCTTGCGAATTTCTTTGCCATCAAGTCGTACAGATCCGGAAGTTGCTTTTTCCAAACCACCAACAATCTTTAACAGCGTTGATTTACCACAGCCAGAATGACCAATTACAGAAATATATTCATCTTCACCTACTGTGAGATTGACATTATCTAAGACGACAAATTCACCGCCATCTTTTTTGGGATAAGACTTGACTAAATTTTCTATTTCTAAAAAAGCAGAGTTATTCAATTTATGCCTATCATCCATAGTAAAGGCGGTAGATTTAGTCATGGGATACTCCAAAGTTAGAAGAATTATTGATACTGTTAGAAGTAAATGGTCAGATTTTTTTCGTAAAATCTAAAGCCTAAATAGGTATTATTTAGTTGTACTGATCAAGAGGGCGATCGCCATAATTTTTTCTCCCAACAATTAAGACATATAAAAACGAGTTGGAGCGTTGGCTCTAATTTCAAAACTGTTGAGATACCCTACAGGATCACTGGGGTCAAAACCCTTATTGTCGATAAATACCTCTGGTGATTCAACTTTGTAATCCTCTTTAGGGGACTCAAGACCCATTTCAGCGGCAATATCTCGATAAAGGTCTGTTCGCCACCCTTCTGCGGCTAATTTGTCTGCATTTTTGGGAAATTCCTTAATTTGTCCCCAACGAGCAGCTTGTGTCATCAACCAAATACTTCTGGAACTCCACAAAAATGTAGAGTGTTCACCTGGTTCTTGGGGAAGATTGTCAGGAATGTCAAAGAAAATAGTTGTATCGGCAGCTTTGATAGTGCGGTCTTTACCATCAAACCCACCATAGTTGTAGTTGCCAAGAATTGCAGGGCCTGTAAATTTGGTGATTGGCGCACCCGGCTTTTTGGGTCTTGCACCTGTAAATGAGCGGTCTGTGATCAGTTCAGCAACTTCTTTGCGGTTTTCAGGTTTACTGCAATATTGGCAAGCCTCAATCATCGCCTTCACCAGAGAACGGTAGGTTTTTGGGTAGTTGTCGATGAAAGATTGCATCACCCCCAATAATCGGTCTGGGTGTCCTAACCAGACCTCTTTACCTTGAGCGAAGGTAAAACCGACACCTTCATTACCAGTAATTGCCCGTGTATTCCAAGGTTCTGCGACCATGTAGGCTTGCATTGCACCAATCCGCACATTAGTTACCATCTGCGGCGGGGGGACGATAATAATGCGAAACTCCTTGAAGGGATCGACACCAGCAGCAGCAGATACATAGCGGACAAAGTATTCGTAAATGGCGGAACTTAAGACTACTGCCCAGACTTTGCGTTCTGCTGGTTGTTTTTCAAAATAGCTTCTAAAATCACGACCAAAAGCTTCCAAAGCGCGATCGCCATACTGTTGTTTGTACTCGTACCAAGGACGCAGCCCAAAATCCCACATGGCTTTGTTCATCGTCATGGCGTTACCGTGGCGGTGAATGGTCATCGCTGCACACAAAGGAGCGTGACGTGCACCTTCTGCACCGATTCTGGCATTGGTAACAGCACCGGATACTACAGGTGAGGCATCAAGACGACCAAAAATTAGTCCGTCACGGGATGTTGCCCAGCTGGCTTCCCGGTTGAGTTTGACATTCAATCCATATTTACGGAAAAAACCTTTTTTCCAAGCGATCGCAAAGGGCGCACAGTCGTTAACTGGAACGTAGCCAACAGTAATATTTGGTTTTTCTAAAGATTTGGGATTTACTACAGGTTCGACAGCCGCAGCTTCTTCCGTCAGTCCTTTGGCAGAGCGATCACCTGAGATTGCACAGGAAGAGAGCGCCATTCCTGCTGCTGTTGCTCCTATTCCCTTAATAAAGTCTCGTCGATGCCAATAATTTTGGTCGGCGTTACTCATGGCTTTAGCTCCACAGGAGATGAATTGTTAATTGTTGATTGGACTTAGTTATTAGGCAGTAGTGGTCTGTTTTATTAGTTCTGAGGGGTTAAAATTAAACCGCAAAGACGCCAAGTGCGCCAAGAGAAGAGAAAAAAAGGGTAATTTTATCTAGCCCATCAAAATTAATGCGATAAATCACTAGCTTAAGTTGAAGTTTTCGGACGATGGGTGACAAATTCTTGCAGCCTGCCCACAGCGTAATCAAGAACTAACCCAGTTAAGCCAATCACCAATACAGCAAGAAATACAGAACTCAGGTTTAAACGACTCCATTCATCCCAAACAAAAAAGCCAATACCAATACCGCCTGTTAGCATTTCTACCGCAACAATTACTAACCAAGCAATTCCTAAACTTATTCGCAAACCTGTAAAAATGTAAGGCAAACTAGCAGGTAAAATAATCTTGGTAATCTGTCGCCAACGCGGCATTTCCAATACTCGCGCCACATCTAAATAATCTTTAGAAACGCTAGAAACTCCCAGAGCAGTGTTAATAATTGTCGGCCACAAAGAAGTGATAAAAATCACAAAAATCGCTGAAGGATCTGCCAAATTAAATATCGCTAAAGCAATAGGTAGCCAAGCTAGAGGCGACACAGGTTTAAAAATCTGAATGATAGGATTTATCGCTAGCATTGCTGATCGAGACATGCCAATCAGAAATCCCACAGGAATCGCCACTACAGCACCCAAAAGAAAACCAATTAATACTCGTCTGATACTTGCCAGTAATAACCAACCAATCCCCAAGTTGCCCGGTCCACGTTGGTAGAAAGGGTTGAGTATGTAGTCCAAATTGGCAACCAGTGCTTCTGGTGGGGTGGGCATTAATTCATGATTTACCAGCGCAATTACCCACCACAACAGGATAATCCCTAAAAATCCCAAAGCAGGGTATAAGATTACATCCTTGAGAACGAAAGGTTTTGCCTTTTTCCAAGCTGTTTGCCCAGCGACTGCAAATATTGCAGCCAAATTCAGTTGAAATATCATCAGATGCAACCTCAACAGAGTTAAGTGCAGGTACAAAAACCTGAGCAGTACCAGCCAAGGATTCTGATGAGGTTAAAACATTAAAAAAATGCTGCCTCTTCAGTCTCCTCTCAATGCCTACGAAGTTAGCTGACGGGCTAGGGCTGAGAGATGCCCTTCTCATCTGAGATACGCCCCAAAATATGGTTCCTCCGCTCCAGCGTTAGCGTTGTGAATCGCTAGATTAGGCTGACTTACTCTACTTAAAACAATAAAGTAACATATATTTCTTGATATTGTATATCTATCTCAAGGTAAATATGATTATTGATTATTAAGTTGAGTTTAACAAAACGTAATTTATAATTCCCATTGACAAGTAGGAATTTAATCCGTAATTTTGCCATCGACAAAGCTAAGGTAAAAAAATAAAGCGACTTTACTACTTTTGAACATCCTTGTACAATATGCCGACAAAAAGCAATATTTCCCAGATGGAATATGTATAAAAAACTGGCAATAACTACCTTGAGTCTCTTATTAACAACATTCACACCTGCCGTTGCTAAAGCAGAAACGGTGATGGGAAAAATAGCACGGACAGGAGTACTGACAGCAGGCACAAGCAAAGATGCGATTCCTTTTGCCTACACCAATAATCAGGGACAATTGGTTGGTTATTCCGTAGATATGTTGAATCTGATTAAAGAACAATTAGAAAAAGAACTGGGAAGGAAAATTCGATTGCAATTGGTAACAGTGACACCAGGAGAACGGATTCCAAAAATTCTGAATGGACAACTTGATATTGTTTGTGATGCGAGTAGTTTTACTTGGGAACGGGATAAAAAAGTAGATTTTTCAATTAGTTATGGTGCTACAGGTACTCAATTATTAGTCAAAAAGGGAAGCAACTTAGGTTCTCCTGAGTCTTTAATTGGTAAACGTATTGGTGTACTTAGCCAAACTACCAATGAATTAGCACTCAAGCGAGTACAACCCCAAGCTAAACTAGTCTTTTTAAAAGATCGGGCAGAAGGATATGCTGCATTGCAACAGGGGAAAATAGATGCTTTCGCATCAGATAGCATCTTGTTAGAAGGGTGGTTAGGAACAACGAAAAATCCAGATGCTTTTCAAGTAGTACCCGATCGCCCTTACTCTAGAGAAGGCATTGCATGTATGGTTCCTGAGAATAACTCCAGATTCCTCGACTCAGTTAACTATACTCTCTACAAGTTCATGCAAGGATTTGTGGATGGTGACAAACGATATACTACTATCTTCGATCGCTGGTTTGGTTCCCATGGTGTGGTTTTTCTGAACAATGATTTACGCGATTTAGCAATTGAAACCATGCAAATAGTGATTGAATCCCGCGAAGAGATTCCTAAATAGTTATTTGTTGATCGTTGTTTGTTGTTTGGAGAAATAAACCAACAACCACCAACCAACAACCAACAACTAAACCTTGACATTGACATTAATGTCAAAGTTTAGCGTAAGAGAGTCAGTACTAATTCGACTCTCATGCTTTATCCAGAACGGTTGCATCAATTTACCAAAGAACATGCAGATGCGGTAGCAGCCCTTGCGTGTGCGTTGTTTTTATTGTGCGGATGGTTTGCTTTGCATCTTGGCTTTTTGGGATGGGCGTTGCTGCTGCTACCCATAGCCTATGTGATTGGTGGCTACGAAAGCGCCCGCGAGGGACTGACAACCCTCATCAAAGAAAAAGAACTGGATGTAGATTTGCTGATGATTGTGGCGGCGCTTGGTGCTGCGGGGCTTGGTTTATGGCGTAGAGAGTATTACTTAATTATTGATGGGGCTATTTTGATTCTCATCTTTGCAATTAGTGGTGCTTTAGAAGGTTATGCTATGCAGCGAACTGAACGGAGTATCCGCAGTTTGATGAGTTTAACGCAAGATACAGCTAGGGTTGTGCGTCGGGGAAAAGAAGAGGTTATTCCCATCAAGCAATTGCAAGTAGGAGATGAAATCATCGTCAAGCCAGGAGAGTTAATTCCCACAGATGCAGTGATTGTGGAAGGTTACAGTACTCTCAACCAAGCTGCGATTACTGGTGAGTCTTTACCTGTGGAGAAGACGGTGGGTGATGAAGTATTTGCCGGTACGTTAAACGGGTATGGGGCGTTGAAATTAAAGCTGCATCAACCACCAGAAAGTAGCTTAATTCAACGGGTGATTCGTTTGGTACAGCAAGCCCAAACAGAAACGCCTCCTTCCCAACAATTTATTGAACGATTTGAACGAGGCTATGCGCGGGTAATTGTGATCGCTGGAATACTGCTGTTAATTTTGCCACCCTTCCTTTGGAATTGGGATTGGGAAACAGCGATTTATCGGGCTTTGACTTTTTTGGTGGTGGCTTCTCCCTGTGCGTTGATGGCTGCTATTATGCCAACACTGCTTTCGGGAATTGCTAATGGTGCAAGACAGGGGATCTTGTTTAAAAATGGCGCGCAGTTAGAAATGATTGGGAAAGTCCGAGCGATCGCTTTTGATAAAACAGGTACTCTAACTACAGGATTCTTAGAAGTATGTGAAGTCATTTCTACTAGTGATTACACAAAAGCTGATGTATTAAAAGCTGCTGCTTCTGTAGAATCGCGTTCCGAACATCCCCTTGGACAAGCAATTGTCAAAGCTTCAACAAACCTAGATTGGCAGGCTGCAACAGAAGTACAGGCTTTCCCTGGACAGGGAATTGTAGGTATGATCGATGACCAGGAAGTATTAGCTGGAAAAGATGATTTTGTCAAAAAATATGTGGCAAATTTACCGAAAAATTTAATTGAGATTGCTAAAAACTTAGAGTTACAGGGGAAAACAGTTGTTTGGATAGCAGAAAAAAGATGGGGAGATTGGGAGATGGGGAGATGGGGAGAAGGAGAGATGGGGAGATGGGGAGATGGGGAGATGGGGAGATGGGGAGAAAGATTTCAGCCCAACATTCCATTACCCCAACATCAAGTACTAGGTATAATTGCCATTGCTGACACAGTGCGATCGCAAGCAGCAGAAACTATTTCTCGTCTGAAAAAATTGGGAATTGAGCAAATAGTCATGTTGACTGGAGACAACCAACAGACGGCTGAAAGTGTAGCGCGAGAGTTGGGAGTAGATCGAGTGTATGCAGAGTTACTACCAGAAGATAAGCTGCATGTCATTCGCCGTTTGCAGCAAGAGTATAAAACAGTGGCAATGGTAGGTGATGGTATTAATGATGCACCAGCCCTAGCCCAAGCATCCGTGGGTATTGCCATGGGTACAGCAGGAAGTGATGTAGCATTAGAAACTGCGGATATTGTCTTAATGGCAGATAGATTAGAAAAAATCGAAGCAGCTATACGCTTAGGTAAAAGAACACAAGCAATAGTAAAACAGAATATCACTATTGCTTTAGGGTTTATTATTTTATTGTTGATTGGTAATTTCTTAGGTGAAATTAACTTACCTATCGGTGTTGTAGGACACGAAGGATCTACTGTGTTAGTTACCCTGAGTGGTTTACGATTATTAAAAAATTGACTAGTGGTTCGTTGCGTGTTGTTTGTTGATTTAAACTAACAACACACAATCAACAAACAACAAATTTACTCTTTAACTGCCTCAATGGATGCACTATTTTCCTGCTTGGTTTGATCCTGGGTAACTTTGCCATCAGGCATAATAGTAGCAGTTAATTTTGCTTTTGCTAAATTTGCACCTTCAAGTTTAGCTTTAGTTAAATTTGTACGCTCTAAATTAGCTGCAAACAGAATACTATTTTCTAAATTCGCACTAGTGAGATTCGTATTACTTAAGTTAGCGCCGCTAAGATTTGCCCAACGTAAATCTACATCATTTAAACTTAAATTACTTAGGTCCGCACCACTAAGATCGCATTCTTTACAGTTTCTAGTTGATAACAATTTACTCACATTTTCTGCCACTTCTTTTCTAAGTGTATATACTTGACTAGAAGGACGCCATAAATTAATTTCACCTAGCGCGGTAGCAGTGATGAGACTTTTGCCATCAGGCGTGACGTTAACAGCTTCTACCCAAGCACTATTTTTGAGAATCCGAACTAACTCACCGTTGCTAACATTCCATGTTTTGACGGTTAGATCCCGCGAACCAGTAAATAATGTCTTACCATCTGGACTAAAAGCGATCGCTTCCACAGTACCAGAATTGCCAGAAAGACTTTTGCTTTGTTGAGGATCTAAACTAGCAATGGGTAACTTTAATTTTTCCAAGTCAAGCTTCCAAAGTTCAACCACACCATAATTACCGCTAGCTGCTAAGGTTGTACCATCTGGACTGAGTGCCACAGCCACAACTTTAGGTGATTGTGTTGTCACAGTATTTACTAATTTTTTGTTGGCTAAATACCACAAATCGATGGTATTAGCATGATTGCTACCAATAGCCAGAATTTGGGTTTTGGGGTTAAAAGCAACAGCATTTACTGTCCCTGTACCACCAGTGAAAGTCTCAAGTTTTTTAAAAGAATTAACATCCCAAATTTTAATAGTTTTATTAGTTTTGTCATCTTTGTCAGATTTTTTCTCATCACTAACACTGATGAGAGTTTTACCATCTGCACTAAAATCAACAAACTTGATTTCACCAGAATTATCAGTAAAAGAATGTAACTCTTTACCTGAACTTAAATCCCAAAGTTTAACAGTTTTATCATCACTACCACTGACAATTTGTTTGCCATCAGGACTAATTGCCACAGAATTAACAGTAGCATTATGACCAGAAAGAGTATTTTGTAGCTTACCAGTTTCTAAATTCCAGATTTTAATAGTTTTATCATCGCTACCACTAACTAGGGTTTTGCCATCTGTGCTGACTGCTAGAGAACTAACCCACTCATTACGACTAGAAGCTTGTGCAAGAGTAGTTTGCAGTTGAGTATCGCGCCAAAGTTCTGGGGGTACAAGAGTTTTGGAATTGGAACCTGCTGTTGTATCTGTTTTGGACGATGGTTGTAATTTAAACAGATATAATCCAGCTGCGATCGCAACTGCTGCAACTACTATTGGCGCTATAGTCTTTAAGGATATTTGCCTAGAAGTCATTGCTAATCACTTAAATATTTTTGTGTATTATGTAGATTGAATCACACCATTGGCAGATGATCATATACTTAGGTTAATGTAATTGCAGCTTAGGGAAGTTCCAATAAAAAAATATCTACATGGTGGTAACGTGAGTTTGACGAAACCTAACCCCAACCCCTTCCCTAGTAAGGCTTGTCGTTACCCACATCTTTATAAATCTCTCGCGCGGCGTTGCTATCCCGCCTTGGAATAAATTCTCTTGCTAATAACTAAAGTCTACTGAAGTAGACTCAACAAAAGTTTCAGTAGAGTCAACAAAAATTTCAGTCCACTTAAGTGGACTTAGACTATTAGCCTAGAACTGAAGTTCTAGGCGGGTTCTAATCCTGACGTGCGACTTCTAGTGCAAGAGTGCTTTCATCAGCAGAGTTCACAATAAAGTTAGGAAAGTTTCTTTTACTCCTTCTGCCTTCTGCCCTCTGCCTTTTACTTAAACTTTAAAACTACGAACACTTGCTTGTAACTGCTGGTAAATCTCTAATGTTTTTTGAAGAGATGCGGATATTTTGCGATAGGAACCACCAGTCATTTCAGACACTTTAGCAATTTCTTTCATTAAATTAATTACTTCTTTAGAAGTTTGCACTTGAGATACTGAAGCCAGAGATATTGACTGTACTAATTCGTCAATTTGGCAACAAACATTGAGCATTTGATTTAAGCTGTGTTTGCTATCTTCAATCAGGCGAGTTACTTCTATTACCTGGGCGCTTCCTAATTCTATTGTCTTGACTACTTCGTTAACTTCCAGGTTTATATTGGCGGCGATTCCTTCGATTTCACCTGTGACTGTGGCACTTTCGGTTGCTAGTGCAGCGACTTCTTCAGAAAAAGAGATTAAACCGTCACTATCTCCACCCACACGCGCTGTTTCGATACCAGCGTTGATAGCTAATAAGTTAGTTTGTAAGGAGATTTGTTTGATTAAGGAAGCCAGACGAGTAATATGTTGCGAGTAATCCCCTAGACGCTTGATTTTTATAGCTGTTTCTCCCATCGACTCCCGCAGGCTAAAGATATTTTCGACGGTGAGATCCATAGCGGCGTCGCCAATTTCGGCAGTAGGGGAGGCTGTGCGCGCCACTGCTGTGGCTAATCTGGCATTTTTGGCTACGCCTTTGATGGAAAGCCGAATTTGATCAACAACATCCAAGGAACGATCTATTTCCTGTGTTTGTTTAAATGTGTCAATAGCTAATTGGCTGATGATCCCGGAATTTTCCGCGATCGCTACATTCAATTGGGTAGCAGCTGCTTTCACCTGTACGACAACCTCCCGCAAGCTTTCGACAATGAAGTTGCAAAAGTCTGCGATCGCTCCAATTTCGCCCTTGCTAACTTCGACGCGTACTGTTAAATCGCCTCTTTTGACTCCCACCACATCATCTAAAAGCCTATTTAGCTGTTGTTGCAGTTGTTCTGCTTGTTGACGTTGCTGCTGGGAAGCTTTTTCACTTTGTTCTAGCAGATTAGCTCTTTCTAAAGCCAGTCCCACCAATCTAGCAAATTGCTCAAATAACTCAATTTCTGCCTGTTGCCATACCCGAGTTCTGGTACATTGATGAGCAATTAACAAGCCCAGTAGATTACCCCCCAACAAAATTGGTGCTTGCAAGTGGGCTTTGACTGCAAATGATTCTAGCTGTTTGACGTAAACTTCTGAAAAACCAGCTTGGTAAATATTATTTGCAGCCAGTACACCACCTTGGCGATACTTTTCTAGGTAATCTTGCACAACAGCTTCATGAAATCTTGTTTCTACACCAGGTAAACCCTCAACTACCGACTCAGCTAAAATACTACCTTGGGATTTCTCATCAAATTTACAGATGACGACACGCTCCACCTTTAAGGCTTTACGGATGTCTTGAACTGCCAAGTTGTAGATTTCCTGGGAATTGAGAGTTCCAGATAAATGAATCGCAAAGTCCTTAAGTACCTGGCTGACTTCCAGTAGATGGACTCGTTCTAAAGCCAATCCGACTTGAACTGCTAACTGGCGCAAGAAATTAATTTCAAAAGGTTGCCAAACATGGGGCGCCCAGCAGTAATGAGCAATCAAAAAGCCAAAAATTTGATTGTCTTTGAGAATTGGTGTCGCTAATACTGCCTTGACTTGCAGTCTTTCCATCAATCTGAGATGTTCGGGAACCAAGTCTGTTTCAAAGACGTTATTGGCGATGAGAATGCCATTGGTTGTGTAGGTTTCCACTAATTGCCTAGCAATAGAAGTGTCTTCAATTGTGTCCCCTAAAGTTACCGGTAATCCAGGTGCGACAGACTCGGCGATGACTTGTCCCCTACCGTGAGCATTAAAGTGATAGACGACAACTCGATGTGCCCCTAATGCTTGTCTGGCTTCTGTAACTGTAGTATTAAATAAATCCTCACAATTGAGTGACTGACGAATCGCCGTTAAAATGTTTGTAAACATCTTGAGGCGTTCAGCCTCGATTTTTTGTTTGTTGAGCAAGTCTTGCAGTTGGTCAGCCATACGGTTAATACTGGCTCCCAAAGTAGCAAATTCATCTTCTCCTTTAACAGTAATACGTGTGTCAAAATTACCTCGAGCCAGTTTTTTTACTACCATCGTGGCAGTTTGAATGGGTAAGGTGAGACGATTAGCTAAAATAGCAGCGATCGCACCCACTAATAACGCCGTCACAATCGTTCCAATCGCCAATGTCAACAATAATTGTCTTTGTGTACCCAAGGCGATCGCTTTGTCTGTACTCAAGACTAATTGCCAATTTAAATCCGGTAAACCTGCTGTTTTTTGCCAAGGAACAAAGGTTGTTAAATCTTCAGCTTTACCTTTTCGATCTCGCAGTATACGTGTGACTACTTGCTTTGATGTTTGTAATTCCTGCCATTTAGGAATAACTTTTTGAGCATCTCTACCCAAATGATTCTGATCTTTTGCCAAAAAAATCTTGCCCCCAGAATCTATTAACTGGTACTCATCCTTAATTCCGGAAAGCTTATTGAGTGTTTGCGCTAATGATTGTATAGGTATAACTGCTTGGATAATATAAATTATTTCATTAGTCACACTATCCTTAACTGGTGCAGCCAAGTAAATTTTGGTTTGTTCTACATTTGTAGTTACCAGTGGCTGGCTAATATATGGTTGATTTGTTTTCAAAACTGCTTGAAAATATTCCTGATTTTTTTGGTTAGGAATTGCTTCACCTTGAGTTTGTAAAACAACATTACCACTGAGATCCACAACAGCAATACTTTCATAGACTTGATAAATATCCTGCCAGTTATTGAGCCGCGCTGTTTTATCTTGAGCATCTAAACTCTCTCGCAGTACGGAGTCAGCGAGAAATTTTTGGCTAGCGAATAGCTGAATTTCCTTATATCGTTTCAGCATAAATCGCTCAACATTGTCTGCTAAATTGCGAGCGCTGGCTTGTTTAATATTACTAATCTCTTTGGTGAGAGATTGATTTACTAGGTAATATGTCATAGCTCCCACTCCCAACGTTGGTAATGTGGAAATAGCAACAGCAAAAGCGATCGCTTTCGTGCGGAAACTAACTTGTTTTGCCCATGTTATAACACTATTGATCGGAGAATAGAGAGAATAATTTCTACGCTGAAGTACAGTTTCGGTTTCGGAAGTAACTCTAAACGTGCGCCGATTATAACCACTGTTTTTCGGTTCTGAATTAATTCTGTTAACCATTAAGTTATCTCTATACTCAGAAGGTGAAGCGATGTTGGATTTTAGATTATTTCTACAGATTTTTCTGGAGGTTGAGAGTTACTAATGTAATTTTTCATTAACTCGTAGCGGACTCTATGTAGAAAAACTCTGCGTACCTCCGCGTTTAAAAACATTACCATTTCCACATAAAGCTGTATTAGTAAAGTATGGCAAAAAGCAACAATACAGGCATAATATAATTTATTTTCTTATGCCTTCTATCTCCTTGTAATGACTATATGTATGTTGCAGAAAATAGAAGATGACACAAGAGTCTGTGCATCTACAATTAAAACTTAAATTTTTTACAGCTACTTAATGTGTTGAAATACTTCTTTAAGTAAGTCTGCCTGTGTAAAAGGTTTACTCAAATAGCCTGATGCCCTCACAAGTTTGGCTCTAGCTTTATCGATAAAACCTGTTCTACCCGTAATCATGATTATAGGTGTATCTTTAAAATGAGAATGTTTCCGTACCAATGAACACAATTCATAACCATCTAAGTTTGGCATTTCAATATCTAGTAAAATCAAATCTGGTTTGAGGCGAATAATTTGCATTAAAGCCTTGAGTGGATCGTTGATGCCCACAACAGAAAACATTTGATCATCCAAAAATTGACTAATAGCCTTTACCACTGCGGGACTGTCATCAATACAAAAAACTGTGTAGAGTTTTTTATCAACGTTTGGTTGAGAAATTTGTGGACGATTAGTGTTGTTAGTGTTAATAGGATGAGGTAAGACATTATTCAACCTTGGTTTGGGCAAGGGTTGCTGAGTTGGGGGGACAACATGCAGATGCTGTTGCTGTCCAGAATTTGGTGTACTTTCCCCCTTAGATGCCCTCTGGGAAGTTTGTTGTGGGGAGTTAGCTGCAAATTCCGAAGCTGATTGATGATTGAGATGGCGTCTTTCAAAGGAAGCTGGTTGTGGTGGCGCTGCATCAGTACTGGATCTTTCTGATTTACTACTAGGGATAGATGCATAGCCAGGCGATCGCTTTTGGCAACGTTCCACTAGCAAACGCACATCTAAATGGCAGAACTTTGGCATCTCATCCAAAAAGCTTTCAGGAGCAAATTCGTAACTCCCCTCTTTTAACAATAAAAACGACTCTAGAACTTCTAGTGCCAATTGTTCCACCAATATTCCGGCTTGAGCTGGGGTAATATATTTCTGATTAACTAACCAGCAAATAGCTAGATAGTCTGGATTCGGTATTGCTTGATTCTCAATCCCAGTTTCAAAAATTGCCCGCAATTGCTCTTTGATGCCATTGTGGAGAGTAGGTATTTTTTGGCTTAAACGCTGCAAGTGCTTGTAAAGCAACTCAAACATTTTTTCTGTACAGCACGCATAAACTAATTTACCCTCCTCTACGTAGATTGACCAATAACCAGAAGCAGTAAAAACTTGTAAACAACCAGTAGTAGATTTACTAGTTATTTTCTTCAGTAGAAATAACGGCTGTAACGATTGATAAAACCTGTATCTATTAATAGGGAGTATCTTCATGGCTACGGCTCTCAAATAAATTCAAAATTGACAAATGCAAATGGCTCTACTTGTTGCCATGAAACAGCGCCTGCATATTGCACTTACTTAACATTAGCTTATGGCGTGGGTGCATATACCCACATAAAAAGATAAAAAATGGGTAAAGTAGATAATTCGTCTCAAAAAGCAATAGCAAAACTTACTGACAGAGCCATATTAAGGTTATTTAGTGCTTTGTACAGACTCTGCTGTTGGTTTTTGGAGCAGAATGGAATAGCAGGTAGCATACAAGCAGGCTGTTAAAGATTTAATCCATAAATTTAATAATTAATGTGACTTACGTAATTGACTAACCCAAAATTGATCATTTTTGAGTCGGGTGTAGGGCATTTTGTCAATACTGAGATTTCATCGTCACTAATTTTGCGATCGCATTAGCAAGAAATAGAGAAAGGCTACAGATGACAGGAGTAAGGTAAAAAATTATGCCTTGCACCCTGTCCTTTAAACGCAGTTGTACTCAATGAGGAAACCTTTAACGGTACACTTGCTTACCTTTCCCGCAGATTCTGCATGAATTTTAATGCTGGAGTAGAAGATGCAGTTGTGGTTGACTCCCAAGAAGGTAATTTCTGCATATGTTTTGAAAACACCCTCTAAAGTATTGTCTTAATGAAAATAAAGTTTGCCCTGATGATCTGGATAAGTAGCTACTGTAGTGAATTACAACTATTAAATTCGATGAGCGTGGTGTAACTCGAACAATTTACTCCATGTTTAAAAATAAAATGATCTTCCTTACTTTTAGATTACTCTAATTTAAAGAAAAAAAATAAAAGAAGCATGAAAAATACTATTAAGAAGTAAAGATATTGTGAAATAGAAGTTATTGTCATAAGTAACAACAAATTTATCTACAAGGTTTATTGTTGCAAATATCGATACCTAATTGTACAAAAATGTACAACTTAACATTAGAGGTTTTTATTTATTTGATACATCATTTTAGTAGTTTATTTACCAACTAATCCTTTCTCATTCTGTTTGTGCGGATACATTTATATAATTGAAAAGATTGTTCGATTAACAATTATAACTAAATAAATACTCTTGAGAGTTCATGTTGATAAATAGAGAAATACTAGAATAATTGTAATGATGTATGCATTATAAGCCCATTGATAGGATTTTATTTAGCCAAAATGGCATTATCTTGACTGTGTTAATTTTAATTTTTTGCACCGCTTATTGGTGCTTAAAAAGCTAAAGCTGAAGTTAGTGCGTTCACAAGCATCAGTAGTAACTAAAGAAAAAATCACAAACTCAAGCTTCCTATTCAAGTCATCAAATCAACCGAGTAAAGCTGGATAGTTGATTTAGGTATCTTTGATACAAATAGAAGTTTTGTTTTCAATCAATAAAGATAAAACTAAGAACTATTACTTAGATTTAAAAATTAAAGTTTATCCGGATAGCATCATAAAAATAGTGTATTTTTACTAGCAATTTTTTGACTGTCCATATAGTAATAGTGCAGCGCAGTCAAAATAACGACGCAGCAAATCAAGAGCTAAATCAGCTCAAATATGGGCATGAAATCTTCGCCTTTTGAGAAGCAGTTTCTTATACAAAATCTAGCCAAGAAATATGTAAGATGTGAAACTCAGCCATTCGACATTATCCACATCTAAAATAACTGCATATATTTTCTCTTATCCAACAACAATAAACTTGAAATTAGAGTATGGCAATGGGTGCAATACCAGTATTGCTGTCACCCCCCACTATGAAAATTGAGCAAAGTGTAAAGCGTAAGGGAGACAAGAAGAATGATCAAGTTATCGGTCAACCAGCTAATAAAACTTTCTGCTATTCTCCAGACAAGCTAAACTACAAAAACTGGAGATGAGACTAATACAACTGTGACCGAAATTAGTTTACAAGTAGAAGAACAGGGAGAACGCCTCGACCGCTACCTTACTGAACAATTAACAGACCTATCTCGTTCCCGCATCCAACAGTTAATTGAACAGGGTCAAGTTCAACTCAACGGCAAAGTTTGCACATCTAAAAAGACTACTGTGAAACGAGGCGATCGCATTTCCTTAGAAATTCCCCCAGCAGAACCTCTTGAACTTGCAGCAGAAGATATTCCCCTAGACATCCTCTACGAAGACGACCAACTATTAATTCTCAATAAACCTGCGGGCTTAGTTGTCCATCCTGCACCCGGTCATCCCGATGGCACATTGGTTAACGCCATTTTAGCTCATTGTCCCAATTTACCCGGCATAGGGGGTGTGCAGCGTCCAGGAATTGTGCATCGATTAGATAAAGATACAACAGGGGCGATCGCAATTGCTAAAACTGAATTTGCCCATCAGCATCTCCAAGCACAACTCAAAGCTAAAACCGCACAACGAGAATATCTAGGTGTTGTCTACGGTGTCCCAAAAACTGAAAACGGTACAGTTGACTTACCCATCGGTCGTCATCCAGTAGATCGAAAAAAAATGGCTGTTGTCTCACCAGAAAAAGGTGGAAGACATGCAACTACCCATTGGCGAATACTTGAACGTCTGGGCAACTATACATTAATGCACTTTCAATTGGAAACCGGACGTACCCATCAAATTCGTGTCCATAGCAGCCACATAGGTCATCCCATCGTCGGCGATCCTGTTTATAGTTCTGGCCGTTCGGTGGGTGTGAATTTACCGGGACAAGCACTCCATGCATGGCGACTCAGGTTACAGCATCCGGTCTCTGAAGAATGGATCGAAGTCACTGCACCTATTCCTCAAACCTTCAAGACTCTCTTAGAAGTTTTGAAAAGACGGGTGACCACTGCCGATAAAAATTACAAATGAGAAATCTTTACGAATCTTCTTTACTCATCTTTACATAATTTTACATATTTATCATTCATCAAAGCTTCAGTAAACTTGCGAGATGTTTAATTTTAACCACTATTTTTGAGAAAATTCCAGATTTAGATTTTAAGTATTTTGGCTGAAATGAAAAATCAATAAAATCTTTACATACAATACAGATTTTTTAATTGCATCTTCTTCAAGAAAGATAGAAAAACTTTATTTTTTTCAGACCAAAATAACATTCAATGTAACTTTTACTACTATTAATCCTATGGAACAAAAACATGAAGTTAGATTAACAAAAATTTCATAATGTAAAGTAAGGATTTAAGTCATAAGTATATATGCCTGTCGATTCATAGGTTTCACTAAATAATCTAGATTTTTACACTTGTTAAATAAAGTTCATAAAAAAATCTGCAAGCCAAATATAAAATACGAACTAGGTGAGAAAGCAATTTAAAAATATCAAGACAATAAAGGTTTTTCGTGGTAAATATTTGCACACATCAATCATGTTGATTTGATTTTTCTATGTGCAATATTTGCTAAATATACTATTGCCTATTTGTCCTGAATTTCTGATTGCTTCTACCAAAACAAGCTGATTTAATGGCTTTAATTTGCTGCTGTGAATACTAGGAGAAAAAAATGCTTGATGCTTTTTCCAGAGTAGTTGAACAGGCTGATAAGAAAGGTGCTTATTTAAGCGGTGACGAAATCAACGCTCTGCAAGGAATGGTTGCTGATAGCAACAAGCGCTTAGACGTTGTTAATAGACTCACCAGCAATGCTTCCTCCATTGTTGCTAATGCTTATCGTGCTTTGGTAGCAGAACGCCCTCAAGTCTTTAATCCTGGTGGTGCTTGCTTCCACCATCGCAATCAAGCTGCATGTATCCGCGATTTAGGATTTATTCTGCGCTATGTTACCTACTCTGTACTAGCAGGTGATTCCAGTGTGATGGATGATCGCTGCTTGAATGGTTTACGCGAAACCTATCAAGCTCTTGGTACTCCTGGTGATGCTGTAGCTTCTGGAATTCAAAAAATGAAAGAAGCTGCCCTCAATATTGCTAACGATCCTAATGGGATTACCAGAGGTGATTGCAGTCAGTTAATGTCTGAAGTTGCCAGCTATTTTGACCGTGCTGCTTCGGCAGTTGCTTAAAAATTTTTTGGTTGTAGATTGCACTTTTTGTAAGTATCCTTTGTCATGATGCCTGGGTCATTTGTAATTGCAAATGATATGAATATAAAAGTTGCATGTACAACTTGTTTTCATAATTTTTTGGCAAGACTTTTTGAGTTTTTTAGTTAGCAATTTTTGGAGATTAATTAAATCATGAAAACCCCATTAACTGAAGCGATCGCCGCTGCTGATGTTCGCGGTTCTTATCTGAGCAATACTGAACTCCAAGCAGTATTTGGTCGTTTTAACCGCGCTCGCGCTGGCTTAGAAGCAGCTAAAGCATTTGCTAACAATGGCCAAAAATGGGCAGAAGCAGCAGCCAATCACGTTTATCAAAAATTCCCCTACACCACCCAAATGCAAGGGCCTCAGTACGCTTCTACCCCAGAAGGTAAATCTAAGTGCGTACGTGATATTGACCATTACTTACGTACTATCAGCTATTGCTGCGTAGTTGGTGGCACTGGCCCCTTGGATGAATACGTAGTTGCAGGCTTAAAAGAATTCAACAGCGCTCTTGGCTTGTCTCCCAGCTGGTATGTAGCGGCTCTAGAATTTGTCCGTGACAATCATGGTTTGACAGGTGATGTTGCTGGTGAAGCCAACACCTATATCAACTATGCAATTAATGCATTGAGCTAAGTCTAGACAGCAAGTGTCCTTTGTCCTTCTTTGATGGCTAATGGCTAATCGAGACTGGTTAGTAGTTAGTAATTGTTGATCGTTAATAGTTGTTTGGTGTCTGGAACAACTAACAACCAACAACTAACAACCAACAACTAACAACTAGCAAGAGTGCAATTAGCAATTAGCCATTCGTTGTATTTGAGAAAAGAAACAATAAAAAATTCGCAAATATGGAGCGATTGTCAAGATGACTACTTCAGTCGCAGAACGTCTAGCAATTAGAGATGAGATAGGCAAAAAAATAGAGCTGCGTCAAAATTGGACTGAAGATGAATTGCAGCTAGTATTTCGAGCTGCCTATGAGCAAATTTTTGGTCGTCAAGGTGTGTATGCTAGCCAGAGATTTACCAGCGCTGAAGCAATGCTACGTAACGGCAAAATCAGCGTTAAACAATTTGTGGAAATCCTGGCAAAATCTGAATTTTATAGAGAATGTTTCTTTTACAAAAACTCCCAAGTGCGGTTCATTGAATTGAACTATAAGCATTTGTTGGGACGCGCACCCTACGATCAATCAGAAATTGCATACCACACAGACCTTTATGCTTCTAGTGGTTACGACGCTGAAATAGAATCGTACATTTACAGTTCCGAATATGACAATGCCTTTGGTAATTATGTTGTTCCTTATTACCGGGGATTTCAGTCGATTCCTGGTATGAAGACGGTAGGATACAACCGTATCTTCGAGCTTTACCGTGGCAGAGGTAACAGCGACAACGCTCAATTTGGTGGTAAAAGTTCGCGCTTACGCTCGAAAATTGCGATGAACATGTCCAACATGATTTCGCCACCATCATCTCCAGGCCTTGGCTTTACATCAATTGCACCAACTTTGATTAGTTCTCCTGTATTGGGAGATAATCGCATGTTCATCATCGAAGCGATCGCTGGTGGAGTGAACACGAAAGTTGCAGTGCGTCGTAGCAGACAAGTTTACACCGTACCCTATGAGCGACTGTCAGCTACCTACCAAGAAATTCACAAGCGTGGCGGTAAGATAGTCAAGATTACCCCAGCCTCGTAGAAGATGGGGGGATAGGGTGATGGGGAGATGGGGGGATAAATATATTTCTTCCTACCTCCCCACCTCCCTACCTCCCCACCTCTCCACCTCCCCACATCTGTCACTTTTAACTTTTGACTTGCTTATGACTGCTGCATATTCTGCCGAACCCATTCTTTCAAAAGAAGCAGCGATCGCAGCACTAAAGAGCGAAGATAATCAAATTCGTTATTACGCTGCTTGGTGGTTGGGAAAACATCAAGTGCAAGCAGGTTGTACAGCATTGTGTGAAGCCCTGTTTGATGAGCGCTATCGCATTCCATCAGGAGGCTATCCCCTACGTCGTCAAGCTGCACGTGCTTTAGGACAATTAAAGAATCCACAAGCAGTACCAGCGTTAATTGCTGCACTTGCATGTGATGATGATCTGCACCTGCGGGAAGCAGTTATTCAAGCTTTAGCAGCGATTGGCGACCAGCGGGCTGTTGAGCCGTTGCTGAAACTGCTACAATCTCATCAACAGCAACCACTAGAAGCCTTGATAGAAGCGCTAGCGACTTTACAAGTATGGTCTGCTCGTCCCCAAATAGAACCCTTTCTCAATCACACTTCCGAGCGAGTACAATGTGCTGCGGCACGGTATTTGTTTATTTTAACCCAAGAACCCCAGTACATAGAACGTATTATTAATAATTTGAATCATGACAATATGTATTTGCGCTGGGCAGCCATATTTGATTTGGGAGCCGTTGGTCATCGTCAAGCAATAAATGCGATTTTAGCTGCTCGGGTTCCTAACAGTTTAAAGTTATTAAATTTGAAACGCATTTTGGAAGCCTTATTAGATAACGAACGAGCTGATCAGGAAACAACTCAGTTAATTTTTCAGGCAATTGATGATTTGTTAATTCAGCTTTGAGTTAGAAGTTGTTGGTTGTTAGTTGGTTGTTGATTGGTGATTCCAAACAACAACCAACTATTAACAATCAACAATTTATTTTATGTCTGCAATCTTTAACAATCATGAATACACAGAATGTAAATACCGAGCAACTAATTTCGCAATTAAATAATGCCCCGCTACCAACTGATGCGATATCTGCAATTGCTGCTCTATCGGCTAGCAAAATTACGGAACCTGAGGCGATTTCAGCTTTAATTCAAGCTTTTAGCCATCATCACCCTTCTGTAGGTAAAGCGGCAGTTGAAGCTTTAGTAAAGCTAGCACCTGCAAGCGTAGAACCACTGATTTTTGCTTTCCGTAATTCTCCTGATCAGGGCGTGCAGGCTCACATTATTCAAGCTTTAGCACTAATTGGTGACAAGCGAGCAGTTGATTTATTAGCAGAAGTTGTTGGCACAGAAGTAGCTAACCACTGTCAAGGAAATGTCCGTCGGATTGCCGCACGCGGACTAGGAAAGATAGGGAGGACTGCTGAACAACCAGAAGTCATCCGCTATGCTGTCGAAAAACTAACTTGGGCTTTACTAACTCCAGAAGATTGGGGACTACGTTACGCTGCTGCGGTTTCTCTACAAGAAATTGCCACACCAGCAGCTTATGCTGCCTTACAGGCGTCACTAAATCAAGAAGCAGACAAAGTAGTGCGATCGCGCATTACAATGGCTGCAACAAAAAATCTGCCAGATTAACTACAGACTGGAAATATATAAATCAGCAGGATGAGAGGAATTAATTTTTTGCCACCCCTTCCTCTCCTCCTGCTTGTTTTGCTTTCAAAACTCAATCAATCCCACTTCTCCATCTGTGGTGACAAATTTCTGCAATTAATGGCAACATTTAGAATTTTTTTGTTAAAAAGTCTTAACATACAGACTATGTCTATCAAAGTCATGTAGAACTTGAATAGGTTGTTTTGTATAGATATTGAGCAAAAATTAAGAAAATCTAAGCAAAGAAAAGTTGCGTCTTATCTTGCTGTTTTGTGAAGTAGTGTTAAAAAAAAAGCACTATTTCTCAGTTAAAGTCCTTGCATGTAAAGGTTTTGAGGCTTTTCTTATTGGTATATCTCATTTATTCATAATTTGTAACAAATAATGCCCCTGTAGCGTTGTATAAACATAAGCTGGAGGGGTTAATTAACAGGCAAAAGTTAAAGATGGCAATCAATTCGTAAAGTTTGCCAGTTTCTCATAAAATCACCCCAGTTTCTCATTTTTCTGATTCTGTTTGCAGAGCAGAAAAGTGAAGAGCAAAAGAGAAACGCTCTTGTTTAACGTCTGTTATAGACCAATCCAAATTGATAAAACAATTCCAGTTTTAATCAAGACAGCACTCAACTAAGGAATTAGGAGAATCTTCCATGTTAGACGCATTTGCCAAGGTGGTTTCTCAAGCTGACTCCAGAGGCGAATTTCTCAGCAGCGAACAACTCGATGGTCTGAGCAACTTAGTTAAGGACGGCAACAAGCGCCTGGATGTAGTCAACCGCATCACCAGCAATGCTTCCACCATCGTTACCAACGCTGCTCGTGCTTTGTTTGAAGAGCAACCTCAATTGATTTCTCCTGGTGGAAACGCTTACACCAACCGTCGTATGGCTGCTTGCCTCCGCGATATGGAAATCATCTTGCGCTATGTTACCTACGCTATCCTCGCAGGTGACGCAAGCGTTCTTGACGATCGTTGCTTAAATGGCTTGCGCGAAACCTACCAAGCTCTGGGAACTCCCGGTTCTTCTGTAGCAGTTGGTGTTCAGAAAATGAAAGAAGCTGCGATCAACATTGCTAACGACCCCAACGGTATCACCAAGGGTGATTGCAGTCAGTTAATGTCTGAAGTAGCTAGCTACTTTGATCGCGCTGCTGCTGCTGTTGCGTAATAAACATAAAAAAAGCCCAGAACCAAAAAGCTAGGTATTCAGGCAAAAAAATTACGAAACGTTAAGGAGATTTAACATCATGAAAACACCCATTACCGAAGCAATCGCAGCTGCTGATACCCAAGGACGTTTTCTGAGCAACACCGAACTTCAGGCTGTTCGTGGTCGTTTAGAGCGTGCTACCGCTAGCATGGAAGCTGCTCGTGCTTTGACCTCCAACGCTCAGCGCTTGATTGATGGTGCAGCTCAAGCTGTATACCAAAAGTTCCCCTACACCACCCAAATGAGTGGTCCTCAGTACGCTGCTGATTCTCGTGGTAAATCCAAGTGCGCTCGTGACATCGGTCACTACCTACGCATGGTAACCTACTGCCTAGTTGCTGGTGGTACTGGTCCAATGGATGAATACCTAATTGCTGGTTTGGATGAAATCAACAGCGCTTTTGAATTGTCTCCCAGCTGGTATGTAGAAGCTCTGAAGTACATCAAAGCTAACCACGGTTTGAGTGGTCAAGCTGCTAACGAAGCCAACACCTACATTGATTACGCAATCAACGCTCTTAGCTAGATAGCGTAATGCCCGGAGAGGGATGCAGCTGTATGGAATCACCAAGCAGTTGGATCTAGCTCCGGGCATAGTTTTATCTGGGGATTGATAAAAAAATATTTATTCAGACACGCAAAAGTTAAGCGTGTAAATAAATAGGGGGAAATAAACATGCCGATTACAGCAGCAGCATCCAGGCTAGGAACAGAAGCCTTTAGTAGCACAAGCGCAGCTAAAGTTGAGTTACGCCCCAATGCAAGCAGAGATGAGGTAGAAGCAGTAATTCGAGCCGTATATCGGCAAGTGTTGGGTAATGACTACATCATGGCATCAGAACGCTTGAAGAGTGCAGAATCACTCCTGCGGGATGGGAACCTGACAGTGCGGGAGTTCGTGCGTAGCGTTGCCAAGTCAGAACTCTACAAGAAGAAATTTTTCTACAACAGCTTCCAAACCCGGTTTATCGAACTCAACTACAAGCATTTATTGGGCCGCGCTCCCTACGATGAGTCTGAGGTGATTTTCCACTTAGACTTGTACCAAAATCAAGGGTACGATACTGAAATCGACTCCTACATAGATTCAATTGAATATCTGAATAACTTCGGCGACAATATTGTCCCCTACTATCGCGGTTTTGAGATTCAAACCGGACAAAAAACAGCTGGGTTTACCCGGATGTTCCGTTTGTACCGGGGTTATGCCAATAGCGATCGCGCCCAAGTAGAAGGCACTAAAACTCGTCTTGCCCGTGAACTAGCAACCAATAGCACTTCCTCAATCGTCGGGCCTTCTGGTAGCAATGCTAACTGGGGATACCGTGCAAGCGCGGATGTCACACCCAGAAAAAACATGGGAAATGCTGTAGGAGAAAGCGATCGCGTTTATCGCATCGAAGTTACCGGACAGCGCAATCCCGGCTTCCCCAGCGTACGTCGTAGTAGCTACGCCGTGGTTGTACCTTACGAGCGTCTTTCGGACAAAATTCAGCAAATTGTCCGTCAAGGCGGCAAAATCGTTAGTGTCACCCCAGCATAATCGTACGAGCGAAGCATTTAGGTGGTAATTTATCGATTTGATACCAAGTACTTCTCTCTCAACGCCATTCCCCTATAGGGAGAGGCAGCACGAACACCCGTATAAAAGTTAGTAGTGAGGAGCTATGGGTTAAGAATTATGAGTCATGAGTTATGAGTTATGGGTTGAAGAAAATATAAACTTCAAAACTCCTAATTCTTAACTCCTAATTCTTAACTCCTAGCTCCTAACTCCTTAACAATTGCCCAAAAGCTAATTTTACAGGAGAGGTTAACAAAAATGTTCGGTCAAACCACAGTTGGTGCTAATGGCATTTCTAGTGCAAACAGCCGGATGTTTCGTTATGAAGTCGTAGGCTTGCGGCAAAACGAAGAAAACGACAAAAATAACTACAACATCCGCAACAGCGGCAGCGTATTCATGACTGTGCCATACAACCGCATGAATGAAGAAATGCAGCGGATCACTCGTATGGGCGGCAGAATCGTTAAAATCGAGCCTTTAACGACAGCGGAAGCAAACTAACGCTTTGGCAATGATTGAACCAAGTGCAGAAGAATATTCTGCCGAAAACGCTCCGCCCTTAACAAAAGAGCAAGCGATCGCTAACCTGCAATCTTCAGATTTAAGTCTCCGCTATTATGCCGCTTGGTGGCTAGGTAAAAACCGCGTCCAGGAGCAAGCTGTTGTAGATGCTCTGATCGTGGCATTAGAGGATGAAGCCGACAGAACAGAAATGGGAGGCTATCCTCTACGCCGTAATGCTGCAAGAGCATTAGGAAAATTGGGCGACATGCGAGCTGTGCCAAGCTTAATTAAGTCCTTGGAATGCTCTGATTTTTATGTGCGCGAAGCCGCTGCCCAATCCTTAGCAACACTAAAAGGCATAGCTGCTGCCCCAGCGCTGATGCAATTACTCAATGGTGGAGTAGCAGCAGCAGTGCCAGTGCCAGGACGTCCCCACTTGACCCAGCCCTATGAAGCAGTATTAGAAGCCTTGGGAGCAATTGGTGCAACTGAGGCTATTTCCCTAATAGAACCTTTCCTTGAGCATCCAGTACCACGAGTGCAGTGTGCAGCAGCAAGAGCAATGTACCAGCTGACGCAAGACGCCAAATATGGAGAGCGTTTAGTGCAAGTTTTGGACAGCAACGACTTGAAATTGCGACGCGTTGCCTTAGGAGATTTGGGTGCCATAGGTTATTTACCAGCAGCAGATGCGATCGCGAACGCCAAAGTCGAAAATAGCTTCAAACTGATAGCCCTCAAAGGTTTACTGGAACATCAACTTCAACAGGAGTTAGATGTTTCCTCTCTTTCTGAGGATGCTATTCGGGTAATGAACTTGATGGATTCACTTTTGTAGTGATTGGTTAGTAGTTAGTGGTGAGTCAGCGCGCCCCAAGGGGGGTCCCTCCCCCAACCCCAAAGGGGGCCCCTAGCCCCCAATCCCCAACGCCAGGTGCTTTATGCCGGGAAACCCGTCCACCGCACTGGCTCCTCCCTGTCGGTCGTGGGGGCCGGTGAGTCCCCCATGAGCGACTGACGAACCCGAAGGGTTAGTGGTTATTGGTCAAAGAACTACTACTAACTACTAACTACTAACTACTAACTCTTGACCAATGACTAACACCCAACAATTAATTCGTGCCGTAGCAGAGGCAGACTCGCCAGCGCGAATGGTAGCGGCAGTACAAAAATTAGCAGCAGCGCAAGATGAAGCGGCAATTCCCACATTAATTGCCGTGTTTGGTTATAACAATCCAGCCGCAGCAGTAGCAGCAGTAACTGGATTAACTCAGTTAGGAGAAGTAGCAGTACCGCATTTGCTAGAGCAAATTGACGACTACAACTATGGCGCACGGGCTTATTCAATTCGTGCTTTAGCAGCGATCGCAGATCCCCGCGCCCTAGATGTGTTGTTAGCATCAGCTGCTAGCGATTTTGCTCCTAGCGTTCGTCGCGCCGCAGCCAAAGGCTTGGGAAACTTGCGTTTTCACAAGTTGGATAACCCAGAACGTCAACAAGCGCAAGCAAAAGCATTGGAAACCCTAATGTTTATTTCTCAAGACCCAGACTGGTCAATTCGTTATGCCGCTGTTGTTGGTTTGCAAAGTCTAGCAAAAATACCCGAATTGCAACAGCAAATCTTAGCAAAATTTGCACAAATCTTAGCTACTGATGCCGAACACTCACTTCGAGCTCGCGTGCAGTTAGCTCAAAAACAAGTATTGGTTAGTTGTTAGTTCGTAGTTGATTGTTAATTGTTAATAACAAACAACAAACAACAAACAACCATTAACCAGTCTCTGCGCAACCCTAAAACAAGGTAACAATTTCAAGATGCCGATACCATTACTTGAATTTACTCCAACTACCCAAAATCAGCGTGTAGACGGCTACGAAGTACCCGGCGAAGACACACCTACTATCTATCGGTTAGCAAACGCTACCTCCGATGCTGATATTGATGCCATTATCTGGGCAGCCTATCGGCAAATATTTAGCGAACACCTAATTTTAGAAAAATATCGTCAACCCTTCCTAGAATCACAGTTAAGAAATCGGGCTATTAACGTCCGAGATTTTATTCGGGGATTGGGTAAATCCGATGTTTATCGTGATGAAGTAGCAGAAACCAATTCTAATTATCGTTTAGTAGACATCAGCTTCAAGCGGTTTTTGGGACGGGCTACCTACGGTAAAGACGAGCAAATTTCTTGGTCAATTGTCATTGCCACCAAAGGATTGCATGGTTTTGTCGACGCCATTGTAGATTCTGAAGAGTATCGTCAAAACTTTGGTGATGACATCGTACCCTTCCAACGCCGCCGCTTCAAAGACAGACCCTTTAACTTAGTTAACCCCCGTTATAACGATTACTGGCGTGGTCGCTTAATAGAGCAGTATCTCGGCGGACGTTCCTTCTATCAAGTCGTTCGCTCAGGACAAGCTGTGCAACGAGGAGTTCGTCAAGCCATTCCAGCCAACTTCCTGTCAATGGCTGCTAGTGTCACACCAGGTGGGGCAGAATATCAACGCTCAAGCGATCGCGCGAGAAATATTGCCTCTAGTGTACAGATTCCCGATACCAGCCGCGAATCTACTACCCCGCCTCCAACCGTAAAACCTGCACAAGTTGCTTTACCTTATCGTTACATTCCTGGTAACAAAACAACTTAATTAGTTCATAGTTAGTGGTTAGTTGTTAGTGGTTTGCAATACTTTTTGACAACCAACAACCAACAACCAACGACCAACAACTAACATAACAAAGGACAAATATTAACAATGTCAATACCACTACTCCAATACAAACCCAGTTCTCAAAACCAGCGTGTTCCTGGTTACGAAGTCCCAAACGAAGATACTCCCAGAATTTATCGTCTAGAAGATTCTCCCACCGAAAGCGAAATCAAAGAATTAATTTGGGCTGGCTATCGGCAAATATTTAGCGAACACGAAAATCTCAAATTTCACCGCCAAAAAAATTTAGAATCCCAGTTGAAGAATCGGGCAATTACCGTACGTGACTTCATCCGGGGTTTGGCCAAATCAGAAGCTTATCGTCGTCTAGTAGTAGAGACAAACTCTAACTACCGTATTGTAGAAATTACTCTCAAACGGATTTTAGGTCGTGCGCCCTACAACAAAGACGAAGAAATAGCTTGGTCAATTAAAATTGCCACCAAAGGTTTTAGCGGTTTTGTTGATGCTTTAGTAGACTCTGAAGAGTATCAAATCAATTTTGGTGATAACACTGTTCCCTACCAACGCCGTCGTTTTAAAGACAGACCATTTAATTTGGTAACACCTCGTTACGGTGATTACTGGCGTGATAAACAAGAAACTGAGCGCTATAAATGGGGTGATATTAATAACTTCTTGGATATGGCGAAGTCTATTGAGATCAAAACAGTTTCTTACACACCAGTTAGCACCGCCAACATTCAAATACCCGATACAACAAAGAAGGAAAAACCGCAAGGTATCCCTATTTCTATCAGCCCTAGTGCAAGTTTTCCTGTGCGTTAAGCTAAAGTAAAGTAGTTAGTAAACTGTGTTGGTGGTTGGTTGTTGATTGTTGCTTGTAACAAATAACTAACAACAAATAACTAACAACAAAAAATTAAGAGTGGGTCTGCTAAATCCAGTCATTGTTTCACACAGTTTAGAAGGTTGCAAGATTTGCTTTTGGAAATTTTCTAAAGTGTAAATCTCACAACCTTCTTATGTGGCAAGTTATGTAAAAGGTGAATGGAAATATGGCACTACCTATACATACATACAAACCCACTAGTCAAAATCAACGAGTTTGTAGTTTTGGAACGGCGGATTTAAATGAAGACAGTCCTTATATCTACCGTCTCGAAGACACAAATTCCAGTGGTGAAATAGCAAAACTGATTTGGGCAGCCTATCGTCAAGTCTTTAACGAACAGGAAATCCTACAATTTAATCGTCAGATTGCTTTAGAAACACAACTGAAAAATCGCTCCATCACGGTACGTGATTTTATTCGTGGTTTGGCAAAATCTGGACGATTTTATCAGCTAGTAGTTGCAGCTAATAATAACTATAGGCTGGTAGAAATCTGTTTAAAGCGATTGTTGGGTCGCGCTCCATACAATCAAGAAGAAGAAATTGCTTGGTCTATTCAAATCGCTACTCGCGGTTGGTCAGGATTCGTAGATGCGTTAATTGATAGTGAAGAGTACACAGAGGCTTTTGGTGATTATACCGTACCCTATCAACGCAAACGAATGTCAACAGATAGACCATTCAGCTTTACCCCGCGTTACGGTGAAGATTATCGCGATCGCGCGGGTATTGTTCAGACCAGTTGGATACATCATACTGAATGGTATGGGTTTTTGGCTCCATCGCCATATCCCAAGCAAGTGGATTGGAGGACAATATCAGCCGTAATTATCGGCCTGTCTGGAATAATCGCTTTCTTGCTCATACTAAACTGGTTTGTAAACAGTTCTGCTTTTTAACAAAATGCAGAAACTTAACTAAAAAATGAAAGAGGATTGATTCAATAAATCAAACCTCATTCAGTTTTCAAGAGCAAGCTCTGTTTAATCTGTTAATAATTAAAGGGGAAAATCGCAAATGGCACTGCCATTACTTGAATACAAACCCAGCAGCCAAAATCATCGAGTCAAAAGCTTTGGCAAGGCTGACCTAAACGAAGATACACCGTATATTTACCGCCTAGAAGATGTCAGTTCTTTTTCTGACATGCAAGACATCATTTGGGCAGCTTATCGCCAAGTTTTCAGCGAACACGAGATTCTCAAGTTCAACCGCCAAAAGCACATCGAATCTCAACTGAAAAATGGCTCATTGACTGTACGCGACTTCATTCGTGGTTTGGCAAAGTCTGAAGCTTTCTACCGCTTGGTTGTTTCAGTTAACAATAACTACCGTCTTGTAGACATCTGCCTCAAGCGCTTTTTAGGTCGTTCTGCTTACAACAAAGAAGAAGAAATTGCTTGGTCTATTGTCATCGCCACCAAAGGTTTTGACGGTTTCGTTGATGCCTTACTAGACAGTGATGAGTACACCGAGGCATTTGGTGATAACACCGTACCCTACCAGCGTAAGCGTTTGGTAGATCGTCCCCACAACTTGGTAACACCTCGCTACGGCGAAGATTTCCAAGAAAGTGCTGGTACTGTTACCACAGATTGGCGCTTTACCCTAGAGAAATTCTACAGCCGCAAGTTCCAAGAACGGCGCCTGGCAGAAGGTGATCCACGGAAGTACGCCGATATGGCAGCCTCAATTAATGCTAAGGGCAACTACGCTCAAAACATTCGTGCGGCTGAGCTTGATTACCTCAACTTAGTACCAAATCGTAGTAGACGCTAAAATCCCTACTGCGATCGCTTAGAGTAAATACATCAACTTTATACTGGGTCTTGTTTCCCTGCTAATGTAGCGCCTGAGCATTGCGTTAGATGGAAATAAGACCCAGTAATTTTATATTTGGGTTGAAATCGAACACAGATGCACACAGATGAACACCGATTGACACAGATAGATTAATCGTATGCGTTGATAGAGTGTTTCATCAATTCATCGCAAATTCTCTGTAAAAAAACTCCGCGTTCCCTTGCGTTTACTCTGCGTCCCTCTGCGTTTAAAAAAAAGCTCCCTCCACTTCGGAGGGAGCTTTTTTATTTATCTGACAGACTACTTTATATTAGCCGTTGATCGCAGGAGCACTC
>NZ_AJLK01000075.1 GCF_000317205.1 Fischerella muscicola PCC 7414 | reverse complement strand
TTAACTTTCGTTAATAATTTACGTAGGTTGTTTTACCTACATTCATAAGCTTAGAAGAAAGTTTTAGATTTGTAAACAATATTTAATTAAATTTTATTTATTAATGTAAATAAAATTTATAAATAGTTCTGATTTTATATTATTTACAGGTTTTTTTGTGTGAGCGATCGCTCATCCTATATTTATCAATTGCACTTAAATTTAACAGTTACCAGTTACCAGACTGTTCACTGATAACTGATAACTGACTACTGATATATCAACCGGGAGGCCATGCCATGTGTCTTCCTCCTAAGATATGCAGATGTAAATGGTAAACAGTTTGACCACCATCATCGCCAGTGTTAATCACCACACGATAGCCATTTGTTAGTCCGGCTTGGGTGGCGACTCGCTGAGCGGTTAACAAAAGATGCCCCAAAAGCGCTTGATCGTCAGGTTCAGCTTCAGCCAGTTTCGGGATTGGTTTTTTCGGAATGACAAGGATATGAACTGGTGCTTGGGGGTTAATATCTGTGAACGCTAGCGCCAAGTCATCCTCATAGACTATGTTGGCTGGTATTTCTCGACGAATGATTTTGCCAAAAATTGTGTCTTGGATTGTCATGTGTAATTTGTTATTTGTCATTTGCCAATTGTCAATGATAAGACAAAGGACAAAGGACTAATGACAAAGGAAAAAAGACTATGCTTGCCAGAGTCTGGAGTGGAGCGATTGTAGGCATTGACGCCGTTAAGGTGGGCGTAGAAGTTGATATTTCTGGGGGTTTGCCAGGAATTGTTGTGTTGGGATTACCAGACGCGGCGGTACAAGAAAGTAAGGAAAGGGTAAAAGCTACTCTCAAAAATTCGGGCTTCGCTTTTCCGATGCGAAAAATAGTGATTAATCTCACACCTGCGGATTTACGTAAAGAAGGCCCCTGTTTTGATTTACCCATTAGTGTAGGAGTTTTAGCAGCTTCCGAACAAGTTAGTACTGAGTTGTTAGAGAATTATCTTTTCTTAGGTGAGGTTTCGCTCGATGGTAGTCTGAGGCCAGTAGCTGGAGTGTTGCCTATTGCTGCTGCTGCTAACAAGATGGGAATTACAGGTTTAGTTGTGCCTGCGGATAATGCTCAAGAAGCTGCTTTAGTTAAGGGATTAAATGTTTATGCTTTTAAAAATCTGGCAGATGTAGCTGATTTTTTAAATAATCCAGGACGTTATCAGCCTGTACAGTTGGATGACAAAGTAGAGACGCGCCATGGCGCGTCTCTACAAGCTGATTTAAAAGATGTGAAAGCCCAAGCTCATGCCCGTCGGGCATTGGAGATTGCCGCGGCTGGGGGTCACAATTTAATTTTTGTCGGGCCGCCAGGGAGTGGTAAGACAATGCTAGCAAGACGCTTACCAGGGATTTTGCCGCCGTTGAGTTTCCCAGAAGCTTTGGAGGTGACACGTATTCACTCGGTGGCTGGTTTATTAAAAAACAGAGGTTCTCTAGTACGCGATCGCCCTTTTCGCAGCCCCCACCATTCGGCATCAGGCCCGTCTCTCGTCGGCGGTGGTACGTTTCCCCGTCCTGGGGAAATTTCTTTATCACATTTGGGTGTACTTTTCTTAGACGAGTTAACAGAATTTAAACGTGATGTCTTGGAATTCCTGCGACAGCCTTTGGAAGATGGCTTTGTGACGATTTCCAGAACAAAACAATCTGTAATGTTTCCGGCTCAGTTTACTTTAGTGGCAAGTACCAATCCCTGTCCCTGTGGTTATTACGGTGATACTATCCAACAGTGTACTTGTTCGCCACGGCAAAGAGAACAATATTGGGCAAAGCTGTCTGGGCCTTTAATGGATCGGATTGATTTACAAGTGGCGGTGAACCGTTTGAAGCCAGAGGAAATTACCCAACAACCGACGGGAGAATCTTCAGCCACAGTTAGGGAAAGGGTACAACAAGCACGCGATCGCGCATCCGTCAGATTTAATCATGAACCGAATCTGCGTTGTAATGCTCAAATGCAAAGTCGTCATTTACAAAAATGGTGCAAGCTAGATGAGGCTAGTCGTAACTTATTAGAAAGCGCAATTAAAAAACTAGGGTTATCAGCCAGAGCAAGCGATCGCATTCTCAAAGTAGCACGTACAATTGCTGATTTAGCAGGAGACGAGAACTTGCAAGTGCATCATCTAGCAGAGGCAATTCAGTATCGCACGATAGATAGAATGCAGTAAGGCAGTTATGTTTATTCCTGCAACTTACTTAGTACAGCTTTGCGTAAAAGCGTAGCGATTTAAAACGCAGAGGGGCGCGGAGTCTTGGTGCCAAAATTTCGCAATGAATTTATGCAATTTTGTACTTAGATTTGGAGATCAGAGTCATCGTAAATCCACATAGGTTCTACACTACGCGCCTTTTGAAAGCCGCAGTGTTGATAGAAATCCACAGCATCTTTAACAGCTAAAAGAATTTGCTGATGGTAGCCTGCATAGCGACTCTGGAGTGCTTGTATGATGCGCCTTCCAATACCCTGGCGCTGAAAAGCTGGTCTGACTAACAGGTGTGGATAATATACAACTAATGCTCCGTCTGAGATAGCATTGCCCAATCCTACGAGAGTTTCAGCGTACCATGCGGAAATCACTGTATGGGAGTTTGCAAGTGCCGTGAGAAGTTGATCGGGTTTTGCAGCAGAAGACCAGCCACACTCTTTATATAGTTCGATTACCTCGTAAGACCAAATCATGCTTGCGTGAAAAGGCATTTGCCCGTGAAGCGGGAAACTCCGAAGACGAATAAGACCGTCCCTGAGTTGAGTTGAAGTTGGAAGCCCCAACCTCAGCTTGATCTGGTTGGGGTACTTCACATAGGTCTGCATTGACTGTTAGTGGTTAGTAATTGTTGATCGTTAATAGTTGTTTGTTGTTTGAACTAACCAACTACTAACTAGCAACAACTAACTACTAACTCATCAAGCTTTCAATAAAGATTCTCCGCCATCAATCCAAACTTCCGTGCCAGTAATGTGACTAGAAGCATCTGAAGCTAGGAATAGTACCAACTGTGCTACTTGTTCTGATGTTCCTGGCTTACCATTGGTCAGGGGAATTTCACCTTCGGGAAATTCCACAGGTTCTTGAATTTGTTCTAAATCCTGTCTGTCTGTATTTTCGTCTATGTTAGTAGCGATCGCACCTGGGCAAATCACATTCACACGGACGCGATGTTTTGCTAGTTCTAGCGCTACCATTTTTGTAAAAGCAACTTGAGCGGCTTTAGTACAAGAATAAGCAGTTGCGCCTGTATTACTAAAAGTACGTGTGCCATTAATCGAAGATGTAATAATTACCGAACCGCCTTGTTTCTTCAAATAAGGCACAGCATATTTAACTGTTAAAAACGTTCCTGTAAGATTGACAGTTATAGTTTTATTCCAATCTTCAGGTGTCAATTCTTCTATAGGCGCCCAAACACCATTAATTCCAGCGTTAGCAAAGACAATATCCAAGCGTCCCCACTGATCAATAATTGCTTGGGTTGCTTGTTGCATTTGTTCTGGGTTAGAAATATCAGCAACTAAAGGTATTGCTTCACCATTATTGTTGTTAATTTCGGTAACTGTTTCTTCTAATTCATCTTTGGTATGCCCTAAAGCAGCGACTTTTGCACCTTCTTTAGCAAATAGCTTTGCTGTTGCTTTAGCAATACCAGAACCTGCTCCTGTTACCAGCGCGACTTTGTTTGCAAGTAGCATTTTGATAATTGTTGATAGTTAGTAGTTGATGGTTAGTAGTTAGTGGGTAGGGGCGTACTCTACCTTGAAGCCTATAAGCGCGTCTACGTGTATCGTCTCCCTTCAGGGAGATAGCATTTGTATGAATATCTTTATCTAAGACTAAATATCTTCGTACAAATGCACGCGGCCTACAGTAGTTAATTTTGAAAATAACAAACAACCATTAATCAAATCTTATGTAACATGAAGCTATAGTTTAGTTCATACCTCTACTGGTATGAATTAAGTTACTACTTTCGACAGAAACTAACTTTATTTAATGTTTTTATCTTGAAGCTATTAGTCATAGCTTAATAGTTATATTCAGAAAAATAATTGTTTTTATCAAATCATATTGATGATAATTAAATGATTAATTAAATATTTTTGATTGATATTATCAAGGAATAACATGTATGAAAATCAAAATCTTGCTCATAGGCATACTTGCATCTACTCTTAGTTTAGTTTACAGTACCGCTCTCAACGCCCAAACTGCTAGTAATACGAATACAGCTAAGACATATCGACCAGGGTTTTGGCAACCTGTAGCAAGATTGGATAATCTGGAGAGATTTGTCAAAGTCGAAATTTTAAATAATACAACAACTCCCCTACAATATAGTTTATCCTCTGGAGATGCGTTAAATACAGCAATTCCGGTGGGAGGTAGGGTTATATTGACTACTAATTCTCTTCCTAGTTATGTTTTAATTTATGATCAACAATTCCAGATTCATTTAAAGTATAATGTGTCAACACAAGGTAATTTAGCGACTGTTACAGTTCAGCAAGCTGACACAACAACTGGGGCTGGAGATACTACACTTAATTTGCAAGAATCAGGAGCTATATACGTCTATTAGGAGACTTCTGATTTTGACGGTTCATTACCGTAAATATTTATCCAAATTGTAGACAAACTATTGATATCTAATACCTGTTTATCGCCCTCATCGGTATTTTTAAACAGTGCTGTAAAAGCACCTACTCCTAAACCATCTTGAGGAAAAATTCGATAACAAGGTATTGTAGTTAGATGAGACTGATAGTCTTTTAAATGACTAATTTCTACTGTTTGAAATTGAGGAAACTTTTTTAATAACCATTCACAAACTTCTTCATTCTCTTCTGGTGAATAGGTACAAGTCATATAAGCAAGATAGCCTTGTGGGGCGACAATATGAGCAGAGTTAGCTATAATGCGTTTTTGCCGATTTGCACTCTTATTAATAGCACTAGGATGAAAACATCCTGGTGCTTTTTCACCTTTGGCTAGTAAAGATTGCCCAGTACAGGGAGCATCAACTATCACTAAATCACTAGATAAAGGTATGCTTTCTGCAAAGATACTAGAATCTCTATTGACAACTATAGATGGACTAATGTGACAACGCTTGAAATTAGAAATTAACATTCCCAGGCGTTTACCAATCACTTCATTACTAACTAGTAACTCTGGTTGCAACAGTTTCCAAGCAAATATGCTCTTACCTCCTGGTGCAGCGCACATATCAAAAATAACCTGAATTGGTTGTTTAATTGTTAGTAAAGTTGAAGCTGCAAATACAGAAGAAAAATCTAAACAATAAAAATATCCTTGTTCATGTAGTGGATGCTGACCGGGTTTTGCTCCCAAAGATAAACGATCTATAAAAGATGGTTGCCAAGTTATAGGTTCTTCTACAATAAAATGTAAATTTTCTGGTTTTTCTTGACACCAGAGAATGCAGGGTAGAAAAGATTTGGGGTTAATTAAAGCTTCTATAAACCTTACTTGTTTATCTGAATTATTGAATAAACGCTTACTAAGTTTTAGTAATAATTTTGACGGTGTTTCCATAAAGTTATGCTAGTAAACTTATAGTTATAAAATTACAGTTAAAACTGTTAGACAAGAACAATTTCTGAGCAGTAGATCATTTAAAAATAAAAATATATTGAGATGATCAATCATTTCTTAATGTTACAGAGCAAGCAAATTTATCTGTGTGGTCAATCCAAAATCTAAAATCCAAAATCGTTTGACGATCGCCACATTATTACTCAACATAGAGGCATTGTCGTGGTATTTGATAACTTTCGCCGCAAGTTACGTCAAGAAGCATTATTGTGGTGGGATGAAGGGTTGATAGATGCTTTACAGTACAAACACCTCGCCGAACGCTATCAATTCCATCAGCTGGAAATAGCCCAAAGCGATCGCTTCGTTTTTATTTTAATTACGGTGGGTTGCATTTTGTTAGGTTTAGGTGTAATTACCTTTGTCGCCGCAAACTGGCAAGTATGGTCAAAAGCAATAAAATTCACGTTACTACTGAGTTTGTTTTTAGCAACTAATGTTACTGGTTTTTATCTTTGGCAGCAACCAAATCAACATAACACATTGGGCAGAAATAAATTACTGGGACATGGATTGCTAATTTTAGGTGCTTTGCTTTTAGGTGCAAATATAGCGCTGTCAGTGCAAATGTTTCACATAAGTAGTTCAGATTGTGAAATATTTCTCTGTTGGGGGTTCGCTGTTTTATTAATGGCTTATAGTCTACGTCTCAGTTCCTTGGGAACACTGGGAATTATCCTCATACAAATAGGGTATTGGACAGGACTATCCGCACAGTACTTACAAGATCATTCAATCTGGGCGCAGTTAATAGTACAACATATGCCCTTACTATCAGCAGTAATGTTTATACCTCTAGCCTACAGGTGTAAATCGCAGTGGATTTTTACCTTAGGTGCGATCGCATTAATTACTTCCTTGCAATTAAATCTCAAATCTTGGGAATTTAGCAAATATTCTGATTCTTTAGCTTGGATTCCAGCTGTTGCTTTTACCCTACCACCAGCCTTATTGTGGAGTTACGATGATTTGTTATTTCCTAAAATCACTTTTAGAGCTTTTCAACCTATAGCCAGGATGCTAGCTCTCATATTTTTCAGCATCCTATTTTATTTTCTCTCTTTTCGTGGGTGGTGGGAAATTTCTGCTCAAAACCCATCTTTGAGGAATTATTGGTCACTCTTAGATGTCATATTTCTCGGCACTTTAGCAATCTGGCAATGGTATTATTTATTGACTAAAAAAAGTAAGCATAATCGCAAACTTGAACCTATAACAATTGCATTGAGCAGTTTTACTCTCCTCACTGGTGTAGTCATCCTTTGGCATCAAAGTATTAGTCCCATTCCCACTATTGGTATCGTTGTCTTTAATTCACTGCTAGCGATTTTTGCCTTGGGAATAATTCGAGTAGCACTGTTAGCAGGCGAAAGAAGCGCTTTTTGGGGCGGCATAATCCTGATAACATTACAGATTGTCAGCAGAATGCTGGAATATAACAGAGATTTGGTATTTAAATCTGTTGTATTTGTCCTATGCGGTATAGCTGTCATTATTGCTGGAATTTGGTTTGAACACCAATTTTTTGGTGTATCTTACTCTTCAAAGAATGCAAGATGAAATTAAATTTACCAAAAACTAAACAATCTTCATCTTTTAGCAACACGGAAAGTTTTCCTAATTACTTAATTACTAGTCAACCAAATATCACAAAAGTAACAGCTACTTGCTGGTTTATCATCATTCTCTTAATTCAAACACTGCTGATTGTGATGATACCACTGCCTGCCCTCGTTACTCATCTTACGGGTAAAACAGTGATTTTAAAAGCTGTCCCTGTAGATCCTTACAATCTGCTGCGTGGCTACTCAATGACACTTGATTATGACATTTCTAATATTAATACTTTGCAAAAACTTCCTGGTTGGCAACAGCTAATTCAACAGAATCCTAATTGGCAAACTGGAATGAATTTATATGTGATTCTACAACAACAGAAATATGACAGCAAAATTATGCCTGCACCCTGGAAACCAATAGGCGTAACTAGTAAACGCCCCTCTTCTCTTCCTAGCAATCAGGTAGCTTTGAAAGGACATTATAATCACGGTTCGGTTAATTTTGGCTTAGACACATATTACATTCCTGAAGAGCAACAACAACAGATTAATCAAGATTTATTCCATGCACAACAAGCTAGACAAGAAAAAGCGCAAGCAATAGTTGTGGAAATCAAAGTTAATCCACAGGGTAAAGCTGTACCAGTAAGTATGTGGGTTGGTAATACATCTAATCAGCGTAAAACCTCACGCAAATATCGCTTTTAGTAGCGAATTCTCTGCGTCCCTGGTGCGCTTACCTCCGCGACCCTTTGCGTTTACAACTCTCATTTCCTTACGATTTATAGAACTTACGCAAAAAACTCTCAAACTCCTATTCCTCAGCGTACTCTCTGTTGAAAAGCTTTGAAGTTCCCTCCGGGAAGCTACTCTGCGAGAAGCCGGGCTTCGCCCGTCTACAAACTTTTCGCTGCGTCCTGGTGCGGTTTGTTTTTTCGTTAGTTGTGCGTAAGTCCAGTTTCATTTGTTCACACCACAACAACTTGTAGGGGCGCAAAGCTTTGCGCCCCTAACGTGTGGTATTTTGTTGAAAATTGTTGTAAAAGCTGAAAACTAAGTTTTAAATTTTAAAAACAACTAATCTTCATGACGATGCTGCCATGCTACACCAAAAGCTGCCGCTGCTCCAGCAACTAATCCAGTACCCATTCCTTCTATAGTTTTAGTAATAGGATCTTTGGTTAAACACTCACTGGTAACAGTATTTGCTTGCAAACAGGAATTGCTTTCTGCCCAGCTAGTAGTACCACCTAGAACTACACCAGCTAAACTACAAGAAACAACGAGCAGTAAGAGGCGCTTAGTTTTTCTATCCATAGATAGTTGCTAGAAATTGAATAAGTTGCAAAGATTCCTCACCTACTTTACCAACAGGTGAGTTATTCGGCAAATTTAAATCCCCAGCGAAGTGAGTTGAATGATGACACTAGCAAATAGTGGTATTCATTTAGTTTAGCCATGCCCGTTACTTTCACGTCCGCACTCGGTCAAAATCAAACTTTTGACCTGCGGTTTAGTGTGATTATGGTTCTCGTCGCCTAGATACTACTGTGTTGAGTAAATTAATGCAACGTGCGAGGGAAAATACTATTTCCAACAGATGAATGATTCCGCGCAGTTACGAAATATTGGGTGGAAGCTTTATTCGTGGTTGCTTGGGAAGGATGCTTGTGTCAGGCTTTGGAAGCTGAGAGTGAAGCCAGAATTTATCTAGATTTAATTAAAACCAGTGAGGCGCAAGGTTTAGGTTAAGACAACAGGTGATTCATTTACATCGTTTGAGGGATGATTGGAATACTAGTTCACCAAATTGATTTTGACAGTTTGGCTAGATCCCCGACTTTTTAAAAAAGTCGGGGATCTGACGTCTGGCAAGCTGTCAAAACTTGTGTGGTAGAGTAGTAGTTTAGATGTCGCAGCAAATGTTTGACATTTTTATGTCATGCTTATGTATCACACTAAAAATAATCTTTTTCATGCACGCGTTCCAATAGAATCATAAAATACAGGTTAAGTTTGAAATTATTTAAACATAATAATTTTGGACTTAGACCTGTTTTTTTATGATTTTTTATCAAAAAGTTATATAGCAATCAGTGGAGGAGTTGTAAAAATTCAGAGACTTAGATTCTCGACTTTTTAAAAAAGTCAGGAATCTTTTTGTTCACGAAGGGTTTATGAATACTATAGCGCCAACCTAATTAAAGGCAGGCGCTACTTTTTTATATAAGTTCAGGGAGAAAATATAGTGTAATGAATTCCCTGATTTTTACTAAAAATTGAGTACAATTTAATTGATTAGACAGCACTGCGGCGAGTTAAGAGATTCCACACAAAGACAGCGACAATTGCACCGATAACCGCTACTAAAATACCGGGAATGCTGAGCGTAGAAGCTGCTAGTGCAAAGCGCCCTGTAGTGAAGAATACACCCAAACTACCACCAACAAACGCACCGATAATTCCTAAAAGAATTGTTCCTAGAATGCCGCCGCCTTGATGACCGGGGTAGATAGCTTTGGCAATAGCACCAGCAATTAAACCTAAAACAATCCAAGCAAGAATGTTCATTGTTCTATATGTGGTAAACGTTTTTTACTAACAAGTACAGATTAACAGTCACGATATCGACATCCAATCTACCAACAGAACGAATTATTAATTAGCCGGAAGTAATAGTTAAATTGCTGCCATTCCTTTGGATATACGCCTAATTTTCAAGGGATAGTCGATAAAAAAAGCTCCTAGTAGGTCTAAGACTAGGGGCTGATACAAATCTTGCTTAGTAATTGCAGTATATGCGTTTTTAATTATTTCTTAACTCTACTTTCAGAATTAAGCTCAAGTTAAAATTAGTCTTTTCTCATAAAGTAGAGTGGGCGATCGCATCTCATCACAGGGCAAAATTCCAAAAATGATAAAAATAATGAATGCCGAGTCATTCATAGTATTTTTCGACAGAGAAAAAACTATCTTCTATGACTGCATTTTTCTGTTTTAGTAATAAATTTTCATCCACCCATAGCGATACTCGTAGTGGGTGATTGCTGTCAGTCTCCCAAATAAATACCCAAACCACGAGCAGTTTTTACTAAAGTATCGTCTGGATTGACAGCTCTATATTGAGCGATCGCCTCAGCAATTGGCACACTGAGAACCTGGCGATTTTGCCATGTTACCATGTAGTCATATTTACCTTCTTCTATAAGGTTTACCGCAGCTACACCAAAGGCAGCTGCCACGAGTCGATCTCGTGGTGAAGCGGTTCCACCCCGTTGGATATGACCTAAGACTGTAACTCGGGTTTCTACACCAATGCGTTCACAAAGTTGATCGGCTAAGTATTGACCAATACCACCATAGCGACATTGACCCAGACGATTTGTCATTGTGAGAGTTTCACCATCTTGAGTACGAACTGCTTCCGAAACAATAATTAAACAATAGTTTTTGCCTTGGTCTTGGCGCTGTTTAATTTGGGAGCAAATATGGTCAATCGTGTAGGGAATTTCTGGAATTAAAATTACATCTGCCCCCCCAGCAATTCCCGCTGCAATGGCAATGTGTCCTGCATCACGACCCATCACTTCTAAAATCATGACTCGGCTGTGAGAAGCAGCAGTAAACTGTAACCGATCAAGTGCTTCTGTGGCAATGTTAACTGCTGTATCAAAACCGATCGCATGTTCAGTAATCCCAATATCATTATCAATCGTTTTGGGAATACCCACTAAATTAATACCGCCTTTTTGGGCCAAGTGACGCAGAATAGCCAAGCTACCATCACCACCAATCCCAATCAAAGCATCTAAACCTAGTTGATGGTAGCCTGCAATGATTTGTTCGGAGCGATCGCATATACTGCCATCAGGCATAGGAAAAGCAAAAGGATCGCCTTTGTTGGTGGTTCCTAACATTGTTCCACCAGAAGTTAACAGTGAGTCAACTTGGTCAATTTCTAGTTTGAGAGATTGCGGTGGACGCGCCATTAATCCCAAAGTTGCTTGACGAATTCCCAATACTTCCCAACCTTTTCCGCAAGCACAATGGACAACAGCTCTGATCGCCGCATTTAAACCAGAGCAATCTCCCCCACTAGTAAGAATCCCAATACGTTTGCATTTTGCCATATGTTTTTTCACATTTTAAATGTGAAATATATTTAGTAGTAGATTAAACGATGAGCAGCGGTCAATCGCTCAAAAATTCAAAGTGATTTTATATATATAAGCTCATCCCCCGAGTGTAGACACTACTGTGACTTTCTACAGGCTACGGGGTATGGATCCGTTGTGAATTGCGCATTGGATTAACCAAAGCAACTCACTGGCTCCCCTAGAGTGATTTTTGATAAGTGACTCTTTTTATAGATATTAGTTTTTTTTGTCAAGTCTTATTGACTTTTTGTAACAATATTGTTAAATTTATTTACATAAAGAAACAAATAAAGGAAAAGAACTATGTACACCACTGTTAATGAAGACGGCGTTCTCAACAACTATGCAACTGAACCCAAAATGTACTATGCCGAGTACCCTGCAATTTGGGAACAACGCAAATACGCCATCCAAGCTGTTTTTGCTTCTTTAATTGTCACTGCTTTAGTTTTGGTTGCTTTTAGCGTTAGTTAAGATTTTTTCTCGCTATATCTCTTAATTGTCATTCGTATCTCTCTACTTTGCCTCGGTTGGTTTCACCGGGGTTTTTTGTTGTAAGGTGTGTAGAGACTTAGCTACTTCTCGAAGATCGCCTCCTGATTACAATATCGGCAAAAAAATAGTAAGTTTTCTGGAAAGGCAAGCAGTCAAGTTGTAGATACTGATATAGACCAATGCGATCGCTGTTTAGGAGTGAACAACAACAAAGAGTTGAATTTTATTGATCGCTAAATTGGTCTAGAAACCGAAGAATCACGGCTATCTGATTCGTAGAAACCTCAGTCCATGCATAGATTATTCAACAAACTTTTGCCTTACATGTTGGTCGCTACCTTAGTAGGCTGTGCCACTCAACAGAATGAGCAAGTACAGCAAACAGGTACATCTGAGTACACCTCGGGCGGTCAGCGTCAGTGTTCGCGTGTTGAGGTGCGCCAGAATAACGGCAAAACCGAGGTTAAGCACTCAACTGATTGTTAACAGCAAGTTGCAATTTTCACCGTCATTCGCACTTCTCCTCTTTGCCCCGGTACTTAACGCCGGGGTTTTTGTTTGATATGCTATCTTCTTAAATTAATTTAAGATGTTGGCTGTTACAGCAGTACGATCGCACAAACTCAGTTCACAATCAAAATGAGCGATCGCAATTCCAAAACAAGCTGTCGTTAGATCACAAACTTCTGTCGTTAGGACACGATAATTTGATCCATCTACTCAATCTGATTGCCTGATAAAACTGTGTAAAACCATTAAAATCCACTATTATCAAGCAAGCTTAGCAAAAAATCTCGACAGACATTATTATAGTAAAGTTACCACACTCTTACATCGCTATTCGCCGATTTCCATACCATTGACTCAAATCATCCTCAATCGCCTCAAGAATAGCGATCGCCTCAGTTATAGATTTGACATCGGCAGCTAAAAGTGTAAAGGCTTCCTCTACCCGTTGTTGATAGTCAGAAGGGCAAATAGCAAACGTACCCGCGACAGCCGTCGCCCCCTTTTCATTCAACAGGTAATCTTCATTGAGGGCGAATAAAACTTGATTCATACACGCCACACTACGGAAACAACAACCTGCTGCGTAAACAATATCATTGCGTGCGATCGCCTTTTTTGCGACCAACAGCGAGAAACTTATTTCCCAGGCGAAAGTATCAATAGTTGCCTGTTTCAACCCAACTGGATAGGGCTTTGTTTTTACCTTCAAAGCTTCTAAAACACCATCAGGATCGTAAAGTGCCTGACACTTAGCAATTTCCCCCATATAAATAGAGGATACAAAGCCATGAGGATGTCCTGGTTGATAATCAATAGTAATGCGTCCTTGATGGCAATCATCAATGACACGATTGACAGTCTCCAAATCGCGATAGAGAAAATCTACACCTACACCTTCCACCTTTAGCCAACCGCCGCCATTAATCCACTTTCCCCATTCACCAATCGCAGTCATCAAGTTTACGCGACCCTCGTCATCAAATTCACAGGCGAGGCGATTGAGAGCAATTAAATCGGGCGGGTTTACTTGATTGTAGTAAATCCCCAAATCTACATCTGACTTGTGAGTGTGCTTACCCCGTGCCCGTGAACCACCCAGTGCGATCGCTGTAATTCCGTCAATTGACCGCAAACTTGAAACAATATGGTTGATGAATTCGGGCAATTCCTTATTCATGGAGCGATTATTTAGATTTCTATCGCTGTCATTCTATAGCAATCCTATCTAATTTGTGAGAGTCTTAAAGCCCAGATCCCCGACTTATTAGAGAAGTCGGGGATCTTATCTGTGGCGAATGATTTAGGAAATAGAATTTCTCAAGGAAAACCTTTGGGGCGATCGCTTGATAGCAGATACAAAAAAATTTCTACAATCCCTAGAAAAACAATAAAAGTAATTTACATCTTTTTTGTTATTTGCGCTTATACCTCATTCCCGGTTTTTGCGAGACTAAACCCATCAATTCCAACTGCAACAACGCACTAGAAACTGCACTTGCAGCCATACCTGTTTTTTGGATAATCATATCGAAGGGCAAAGATTCTGAAGACATTACATTTATTACTTGTTGCAGTTCTGGTGGCAAATCAGGCAAGATTAATTGTTGCGGTTCTAGGGAGACTGAAACAGAATCTATTTTTGGTATAGCTCCCAGCATTCTTAACAATTCATCTAATTCTCTGAGAATGGGAGCTGCACCTTGACTAAGCAACTTTAAGCATCCTTGGGAAGGGTAATCATCAACTCTACCAGGTAAGACATAAACATCTCTACCAAATTCATTCGCATAATTGGCCGTTATTAAAGCCCCTGATTTTAGCGGTGCTTCTATCACCAAGACAGCGCGACTCAAACCAGCAATAATCCGGTTGCGGCGGGGAAATTGAGTGCGATCAGGTGGCGTTTTGCTTGGGTACTCACTCAAAACTAACCCAGCAGTTAAAATCTGTTTGTACAGTTGCTGATTTTTGGCTGGATAAATGACATCTATACCCGTACCCAAAACTGCTATGGTGCGTCCCCCAGCTTTCAAGGCGGCGGCGTGACTTTCTGTATCAATTCCCTCTGCTAAACCAGAAACGACTGTAAAACCATTTTTAGCCAAAGCTGTGCTAATTTGACGAGTCCAACGAATACCATATTCTGAGGGTTGGCGCGTACCCACCATCGCCACTAGTGGAGTTTCGCCTAAATTTTCTAGCAGTTCTACTTCACCACGAAAGTATAGCAATGGTGGTGGACTGGGAATTTCCAGCAGCAAGCGGGGATATTCTGGATCTGCTGGTGTCCAAAAATTGGGGTTTTGTTCTTGGTGCTGGATGAGTAATTGTTCTGGATGAAGACGCGATCGCTGTTGCACCACTTTTTGTAATGTCTGAAAACCAAAACCCTCCACCGCTTCCAACTGTGCAGGACTAGCTTCCCAAGCTGCTTGGAGCGTGCCAAAATGCTGTTGTAACCTTTGCAGGAATACCGGGCCAATCCCTGATATTTGTGACCAAGCTAGCCAATACCCACGTTCAACTGCCAATTCTCAATCCTCATTGAGTCTTAGTAAAGATTACTCGCGTTGAGCGTCATTTGTCATTGGTCAATGATCAATTGTTAGTAGTTAGTGGTTAGTGGTTGTACCAGACGCGCTGTTTGAAGCGTCTGTACATTGGTTAGTGGTTGTACCAGACGCGATGTTCCTCGCGTCTGTACAATAGTGGTTAGTGGTTATTCCCCACTCCTCACACTCCACGCCAGTCGCTCTTTGTTGGAAACCAACAAGACCGCGCTGGCTCCCACACTCCCCACACTCCTCACCTCCCTATCACCCTTTCCAACTCACAACTACAGCATAAACATAAGCTACTATCTCATTAATAATTGACCTTACACCCGCACTATAAGTCCACCATTTATTTGGATCATAATTTTGTGGTGCGCTGCTAATGATTCCGACTTTAATTTTAGGAGATAGTGCTTTTTGAAATATCAACCAACTTCTACGAGCATGAGTATCATGGGTAAAAAGATTGATTGCTGCTATTGGGGAATTAGATTTTTCTAACCACTGGCGAAGTGCGATTGCAGATGCATAAGTACGATCTTTTTTTACTTCTGGTGAAGCGACAGCTACTATTTTTTCTGATTCTAAACCGATATTTTTTAAAGTCAGGGCAGCAATTTCTGCATAATTTTTATATTCCAAAAGATAGGAACCTTTTTCTAATGGCACTCCTGTAGTGATGATTTGTCTGTAGGATTTTTCTTGATATTCTGTTGCCACCTGTTTGATTGCATAGTCTGGTATCCAGCCTTCTACAACTAAAAAATCAGCTTGTTGAAGTGGTGAATTAATTGCCAGAAATGGATGTATGTGCATCAAAATCAAACTCGTCATCACAGCCAATACAGCTATGATAATTCCCCATCCCAAGCAAGTTGGCATCCACAGAGATTTACGCCTAAATAAACGCATGATGGGGAATTTTTGCTGTCGATGTTTTACACTTCTGTGCATTAAACTTTAGCAGAACGTTTTGATTTTAAATAGGCAAACACTGATTTATCTCCAATGTCTGGTGGAATTGCCTGTACTGCCTTCCGTATCGCAAAAACTACAAATAAAATCGCCCACGTTCCTAACAATATCTGTTCTAACTGGGTTGGCAATATACCAACTAAATGTCCTAGTAACAGTAAAGGTACGATGGGAGTTAGTAATTTGGTTTCCAGGCGATTGAAACAAAATGCTTCTTTAAAATAAATACCAGTCAAAGCTGCGAAGGTAAAACCAACACCAAGTAAAGTTAGTGGTTGAGTGTAAATAGTAATAGCTAAAGGCTGACTATTCGTAATTCCCAAGATAATTGCGGATATACTACCAATGAGCCAAAAAACTTGTAAAGCTCGGTGTAACTCCACCATGTAAATGTGAATGGTGAGTAAACTAATACCAAGACCTAAACTGAAACAGGCATATAAAGGTGTCAGTAATTTAAAAGTAGTGGGGTTAGGGTTAAACAAAACTAAAGCACTGCCCACAGCAAAGCAAATTGCCGCCAGCATTAACCCACTACGGTAAATGATCACACCATCGCGATCGCCTTTCGTAATTGTAAATTCGCCAAATTGCCCTTGATAAACTTCCGCTGCTGATACTGTTTGCGTAGTCATATATCAAATTAGTTGGTTGTTGATGGTTGGTTGTTGATGGTTGGTGGTTGGTTGTTGGTTGTTGATGGTTGGTGGTTGGTTGTTGGTTGTTGATGGTTGGTTGTTGGTGGTTGATGGTTGGTTGTTGGTGGTTGGTGGTTGATGGTTGGTTGTTGGTGGTGAGTCCAGCCCCCCAAAAAGGCGGTTCCCGTCACGATGGGGGACTGGCGAACCCGAAGGGTTGGTTGTTGGTTGGTGGTTAGTGGTTAATGGTTAGTAGTTAATAACTATTTCTCTACTACTCCACTCCTCACACCCCTAACACTCCCCATCTCCCCATCTCCCCATCTCCCCATCTCCCCATCTCCCTATCTCCCCACCTCAATTACTACTTGTATGGTATCTCCCAAATTCATCTGTAATTGCGATCGCGCATTACCGCTATTGATAGCTAACTCTACCCAACCGTGACTACCAACAAGGGCGATCGCATCTCCAATTTCCACATTTCCATAAGTTCCCCTTCCTGGTATGATTTTGTCACCCACAAGCACTTTCCAGCTTTTGTCTTGAATGTAAGTTCCAGGGATGTTGCTGACTAAGTTACCAAAATGATCAATATATTGAATACAACCTGTAATCAGATTCCCGCTTTGGCTGCATTCGGCTATCTTTAGGTTGACTAAGCTTTCTAGATTTATCTGTGTTCCCAGCTGTTGGAGGGAAACACCGCTAGCCAGATGTGCCCCCACTGGGGCAAAGATATCTCGCCCATGAAATGTACTGCTAGGGTTTGGAGTCCGCCAGTAATCGGGATTTGTCAGTTCTACCGCAGCAATAGCGGGACTATGAGTCAACACTCCACTAAATAAGCCGTTATCTGGCCCTACTAAGAATCCATGATTAAATTCTACGGCGATCGCTCTTCTTTGGCCTCCCACACCTGGATCTACCACTGCTATATGTACTGTTCCCACAGGAAAGTAAGGGTAAGCATCCATGAGACAAAACCTAGCTGCGGCAATATTTTGTGGCGAAATTTGGTGTGTTAAGTCTATTACCTTTAACTTGGGGTTAATTTGGGCGATCGCTCCTTTCATTACGCCCACATACACATCGCCATCGCCAAAATCACTGAGTAAAGTTAGCAGTCCCTGTGGATTTTGTTGATTCTTTGACATGAGTAACAATCTCTATATTATTAAGTTTGTTTTTTCTGTAACATATGCGACTAAATTTTTGATATGTTAAGATCACAAGACATAACTTAAGGACGATTCAGACAAGATAAAACCTATGATTACGAACAGAACGGAAGTAGTGAAAAAAGCACGAGAAGCTCATAGAGAAAACATTAGAAGAAGTTTACAGCATCGCTTGGAAGTAGCTAGAGCTAAAGGCGATGAAAACCTCATTCGTCAGCTAGAGGCAGAGATGAGATATTTCGGTTAAATCATAAAGTTTATTACACATAGGTTGTTCATAGTTCTGTTGTGTTTTAGCCTGCTGTTTTAGCAGGCTTTCTTATCGGTAAAGAGTATGAAAACTCAAAACCCACTCCTGTATTCCTTGAGAAGAAAGCGTAGACTGCATTAAATTTTGTAAAGAAAACTTACGATAAAGTCAAATTTTTCTGAGATTTAAGCCAATTTAGTTAGTTTTTTGCATAAGTATTATTACTAATTTGAAAAATTTTTCGCAAAACTTGGGTCAATCATAGTGGCTGCAAAGATTGTGGATATTAATACGCTGTATATTAGTTTCTGATGACTGCTGTGTGCTGATGAAGCGAATAGCCATCAGCGAAAGGATCAACAACATAATCAGTAAATGCCTGATGGGTGGATTTTTGTGGGGTTTAGCCCTCACCCATCCTTGGGAGTAGGATAAAGTCAAGGCAAACAAAAACCATACAAGCCCTTGGGCTGATTTGGTGAATATTGTTGCAAATCTTTTTCTACCCTACAGGTCTTTACAGCCTTGAACTAAGCGCTACTAGCTGAAAACTTTTTATTTCGGTTTGATGGAAAGAGGTGGAAAAATCGTGAAAAAATTAGTGCGTTTATTAACAGTCTTTAGTTTTTTGTTGGTAGGATGCTTGGCATGGTTAGGTACGCCTCAGATAGCCCAAGCTAGCAATTTGAATAGTTTTGCTTTGCCATCGGTTTCTGTTTTGGCGGTTGAACAAACTATCAGCCTGCGTAACGCGGCAGATGCCAAGCTTGCAGATGTATATGGTGAGAAAATTGATTTAAATAACACCAATGTGCGAGCTTTTCAGAAATACCCCGGCTTGTATCCTACCCTAGCAGGCAAAATCATCAAAAATGCTCCTTACAATGAGGTAGAGGATGTATTAAAGATTAAAGGTTTAACCGAACGTCAAAAACAAATCCTGCAAGCTAACCTAGATCACTTCAAAGTTACAGAAGTAGAACCAGTCTACACTGAAGGATTTGATCGTTTTAACAACGGTATCTACAGATAAAACATAACCGTAGTTACGGTTTTTTCCCAAAAATCACAGTATCCCACTCCTTATTTCTAGGGAGTGGGATGTTTATTAAGAACAGGGGGAGGGGAAGGGAAGGGGGACGACTTGGAGGACAAGGAAGAGGATTTTGAAATGGTAGAGAATTCGCAATACTGTCTATACTCCTCTACCCTAACTCTAATTAGTGAGTGGAAAATAATCCTTCAGACATATAGAGATAGCAGGTAAACCAGATTTTAGAAAGATGAATCTGTACCCTTGGTTTTTTTAAACTTGTTGCCAGGACAAATTAATAAAGGAGTAAAAATTTATGTCTGAGCAACAACAAGGAAAAGAATCTGCATCCATGAAGCCTGGTGAATACGAAACTACTGGATCTGGTGGTTACGAAAATCCTATGGAAGAAAATATCACTGATATTGATTCCGCTACTCGTAAAACTAGCAGTGGCGACGACGAAACTAGTGGCAAAACTAGCGCTTCACCAGAATCAGCCAGTGAAGATACTGTAGCAGGTAGCCCTAATCAAGGAACAGAGTCCCGTTAATTTATTGATGCTATCTTCAAAAACTAGCTCGTAGCTTCAAGCCTAAATGAGTGCGTTAGCAAAAATGATGAGTGGAATTGTGTCTATTGTAGATGCATTTTCCACTCAATTTTTATTAGTATCAGACCCCTCCCCAACCCTCAGCGAGATCGGGGAAGGTGCCGTTAGGCGGGTGGGGTTATCTGTCCTTAAACAATTTTTGCATTGGTATAAGTTTTGTGAAATTGTTTAACTCTTGAGGTTTTAACTAGACTTCAAAAAAATTTATACATCAAAAGTGTTAATAATTTATCTGAAAAAAAGAGGTTGCTTATTTATGAATAAATATCACTCTATACTAAAAAAATTATGCAACCAAAAGTTTGGGTTTGTAGTGTTGGATTAGCTTTGTCTTGGTTGATATCACCAGTTTTGGCTGTGGAAGCAGTTAAATTACCCAATAGACAAGTGCAGAAAAATACAACTGCTAAACCAATTGTTGTGAGTAAAGCTGAATTTGGGGTTCTTAGGGTTGAAAAAAACGGGAAAACTACCCTCATCCCCACAACAAAAGTGCCACTGCAAGAGGGAATAGCCTATGGTTGGCGGATTCAACTCAAAGACTACCAGGGTGAGGTAACATGGCGAGAAGTCCTTCAGTTACCAAAACCTCCTGAAAGTTGGGCAACAAGTAACACTGATAATTTCTCATTGTCACCTGACGGTACAGCAGCAAATATTCAACGCACAGACTCAATCAAAGATGGTGTGATTAAAAACTCTTGGACGATCGCAACTGGTGATCCTATGGGTAAGCATAAAATAGAAGTTTATGTTGGCGATCGCCGTATTGCTACTTTTGAGTTCGAGGTGGTTCCAGCTAAACGGCAAAAGCCAGCTCCAAAAGCGTAGTTGCAAGTTTTGCTATAGTCGATAAATAAAGATTAATCTCTCTTCAGCTTAGAGTTGGTGCAAACCTGTAGGTGTTTAAAAAAAGCAGTCAAATTTAATGGCTATAAGCCCTACCTGTTATGGCTTTGAACCCTTTTACACTCAGATAGAGGTTTGCACCAATTCTGAAAGTCTTACCAGCAAAGCTTTTGACCTATTTTTTCATAATTCATCTTGACATCCCGATGGCTGAAAAGCTATATTTTGTCCATGTCTGCACCACTGAACCTTGAAAACCATATACAGCAAAGCTTCTGAATCGAGCAGTTGCAACTTCAATTAATCCCTATTAGGGATTGAAACTTTTTGAAAGCCTTACCAGCTAAGGCTTTTGGAGGTTGCAACTTCAATTAATCCCTATTAGGGATTGAAACTACCGCTTTCGAAAAGAATTGGGAGATATTTTTCCTGTTGCAACTTCAATTAATCCCTATTAGGGATTGAAACCCATTGTAGGTTAGCTATGCTTAAAGGCTTTATTAGTTGCAACTTCAATTAATCCCTATTAGGGATTGAAACTCCACCACGGGTGAAACAGGGGCTTCGGGTTGGTAAAGTTGCAACTTCAATTAATCCCTATTAGGGATTGAAACGTAAAGGTATCAATATTTTTTGGATCTTGTAAATTCGTTGCAACTTCAATTAATCCCTATTAGGGATTGAAACTTTTTCTCTTTTGCGCCACCAGAACTACTATCGTTGCGTTGCAACTTCAATTAATCCCTATTAGGGATTGAAACGAATAGTTTTTTAATTCAAGAGTTAGGATGCCATGTTGCAACTTCAATTAATCCCTATTAGGGATTGAAACCTAGAGTACTACGCGATAGATATTACTAGCCGATGTTGCAACTTCAATTAATCCCTATTAGGGATTGAAACTGCCTAAAAGATTTCGATTTCAATTTAACTTAAAAAGGTTGCAACTTCAATTAATCCCTATTAGGGATTGAAACGCGACATAGGAGATGAGATCCAACCCAAAGCCATGGGGTTGCAACTTCAATTAATCCCTATTAGGGATTGAAACTTAATCATCCATAAGTAGGTATCTGCAATATCTTTAAAGTTGCAACTTCAATTAATCCCTATTAGGGATTGAAACTGGGAACATTGGGCTGATTATTGGAAGTGGCACAGTTGCAACTTCAATTAATCCCTATTAGGGATTGAAACGTCCTTGTATAAAAGAACACCCTGGCGTACGTGTTGCAACTTCAATTAATCCCTATTAGGGATTGAAACGAAAACAATTAAATCGAATTTTGGTAATAGATTTAGTTGCAACTTCAATTAATCCCTATTAGGGATTGAAACCCCTTCATCCTTAGTGATCGCCTGAAAAATTCTTTGTTGCAACTTCAATTAATCCCTATTAGGGATTGAAACGATGACGAAATTCAAGCATCACCTTACAAACAATTAGTTGCAACTTCAATTAATCCCTATTAGGGATTGAAACCCGATGGGTGGCCCGTTGCGTACAGAATAGCGATCGTTGCAACTTCAATTAATCCCTATTAGGGATTGAAACACCGGCGACAACCGTAAGGGCCGCTTCATCGATGAGGTTGCAACTTCAATTAATCCCTATTAGGGATTGAAACTGCAATCCCGATTCTCCTGGTGGAATTCCATTAAGTTGCAACTTCAATTAATCCCTATTAGGGATTGAAACCTTCTATTGTGGATTTACCTTCAACTATAAATATCGTTGCAACTTCAATTAATCCCTATTAGGGATTGAAACATGCAGGGGGCTGGCACGGGTGCGGTGCTTGAAAATCGCGTTGCAACTTCAATTAATCCCTATTAGGGATTGAAACCCACATCGAGGCGGCGCTAATGGAGATCCGAAGGGTTGCAACTTCAATTAATCCCTATTAGGGATTGAAACCTACAAGCATTTCTTGATAGAAAGATACATAAAAAGTTGCAACTTCAATTAATCCCTATTAGGGATTGAAACACTTCATTTACCCCTGGTGGTGACCCATTTGTATAAGTTGCAACTTCAATTAATCCCTATTAGGGATTGAAACCTACCTACCCAAACTGGGAGACTGTGCCCCCTTTGGAAGTTGCAACTTCAATTAATCCCTATTAGGGATTGAAACCAGGTACTGGAGCCCGAGAAAGGCAGCGGCAACAGTTGCAACTTCAATTAATCCCTATTAGGGATTGAAACGGATGGAAGCAAGGGATAATCTATCTGTTAAGAGACAGTTGCAACTTCAATTAATCCCTATTAGGGATTGAAACAAATTATTACACCCTTGCTTGGCTGGATCGCTGGCTGTTGCAACTTCAATTAATCCCTATTAGGGATTGAAACAAGCGCTTGCACATTTGCATCATCATGAATACTTGATGTTGCAACTTCAATTAATCCCTATTAGGGATTGAAACGCCCACGTAGGCGACATAGGCGATAAGGTCGACGTTGCAACTTCAATTAATCCCTATTAGGGATTGAAACTAAGTGCTGCTAGAAACACGCAGACTATTCAAGTTGCAACTTCAATTAATCCCTATTAGGGATTGAAACTCATTAAATCCGATTGCCAACTTCTGGCGGCGCGGTTGCAACTTCAATTAATCCCTATTAGGGATTGAAACTCTTTTAATTATTATTACGAGCTTATTTGTAATAAAGTTGCAACTTCAATTAATCCCTATTAGGGATTGAAACAACTACTTTATCTACGTTTGTGATCAATCCATCTATAGTTGCAACTTCAATTAATCCCTATTAGGGATTGAAACATCGCAATATTTCTCTGGAGAAGGCGCGATTCAATGGTTGCAACTTCAATTAATCCCTATTAGGGATTGAAACGGCAATAACGAAATCAGCAAGAGACGACGGACGCGGTTGCAACTTCAATTAATCCCTATTAGGGATTGAAACAAAATATCTTTGGAAAACATAAATCAGGAAAAGATTATGTTGCAACTTCAATTAATCCCTATTAGGGATTGAAACTTTGGTATTTGTCTTGTATTAGCTGTACCAATAATGTTGCAACTTCAATTAATCCCTATTAGGGATTGAAACTTTCACCACAAACCTAGCTTGGAAGAGATTGAGTTGCAACTTCAATTAATCCCTATTAGGGATTGAAACAATAAATCAGTTCCATCAGGCTCTGATGGAATTTGGTTGCAACTTCAATTAATCCCTATTAGGGATTGAAACCTTGCATTCATGGTAGTTTGTAGAAGCTTCATGATGAAGTTGCAACTTCAATTAATCCCTATTAGGGATTGAAACTCAAAGCTTGTATTATTTATTTCAAATCCCAATCCATTTGTTGCAACTTCAATTAATCCCTATTAGGGATTGAAACAATTTATTTGGAGGATCAGCAATACCTCCAAAGCGTTGCAACTTCAATTAATCCCTATTAGGGATTGAAACAAGATGCAACAACTAACAGATTACAAGAGCAATTAGTTGCAACTTCAATTAATCCCTATTAGGGATTGAAACGTAACGATCGTGGTTGCAACCACCCCAGTGGTTGCGTTGCAACTTCAATTAATCCCTATTAGGGATTGAAACAATTTGATCGTCGTATTTGGAGGCTTCTTCTTGAGTGTTGCAACTTCAATTAATCCCTATTAGGGATTGAAACCTTCGAGATCTTCTATCTCAATCAATACTGCTTCGAGTTGCAACTTCAATTAATCCCTATTAGGGATTGAAACTACGGCGAAATTCAATTTCGCGTAAACGGGGATTTAGGTTGCAACTTCAATTAATCCCTATTAGGGATTGAAACAAATGGATCAACTAATCCTGCTTCACACAATTTTTTTAGTTGCAACTTCAATTAATCCCTATTAGGGATTGAAACCATCTTCAACAACTTCTTCAACCGCAACCTCTTTCGTTGCAACTTCAATTAATCCCTATTAGGGATTGAAACAAAGTGGTTGCCCTCATACTTCCAGAATTTTGCTGTTGCAACTTCAATTAATCCCTATTAGGGATTGAAACCTATTTCCCCTCTGGATTTATAGGGGAATTTTTGCTTCAAGTTGCAACTTCAATTAATCCCTATTAGGGATTGAAACGGTTTACCCTGGCGATATTGGGCATACGCAATTTGTTGCAACTTCAATTAATCCCTATTAGGGATTGAAACATCAAATCCTTGAAGGTGCAGTGGAAGTAGAGTTGCAACTTCAATTAATCCCTATTAGGGATTGAAACCTCTTGTGGAAGGTATGGCAGATTATATAGGAATGCGTTGCAACTTCAATTAATCCCTATTAGGGATTGAAACTTACCCCGAACGACATGAAAGAGCCCTAACCAAACGTTGCAACTTCAATTAATCCCTATTAGGGATTGAAACTACAGTTTTTCGCTCTGCAATATTTGCAGATGGGTTGCAACTTCAATTAATCCCTATTAGGGATTGAAACACTTTATCTACAGGTCAAGTTTTGGATGGTTTAAGTTGCAACTTCAATTAATCCCTATTAGGGATTGAAACAAGCGATCTCCTTGATATCAAGGAGAAAATTGATTGGGTTGCAACTTCAATTAATCCCTATTAGGGATTGAAACTTGGCGTCGCCAACTTCAATCCAACGTTGTAATGTGTTGCAACTTCAATTAATCCCTATTAGGGATTGAAACGTAGTCTAGGTACGAGGAATCTATGGAGATCCAAGAGTTGCAACTTCAATTAATCCCTATTAGGGATTGAAACTCGATTAGGGATGCGATTGCCTGTCGTGAAACAAGTTGCAACTTCAATTAATCCCTATTAGGGATTGAAACACTCCAATTACTTATCACGTGTACACGTAATAACAAGTTGCAACTTCAATTAATCCCTATTAGGGATTGAAACAAGACTCATGGACGTGCTATTACGAAAGCATGGCGTTGCAACTTCAATTAATCCCTATTAGGGATTGAAACGGTGGCAAGACCGTGGCGTGTTTGTGTCGATGACTGTTGCAACTTCAATT
>NZ_AJLK01000074.1 GCF_000317205.1 Fischerella muscicola PCC 7414 | reverse complement strand
AGCAGCCCCACCGGGGTTACGCTTGATTGTTGTTGTTGCAACTTCAATTAATCCCTATTAGGGATTGAAACTGGACAGTTTGAGTCCAATCGGCAAGTGCTAGCGTTGCAACTTCAATTAATCCCTATTAGGGATTGAAACGCCCGTTCAACTCGGTGTGGCGACGCTTGGGGTTGTTGCAACTTCAATTAATCCCTATTAGGGATTGAAACTTAGAGCATAAAGCGAAAACAATAACAAATCTGGTAAGTTGCAACTTCAATTAATCCCTATTAGGGATTGAAACAGACATCAGGGCGATCCTAGCGATCGCCCGTGATGTTGCAACTTCAATTAATCCCTATTAGGGATTGAAACCCCTTGACCCGGCTAAACTTGATACCTTGCCCATGTTGCAACTTCAATTAATCCCTATTAGGGATTGAAACTGGACAGTTTGAGTCCAATCGGCAAGTGCTAGCGTTGCAACTTCAATTAATCCCTATTAGGGATTGAAACTACCAGCACAGCCTTGCTCCCCTATCCGCAAAACGTTGCAACTAACATTAATCCCTATTAGGGATTGAAACCCGTAGTATGCATTTGACAAATTAAAGCTTACTGCTTGAGATTACAACTTAAAGGCGTTGCAGAGAAAGCGGGGTGTTTATATTTTCTGTTTTAATTGAAAACTCAATTCTTGGCGTTCTTGGCGTCTACCCTGCGGGAAGCCGCTTGCGCGTCTATGGTGGTTCATTATTCATCCCCATTTTATGCAACGCCCTGGCATTAATCCCTATTTGTTCACGTCTTGTAAACTTACACAACAACCGCCAAGGATTTTAATCCTTGGCTTATAGTTAAAGTCGTCTCAAGACGACTATAAAATTTCTTAGTCTACTTCAAGTAGACTTGAACTATTAGCCCGCAGTTTACTTGCGGGCTTTTGGGCTTTCGGGCTTTCAGGCTTGCATATTTAAAAACAAAAAGGTAAGGGAAAAATTTTTCCCTTACCCAATTCCCATTACCCTTGACACCGAAGCTTTAGTAAGCTCTGCGAGTAAATTGGTAGTACAAGAAAATTGCAATAATTGCACCAATCACCGCTACGAAAAGACCAGCAAGACTAAAACTAGCAGTGGTAATTGCCAAAGTTCCCGTTTGCAATAAATTAACTAAAGTTCCTCCAATGACTGCACCCACAATTCCTAACAGCATTGTTGCCAGGATGCCACCACCTTGATAACCAGGATAAATTGCTTTAGCGATCGCGCCAGCCAACAAACCTAATACAATCCAAGCAAGAAGATTCATGATTCGACTCCTTAATAGTTGCGAACAGAATATAGTTGAAGATAGAGGTTTAGAGATAATAAAGTTAGAGGTTTATAGACCCTAGACGTTCGCAAATTCCGACCGCTTGTATAGAGGTTTTTCCTCTCGTGATTTGCGACAAAATAGAGTTAGCTAGCAACACTCTATAACCGTCTATGTCTGTGTCATATATGCACTGTCGGTAGCTTGGGCATTTTTTAATTGCAACTACCGCTAAAGTTTTGTGCGGTTTAACTTTTTGTCAGTGCGGTTTTCTATCATGATTACAGATTAACAGACCTACCAAGCTGACCTAACCATCCATAGTCAGATAGTCTTTATTTCTAGAGTTAGAATCACAAAAACAATGATTATCTGCCTTTACACGTAAAAAGCTCCTGTTCTGAGCTTATACCTTGAGTTAACACTATACATAAGTGCGATCGCTAACTAATTCTTATAGATTACATAGATAAAATTTGAATTTTACCGTGCCTATTGCCCCAATTCAATACATGTTGGTCAATTGATTGTGATATACACATCCACAGATTTGAGTAATTATTACCCGAAGTTTAGTAACAAAATCAGCGCTGGTGGATCACTAGTGTGAGATCATGGGGAGAATCAACGGTGGTCAATGTAGTCTCAAGAGAATGGAACACAATCGGAAGTCAACAGTTATAATCACAGGTGCTTCCTCTGGGGTAGGTTTGTATTCTGCCAAAGCGCTTGCCAAAAGAGGTTGGCACGTGGTTATGGCCTGTCGGGATTTAGCGAAGGCAGAAAAAGCTGCCCAAACTGTGGGAATACCACAGGACAGCTACACAATCATGCATATCGACTTGGCCTCTTTAGAAAGTGTGCGACAGTTTGTGAAGGACTTCAGAGCAAGCGGTAAGTCCCTAGAGGCTTTGGTGTGCAATGCCGCAATTTATATGCCTTTGTTAAAGCAACCATTGCGAAGCCCAGAAGGCTATGAGTTGACCGTTGCTACAAATCACCTTGGTCATTTCCTCTTGTGTAACCTCATGTTAGAGGATCTGAAGAATTCACCTGCTACAGACAAACGACTGGTGATTTTGGGGACTGTTACACACAACCCAGACGAACTGGGTGGGAAGATTCCGCCTCGGCCAGACTTGGGTGATCTCAAAGGCTTTGAACAAGGATTCAAAGAGCCAATCTCTATGATTGATGGCAAGAAATTTGAACCCGTTAAAGCCTACAAAGACAGCAAAGTCTGCAATGTGCTGACGATGCGGGAACTACATCGACGCTATCACGAGTCAACCGGCATTATCTTTAGTTCTCTGTATCCAGGCTGTGTTGCGGAAACACCTCTATTCCGCAACCATTATCCCCTGTTTCAGAAACTCTTCCCCTTGTTCCAGAAGTACATCACTGGGGGATACGTATCTCAGGAATTGTCCGGTGAACGGGTTGCAGCAGTCGTTGCTGATCCCGAATATGCCCAATCAGGAGTTTACTGGAGTTGGGGAAATCGTCAGAAAAAAGACGGCAAGTCCTTTGTACAACGAGTTTCTCCCCAAGCGCGCGATGATGCCAAAGGCGAACGTATGTGGGATCTAAGCGCCAAGTTGGTTGGAATTGCGTAAGGAAAACAGGGTGTAATCAATTTGATGGAGCGATCGCTCCATCAAATCTCATATATTCTTGGGTAAAATTGCTGAGAGAATTTGCAATTTCATTTATTAGAAACTACTTAGACTTGAACTTTGAAATTATTAGCGATATTACCATAGCATTCCTCAATCATTTGTGAGAGAAAAGATCCGCGACTTCTTTAAGAAGTCGGGGATTTGGGCTTGGCGATTCTCACAAATCATATAGGATTGCTATAACATTGAATCCATAGGGGCTAGAAATTCCATTTGTGAAGCTGAAAGATTGCGAAAAACCTATGGTTCAGGTCGTTGGTGAAAACTTAAACCAATTACCGACACAGACGGATAGTAATTAAGTGTGCAACGGGAAATAATATAACTCCTGGGAGAGTCCCATAATCCATAGAGGTTTGGTAGAGTTACATAGTCTATGAAAGCTATGTAGTTTTGATTTTCAATGAGGTTTTGGCGTTGACATCCCTATTAGTTAATCATCGTGTTGATTTGAAAGATTGCAGCATCTTTTATGAGCAAGGTGGAGTAAATTCAAGTTCAACTGCGCTCCTATTTCTACATGGTTGGGGAATTTCTACTGAACCTTATCACGAAATTTTAGAACTACTGGCGCAGCAGCATTCCCTAATTGCTCCTGATTTGCCAAGTTTTGCCCGTTCACCCTACCCTCAGGTTATCCCAGACTACGAAAGCTATGCCAAATTTATACTTTCGTTCCTGGAGGTTCTCAATATCAAACAAGTGCATGTAGTGGGACACTCGTTAGGTGGAGGAATTGCAATTGTTTTGTCTAACCTTTGTCCAGACAAAGTAAGAAGCTTGGTTTTGGTAGATAGTACTGGAGTTCCATCTGCATCTATCCCAGAGATCATACCCCGCAGAGCGATCGAAATGACCGCTCAAATCTCTATCCCTAAGCTAAAATTACAACTGGTTGATATTCCTCAGGTCTTCTCCCATAACTTGTTGTTTAATACTGGCAATGTCATTCAAGCATTGCTACTTTCGTTACAATAAAGATATCAGACATCTGTTACCGACAATCACAGCCCCGTGTCTATTATTATGGTCAGAAAAAGACTTAACCACACCACTAACTGTTGCTCAGGAAATGGCTAGAATGATTCCCAATTCCCAACTAGTCACTGTGGAAGAAGGCTACCACGAATGGGGACTATGGTATCCTGAAAAATTTACATCAATAGTGCTTGATTTTATTCATCAGGTTGAACAGTAAGTAGAAGCGATCGCTTTTACTAAACACTACACAAAAGAGCGATCGCAGCTAAATATCTACACCCATTCCCCAGGATCTACCTGATAATAACCTTGTAATAACTCATACAATGCTGGATGCATCTTCAACAACTGCTGCGGCTTCTCAAAAAACGTCTCCGTCGCGACAGCAAAAAACTCTGCGGGATTAGTCGCACCATAACTATCCATGACATTTTTTATACCTCTTTGTACATCATTGCAGAGTTGTTGATATGCTTGTGTCATTACCCTAGCCCAGATGGGATAATCTGATTTTCTAGGCAAAATTGGCACACCCTGCGCTTTACCTTCCTCTTGATCTAACTGGTGAGCAAATTCATGCAGAATCACGTTATGTCCATCACTCCAGTTGCGAGTATCTTGTTGTACCTGCTCCCAAGATAATACTACTTGATCCCGACTCCACGATTCCCCTAATCTTGCCACACGTCTTTCTTCGACAACATATTCACTAGTGGCAACAGTTTCATTCACAATATAAGCACTGGGATAAATTAAAATCGAACGTAGTTTTGGAAAATATTCGCCTCGTTCATTCAGCAACAGCAAACATGCGACAGCAGCGATAGTTAACTTCATTTCTTCTGTCATTTGCAATCCCTGACAGCCAATGAATTGTTTTTCTGCTAAAAATACTTGCACATGTCCTTGTAGCCGTCTGCGTTCATCGGGAGAAAGACGGGTATAAATGGGAAGATTATTTTCAACTATAGCATTCCAAAGTGGAGGAAAAGGACGTTTTTTCAAACGATTTCTTCGCTGTTTATTTATGATGGAACTGATTAAAATTCCAGTGATAATTAGACCAATGATCAGAAAAACAATAATAGTTTGAATCATTGCTATTTAGTTATTTGTCATTTGTCATTGAGCAAGTGATCGTAATTAAATGTGTCAGGTACAATTGTCCCTGACACAACTTTTTGTAATAAAACGTGAGTTCGACGAACCTCTCCTAAAAGGCGAGGGAGAAGCAACATAAAAATAGGCTTATCTTGCCCCTCACCTACAAGGGAAGGGGTTAGGGAAGAGGTCAATTTCATGTGCATCGAACTCATGTTAATCAACTATCCTGCTAGGTTACTCATCATAAATCTATTTTCTTGAGTGCATAAAAGCTCAAAAATTGCCATTGTAAAATCTACGAGTTCTCTATCGTTGAGTTCTCGGCGCGATCGCTTGCCGTACTTCTGCTGTAAATATCGTCTTCCCTGTTCTGGATTCCAGCCTAACTGTTTTAAATAGGTATCAGTTTGTGCCATGATTATTGCCCGTAATTCTTGATTTGGGGAAACTTCAAGCTTTTGTATCTGATTAATTTTTTGACTTACTCTTTGTTCTAAATGTGGTAAATCAATTTCGTTATGTCCATCCCAATTAATTTTTATTGCTTGATAAGTGATTGGATCATAAATTGCACAGAACACAATTTTTTTATCTCCCGGACTAACTGCAATTGTCAGTGGTTGATGCAATTGTTCATGAGTAAGTGCGTCTAAGGATAATAATAAACTTTTAGAAAAGTAAGAATCTCTGCCAGAACGGATTATGTAAGGCTTGTCTGCCAAAATATGTAAATCTGTTTTCTCTGTTTCTCCAAAGGTAGTTTCAACTTTTTTGTGACATTCTATGGCGCTGATGATTCCAGTCAAAGCTTTTTCATAAATCGGGATTGGTTTCTTGTCTTCTGAAAGCATATACCAACAATGATCTGCTTCTTGGCTAACGAAGACATATTGAGGTTTTGGTACGCTTCCAAATCCTAATTTAATTTCCATATTGCCTCTTAGTGATGCGATGTAGATATTTATTTACCGATGGGTTTTACTGGTTATTCTGCAAAACCCAGAGTTTGGTTACACATATTGTTCCCTGATGCCAGAGTAATTATTTATCAGGAGCAAAATGAGTTAATATGGTTAGACTCATATTGGTACAATTGTACTACACTTTTATGAAGTGAACTATAGCGATCACATCAAGTACTCTTTCCCAATGACTTTCTTTCAGACAAGGTAAGAAACCGGAAAGCACGTATATCTTTACACACTGTATCCAGCTATTTCCCCTAGAAAAGATTTGCAGAGGTTAAAATATTGGCTGTTCAATCTGCGTGTTTATAAAAACTAGGGTGTCAAGTGGCACAGGAATATTGCTCAGAAATATCATTACCATTACTTTTGAGTGGTAGCGATCGCGATCTTGATTTAGAATCTACTCTCGAAGAGTTACAGCTGTACAACTTCCAAGTTGAAACCAGCTGTACTGGTACGGAGGTAGCCAGAGTATTTGAGAAAAACCCACTGCTACCAGGAGTCATTTTAGTAGAACAAGGAAAATACGCTGGAATGATTTCGCAGCGACGACTGCTGGAATTTTTAATCCGTCCTTACGGACAAGAGTTATTTTTTCACCAACCCCTAAGTGTAATTTACAGTTATGCTCGTACTCCAATTTTAATGCTGCCTGAGAGTACGCCGATTTTGGCAGCCATGCAGCTGGCGCTGAAGCGATCGCCTGAACTTTTAGCCGAACCTGTAGTTGTGCAAACTATTGATAATACCTACAGACTGTTAGATGTACAGCAATTGAATATTGCTTCTTGGCAAATTCGGGGTATTGAAACTCAAGTACGCTATGAACGTAGCCAAGCCCAAATGATTCAAAATGATAAAATGGCAAGTCTAGGACGCTTGGTAGACGGGATAGCCCATGAAATTTTAGATCCAGTCAGCTTTATATGGGGTAACTTAACTTATGTCTCCAACTACAGCCAAGATTTACTAAAACTGATTGCAGCTTATGAAAGTAATTTGCCATCACCTAATGAGGAAATTGATTCTCTTAAAGAAGAAATAGAATTTGATTTTTTAGAACAAGATATATTACAAGCTCTTACTAGTATTCGTACTGGTGCAGAAAGATTAAAAAAACTCGTCATAAGCTTACAAAATTTTTGTCATATCGATGAGGTTTATCCCAAACCTGCGGATTTACATGCATGTATAGATAATATTTTGTTAATCATCAATAGCCAAATTAAGGGAGAAATAGAAATCGTTAAAAATTACGGAAGTTTACCTCCGGTGTATTGTTTTATTGGACAACTGCATCAAGTATTTATGAATCTTTTAAGTCAGTCTGTAGACCTGTTACTTGACGAAGCAGTAAGACATCAGTTAAACCCTATCAAAAAAGCTGATAAACCGCGAATTGAGATTACCACAGAAGTTATATCTCAAGAGTCTACTACACCAGGAGCGCCAGATTCACGTTGGGTTGAGATTTCTATTAGAGACAACGGCCCAGGAATGTCTCAGGAATTAAAACAGCAAATTCTAGAATCTTTGTCTGTGAACAAAAGAGCTGATAAAGAAACTAGCTTAGCAGTCAGCTATCGTATTATTACAGCTAGGCATGGTGGTAAATTTAATTTATTTTCCGAAGTTGGTGTAGGTACAAAATTCACAATTTTGTTGCCTTTATTGTAATTTACTAGTTTTTATATCATTTCGGTTTTTTGATAAGTAAAAGACAGTCGCGATAAAAAAATTCACAGCTATACATAAAAAATCCACTCCTCTCCTTAGCAAAGAAAGGGGCTGGGCGTGGTGTTTTTTCAAGATAAAGGTCAGAAGGGAAGAAAAATTTTTGAGGTAATACCTTCTGACTTGTTCAACTAGATTTTTACTGAATTGATGTGCGTTCAAACCACTCCTGATATTTTTGCTGATATTCTTCGTTTTCAACCATAATAGTGACTCGCACCCTTTGACAACCATGGTTTCGCTCTAACGCGATCGCATTTAAAAGTAGGCTAGCAATTTTAGGTGAATTAAAGTCACCAGTTACAGTCAAATTACTCAAGTTACTATCATATATATCAACATCATGTTTTTCTATTTGACTCAGTTCAACACCAGAAATATCTCCTTGATTTAGGTCAATTTCTGCAAGTAATTTGTTTTCTGGACTTGCTTGTTCAACAATCAATTTTTCATACCGAACGGGAACTTGCACCATTCGAGTTTCTATTTCTTTGCGAACAACAACATCTCCAACTTTTCGTTTATTTCTATTAACAACTAATCGTTCACTTAACAACCGGATAATTTCTTCTTCTGTTTTTTGCTCTATACCATCTTGTTCTAAATTGAGGTCTTGAGTGCTATGAATTTTCGACTCTATCTTGGAAGTTTCTAAATTATTATTAGTCATCGGTGATTGTGAATATTCAGGCATATGCTTAATTAGCGATTTGTCTATGTCTAATATAACGGATTTAGTACCTAAATCAATTTTACTAATTAGTTTACTAGGTAATAATAAATAACTATGAATTCCTGAAGATGCTTGATTTGGCAACTCTATAAAACGAGTAATGATGAGATTAACTTGGTGATGATAATCTATAATTAAGTCTTTCACCCTACCTATTAGTAAACTTTGTCTATCAATAACCGCAAAATTCCTAATCTTTCTTCTTAATTTATCAAGTAAATCATTGACATGGAATTTGTTACTATTAACTAATTGCTTTTTCATTTTTTATTAAGAATTTCTATAAAAAATATATAGTCGCTGTGTTTACTTTCAGTAAAAGCTATTAAGTGTAGGTAAAATCAATTTGATTCACCTAAACTTTTTGCTCAATTAGTCATAAGTTATCTATCTATATTCATCAATTTAAATCATTATAAACTAGAAAATAACTTAGACTAATTGCCTGTATTATTGACGTTCTTCGATTGGCAGATTAGAAGTATTTACATCCAATTCTTCCCGACGAACTGTGTCTTGAGTTTCCACAGTATCGTGATCTACTTCTTTTCTGACTCTGACTTCTTCACGCACTACAGCTTCTTTACGAATCTCAGGAGTTTCTTCGTAAATATCCATATGAGTAACTTCACCTTGACCGAAGGTTGCTTCGCCAGGAGCAACTGGTCTACCTGCGTCGTTGGGAGTAACTCTTTCCACAACTACTCGTTCTTTTTCTACAGGAACTGCAACTCGTGCAATTTCAGTTTCAACATGCTTACCAACAGTAACTTCCCCAACTTTCTGGCGTCGTTTATTAGCAATCAAACGCTCTTCGTATAGTCTGAGAGTTTGATGATTTTGCTCATTCGTCCCATACAAAGAAGGTTCGCGATCATAGGTGTAGTTATCACGGTCATATACGGGAGTAGCGTCAGGATAATCAGTGGTAGACTGAGGCAAATCTACACCTGCTTGTGAGGATAGAGGAGCAGATGCTTCTAGGGGTGCGGATGCATCTACAGGAACTGAGGGAGTACGATATACACCCCGTACCCTTTCTTCATAGTCGTAATCAATAGTTTGACGCTCGTCGTATTCCGGTAAATTATCTGCTTGTTCTCTGGTTATGCCCATAACATAGACGCGATCGCTAGTATGATCTATCCGAGAACGTCCTACAGGCAATAATACTTTCTTACCAAAAATCCAAAAGCCCATATCCACTACCAAATAGCGGAAATGACCTTCTTCATCGACTAAAACGTCATGAACTGTACCAATCTTTTCATTAGTTCCTTCTGCATAGACACTCATTCCTTTGATGTCATTTCCACCAAATGTATCCCGGTAATTAGCATCAAAATCTGTTAATTTATAAAGAGCCATTTTCGTCTCCCTAAGCTGTTTTTATCTTTTCAGTACTAGCCTATTAAGACAGCCAGTTTTATTACTCTTCCTAGCGAATGAATAAGTTTGTTAGGGATGTTATCTATGGATGTATTTTGGTGTGGGGGAGATGGGGAGATGGGGAGATGGGGAGATGGGGAGATGGGGAGATGGGGAGGTTGGGAGATGGGGAGGTGGGGAGGTGGGGAGGTGGGGAGTGTGAGGGGTGTGAGGGGTGTGGGAATAACCACTAACTACTAACCACTAACTACTAACCACTAACTACTAACCACTAACTACTAACCACTAACTACTAACCACTAACTACTAACCACTAACTACTAACCACTAACAACTAACCACTAACTACTAACCACTAACAACCAACAACCAACAATCAACAACCAACAAACAACAACCAACAACTTCAGATCGCAATTTCAATTATCACCCTGCTACCCTGTTGTCAATGAGTACATCTTTCATATACTGGTGAGAAGATAGAAAGATGAAGTTTTGTGAAGCGAGGGTAAGGCATGTATATTGTGCAAATCGCCTCGGAATGTGCTCCTGTAATTAAAGCAGGCGGATTAGGCGACGTAGTTTACGGATTGAGCCGGGAATTAGAAGGTCGTGGGCATTGTGTAGAGATCATATTGCCCAAGTACGATTGTATGCGTTATGACCATATTTGGGGACTTCACGATGCTTATATCAATTTGTGGGTACCCTGGTATGACGCTGCAATTCATTGTTCTGTATACTGCGGTTGGGTACATGGACGGGTGTGTTTCTTTATTGAACCCCACTGTGAGGATAATTTCTTTAACCGGGGCTGTTATTACGGCTGTGATGATGACAACATGCGCTTTGTGTTCTTTTGCAAAGCTGCTTTAGAATTTCTGCTCAAAAGTAACAAACGACCTGATATCATCCATTGCCATGACTGGCAGACTGGCTTAGTTCCAGTCATGCTTTATGAAATTTACAAATATCATGGCATGGAGTATCAGCGGGTTTGCTACACCATCCATAACTTTAAGCACCAAGGTATAGGTGGTATTGATATTCTCCGGGGAACAGGTTTGAACCGAGAGTCTTACTACTTTCAGTATGATCACTTACGTGACAACTTTAATCCCTTTGCTTTGAACTTGATGAAGGGGGGTATTGTTTATTCCAACGCTGTCACCACAGTTTCACCTTACCACGCTTGGGAAGCCCGCCATACAGATATTGGTTGTGGTTTAGGTCATACCTTGCATCTGCACCAAGACAAATTTAACGGGGTGCTTAACGGTATTGATTATGATTTTTGGAATCCCGAAATTGATCGCTATATCCCCTATAACTACAGCCAAGCTGATTTTGAACAAAAAGCATATAACAAAAAAGCTTTGCGAGAGCGATTAATGCTCAGCCATAGTGATAAACCAATCATTGCTTACATCGGTCGATTAGATAATCAAAAAGGCGTGCATCTTGTTCATCATGGGATTTATCATGCACTCAATAAAGGAGCGCAATTTGTTTTACTGGGTTCTGCTACAGAACCTGGAATTAACGCTCATTTCCAGCACGAAAAACACTTTTTAAACGATAATCCCGATGTCCATTTAGAACTAGGCTTTAACGAAGAATTATCTCACCTAATTTATGCCGGCGCAGACATGATTATTGTCCCCAGCAATTACGAACCCTGTGGTTTAACTCAGATGATCGGCTTAAAGTATGGAACCGTACCTATTGTTCGTGGTGTCGGTGGACTCGTGAATACGGTATTTGACCGGGATTACGATCAAAATTTATCTCCAGAAGAACGTAATGGTTACGTATTTTATGATACCGATTATCATGCTTTAGAGTCAGCAATGGATCGAGCGATCGCCTTATGGTATGAAAAGCCACAAGAGTTTCGCCAACTAGCCCTTCAGGGTATGGACTATGACTACTCATGGAACCATCCAGGAGCAAAATATATAGAGATTTACGACTGGATCAGACATAAGTGGTAATGAGTAATGGGTAATAGGTAATGGGAAAAATATTTTTCTCCAATTACCTATCACCTATTACCGATCACCAACCACATGATAAACTTCTGAATTCACACAATAAGGCAACCTTTCTCCCTTCAACCCAGCTATCAAATTATCAATAGCCATATTTGCCATTTTTTCCCGTGTTGGACGGCTGGCACTACCGATGTGAGGTGTAATAATTAAATTATCAAGACTTAATAATGGGCTATCAGTTGGGATCGGTTCTGGTTCTGTCACATCTATCGCAGCACCTGCAATTTCACCAGTACGTAAGGCTTGGTACAAAGCATCAGGATCTACAATTGCTCCTCGTGCTGTATTGATGAGAATCGCAGACTGCTTCATGAGTGCAAATTGGGCTTCTCCAAATAAATGACAAGTTTCTGCTGTTAAGGGTGTATGAATAGTCACAAAATCTGATGCCTGTAGCAAACTAGCAAAATCAGCAAACTCCACACCTAGATTTTGCTCTAATTCAGGATCGCATCTGTGCCTACTAGTATAAATAATTCGCATATCAAAACCTTTAGCACGACGGGCTACTGCTTGACCAATCCGCCCAAAACCAACAATCCCCAACGTTGTACCCGCAATATCTGGCCCTAGTAACAAATCTGGTTCCCACGTTTGCCACAAGTGCGATCGCACAAACCGATCAGCTTCTACCACTCGCCGTGCAGCCGCCATCAATAAAGCCCAAGTCAAGTCAGCAGTTGCATCTGTCAACACTCCAGGAGTGTTACCAACAGGAATGCGCCGCGCCGTCGCAGTCGGAATATCAATATTATCAAATCCCACTGCCATTTGACTGATTACTTTTAAAGACTTGCCCACTTGTATTAACTGTTGATCAATTTGGTCAGTCAGCAAACACAACAACCCGTCTACCTCTTGCACCTTCTCCAATAAAACTTGATAGGGAGGTGGCTGAGGTTCTGACCAAACTTCTACATTTGCAACTTCTTCTAATCGGTGTAGCTGTGTAGGTAAACGACGAGTGATAAAAACTTTAGCTTGAGTCATCTTGTTCTTTGCGTCCTTTGCGTCCTTTGTAGTTCGTTAAGATAATTTACGCTTAATATGAATTAAAACCTACGATAAAAATCATTTTTTAGAAATCGACCACCGATGCACACAGATAGACACAGATGTTTTTGGCGTGTGCATTTACGGTGTTTTGTTTATAGTCGCTTTTGCAAAAATATTCCTGTCAGTGTTGGAAACAAAACTTCAGCTAAAATAAACAATCGAGACAATACTTCCTCAACATCATGGGCAACACATTTGGACATCTATTTCGCATCACTACATTCGGTGAGTCCCACGGCGGTGGTGTGGGAGTTGTTATTGATGGTTGTCCTCCTCAGCTCGAAATTTCCACTGAGGAAATTCAAATAGAACTTGATCGCAGACGTCCAGGACAAAGTAAGATTACTACGCCTCGCAAAGAAGAAGATAAATGCGAAATTCTCTCTGGGGTATTTGAAGGTAAAACCCTGGGAACACCGATCGCTATTTTAGTGCGTAACAAAGACACTCGTTCCCAAGATTACGATGAAATGGCATTTAAGTATCGCCCTTCCCATGCAGATGCAACTTACGATGCTAAGTATGGAATTCGTAATTGGCAAGGTGGCGGCAGATCATCAGCACGGGAGACCATAGGGAGAGTTGCAGCAGGGGCGATCGCGAAAAAAATTCTCCGTCAAGTCGCCAATGTGGAAATCATTGGTTATGTCAAGCGCATCAAAGATTTAGAAGCCGTCATCGATCCTAACACCGTTACTTTAGAACAAGTGGAAAGTAACATCGTTCGCTGTCCCGATGCTGAATGTTGCGATCGCATGATTGAATTAATTGAGCAAGTCCGGCGGGAAGGCAATTCTATCGGTGGTGTGGTGGAATGCGTAGCGCGGAATATACCCAAAGGTTTAGGCGATCCTGTTTTCGATAAGTTAGAAGCAGATTTAGCTAAAGGAGTCATGTCTCTACCTGCTAGCAAAGGCTTTGAAATTGGTTCTGGTTTTGCTGGAACTCTCCTAACAGGATTTGAACATAACGATGAATTTTATATTGATGAAGCAGGTGAAATTCGCACACGTACCAACCGTTCTGGTGGCATTCAAGGCGGAATTTCCAACGGTGAAAATATCATTATCCGTGTAGCATTTAAACCAACTGCAACGATAAGAAAAGAACAGAAGACGGTAACTAATGAGGGTGAAGAAACACTGTTAGCAGGGAAAGGACGTCACGATCCTTGTGTGTTACCGCGTGCAGTTCCGATGGTTGAGGCAATGGTAGCACTGGTTTTGTGTGACCACCTGTTACGACACACTGGTCAATGTCGAGTTATTTAAAAGGGAACAGGGAACAATTAAGAAAATAGTAGGTTGGGATGAGCGCGAGCGTTACCAACATCATCAAGACTTTGTTGGATTACCCTACGGGAAACCGCACAGGGCGCGTCTACGTTCATCAACCTAACCTAATGGTCTGTTTCATTAGTTCTGATAGGTTGCAAGATCCCCGACTTTTTCAAAAAGTCGGGGATCTGACCACCCGTAAACCCTCAAAATTAACGGGACTGACCACTACATCTAAAACTCGTTTTAACGAGTTTAAAAGCTTGTTCGAGTTAGCTTTAGCTAACTGAAGCTATTAGCCCAAAAACTAAATTTTGGGGCTAATGATTGGATAGGTGCAAAATGTGAATTAACCTATTCTACAAAAAACTGGAAAATTATGTAGTTGTTTTTAGATGACTTTCAAAAAACATATTTATTTTTCAAATATTGATAAGCGAAAAATTCATAATTGTGTGAATATTTGATTTGATTTTGAAATCAAAAAGAATATAAATTGATTTATTTGCTAACATAAAACTGGAAGCAAAAAACATATTTTTTGGAGGTAACAAATATGATTGTTGCTGATCTAAATTTTTGTGAGCTAGTAGATCTTACACAGATCATCATTGGTGGTGTATCAGCTACTCCTAATGGCAATACAAATACTAATTTTGATAATTATGATTTTGAATTACCAAGCAGTAATGTATTTGCTACTGGAGATGTCACCAACACTTCTAACAACAGTTTAAAAAATGACGATGGGAACATGGAAATGAGAGGGAGTTTTGCAGAATCAAATTGAATTGGTGTAGTTTAAGATAAATAAAGATGGCTTATTCACTCATTTCAGCAATGCTTTTAATAGGCAGAAAAAAAGTTGATTTTTAGTAACTTATGTTCAAATAGTTGATTTTTTAGATATTCCCTTGTTTTTGATAAATACAAGGGATTTTTATCATATAACTCAGATATTTAATAGCTTAAATTAAGAATATTTATTACGATTAAACTATTAAAATTGGGCAGAAATACTTCTGCCCAATTATGGAATTAAGTGATTAAATATTTTGTTGGCGCTCACAAATGTCATGTATGGATACAACATTTTACTGATTTTTAGAATTTTTACCTCACACACCTAAGCATCTAACTACAATTAACATTCTCCCACGGCTAAAATAGGAGTTCTATAACTCTCCTGATGATGTTGCTATTGCTGTACTTCCAGAGTATGTTACACCATTCTTAGTACCTTGTGCTACATTGGCTACAACTTTACTATTTTTAGTTTTCTTCGCTGAAATTTTATGCTTGATTCCAAACTTATCTGTTGTCTCTTTTTCCAATGAACGCTCTCCTGGATGTTTATCAAACTTAGCGAAATCATCCGAAAAAACATCTGATATGTAGTTCATAAGTATAGGTTGTATTAAACCACCCTGAATTTGCAGATCATTAGGAATCTCAGTTTCACAAAAACTTAGGTCAGCAATTTTCAATCCACTCATAATTACATCCTTCTTTGCGAGATGAGGTAGTTCGCTGAAAGCGTCAAGAAGCTTTCAGCGAAATTAACAAGAGTACTTATTTGAGGTGCAACAAGGTTTGACTTTGAGTTAGTAACCAATCAAAAATAGATTGATTACATTTTTGATAACCTTACTAGTCGTACTTGTAGAACTTACGATCACCAGCTACAGCAACAGAAGTTGCAATAGCTACATTACGGAACTTTTTCTTCTTATCGTAGTCGTCGCAATCGTCGTACTTATCGCACTTGTCGTAGTCCTTGTACTTATGACAACCACCACCAATTACTTGATTAGATTCAACAGCTTCGATGTGATTGAGATCAGAGATAATCATAGTTTCTCCTGAGAATTTATTAATCGGTTTTTGCTGGGATTTCAAAGATGTCTGACAAGTTCTGGACTAATACAATTCGCTATTAAGCTAAGTTCGCCGAGGAAGACTAAAGGAAAATCCAATTTTCCTTTAGAGCTTCATTACAGCACCTGGCGTGCAATTGCAAACATTACCAAGCGTGAATAACTTCAAAAGACATCCTGTTAGTAACCAATCTATTTTTGATTGGCTACCTTTTTAATAATATTTGTAGCCGTCTTTGTAGTCGTCGTCCTTCTTACGATCGCCGGCTACAGCAACTGCAACTGCAATTGCAACATTACGGTCTTTCTTATGGCCACAACCACCAACAACTTGATTGGATTCAACAGTTTCGATGTGATTGAGATCAGAGATAATCATGGGTTTTTCCTGAAAATTTATTAATTGTTTTTTGCTGTGATTTCAAAGATGTCCGAAAAGTTCTGGACAAATAGAATTCTCTACTAGGCAAGCTCGCTAAGAAAGACTAAAGGAAAATTGCGATTTTCCTTTAGACCCTCATTACAGTACGTGGCTTGCAATTGCAAACATCGCCGAGTGTGAATTAACTTTGACTTCAAGAGATATCCTGTTAGTAACCAATCAAAAATACATTGATTACATTTTTGATAACCTTACTAGTCGTACTTGTAGAACTTCCGATCGCCGGCTACAGCAACAGAAGTTGCAATAGCAACATTACGGAACTTCTTCTTATAGTCTTTGTCGTCGTCATCATTGTCGTTCTTGTCGTACCAGTAATAACCGCCGCCAATCACTTTACTAGATTCAACAGCTTCGATGTGATTAAGATCAGAGATATTCATGGTTTATCCTGGGAACTACTTCATCGTTTTTACTGTTTTTTGTGCAACCAAATCTATATTGTTTGGTTACATATTTAATATAGCTTACTATCAAAAAAAAGCACTATATTTCTGGATATTTTGCAATAAAAATAATTAATCAAAAGTCTAGTTTTGTTTTGCTAACAATAATTTTTTAATATGAATAAATTAATTAAAAGTTCAATAATAAAAACTGACGACAAAGTCTATATTTATCGCCTAAAAAGTATTAGATATATTGATTTAATCAGTTTATTTCAGCTGAAATTTTAATTTGTTTTCTGGTTAATTACATATTTTTTATTCAAAAACTATGTTTGTAATTTATAGTTTTGGTAAATCATATTTATCCATTTATAATCTGTAAAAATAATTGATAAATGATTACTTGAATGTTGATTAATAGCAAATTCAAGCTTGCTTTGGCACTTCGTCTTGTGATTGTAAATTAGTTATATCTTTATTTAACTCAATCACAATATCCATACTATTGATTTGTTGTTTTAACCAATCAGAAAATAATTCCGAAATGATTTGCTGCCGTAACTCATCATCTAATTGGGGTTGAATTATTTCTTCAACCCAAATTAAATACACTCCCTTGGGAGTTGTAATTGGTTTGAGAATTTGAGGTGGAGTTGCTGCAAACACAGCAGCTGCAATTTCTGGACGAAACTCATGGCGACGTCGAACTCCTTGATATCCACCAGCACGACGTAATTCTGGTTCTTGAATATATTGACGAGCGATATCTGAAAAACTGATTTCGCCTTCTTCTATCTCAAAAAATAGTTCTAAAGCCAAGTCTCTATCTTCAACGATGACTTCGTAAGTGGCAGCAGCGACGTATTCTAGTTGATTTTGGTAAAAAAACTTTTCAACATGAGTCGAAAATAAATGATTGGCTAACTTGTTGGAGAGAACTTGATTGTAAATTAATTCTTCAAACTCATCTAAAGAGAGATAATGTTTTTTGAGCCATTCCCAGGTATCTTTTGCTTTGATGAGTTTCTTCTCTAAGCGCAGCCTGTCTCCTTCTTGTTGTAGTTCTGCTTTATCGATTTGAATACCAGCTTCCTTAGCTACTTCGGCAATGATTTTTTGAGAAGCGATCGCCTCCACAACCTCAGGAATTTGGCACGAAAGTTTGATGTCGTGAATAATATCTGAACAAGTAATCGTCAGATGCTTAAGCATGATGCAATTCCTCTAAGTAATTTTGTTGTTTGGCAAGACCACCAAGCAACTATCAACCACCAACCAATCACTAAAGCTTCAAACCATCTTTTCGCAGTCGCTGAAATGGATCTAAAACAAAATCAATCACCCGTCGTTGACGAATAATGACTTCTGCGGTTGCTGTCTGACCAGCAGTCAACGGAATACGTTGGCTGCCATTTTGGAGATACTGCTGATCCAAAGCAATATTTAACTCAAAGCTTTCTTGTTGACCTTGGGGTGTTTGACTAACTTTTGAATCAGGAGATATCCAAGTAACTTTACCTTGGGCGATGCCATACTCTTGGAAAGGATAAGCATCAAACTTGATTTTGACTGGCATTCCCACCTTCAAAAAGCCACTTTGCTGACTAGGCATCTGGGCTTTAATTATAAAAGGCGTATTTTTGGGTGCAATTTGGGCTACTCTTTGACCAAGTTGTACTACCGCCCCTGGCTTGCTGACTGGCAACTCAAAAATTGTTCCATTAATAGGCGATCGCACTATTCGCTGCTGTAACTGTAACCTTAAAGATGTGATCTGACTTCTGCCTTGAGCAATTTGAGATTCTAAGGTAGTGATTTGTGTTTGTAGGTCTTTGAGTTGTTGCTGATTTTTGAGAATCGCCAATTTACCAGCTTGCAATAAGCTTTGATAATTGCTTTGCTCCTGTTGTAATCTGAGTTTCGCTTGCTTAATCTCCGACTCTAACTGACTTATAGTTGCTTGATAACGACTCTGTTCTTCCGCTAAGCGCAGTTGGGCTTGTTTAATTTCAGATTGAGCCTTTTGGTATAGTTGCTTGCTTTCCTGTTGCTCTTTTTTGAGTTGATCAATTTGAGTTATGGAAACCGCACCATCCTGCAACAACCTACTAAAGCGATCAACTATTCTGGAATCTATACTCAAGCGCCCTTCAGCCGATTTCAGGTCATTGTGACTTGTGTTAATTTGTTGCTGTGCTTGGTTGAGTAATGCCTGTTTTTCTAACTTTTGTAGGTTATAGAGACTCTGTTTTGCTTCCAGGTCTTGTTTAGCCTGGTTCACTTGGGATAGTTTTTCTAAAGCTTGAGATTGGTTTTGTTGCTTCTGAACACTTAGTGCCAACTGGAGTTGGTTTTTGATGACATCAAACTGCAACCGTTGATTGAGCAATCCAGTTAGTTTTTCTTGAGCTTCTTGGAGTTCGGTTTGCAAAATATTAGAGTCAAGTTCCAGCAGTATCTGCCCAGCTTGGACAGTATCACCTTCCTTAACTCTGACAGCCTTCACACTGCCACTGACCAAGGCATCTAATTTCTGCGTTGAACCTTGAGGTTCTATACGTCCTCTGGCATCACCAGTCTCATCTACTTTGGCAAGTACTGACCAAGGTAAAGCCAGGGCAGTAAAACCTAATAGTGCATACAAAACACCACGAGTCCAAATTCTGGGTAAGGCATCTAGCAGTTCTTCCGTAGCATAATGCCAATCTTTAGTCTGCTCTTTAACTGGGGTAAATTCCTGATGTGAGTAGCTTTGCTTCTCATCCTGTTCATCGGCCAGTGCAGATGAGGAGTTAGTGTATGGATGTGGCATGGTTCTGTTCTCTAGAGATGTGAGGAAGTAATACGATTTTGGATTCTGGATTTTAGATTTTGGAGCGTGAAACATTTATTGGATAAGCGTTTGCGATTTCCATCTGTCGCTATCATTTTTCAGATTGGTATAAGAATTCGAATTCGGAAGTCAGAACCAACAATCAACAACCAACAAACAACAACCAACAATCAACCCATTCAAGATAGTTGTTGTTGATTCAGGTAGTAGTAGTGACCTTTTTTGGCGATGAGTTCGTCATGAGTACCGCTTTCTACCAATAAGCCGCGATCCAAAACCAGAATCAAGTCAGCGTTGCGGACAGTAGAAAGACGATGAGCAATGATGACACTTGTGCGTTCTTTCAGAATGGTTTTGAGATTGTTTTGAATAATGCGTTCTGATTCTGCGTCAAGGTGACTAGTAGCTTCATCCAACAGCAACAAGCGAGGATTTCCCAGTAAAGCACGGGCGATCGCTAGACGTTGGCGTTGTCCACCAGAGAGCATTCCACCACCTTCACCGATTTGAGTTTCATAACCCAATGGCAGTTGCTGGATAAATTCATCTGCCCCAGCCATTTGTGCTGCTTGGATAATTTCTTCCAAAGAAGCATTTGGATGAGCTATGGCTATGTTTTCGCGGATAGTACCGCCAAAGAGGAAGGTATCTTGGTCTACTACACCAACTTGAGAACGGAGCGATCGCAAAGAAATACTAGTGACATCTTGACCATCAATGAATACTTTGCCATCGGTAGGTGGATATAAACCCAAAATTAATTTGCTAAGGGTCGTTTTTCCAGAACCACTGCGTCCCACCACAGCTATCATCTGTTCTGGCTGGATTTCAAAGTTGATATTTTCTAAAACGTTAGTTTCACTTTCTGGGTGATAGCGAAAGGTAACATTCTGAAAACGAATATAGCCACGCAGACTACCCAAAGGTTTACGGGGTTTATTTTGTAAGTCTTCTTCTGGTTCTGCTTCTAAAACATCATTAATACGTTCAGTGGAAATAACTATTTCCTGTAATTCATTCCATAGCAGTGACAGCCTCTGAAAAGGACTAATCACATTACCTACCAGCATGTTGAAAGCAATTAACTGCCCAATTGTAAGTTCTTGGTTAATAACTAACGATGCTCCGTACCACAGTAAAGCGGTATTCACAAAGGTTTCAATTACACCAGTAATCACCGTGAGGCGATTGCTGATTACCTGAGCATTAAAGGCTTTTCTGATTAATTTATTCAGCAGTTCTTCCCAACGCCAGCGCACCGTCTGTTCTATTGCCAATGAACGTACGGTGCGAATTCCTGTCAAGGATTCGATCAGATAGCTGTTTTCTTCTGCCCCAGCGTTAAAAATCTCTCTAGAGATGCGGCGTAAAATACTAGTGCTAGCCAGTGCCAAGATAAAAAATGGCGGTACAGTGAACAATACAAACAACGCCATGCGCCAGCTATACCAGAACATCATGCCCAGATAGATTACCAATGTCAGCAAATCCAGCAAAATAGATAATGTCTGACCAGTCAGGAAGCGCTGAATCTTTTCGTTTTCTTGGACACGGGAGACAATATCTCCAACATAACGGGATTCAAAATACGAGAGGGGTAAACGGAAGGTATGTTTGATAAACCCTACTAATAAGGCAAGGCTAACGCGGTTGGCAGTATGATCTAGCAAGTACTGCCGTACTCCGTTCATCAGCACTCGGAATAAGCCAAAAATGATCATCCCCACAGCGATCGCATTTAAGGTGGTAAAGCTGCGTTGTACTAACACCCTGTCTAATAACAACTGGGTGAAAACGGGTGTTACCAATCCAAATAACTGAATCAGGACTGAAGCGATGAAGACTTCTAGCAGTACCTTATGATGAGGTTTGACTAACTCAAAAAACTTCCACAGGCTAGTAGTTTTGTTTTTGGCATCTTTGAGTAGGGCTGTAGGTTGCAGCAACAATGCATAACCAGTCCAACCCGCTTGAAATTCCTTGTGAGTGAGGGTGCGTTGACCGATGGCAGGATCACCCACAATCACACGCTTTTTCGTCATTTCATAGAGGACGATAAAATGCTTGCCTTCCCAGTGAACAATTGCAGGTAGAGGTTGCTCTGCCAATTTATCAAAACTGGCTTTCACAGGCCGGGTAACAAAACCCAGGCTTTCTGCGGCTGTGGCAATCGCGCGTAGAGATGCGCCACTACGGCTGACGTTGGTCATATCGCGCAGACGATTCACACTAAAGTGTTTGCCCCAATAGCTACCAATCATTACCAAGCAAGCTGCACCACAATCAGAAGCACTTTGTTGGGCATAAAAGGGATAGCGACGGATCAGGCGTCCCCACCAATGCCCCATTTGCACTTTCGGACTGGGAAAATAAGGTCGTTGTTTTCTTCGATCTGGTTTTGGTTGTTGTGTAGATGTTTGTGATCCAGGAAAAGGAATAATTTTTCTGTGGCGTTCGGGTTTGTTTACTGGCGGTATTTTTTCCTCATCAATGTAAATTTGTGCTGAATGCGAACCGCCAAATATCTCTAACTGTGGCCAGTAATGCAGTGCTGTTTGCCAATTATGACTTTTGAGACAGTAAATAATTGTGGGTGTAACTGCTTGCCAGCTAGTTTGTGTTTTGAGAACACAAACATCTCCTTGAGTTAGCCTTTGACCATCAGCATCTAGCAGTTCTCCTCGATAAAGCAGCCACAATTGCTGATCTTGGTATAGTTCTACGGGTAGGGAGCCAATTTCCAAACTGTGCCGTTCACATAACGATAAAACTTTAAACATTTCTGGCACAGGTATCTGAAGCTGTGATGAGTTTTGGCTATAACTAACCAAGCAATCCCAAATTTCTGCTTTTTGATAAAGGCGATCGCGGATTTGAGGAGAACTATGCATCAATCGTTGCAGTATTTCACCCCTGATGAAGCACAATTTTAAGCGATGGGAAGCTCTAGCTACATATGGCTGGAATTCTGCTGTGGGAAACAGGGTTATTTCACCGAATGTTTCTCCTTTTGTCAAAGTGGCGATCAAGTTATCACAGCTATCTAGCAGTCTAACTTTACCTGCCATGACAATATAAATTCCAACTTCAGCTTCTGTGGCTTGCCAAAACTGCTTTGCTACAGGTGGTTCTATAATTTCCACTGTCGCCAAACAGTCCTCTAATTCCTTTGTTGAGAGCATCTCACCGAAAGTTATGGTGAGTTGTTGAGCCACTAGTTGTTGCTCAGAAAACACAGATAACACTCGCTCACCTCCAGAAATGAATTTTTTGGATACCAGCCTCAAAAAAGCATGGCGAGTTGTAAATTGTAATACTTACCAAGATGTTGACTGTACTGCGATATCATAATTATTGCTAGTTGCCGTCAATAACAAAATGCGGACACACAAATCCGTCGCAGCTGTTTTTGCAATTCTTATGGTCAAGGTTTCACAGCTGCAAAATTAGTTAGCTCTAAAAAGCTAAGTTAACAGTCACTTGAAATTTATTTATTGGCAAGTCCAAAAGCTGGTGCAAGACAGTCATAATCAATCACACAAACAGGGCATGAAAAGATGACTCCTCCTACACCCCCACACCCCTTTTCAAGACAGATATAAGTTGTGGAATTACAAGGCTGATCTCCAATTAATTAGCGCATCATGTTACTCACAGATGATGTTAAGTAAGCAAAATATTAATTTTAAGATGTCGCTACTAGAAGACATTGATGCTGAACTGACAGTTGGTAGGATATAACCTTGAACATGTAAGCAAAAAGCATGGCTGTTGTAACCTTCAAAGACAACAGTAACTTCAAAACCATCTCTAGCTCTTTGAAATGTTCATTTGGTGTATGATACTGCACAAGGTTGACTACGATTACAATTCAAGTCGATATTATGACCTTCCATTTGGAACTTCATGCCATTGATCATCAGCCATTTGTAACTTAATATTCACAATGACAAATGATTTATGATGGCGACAAGCAGTTTTGATAAAGACGCTATTGCATCGAGGTTTACCCAATCCTAACAATATTCTGTCTGGTTTGTAGAAGAAATGGGTGTCTAAGTGCTATCGCTAGTTAGCAAGAGAATTTGCCCTAGCTTGGACTAAGAAGTTGAGAATTGAAATAATATTCATAGAACCATTGCAACCCCTATTTTTGTGTTTCAAGACTTTCCTAGTAATCTATCAAAAGACTGAATTACTTAACAAAAGCTCCTTTTTATTAAAATGAAACACAACAATTTTCTAAAATCTTAATGTTGTGCAAAAGTATGAGTTTTCCAAGCTATACATACATGTTTGCTATCTTTAATTGGTAATTTGTGATGTCACTAAGTTGTTGAAAACTGCATTATTAGCCAAAGTTGTGCCAAAATCTAGAAATTATGTTGATAGGATAGAGCCTTTGACTAAAATACCAACAGCAATAATTCAGTCTCAACCAATAACGCTTAGCCACTACAATTATTCTGTATATATATATAATTTTTCAACATATTTTTATTAAATTTACAAGACTTGCTTCTGATTGCATTATTTCTTTATCAACTCTTCAAATAGTAGTCTTGCAAATTAATATTTCATAGAATTGAAAAAGTAAAAAAAAGATATTAAAGTCCAAAAACTAAGTTAGAGTTGCATAAAGCCGCACAAAGTCTTGATTTTGAAGATTATTTATTTTTTTGTCATTTTGGTCAGAATCAAGACGAAGATATTTGAGATTTGACCCGTTTCCATGCCACTATCACCATTTAGCCTCAGTGTTTCCCTGGCAAATAATTGAATTTGATGTATTAAAAAAATACAACCTAAAAACTCAGTTTTTGTATCTACAATATATCTCAAATGTATCTAAAATGGATCTACATATAGTCCACCAGAATTTAACAAATACTGTACTTCACTAGTCAACCACTGTTGAAACATGTTATTGATAATTTCTTGATATCTTTGAGGTGTTAATTCCGCAGCGATCACTTCTTCAACCAGCAAAAGATGGTAGCCTTGTTCACTTCTCAATGGGCCAATTAAGTGTTGAGGAGGACTCCCAAATACAACCTCAGCTATATTTGGTTGGATAGCCCAACGATACATTTTTCCCTCATAGCCACATTTTTGTCTACGATGCTCATCAATATCATAGATGTGAGCCGCTTCATAAAAACTAATTTCGCCTTCTTCAATTTGGTAATAAAGTTCTTGAGCGAGTTTTTCACATGTCACTATTATTTGATAAAGAACTATTTGCTCAAATTCTTGACGATTTTGGTGAAAAAACTTTTCTGCCTCTTTAGCAAACAGTGTTTGTGCTAGTTTTTGCGCTAGTAGTTGATTGCGAATTCCAATTTCCCAATCATAAGGACTAACAAGTTGCTCAGCTAACCATGTCAATGTATCTACAGCTTTTTCTAAACGCTGTTCCCGACGTTGGCGATCTGCCTCAATTTCAATTTCTTCTGTGGTTACAATTATGCTCTTCTCTTGGGCGACATTGTTTATAATTCTTTGATATAAAATTTTTTGACATACTTCCCTTAAACTCATTTCACTTTTGAGGTAGTTAATAATTTCCTTAGAATCTATAACTATTTCAGAAATGTCAGTCATAGCTTTTCAAGACGGATTTTGGATTTCGAGATTTTCACGCTTATAAGCACCTAGTCTTGGCGATGTTCGTCCTGCGCGGCTATACAAACGTGCGCCCGCTGAAGCGGACTACTCAAATTCAAGGTTTTTAAACCCACGTAGGTGGAGAGAAGCCTGTAGGCGCGGAGCGACTTCAAGGTAAGGGTGCGGAGGTTTCCTCCGCTCAGAGCTTCGGAGTTTTGTTTATGTAGCCGCGACTTCTAGTCGCCTGGTACAAGATATAAATTAGTATTTAATTTGGAATTAACAGTACTTTAAAAGAGATGCTAAACAAATATAGAATTTGAAATTTACACCTGTGAATTTCAAATCCTGAATAGTTAATTCAAATCTTTTACAGATAAAGGTTTACCTGAGTTCGATGCACATGAAATTGACCTTTAAAGCCATTTGCAGATAAGCCAACACAAAACTATCATCAAAAAACTCTTGATGAATAGACTAATTTAGCATTAAAAAATTAGCTTTCTACTTATCAACTTTTCATCTTGAAAAAGATGAATTATAACTGTAGAAAACGCTGAAAAATTTCATACATATCCCCCCTGTTTACTAAATAAGGCTATTTATGTATCCATATACCTTTTGAAGCAAAGGCTTTTTGGAACATAAATACATCATGAGTTAGGGGGAATATCAAAAAGTAATTGTGCTATCTAGGGAAACCACAAGCGGTGTATTTCAGTAAGCTAAATTTTCTAAAGTTTCTCGTAAATACCGCTGTACCTGTTGTTCCAGGCTAAGTTTTTGGAATTGAGTATCACCTTCCAATAACCAGCGTTGGAAACCAGAACTAGCGGCGATCGCATTCTTTAAATCAGTCCAAATTTGAGTATTATGAAAGGGTTGGCGATCGCTAGAAGTTTGAATTCGAGCCATAGGTTTTTTGTCCTTAGTTTTAGCTTAATTGGTAGACTTATTCACATCCTTGATTATGTATACCTCTTGCCAAAGTAAATAGATACACTTTTGTAGGAAAAGGTTAAAGGATAAAATCGCTTGTACTCTTGTAATTGTGAAACATTGCTAAACCTGTTATTAAGGCTAATACTTCTATGGCAGCAAATTCTGTTTCATTTGTGACTAAAAGTGACGTTATGCTTACAGTAAATTGCTGAGAAAAATTATATTGCTTAGAACAGCAAACCAGCTTTAATCAGTTTCAACCCTTCCAAACATAAAATTATAGACCTGGTAAAATTTGCTACGGTGATAGTAAAATGTAAACATAAT
>NZ_AJLK01000073.1 GCF_000317205.1 Fischerella muscicola PCC 7414 | reverse complement strand
CTTTTAATTTAAATTAATTATCTTTACTACCAAGCCAAATCCCCACGGGGGAAAGCCTACAACAAAGGCATAAAATATTTATTTCTCTATTCCCTGTTAAGAGTTCCGTATTTTTAAGACAGCCAATCAAAAGAAAATCCCACAACGAGTGTATGAAAATATTAATCTTCCTACACCCTTACACCCCCACACCCATTTTCAAAACAGTAAAAATGCAAGTTTATAAATGTAATAAATTTAATTTTTGTTACTGAACTAATTAGATTATAGTTCTGGCTTGGGGAAAGGTGATCAAGCCAGAGAGAGATTTGATAAATATGGGTTTGACATGGAGAGTTTAGCCATAAACTTTCCATGTCCGGTGTTTAGCCCAGATACGAAGTGTTCACTTCTTCTCCCAGCCACTGTTTTATCTCGCTGCTGCCGAGAGGGTACGACGCTTAGTCACCATCTGGTAGGCTTCGATGATGTCGCCTTCTGTCCAATCACTGTATTTATCGATGCCGACTCCGCACTCAAACCCTGTGTTGACTTCGCGGGCATCTTCTTTCATGCGCTTAAGCGAATCCAGAATCCCTTCGTAGACGACTTTACCGCCACGACGTACTCGCACCTTGCAGTTGCGAACCAGTTTGCCAGATTGGACATAACAACCAGCAACAGCTCCGCGACCTACAGGGAAGACAGCACGTACTTCTGCTTGACCCAGAGGTTCTTCTACTAACTCTGGTTCTAACAGACCTTCTAAAGCACCTTGGATGTCTTCTAGAAGTTTGTAGATGATGTTGTATTCTCGTACATCTACGCCGGCTTCATCGGCAGCTTGTCTAGCACCACTAGCGTAAGTGGTGTTGAAGCCAATGATCACAGCTCCACTAGCAGCGGCCAGATCAATATCCGTCTGGGTAATTTCCCCAGCAGCCGCCAACAACAAGCGGATTTGGACTTCGTTTTGCGGAATTTGCTTGAGCGATCCCACGATTGCCTCGACTGAGCCTTGGACGTCTCCCTTGAGGATCAAGTTGAGTTCTTTCAACTCGCCTTCTTGAGCTTGGGCGGAAATTGCAGCCAAGGTGACGCGGCCTTGCATGAGACGGGATTGACGCTGTTTCTCAGCACGATCATTAGCGAGTGCCCGTGCTTCTTTTTCGTTTTGGAAGACCTCAAACTCATCTCCAGCTGCTGGCACATCACTTAAACCAAGTACCTCAACAGCAAAAGAAGGAGTTGCAGCTTCTACTTTTCTCGCTCGGTCATCGATCATGGCTCGAACTTTACCAAATACCGAGCCAGCCACTAGAATATCGCCTACACGCAGTGTACCATTCTGCACCAGCAGAGTTGCAACCGCGCCTTTGGCTTTATCAAGATGAGCTTCTATCACTGTTCCCTTGGCAGGACGATCAGGGTTAGCAGATAGTTCTTCTACTTCTGCAACCAACAGGATCATCTCAAGTAGCGTATCCAGATTTTCACCTTTGATCGCACTGACAGGAACCATGATTGTTTCGCCACCCCATTCCTCTGGAGTCAGACCATAATTAGTCAATTCTTGCTTAACTCGGTCTGGCTGGGCGCCTTCTTTGTCGATTTTGTTTATTGCAACAACAATAGGCACTTCTGCGGCTTTAGCGTGGCTAATCGCTTCAATTGTTTGGGGACGGACACCATCATCAGCTGCCACCACTAAAATGGCAATGTCTGTAACCCGCGCTCCCCGCGCCCGCATGGCTGTGAAAGCTTCGTGACCAGGTGTATCTAAAAATACTACTTGCTGGACTTTGCCGTCATGTTCTACGTCTACGTGGTAAGCACCGATATGTTGTGTAATACCGCCTGCTTCCCCAGCAGCTACCTTGGTATTGCGAATTGAATCGAGCAAGGTAGTTTTACCGTGGTCTACGTGACCCATAATTGTCACTACTGGTGGGCGTCTCTGGAGGTTTTCCAGGTCTGCCACGTCGATCATTTCTGTGACTTTACGGGCTTCAGCTTCTGGTTGTTGGGTTTCGACTTCTGTACCTAGTTCGTTGGCAATTAAAGTAATTGTGGGGATATCCAAACTTTGAGTGATACTCACCGCCATGCCTTTGAGGAACAGAATCTTGACAATTTCTGTGTCGGCAACCACCAAGGCATCAGCCAACTCTTGCACGGTCATCGTGCCTGTGATAATTAATTTTTCAGGACGTTCGCGCTTTTGCTCCTGTGGGCGACGCTGTTGATCACGAGCCGCAGCAGGGGCTTTTTTGGTTGGTTTCGGAGCGGCGACCACAGCAGCAGGCTGTGCTGCTTTGCCACTTTTCGGCTTGGGCGGACGGACGATCGCATTACTGACCGCCACAGCAGCAGCAGCTAGTTCTGCATCTTCATCATCGAGGAAATCTTCTTCAAAGTCCTCGTCATCAACAATAGGCTTGACACGTTTACCTTTAGCACCGACTTTAGCCTTGCCAGATTCTTTAACTTCGTCAATTTCTTCCTCTGGCTGCCACTTTTTACCAGTTTTTGGTTGACGTGGAGGTGTGGGGCGCTTGAGTTCGATGATTTCTGGAGTGTCTTCTTCTGTCTCTGTTTCTACCTCGTCGACGATCTGTGATTTTACTGGTGATACTGCCCCAGGTTTTTGTGGTCCTACTGCTGCTGGTACGGGAGTTGGACGTGTTGGAGGCTTGGGTCTTGGGGTATCTCCCGCAACGGGGACTCCTTTATTGCCTTTTTGCTCCGACTTTGGCTGTCCCGGGACTGGACGCGCTGGTCTAGGCGGCTGTTGAGTGGTCTGTCCAGCCTCTACATTTGTGGCAGGCTGTGGTTTTCCCTTACCTTTGACCTGATCTCGAGTCTGATCGCGATCGCGCTTCAGGATAGGTCTTTCTTGTTGATGAGGCTGGGGCGTGGATTCGGGTTTATCCGCAGCAGGTCTTGTGGGTGGAGCAACCAGTTGTGGTTTTTGGGGTTTTTCTGGTTTCGGCTTATTTGGTGCAGGGGAAGTTGGTTCTGGTTTTTCCGCTGCCATTTTCTCCTTGGGCTGGTTTGACTTGGGCGTTTTGTCTGCGTCTAGAGCAGCAGTTTCTTGGATTGCCTCAGACTGATTTCGGGAAACAGGTCGAATGGGTGCCGTCGGCTTCATGGATGAGACTGGTGTGGCGAAAGGTCTGGGGGGTAACAGAGGGTTAACTTCAGAAGAAGCAAATTGACTATTGGTAGCAGCTGACGCCTCAAGGGCGTTGCCGGGGCTATTTTTAGGTGGTTTTGGTTTGCGAATTTCTAACAATTCTTGTTTTTGGGATGCAGCTGGTCGATGACGAGATGGTATTTGTGCTGTATTTGGTTTATGACTAATTGCACCATGATGCTCTTTTTTTGACATCTGGTGCGTAGCCGCCACTTTTTCCGCTTGAGAACGAATGCGTTCTGCTTCGGATTCTGTGATTGTGCTGCTATGGCTTTTGACCGCGATATTGAGCTGGTCGCAAATTGCTAATAGCTCTTTGTTATCCAAATTCAATTCCTTTGATAATTCGTAGATTCTAACTTTGCCGTTGTTCATCCACTCTTCCCCTATAATTTACAGTTTTAGCGGATGGATGCCAGCTTTTGCGACATCTCCATCCTTTGATTACTGTTTTTAGGTTGCCGTTTTGTTGCCGGTGCCTCCAATCAGGAAAGAGAGATGTATCGGTTTAAGGCTGGCATCGCCACCTAAAACGATGGTTGACGCCGGACTGCGCGTGGGCGCTACCAGATTGCAATTTTTTATGTTTTTGTTTTGCTGATTCTGAGTCTTCCACAACACATTGAGCGTAAGTCTATGTTTGGAGTGTTGTCTCGCCCCCTTTAGATATTAAAGAGCGATTTGCCAGACACCCTATTACTATTTTGGCATTAAATACGAGCATAATAGAGGATGTGGCGATAGCGCTTGGGGTGCGGCTGTCGGCACAATTCCTCTGGGGATGACCGCCAAAGCAGTTAAAGCTCGATTTGATTTGGGAGATTACTTTGAGATAGGCGCTGCCACAATGTCTGATACAGTGTTTCTGGCACTGATGCATGTAGTGATCGCCCGAGTTTGTTTTTTTTCTGAGCTGCACTTAAACAACTCATATTAGGGCAAATATAGGCTGAACGCCCCATGCCCTCATCTAATTGTACCTGCCCAGAAGGAAAGACGCGGACAATCCGCCAAAACTCATTTTTTAGACCCACTTTGCGACAACTAATACAACGTCGATAGTTTGGTTTCATTTAATAATGTTTTAACTATTCTGCATCGCGATCGTAAAGTTCGTCTTCGATTTCGTTGTCTAACTCGTCTTCAATTTCGTTGTCTAATTCATCTTCTAACTCTGATTGATTTTCATCCTTAAATTCCTCCTCGTCTAATTCTTCCTCCTCGATTTCCTCAAGTTCTGCGGCGTATTTCGCTCTCGCAGCAGCAAATTTAGCATCTTCTGCTGCATGATCATACTTAGCTTTGTCTTTGATATCTATTTTCCAACCAGTCAAACGAGCAGCCAAGCGGACGTTTTGTCCTTCTTTACCAATTGCTAAACTAAGTTGGTCTTCTGCTACCAGGACGTGAGTCTGCCGAGTTTCTGGATCCATCAGACGCACTTCATCGACTCGTGCTGGACTCAAGGCATTGGCAATGTAGGTAGCAGGATCTGGAGACCAGCGAATGACATCAATTTTTTCACCTCGCAACTCGTTGACTACTACTTGAATTCGCGATCCGCGGGCGCCAATACAAGCACCTACGGGATCTACATCCCGATCCAAAGTATCTACAGCAATTTTAGTCCGAGGACCCACATGACGGGATGGGGGGTTAGCTTCCCGTGCCACTGCGACAATGCGTACGACTTCATCTTCAATTTCTGGCACTTCGTTGGCAAACAAATAAACTACCAAACCAGCATCAGCCCGAGATACTAATAGCTGTGGCCCGCGTTGCTGACCTTGAGAAACTTTTTTTAAATAGACTTTGAATGTAGCACCAATCCGATAATTGTCATTAGGCAGTTGTTCACGCTTGGGTAATTCCGCTTCTACCTCTGGCTGACCAAAACCACTGCTCACAGCCAGGATTACTGATTGCCGCTCAAACCGCAATACTCTAGCTTGTAGAACTGTTCCTTCTAAATCTTGGAACTCTTCTTGAATTAATTGCCGTTGCTGATCCCGCAGTTTTTGCGCCAATACTTGCTTGGTTTGCATTGCTGCCATCCGGCCAAATTCCCCTTGGTCTGGAGTAACATCTAGTACTACTTCTTGACCCAATTGTGCTTCTTCGCCTCCCATGTCTTGCACCTGTTGCAAGGCAATTTCATGGTCGGTGTTGCTGACTTGTTCAACTATTGTTTTAGTAGCAACGACGCGAAAACCTTCTTCTTCTACATCTAGTTGAACATCAAAATTTTCAAAGTAATCTTCATCAAATTGTTTGCGGTCTAAATTTTGGGCACGACGATAACGTTCATAACCTTTTAATAGCGCTTCTCTAATGGCTGATTGCACCGCCATCCGAGGTAAATTACGCTCTCTACTTATACTTTCAATTAACTCTTTCAAACCAGGTAAACTAACCATTGACATAAGCAATCTCCTTAAATAATTAGGGATCGGGGATAGGTGATTAGGGGCTGGGGATTCAATACTTTTCGGATAAGCATTTTTTATATTCCTTCTGGTCTGGGAAAAGGGTAAGGGGCAAGGGGGAAAGGCTTGAATTTACCCTTTTCCCTTTCCCTTTCCACCCTTAACCTCAAGGTATTAACTAGGGGACAAGCCAAACTAGGGGGAAAAGACAAGGGTGACGCCCAGAGTAACAGACAAGGGAGAACTTATCAAAAATATTCTCCCTGTCCTCTTCCCGTGTCTTTCTTCCCTCCCTTGTCTTCTCCCGATACCCGATCACTGATCCCTGATCACCAATCCCCTTCCCCTCTTCTATCGGCGCTCATCCAACCGCACTTTGGTAACTTGAGTGAGGGGAATTGCGATCGCCCGACCTTTTTGATTTAAATAAACAGATGTTTCATCCCGACGAATTAATTGCCCTGTCCACTCTTGCTGTCCCTCGTAGGGCGGGGAGGTGGAAACTATCACGGGAAACCCTTTGAAGGAAATAAATTCTCTGTCTGTTGTTAATTGTCGGGAGATACCAGGACTGGATACTTCCAAAACATAGGTATCTGGAATGACTTCTGCCGCATCTAGAGTTGCTTCTAAAGCACGGCTCATCCGTTCGCAATCATCCAGCCCAGTGTCTTGGTGTGGGTTGCGAATGTCCACCCGCAAAACTGGTGGACGTTGGTTGGTGTGAAAAACTACCCCAACGATCTCTAATTCCAGTTCTTCTGCTACTGGTGTGGCCAAATCAATAATTTGTGGGACTAAAGGATGAGTCATGCGACAATTCCAACAAAAAAAGTGGGTGTTTACCCACTTCCTGCGATAGGGATATCTTCCAAGAAGTCTTTAGACGAATCAAACTTGATTCGCCTCTCTTTGAGTGTAGCGTATTTTTTTTTAAGCGAGAAGCAAGAAAGAATTTGTTGGTTGTTGGTGGTTGTTTGTTGTTTGGTTGTTGGTTGTTGGTGGGGTTATTATTGGACTCCTCACACTCCCCACCTCCCCACCTCCCCACCTCCCCACCTCCCTATCACCCCATCACCCCATCACCCCACCTCCCGTGTCCCACTCCTTACACTCCTCAACTGCCTGGTTTGCTCTAAAATTTTATTAAAATCCTCTTGGGATAGGCGTCTGACGTAGTTCAGCTTGACTTCCTCTAAAAAGTCTACAAGTAAGCTTTGCAGTTCTAAGAGTACGTGTTTTTGTTGTATTTGCTCTCCTAAGGCTTCACTAAAACGTTGCACTAATTGACTAGAGAGTTTTGCGGAAACAGGATCTTCCACTGTTGTCACAAGAGCATTGTATAGATTTGTGGTGATTTGAGTTGCTAGTTGCTCACTCAACTGTGTTTGTATTTTTGTTACTCCAGGCAAGTTTTGCAGGTTGCGGTAAACAGGGGAATTATTTAAAGCACCTTCAAGATTGTGCTGCAATATAGCCACTAGTTCTGGTTGAATTTTAGGCAGAACTTGGTAGACGATGGTTTGTACCAAAATAGCAGCGATCGCTTCTACTTCGTTGACGTTATTTATGTCTATATAAGGACGCAGATTCTCTTTTTGCAAAAACCAACTAACTAATTCACCTCGGCGAATAGAACCTTGCACCTGGTTAATCACTCTGACCACAACTATCTCAGTAATCTCTTCTGCAAAATTTGATACAATGCCCAAGTGTATTTCCTGTCTAATCGGTTGCAAATTTAATATCTGTGCTTGATCAAGACGGATGATCACAGTTATAGTTCGTAACCAGCGCCAAAAAGGTAGTAGTAAAAATAAGTCATACCAGCGCCACAAAATCGCATTCAACCAACTGAAACTGGGATAGCGGCGTTTAATGTAATAGCTGCGGATTAACAATTCCACAGCAAAGATGCATACAAAAGGTAAATCAATCAGCCAAAAATAATCAATATATTCGCCATTTTCGCCAATTCTCCGGTAGTAGTTAGTAGCAATTAAAGGTCTGATTTGCTGGTTAAAAAACATAAATTCATTTGTCCAGCCGTTTTGCGCTAAATACTCTTGAGTCCAAAAAATTGCAAAGGCTTTTTTGGCAGATTCTTCGTTCATGTGGGCACGCATTTTATTTTTGATTTTTTCCAACGTGCCACTTTTATTAGCTGATGCAAACGGATTATTGACTATCATTTCAACACTAAGACGACGTAACTCAGCTAACTGGGATTCTGCTTCGGGAGACTGTAACCCATTTTTACTAACCTGATTTTTCAGTTCATCAATTGTGTTGAGATATTTTTCAGTTTCCCTATGAGGTTCAATACCTTTTACTGGATCATAAGCAATCACAATTCGCGGTACATATTGTAAATATCTATCCCGCCAAGAAATATAACTTAAATTAAACAAAACTAAGCATAAGTTGATAGTGGCAATAATTGCCATCACTCGTTCAAACCATAGCTTGGAATTATTGAGAGATTTTGAATTAGACATTCTTGCTATCAATATTGTAAGTGGTTATTAGTTAGTAGTTAGTGGTCAGTAGTGAGTCGGTGATTGTAAAGAATCAAATTATCAACAAACAACTAAACTCAACAACAAACACCCAACAACCAACAGCTACCATTAAACAACTCTAAATTCTGCTGATTTAAACTTTTTCGCATATCTTGTTTGCTAAGTAAAAATACTTTTTTCGGATCAAGGATGAAAAACTTTTTATACAAATTATCCAATTTTAAACTGAAGATAATGCTATTAATCAAAAATCATTAATATTTCAGCCAAAGTATTTATATAAACTTAAAATGCATCTGTTAGTTCTGGTAACATCAATATTTTGCTGGCTTCATAAAAAGGAGTTTGAATTATGTGGTGTGAATTTGGCAAATCAAGCCTGAGTGTAGCTACTGTTTGCATAGTAACAGTCGCAGCAAGTGTAGCGATCGCACAAACACCTACAACAGTACAGCAACAAATCTATACTCCACAGCAATTTCGTAGCGTACTGCAAGGATTAGGTTATAAAGTTACGGTATCAAATGCACCTCTAACAGATGCGGAAACTAAAAAAGCAATTCAAGAATTTCAAAAGGGTTATAGACTGCAACCAGTGGATGGCATAGCCGGGCCAAAAACCCAAGCATTTGCGGCAAACATTGTCAGGATTCTCCAGGCAAACTTAAATCTGGTGGCAAAACCAAATCCTCTTTTACCTAAAAACCCATATTATGGGCCTCAAACCCAATCCGCAGTCAAGCTTTATCAGAAAAAACTCCAACTACCCCAAACAGGAATTGCCGACTTAGCATTGCGGCAGAGACTTGACAAAGAGGCTAAGAGGATACTCCAAAATCCATCAGCAGCGCCGTCATCTACACCACCATCACCTACGGCAACGCCAACAGCAACCCCAACACCTACGGCAACACCTACGGCAACACCAACATCTACACCATCACCCACAACAACCCCAACATCTACACCATCACCCACAACAACCCCAACATCTACTCCATCACCCACGGCAACACCAACAGCAACCCCAACATCTACACCTTAGATTTAACGCAAGTAACTGAATTTATTGGTAGTTAGTGGTTAGTAAGTAATTGGTGATTGGTAATAGTATTTTTATTTACCCATTACCAATTACCCATTACCCATTACCAATTACCATTAACGCAGTTGAGTTGGTTCTTCCAACGGTCTACCCTTGGGAACTGGTAGAATAGGGCGACGGTCATCGTAAGGCATGGGGATATACTGTACTGTTGGGCGTCCGCCTTGGGGTTGGGGATACAACTCCATCAAGTCGTAAACTATGCGCGGTAGTCCTACTGTTATGGGCAGCCCCATTTCTGTTGCTTCTTCAACTGTGATGGGATAGTCATGAGTAACGCGTCCAGTTGTCAAGGCTTGAACGATGTTTTCGATATTTTCTGCCTTAACTTTTTGCCTTGGTATATTGTCTTTTAATAGAGTCCGCACAAAGTTTTGTACCTGCTGAATAGCTTTGCGCGACAAGTCTGCCATAATCAGCGTTTGGTCGTCAATTTCACTGATAGGTTTATCTTCTACAATCTTAAGTACACTTGCTGCCGGAAAATTTCCAAGTTGGGGATCAACAGGCCCTAAAACAGCATTGGCATCCATAATAATTTCGTCAGCAGCTAAAGCAAGCATAGTTCCACCACTCATGGCATAGTGGGGTACAAAAACTGTAACTTTAGAGGGATGACGAATCAAGGCTCTAGCAATTTGTTCAGTTGCTAAGACTAAACCACCAGGAGTATGTAAAATTAGGTCGATTGGCACATCTGGCGGAGTCAGACGAATTGCCCGCAAAATCTGTTCTGAGTCTTCAATAGTAATATAGCGTGATATGGGAATTCCCAGTAAACTAATAGACTCTTGGCGGTGAATCAGAAAAATTACTCTACTTTTACGTTGCTGCTGAAATTCTTGAAGGGCACGGAAGCGTCGATATTCAATCTGACGTTTTTGCCAAATCGGTTGAAAAGACGAAAAAAGCAGAAATATCCAAAATAAATCACCGATACCGAAACTCATAAAATTTGAATACTTAAAAATCACAGTTTGACGTCATTATTGTCCCAATTTTTGAGAATCGGCAGTTCTATCTGGGGAAGCAAAAGCGTATTGGTTAGTGGTTGGTTGTTGGTTGTTGGTTGTTGGTTGTTAGTGGTTAGTAGTTAGTGGTTATTATTCTCCTCACACTCCCAGACGCTTCAAACAGCGCGTCTCTACATTACTCCCCATCTCCCCACCTCCCCATCTCCCCATCTCCCCATCTCCCCATCTCCCCACCTCCCCACCTCCCCATCTCCTTTACCTGCACCGCCAAATTTTGATAGTGTCGTCATCACTACCACTTACTAAAGTTTGTCCGTTTGGACTGTAGGCGATAGATCGGATATAGTTCAAATGACCAGTCAAAGTGCAAATCTCTTTACCTGTACTTACGTGCCAAATTTTGATGGTTTTGTCCCAACTACCACTAGCTAACCACTCTCCGTCAGGACTAAAGGCAATTGACCATACCGAGTTAGAATGCCCTGTGAGGGTGCAAATTTCTTGACCTGTACTTACTAGCCATAGCTTGATAGTAGAGTCAGCGCTGCCACTGGCGATCATTTCGCCATCTGGACTGAAAGCGATCGCATTCACAAAAAAGGAATGTCCCCTGAGAGTGCGAATTTCTTGACCTGTATTTATATACCAAAGTTTGACTGTGTAATCAGCACTACCACTAGCGATAACTTCTCGATTCGGACTCCAAGCAACAGACCAAACAGTATCAGTATGACCAGCAAAAGTCCGAATTTCTCTACCTGTACTGACCTGCCATAGTTTAATCGTACAATCAGCACTGCCACTGGCAAGCATATGTCCATTTGGGCTGAAGCAGACAGAATTCACGCAGTTGCTGTGATTTCTGAGAGTGCGAATTGCTTTGCCAGAACTGATTAACCATAGTTTAATAGTCTCATCCCAACCAGCACTAGCAAGAATTTCTCCATCTGGACTGAAGGCGACACTACTAACCATACTGGAATGGCCAGAAAACCAACGACCAAGGCTACGCAGTAACTTGCCACTCTCCAAATCCCACAGTTTGATAGTAGTGTCACTACTACCACTAGCCAAAAGCTGGTTGTCACCACTAACTGCCACAGTTTGCACCATGCTGGCATGGCCTTTGAGAGTGTTTGTACATATCCACTCCCTTTCCCTTTGACTAGATAAAACAGTAGTTTGAGTGTGTGCTTTTGTAGCAATAATTTGTGTGGGTGGTACAGATGAATCTTCTTCAAACTCAGAATCTAGTAGATTTAACCAGTCTTGTACACTTTGAGGACGAAGCTTGGGTTGCAATTCCATACCCCGCACAATTGCCAGATTTACCTTGTGGCTGAGATTGGGATTATAATACTGTGGTGGTTCCAGAGGAATGTTGCGGCGTCTCTCCTCTGCACTGGTTGGTACTATCCCAGTCACCAAACTATACAAAGTAGCTGCTAGACCATAGACATCAATGTATTCCCCCCGTGGTGCTTCTAATTCGTATTGTTCAGGAGGGGCAAAACCAGGAGTACGATAAACTGTATGTTTCTGTACAGCATTGGGAATAAATTCCCTGGCAATGCCAAAGTCAATCAAAACAGCTTCTAATTTACCATTGCGAAGCATAATGTTGCGCGGCTTAATATCTCGATGTAGTAAGCCTTTGCGGTGAATAACGGTTACAGCTGCGCCTACTTGCCGTATGTAAAGTAATGCTTCTGTTTCTGGTAGCATTCCTACCCGTTGCAAGCGCTTACCCATGTCTTCGCCTTCGATGTACTCCATCACCATACAAGGCATATTTGCTTCATCGAAGATATTTTCTATTTGTACTATGTGTGGATGGCGACACACAGCTAATCTTACAGCTTCATCCCGAAAGTCAAGCCTTAATTTGTCTCGGTGCGGTTTCCAGGCAGGGTTATTGAAAATTTCCTCTTTTAAGGTTTTAATTACCCGTGGTTCTCCATGTTCGTTGGTGGCGAGGTAAGTGATACCAATTCCACCCTCGCCTAGCTTTCTTTGGATGATATAGCGTCCCCCAAACAACCGTTGTCCTGGATTCCAAACCATTAGTAATAATTGCTAAATCTGCTATTTATTTTGACACGACAGCAGCCAACTATGGTTGTAGACAAATGTAGACGCACAACGGCTGACCAAAATATAAGTAGAAGGCAGATGGCAGAAGGTGAGGCAGCCCCCGTCTTGGCGGTTTCCGGTGATGGGGGACTGCCGAACCCCAAGGGCAGATGGTAGAAAGAGAAAGACTGAACCTATATAGTTTATGGGCATAAGCATTTTACGTTTAATTATGTCCACCTACTTATACCAATTTTGGATTTGAGATTTTGGATTTTGCGAAAAGTTTGTAGACGCAAGGCGGCTTAAGGTTAGGGTGCTAGGGCTTGGGGCGTTCAAAGCTTTTCAAGACGGATTGAAAGTCTTGATTGCAAAGCTGTTTCTGTAATTTCAAACAATACTACCTATTCCTATTTGGTATTACCACAAAGAAATCATAGATGAGCTAGCGGTTGAGCGCAGGATGGAACACAAAGAATCTCATAGCTAATCTTGAGTTGAAAAGAAAGTAGTTAATTCAGTTATTAATTCTATAAACTCATATTTCATGAATTTTGTAGGCTAAGCAATACCCATCAAGTCTTCGCACTACTGATTAAAAATATTAATATCTAGATTGCGTAATTTTTGTGTTTTAGGATGTATATCATTCCTAAATTATTTGTGAACAACAAGAACCCCGACTTCTTCAAGAAGTTGGGGTTCTGAATCTCTCAATTAGGATTGCTATAGAACCTAATGTTGATTTTTAAAATACTTTTTATTAATAAAAAATATGGTTTATATCTGGAATGCTGTAATCTAATTTTGTAGTTTCTATCATTCCTGCAAAAAGTGAGATCTGCCCAAAATGCTAAAGAATCTAAAGTTAAGACAAAAATTTACAATTTTATTAGTCCTTATTCTTGTATTTGGTTTGAGTTTGAGTGGGTTAAGCCTATCCGCTTTACTCAGGCAGAATGCGAAACAAGAAATTGCTACGAATGCTTTATCACTGATTGAAACGATGAGTTCTTTGCGTGAGTATACAGTTACTCAAGTAACGCCGGAACTGGTAGATAAATTGGAAACGAAATTCTTGCCACAAACTGTATCTGCCTATTCAGCGCGGGAAGTATTTGAAATTTTACGAAAAAAACCAGAATATAAAGACTTCTTCTATAAAGAAGCTGCGCTCAACCCTACAAGTCTGAGGGATAAAGCTGATAGTTTTGAGGCAGATATTATCAAGCGTTTTACTGATGAGAAAGATTTAAAAGAGTTGAGCGGTTTTCGTTCCTTGCCTGGTGGGGATATTTTCTATATTGCTCGTCCACTCAAGCTGACTCAATCAGCTTGCTTGCAGTGTCACAGCACTCCTGAGGTTGCACCTAAAACAATGATTGAGCGTTACGGTACAGAGAATGGATTTGGATGGCAGTTAAACAGTATTATCGCTGCACAGATAATTTCTTTGCCAGCTAGTAAAGTTATTGAAAAAGCACATAAATCTTCTTTTTTGATAATTTTAATTGTGTCTGCTGTTTTTATTTCTGTTGTACTTTTAGTCAATATTTTCTTGGAACGTCAAGTTATTGGTCCTCTTAAGCGTCTAACTCGTGTAGCTGAGGAAGTTAGCACAGGACATATGGATGTTGAATTTAAACAGACAACTAATGATGAAATTGGTAATCTTGCTAAGGCTTTTAAACGGATGAAGTTCAGTTTAGAAATGGCGATGCAAAGACTAAAAAGAAATACAGGAACTACAGAAACTTAAACAATTCCAAATTAAAAATTAAAGATATGTTATTTCTCTCAATTTTGGTAACATAATTAACTCTTAGCTAACTAGAATTGAGAAAATACAGTACTACGTATTTTCTAGCATGTTATTAAATGGTTAAAATATGTTAAAAAATCTACGATTGAAACAAAAAGTTACGATTTTATTACTTGTAATTCTGACATTTGGTTTAAGCTTGAGTGGTTTAGCTTTATCTTCTGTGTTGAGGCAAAATGCTAAACAGGAAATTACTTCCACAGCTTTGATGTTGATGGAAACTATGATTTCTGTTCGGCAGTACACTAGCACTCAAGTTAATCCGGAACTAGTTGATAAATTGGAAACTGAGTTTCTACCGCAATCAGTACCTGGTTACTCAGCACGAGAAGTATTTGAAAATTTGCGGCAAAAACAAGATTACCGAGAGTTTTTTTATAAAGAAGCTACCTTAAACCCGACTAATTTGCGGGATAAGGCTGATAGCTTTGAGACACAAGTTGTGAATCGCTTCCGAGGTAACAAAAACTTAAAAGAAGAAAGTGGATTTCGATCGCTTCCTAGTGGAGATATTTACTATATTGCTCGTCCACTCGCAGTTTCTGACGCAAAATGCTTACAATGCCACAGTACACCAGAGCAAGCACCAAAAAGTATGATCGATCGCTATGGTACGGCTAATGGTTTTAGCTGGCAATTAGGTGAAATTGTTGGCGCGCAAATTATTTCTGTACCAGCTAGCAGAGTCATTAACAAAGCCAATCAGTCTTCTTTGTTAATTGTTGGACTTGTATCTGTTGTTTTTGTAATTGTTATTGTCCTAGTTAACATCTTTTTGACTCGACAAGTAGTTCTTCCTCTCAAACGCATCACTCGTGTAGCGGAAGAAGTTAGTACAGGACATATGGATGTGGAATTTGAGCAGTTAACTAATGATGAAATTGGTAATCTTGCCAAAGCTTTTAAACGCATGAAGTTAAGTTTGGAAATGGCAATGAAACGCCTCAAACGTCCTCCTGGAAATACACATGGCACAGGAGGTATGGGGAGTATCGGAAGTAGTGACTATCCCCAACACTGAATGTTAGGAGGTTAGTGGTTAGTGGTTAGTGGGTAGAGACGCGAGGAACATCGCGTCTGTACAATAGTGGTTAGTGGTTAGTGGTTGTTCACTACCCCTCAAACTCCTCACACTCCACCCTTACGGGAAGCCTATGAGCGCGTCTACACACTCCTCACACTCCTCACACTCCTCACACTCCTCACACTCCCCATCACCCAATCCCCCTTCCCTCTCAATATCAAGAAAATAGGCGTCTTGTAAATTCCAATGCTGCTTCTGACTCTGGGATTTCTCTTGCTAAGAGTTCAACAAATTGGTAAGGTGTGACTTGCGGATTATCGGCTAAAGTATCTTCTACAATCAGGCTAGCCATAGGACCAATGTAGAACGCCAAAGCATCTTGACAACGCTGTACAAATGCAGCGTTGAGCGAGGTAATTTGTTGTTGATTTTGATTGGTTGGTTGATTTTGGTAACTAGATTGACCTTGATAGGTTTGGGGATGACGGGAAGTTTGTGGATTTTGGTAATGAGACTGACCTTGATAAGTTTGGGGATGACGAAAAGCTTGTTGACTTGGTGGCTTACTCAGCACTGTTTCATCTAAATCTAAATTAGGAGAAGACTGAGCTATTGTCACCGTTGTTTGAGAGTCAGGAGTGAGTATAGTAGGAGGAACATCAAACATTGTTGATGGTGATGCTGTTTGAGGCCGCCCTAAAAGCTCAAGATCCCTTAGAACTTCCTGAGATGTTTGGTATCTATGCCTGGGTGTGTCTGAGAGCATTTTATCTAGGATTTGAGCAAATCCATCGCTGACATAGGTGTAAAAACGCCATTTCCACTCCAAGCTGTACTGATCCATGAGAAAGGATGGGTCTTTACCTGTAAGCAGTACAACTGCTGTGACTCCCAAAGCATAAAGGTCACTACTAGGAGAACACAACCCTAAGCTGATTTGTTCGCGGGGAGCGTATCCTACTTTTCCTACCAAAGACATTTTGCCCACAAAAGTTGCTTGGTTGGCATTATTAACATCATTAAGATCAGCTATTTGTTTTCCAACTCCAAAGTCAATTAATACAGGCAAAATGTTACCTTCTGGTAACATAATATTGTCGGGTGAAATGTCTCGATGAATAATATGATGCTGGTGAATATACTCTAAAACAGGTAATAAATATTTCAGCCACTGAATAACTTCTTGTTCTGTAAAAGTTTGTCCTTGAAGTTGGCGATCGCGCAATAAGGCTGAGTAGGTTTTACCATTAACATACTCTTGTACCAGAAACAGCCGACCATCTCCTTCAAAGCAAGCCAAAAAACGAGGTATCTGTGGATGCTCTAGCTGGTGAAGGATTTTGGCTTCTCTTTTGAATAAATTCCGGCATTTTTCTAATCCTCCTCCCCCAGTACCAATGGGAGCAAATTCCTTGAGGACACAAGCCTCATTGAAGCGCCGAGTATCAAACGCCAAGTAGGTTCGCCCCAAACCCCCCTGTCCTAGCAGTTGTTGGATGATATAACGATTATCAATTAATGTTCCTGAAGGTATTTCTGGTTTGATTAAGGGGGGCTGAGACATATCATGAGACTCCTAATTATTTTCCATACATAATTTGGTTATTTATAACTTCAACTCCTAGCCTGTTTATTTTCGTATAAAATATCCAGAATATCTATGAATTTCGAGTTTATAAGCAACTTCAACTATATGTAGTGTTTCTGGCAATTTTCAAGTTTGAGCTTTTTGAGCTTTACTCTTGGCGAACACACGTAGAGGTTTTTACCTTAAATGACTCTTGGCGAAGAAAATTAGTTTCTGTTTAGTTGAAGTTTATTTGTGGAAAAAAATCGCTGCAAGCCTAATTATTAATTCGGTGTAACTCTCAGAAAATATGCAGATAAATTATTAAATTTTATGAATTAATATCAGTTAATTGCTTGCTTGTTCACTTGACTTTTGCTGGGTAGATGTTTCTGGAAGGAGAACAGCGGGTTTTTGCTTCACCCTTGCCTCTATTGGCTGAACTTTTTCGACCAATTTAATAAACTCTTGGTAATTAGGTATTTTAGCAGCAGGAACGTAACCTGCGTCAGCAGCAATATCAGCAGGCGCATCGTTCATTGCTTTTTGAATTTCCTGTTGTTGATTGCGATCTACTGTAGGCGAAAGTAGCATTAGACCAGAGGGAATCCAGCGACTAGTGTGTAAAGTTCTAAACTTAGTTTCCCTAAAACTGCGGCGATGAAGCTCAAAATCTTGCTCTGATATGGCGCCAGCATCAACTGTTCCGTCACTAATCCACTCAAGTACTGTTTTGGGAGTGGGAGCAAAACGAATTTCAGCTAAGGTTAAACCGTAGAGATCGTACAAAGGAACATAATAACCAGCAGCAGAACCAATTTCTCCTAAAGCAACAGTTTTATTTGCCAAATCTGATATTTTTGTGATTGGTTTATCTTCTCTGACAATCAATAAAGAACGTTGTCTATTACTGACCCCTTCCATCGAAAATAGAGGGATGTAAAGTTCTTTGCCGATCGCGATCGCAGCTAAACCAGGAGGTGCAAATACTAATTCCCATTTTTTATTGCGAATTTGGTCAATAGCTTGCAGTTCGTTGTAAGCTGGTTCCAGATCTACCATTGACCGAGTTTGGGATGCTATGTAATCTTTAAAGCGCTCATACTTATCGAGTGATGTTTTTCCTTCGCCATAGCTAATCACGCCAATTGTCAGGTGGTCAGGTGTGCTATTTGTTTTTGGTTGGGAATTACACCCTAAACCAAATATTCCTATTAATGCCAATAGTGGAAATAGTAAAAAATGTGGCGGAATAAAAATAGTAGTTTTCATAATTTAGTTACAAGGTGATAATAAGGCACGAATGTATTTTGATTATCTCTACTTCATCTGCTGGTCAAAGGCAAGCACACCAAAAAGTTAACCTTTCTTACAATAAATGTTGCTATTTGAAAATATATGTTGACTAATGTAGTTTGGTTTTGCTCATGATGTAATAAAGAAATTTTGTTGGTTGTTGATTGTTAGTGGTTGGTTGTTCCAAACAACAAACAACCACCAACTACCAACTAATAACTACTAACTACCCCAACAATTATCCTTATTCCGCTCAATTAACGATGCAAATTTATATACCCATCCGGAAAATCACCTAAAATTCCTGTAGGATACGGGTGTGGCTTTAACCAGAGAATAGGTCTAATAAATCTCATGACAGGGAGCTTTGAGCAAGCGACGCTTGTTAGTCCTCAACCTTTTTTGGAACTGAATAATAAAGGTCAAACCCTACGGCTTTATCTCCAAAAAGATGAGCATCGCTTGGGGCGTGGTCGCGAATGGGCAGATTTAGAAGTACCAATCGGCTGGGAAGTATTCTCCAGAAAACAGGCTACCCTACGCAAAGAAGGAGGAGATTATCGAATTTACGATGGTGATGGCATCAATCCCAGCCGTAACGGTATATTTTTGAACAAAGTTCCTATAGATGCTAAGGGTTATTTGTTAAAAAATGGAGTTGAGCTAGAAATCGGACAATCTCCTCACAACCGGATTCAGCTGACTTACTATAACCCTGTTGATGCTCCCGCAGCGATCCCCACAAACCGTCGCCTGACGTTAAAAGGTTTGAAGGACTGGCCTGTACAACTAGGACGCGCGCCCAAGCCGGATCGCTATTCTTCCATGCAGTTAGATGCGCCTACAGTCTCTCGCCTGCACGCTACAATTTATCCTGATGGGCAAGGAGGACACATTCTCCAAGACTTAAGTACAAACGGTACTTTTGTCAATGGTCAACGAGTTTCAAAACGTATCCAGTTAGTAGATCAAAGCAGAATTAAAATCGGGCCATTTAGTCTGCTTTATCGCCCGGATTCCCTGGAATTATTAGATAGTGGTAGTCAAATCCGCCTTGATGTCAACCGCTTACAGCGTAAGGTCAAAGACAAAGAGGGACGGGAAAAAATAATTCTCAACGATGTGTCTTTGGTGATTGAACCAGGACAATTAGTCGCGTTAGTAGGTGGTAGCGGTGCTGGTAAGTCCACCTTGATGAAATCTCTATTGGGAATTGAACCAGTTTCTTCCGGTACAGTCTATCTCAATGGCGACAACTTGCGGCAAAATTGGCCGATGTATAGATCGCAACTAGGCTATGTCCCCCAGGATGATATTGTGCATCCCGACCTCCGGGTAGAAGAGGTACTGGCTTATGCTTGTAAACTACGGTTGCCACCTGATACAAATGTCAAGCAAGTAGTAGATACTACTTTAGAACAAATTAAACTCACTCACGTTAGGACAAATTTTATACGTAACCTCAGTGGTGGACAACGCAAACGCGTCAGTATTGGAGTGGAACTGTTAGCCGACCCGAAACTCTTCTTCTTAGATGAACCGACTTCTGGTCTTGACCCCGGTTTAGATAAAGAAATGATGCGTCTGCTGCGAGAATTAGCAGATCAAGGACGGACAGTAGTTTTAGTTACCCATGCTACAGCCAATATTGAAGTGTGCGATCGCATTGCGTTCATGGGTAGGGGTGGCAAACTTTGTTACTTTGGCCCCCCCAAAGAAGCACTGCGTTTTTTTGAAATGCCTTCAGAAGACTTAAAGTATTTTTCCGATATTTACATCAAACTTGATCAAGGCGGTAATGGCAAAGACGTTGCATCAACAGTTGATTATTGGTCGCAAAAATACGAAAGATCCCCAGAATGTCATAAATACGTAAAATCACAGTTAAAGTCTGGTAAAGATAGCACATCAAAAGCAGATGATAGTATCCACACAGGGATATCTCCACTCAAGCAACTACTGTTGTTGAGCCAGCGATATCTGCAATTGGTCATGCGCGATCACACAAGTATAATTTTCTCATTAGTATCAGGGCCGATTGCGATCGCTTTAACTGCTTGGATATTACGAGACGAAACACCCCTGAAAAAACTCAACCCGCCAGAAATTACCCAAGGGCCTCTAGCACTCAAGGTACTGTTCATATTTAGTTGTATAGGAATTTGGGTAGGTCTTTCCAGTTCCGTACGAGAAATAGTCAAAGAAGCAGCTATTTATGCGCGAGAAAGATTAATTAACTTGGGTTTATTTCCTTACTTGGGTTCTAAAGTTGCTATTCGTTCTGGTTTAGTGCTGTTGCAAACTCTGTTAATTGTTGCAGCTGTATTAATCGGTTTTAAATCCCCAGAATATAATCTCTTACCTTGGTTATTGGGCTTGGGAATTACTACCTTTTTAACTCTGCTAGCGAGTGTCAGTCTGAGTTTAATGGTATCTGCCTTAGTGAAAACAGAAAACGAAGCAAATAGCATTTTACCTTTGATTATGATCCCCCAAATCATTCTCTCAGGGGTACTATTTGAAATGACAGGCTTAGCAGCTAAACTGGGTTGGTTAACAATTAGCAGATGGTCAATCGGTGCTTATGGAATTTTAGTAAATGTGAATGCAATGGTTCCAGAAAATACGCCTGGTTTGCCATCTCTAGCTGATATTTTTGAAAAGTCTGATGTGTACAACGCAACTTGGAAGAATTTAGGTTTAAACTGGGGAATTTTAGGTGTACATACGTTGGTTTATTTGATTGTGGCGCTGTTGTTGCAAAAGCGGAAAGATATTGTGTGAAATTAACGTTTTATTGTTTTACACGTACTAACCACTGTAGAGACGTGCCATGGCACGTCTCTACAACAAACAACAACCAACTAACAACTAACTTAATCTATCTCATCAGGGTTAACACCTAATTGGCGCAATCGTTCTGCTAATTGTTCTGCTTTTATTTTTGCTTGAGCAGCTTCTTGTTCAGCAATCATAGCTCGTTCGGTAGCAGCCACAGCTTCTTCTGTGGGTGCAGGAATTAATTTTCCTTCTAAAGTAAACCACCTTAACCACAACCTTTCAATATCTCGAAATGAACCTTGCCATAATCCTAAACTTAAACTCAACTCTGGCATTTGTAAGCGTCCTTCCGTGAAATTCATCGGTTCATAATGTCCACCTACTAACTGAAATGCTCGAATTTCATTTGTATAGCGACTAAAAACAATATAGTAGGGAACCCGCAAGATTCTTTCATACACTTCCCATTTTGTGGGAGGTTTAGCTGTTTCTGTTTTTTTTGTTCCTAAATCTTCTTCTTCTGTTCCTGGAGATAATAATTCAACGACAACAAAAGGATTTACTCGCTCTTGCCAAGTTACATAACTTAAACGTAAATCACGCTCATTATACAATTTTGGTACTCCAACCACACCAAACCAATCTGGGCGTTTGTACCACAAAGGATGCTGAACATCGTAGTAGAGATTGAGGTCAGCCGCACTGTAAATTAATTCTGAATTCCAGTTACTTGGTTGAAAAGTAAAATATAAAAGCAAAGGTTGTAAAAAGTGGAAATCATCTGGCAAACCGGGTTCCTCTGGGTTGTCACTTGGTAAATCATACATTGTTGGTAGAGTTTGCCAAGGAGGAAGGGGAGGATCAGATTGAGGAATGAGGCGAGGAGAAGTCATATCAATTTTGGATTTGAGATTGTAGTAAATCTTAAGTAGGGAAGGTAAAAAGCAGCATTGATAACTAATTGATGCTCGCACATTGAGTATCTTCTACAGTTATTACCTAAAGTAATAGTGTATTTAGCTATATTTATGCTTTTTTAATTTGTAGATTGTATTTTTATTGATATATCTAGACATATTTCCAAAATACTGCAAATTTTAGTTGTAGCTTCTTATATTTCCACAAAATAGAAAAATATAATCTCTGATGATGAAGTACTACTACACACTTCCACCGCTATTGATAGGCGTGTCTATTGTATTGGTGCAGGCGCAAGTTGTAGTCGCCCTGTCTTCGCAAGAGGTAGAAAACATTGGTAGAGAAATCACTGTGCGGATTGTGGATAGCCAAAATCCAATTGTTTCTGGTTCAGGAGTTCTCATAAAGCATTCCGGTAATACTTACACCATCCTGACTGCTTATCATGTGGTGAAAGATAGTAGTAAGTACGAAATTATTACACCAGATCAAAAAAGCAATCCAATTAAATCTGTTAAACGTTTATCAGGGGCAGATTTAGCTGTTGTTGAGTTTAACAGCAGTAACAATTATAAAATTGCCAAAATTGGAAATTCAGACAAAGCTACAGCCAGTACAACAGTGTACGTAGCAGGATTTCCCGTACAGAGAGGAGCTATTCCCAATCCGACTTTATTTTTTAATAAGGGACAAGTGCAAGCGAATGGTGCAGCCCAGGGCGATGGTTATAACATTATCTACGATAACGATACTTTAGGTGGGATGAGCGGCGGCCCGGTGCTAAATGAACAAGGGGAAGTAGTAGCAATTCACGGTAGGGCTGATGAGCAGACAATTAATGAACTGAGTCAGACTAAGATAGTGACGGGTTTAGGCATCACTATTTATTCAGCTTTGCGTCAATTGTCAGCTGTGGGTGTAGATGTAGGCGTGCGTCCGCCAGATGTTGTGGCTGCTGCACCAAAAGCAGATGACTTTTTTATCACAGCCAAAGAAAAGAAGAAGAATCGAGATTATGAGGGGGCGATCGCTGATGTTAATGAAGCGATTAGGCTCAACCCCAACTATGCTGAAGCCTATAAACTCCGAAGCAGCATCCGAATTTTTCCTTTTAGAGATGAACAGGGGGCAATTGCCGACATTAACCAAGCTATTAAAATTAACCCCAAAGATGCTGAAGCCTATATTCTCAAGGGTCTTGCTGTTCCGTACATGAATGTAGGCAAAACTCCAAGTCGCAATCAGTGGATCAAGGACATCCAAGAGCAAATTGCTGACTTCTCCCAAGCGATTAAAGTCAACCCCAACTATGTAAATGCTTACCTGGCACGCGGTAGTAAGTACTACTTCCTAGCAAATTTTCCTGAGTTCAAAAATACTCCCTTGGCTTCAGAATATGCCAAAGCAGCGATCGCTGATTATACCCAAATCATCAAAATCAATCCTGACAATCCTTTAGGCTATAAGTTACGTGCTGATGCTTTGAGCAATTTCGGAGATTGGAAAGGTGCTGTTGCCGATTACAACCAACTCTTGAAATTGAATCCTAACGTTGCTGCTGATGATACTTACGGTTTGCGAGGTTTTGCTCGCTGGAAATTGGGAGATAAAAAAGGGGCATTAGAAGATTTAAACCAAGCTCTGAAAATTAACCCTAAAGATAAGTCTTTATACGGGGTCAGAGGTGATATCCGTGCTGAATTGGGAGATAAACAAGGAGCAATTACTGATTACAAACAAGCTATCAAGCAGAAGTCTTCTAGCCTTATTATTTTTTTGCCCATTGAATTTCGCTCTGACCTTGACTATGTTAACGCCATCCTCAAGATTAATCCCAATGATGCCGAAGCCTATAAAAGTGCAGGTCAAATCCGTTTTCAACAAGGAAAATACAAAGAAGCGATCGCTGACTTTGACAAAGTTCTCACAATTAATCCCAACGATGCCGAAGCGTATGCTGGTCGGGGTGCTTCCCGCTATAAATTAGGAGACAAACAAGGAGCATTAGCAGATTTAACTCAAGCCATAAAAATCAATCCCAACCACGGGGAAGCCTATATCAACCGGGGTGGTATCCGTGCTGAGTTAGGAGACACCCAAGGAGGATTAGAGGATTTAAACCAAGCCCTCAAAATTAATCCCCAAGATGCAACTGCCTACAACAACCGAGGTACAGCACGCTACTTGTCGGGAGACAAACAAGGGGCAATTGAGGATTTCAGCCAAGCGATTGAAATTAATCCCAACAATGCAAATGCCTATAAAAATCGGGGTAATATTCGTGCTGAATCCGGAGATAAAAACCGAGGAATTCAAGATTTACAAAAAGCGGCTGAACTGTTTCAACGGCAAGGAAACAATGAGTCATACAAAAAAACTTTGCAGTTGATTTTAAAGTATCAATAGTAATATCAGACATCCCTCTCTTTGGTAAGGAGCTACGGTATACACACAAGTAGGAAAAACCTGATTCAAATTGACTCGAAAAGCCCAAAATCACAACCTCACCCCGCCCTATCGGACACCCCTCTCCGCGGGTTCGGAGAGGGGCTGGGGGTGAGGTTTTTTCATTGGGACTGCTTTCTGCCCCCTGCCGTCTGCCTTTTCTTCGGTCACTCCTCATCTGGTTCTAAATCTTCATCCTCCAACGATGCCTGTGGTATGGCCGCGATAATTGCATCTATTACCTTGGAAACCGGCAAAATCTCAATGTCCAAGCTGGGAAATTTTTGCCCTTTAGGGACGATCGCCCGCTTAAATCCTAACTTCGCCGCTTCTTTCAATCGTAGTTCCATTTGCGACACGGGGCGCACTTGTCCACCTAACCCGACTTCACCAATTAATACAGTACCAGGATCAACAATACGATCGCGGAAACTGGCAACAACAGCGATCGCTACCCCCAAGTCTACTGCTGGTTCTTCAACGTTCAACCCCCCAGCAGAAGCGACGTAGGAATCCAATTTCGACATGGGAACGCCTACCCGTTTTTCCAATACAGCGAGAATCTGTACCAAGCGGTTATAATCCACGCCTGTGGTGGAACGACGGGGAGAAGCGTAGCTAGTGGGACTTACCAAAGCTTGTAGTTCCACAACAATCGGACGCGTACCTTCACAAGCCACGACAATCGCAGTACCTGGACCTGGATCGTCACGGTTGCCCAAAAATAGCTCACTAGGGTTGGAAACTTCCCGCAAACCGTGTTCGACCATTTCAAAGATACCGATTTCGTGGGTAGCACCAAAACGGTTTTTTACTGTCCGTAATAACCGATGGGAGGCAAAGCGATCGCCTTCAAAATATAACACCGTATCTACGAGGTGTTCTAAAACTTTCGGCCCAGCGATCGCACCTTCTTTGGTGACGTGTCCAACGATCAACATGGTGATATCTTCATGCTTTGCCACCTTCATCAAAGCTGCGGTGCATTCCCTTACCTGGGCAACGGAACCGGGTGCAGAGGTGAGGGCAGGAAAGAAGACTGTTTGAATACTGTCAATTACCGTCAGATTCGGTTTGAGAGATTCTACTTCCTTAAGTATCTCTTCTAAATCTGTTTCCGGTAATACATATAAATCTGCACTCTGTCCTTCTACTTGTATTACCTCTGATATTTCTTCTATGACTTCAGTATTGTTTGTGTTACCATTTCCATTGCCGTTACCATTGCTAACTACGTTGAGTGGTTTGGTTACACCCAGCCGGGAGGCTCTTAATTTCACTTGTTGTCCTGATTCTTCTCCAGAAACGTAGAGAATGCGGTATCTCTGAGCTAATTCATTTGATACTTGTAGTAGTAACGTAGATTTACCGATACCTGGATCACCGCCAATCAATACCATTGAACCAGGAACAACACCGCCGCCGAGGACTCGATCTAGTTCACTATAACCAGAAGGCCAGCGCGTGACTTGGCGATCGCTAATTTGGTCAAATCTCAAAGAAGACCTTGGTTTCGCTGGCTTGTTGGCAGACTTACTTGCGCCTTGCTGAGAATGCCAACTACCTACCCCCCGACTAGGCACATCCGTTGAGGATTGAATGGCAATTTCTTCTTCTAAGGAATTGTATGTGCCGCAAGATGGACACTTACCAAACCATTGCGGCGATTCTGCGCCACATTGGTTACAAACATAATAAGTTTTCGGCTTTGGCATTCTTTAATGTTATTAAATAATCTTAATTTTTTCTTAATTCTTCAAGAAAACAAAAATCCAATAATAGAAGTAGTTTCAGCTTTTTCCAACGTAATTATTGGAATGATATCTTAATATTATGGTATGAAAAATTAATCATGAAAATTTTTAGTTAAGGAGCGTTGATTAGCTTGGAAAGTCATAAAGAAAAAATTCTAGTTGTGGATGACGAGGCCAGCATCCGCCGAATTTTAGAAACTCGGCTTTCAATGATTGGCTATGATGTTGTAACTGCTGGTGATGGCGAAGAAGCTTTGGATACTTTTCGCAAAACTGACCCTGATTTGGTGGTTTTGGATGTGATGATGCCCAAGCTAGATGGCTACGGTGTCTGTCAAGAATTACGCAAGGAATCAGATGTCCCCATTATTATGTTAACAGCCTTGGGGGACGTGGCTGACCGCATCACTGGTCTAGAACTCGGTGCTGATGATTACGTAGTTAAGCCTTTTTCACCGAAAGAACTCGAAGCACGGATTCGTTCAGTACTGCGGCGGGTAGATAAAACCGGCACTTCTGGGATACCTAGTTCTGGGGTAATCCATGTTGGTAATATCAAAATTGATACCAACAAGCGACAAGTATACAAAGGTGATGAACGTATTCGCTTAACTGGTATGGAATTTAGCTTGCTAGAGTTGTTGGTAAGTCGCTCTGGCGAAGCTTTTTCCCGCTCGGAAATTTTGCAGGAAGTATGGGGATATACACCAGAACGCCATGTGGATACCCGTGTAGTAGATGTGCATATTTCTCGTTTACGGGCAAAATTGGAAGATGACCCCAGTAACCCGGAATTGATTCTGACGGCGAGAGGTACTGGTTATCTTTTTCAACGGATTATAGAACCGGGAGAGGAGTAAAACAGGTAGGGAGATAGGGAGATGGGGAGATGGGGTGGCAAACAAACTCTGAACTCCTGATTCCTAAGTTCAGTATTGTAGAAGCATGGCTAAATCCGATCCGAATCGTATTTTGCGGCGTCTACCCATTGTTGTCGGGGGGTTAGGCGCTGTACTTCTGTTAATTAACCGTTTACTGACACCAGAAATCACAGAGTCTCAAGCCCGTGCAGATGTCCTGGGTGTGATTTTGAGTGCAGTACTGATTTTGACGGGTTTACTTTGGCAGCAAGTACAACCGCGATCGCCTGATGCGGTAGAACTAATTGGAGAAGAAGGTTTTGTACTGGCACAAGACTTGCCACAGACAGTTAAAACAGAACTAGCATGGGCATCACATTTATTGTTAACTAATACAGTCACGCGATCGCTTGTAGTTTTCTATCAAGGTAAGGTTTTATTGCGGCGAGGAATTTTATCCACAAAATCAGAGGTGACACCAGGGCCAATTTTAAAACGGGTGCAAGAAAAACAACAGCCTGTTTATTTGGTTAACTTAAAAGTCTATCCAGGAAAAATTGAATTTGATTATTTACCAGAGAATACTCAAGGAGTAATTTGTCAACCAATTGGTAAAGAAGGCGTTTTGATTTTAGGAGCAAATGCTCCTCGCAGCTATACTAAACAAGATGAAAACTGGATAGCTGGGATTGCTGATAAATTAGCTGTCACTCTTAGTGAGGGGATGGGGTGATGGGGTGATGGGGAACTCGGGACCCCCTCTGGGTATTAGGGGCTGTGGGGTGATGGGGTGATGGGGAGTCAATAATAAATTAACTACTACTACTAATGTACAGACGCGAGGAACATCAGGTCTACCTACTAACAATCAACAATCAAAAACTAACTAACAACATTATTTATGCAAATCATCTATTTATTACTAGTCGCCTTAATGATTGTAGGTATTATTGGCTCTGTGGTTCCTGCTTTGCCAGGTGCTAGCTTAATATTAATAGCTATTATCATCTGGGGATTTGTTAAAGGTTCTTTTGCCGCTATCAGCACACCATTGATTGTTACAGCCATAGTTTTAGTTTTGAGTATTGGTGTAGATTTATTGGCTGGTTATGTGGGTGCAAAACAAGCAGGCGCTAGTAAATGGGGACAAATAGGTGCAGTTATTGGTTTAGTTGCTGGGTTTTTAGGATTATTACCGACTTTACCTGTAGGGGGGCCACTCTTAGGAATACTGTTTGGTCCTCTAGTAGGAGCAATAATTGCTGAATTTATCTACCGAAGGGATTTTATCTTAGCAGTAAAAGCTGGTATAGGAATTGTAGTTGGTACAGTCGTTGGAAATTTAATTCAAGGAGTATTAGCGATCGCAGCAGTTGTGTTTTTCTTAATCAATACTTGGCCGCAAGTGTTTGGTTAAATAACATTTTGCAGCAATCTCAAAGTTTCCCTAAAAATGGGTGTAGGGGTGTAGGAGGGTCAAATTTTTATTTTCTCGTTGTGGGCGTAATTGCCCGTGGCGTCTTGCAGTGTCAATGAACAATTATCAATAACTGATAACTGTTCATTGATGACTGATAATTGATTCTAAAACTTGTAACTTAAAACTTGTATAGCCCCATTTTCTGGTAAATTACCAGGGCTAATACTAATTGTGTCGCTGTTGCTGCGACGTACAGTCATCCCACTCATTACCGTTAAAAAATTATCCAAAGGAGAAATATCGCAGTTAGCCTCATCTGCGGCTTGGGTACGGTAATGGGTAGGAATAATTAGCTTGGGATTAATAGTTTGAATTGCCTGCTTTGCTTCTTCAGCATTATAAGCTTTAGCACCACCGCCTACGGGAACTAACGCCACATCAGGACGACCAATCAGGATTTTTTGTTCAATGGTAATAGGTGCAGCTGCTCCCCCTAAGTGGAGAATATTAATTCCTGCTTGCTGCCATTGCCAAGCAGCATTTATACCAAACTGCTTGCCACCTTTACGATCATGGGGAATAGCAATTCCTTGAAACCTAATGCCTTTGAACTCGTAAACTCCGGGTTCATAAATTAACTTGGGATTTCCCGGTAAGTCTTCGACTGCACCTTCGTCCAACAATTGACTACTAATTAGTACTAAATCTGCTGCCACTTTCGGTGGACGATACTTGGCGGTACAACCAATTGTGCGAAATGGGTTGACAAGAATTTTCGTACCGCCGCCTGTAAACAGAAAGCAAGTATGACCCAACCACTGAATTGATAATGAACCGCTAGATTGGGCATTAGCTTGAAAGTGAGAACCCAAGCTAGTAACCAAAGTTGTTACCAACCCCGCCCCAGCATAGCCCATTAATTGCCGTCGTTTCATTAATTACTCTCTTGTTTTCGTCTGTAATTTACAAAGAAAGTTTCGCAGTAACTGCTTGCCTGAAGATGTCAGAACACTCTCTGGATGAAATTGGACGCCTTCTATATGACGATAGTTCCTGTGTCTTACCCCCATAATTGTGCCATCTTCCACCCAAGCCGTGATTTCTAACACATCTGGACAAGTGTCGCGATCGATTACCAAACTATGATACCGGGTAGCAGTAATTGGGTTTTCTAATCCTTGGAAAACACCAATCCCTGCATGAGACACTTGGGAAGTTTTGCCGTGCATCAACTCTGGTGCCGAAACAATCCTACCACCGAACACTTGACCAATACTTTGATGACCCAAACAAACCCCTAAAATTGGTAAGTCAGGCCCAAGTTTCTCTATTAAATCTAGAGAAATACCCGCATCATCCGGTCGACCAGGACCGGGAGAAATTACCACACCATCTGGCTTTAAGGCTTTAATCTCATCTAGGGTAATCTTATCGTTACGAAAAACTTTGATCTCTGCTGCTACTGGGAATTCTACTGCCAGTTCTCCCAAATACTGTACTAAGTTATAGGTAAAGCTGTCGTAATTGTCAATCACGATAAGCACTGTAAATCAACTCCAGTTCTCAACCACTGCATACCATTGTGGTTGATTCTTACAGATTTTGTGTCGCTATGATGCAGTTAATTGTTGGTTGTTAAGATACCAAGAAAAATCTCACAAGAACAGCCCCTCTTTGCGAGTTCACCAGAGGGGTAGCGTAGCCGGGGTGAGGTTACTTTCAAATCAGAAGGAGGAAGAAATCTCTAAAAAGCCGACAAAATCAAGGCTAACAAAGGAGGAAATAAAAGTGTGATCGCTACCAAAACTGCCACACAAGCTGAAATCAACACAGCACCAGCAGCGCAATCTTTGGCAATTTTTGCTAGTTCATGGTAGGTCTGCTTGACTGTTAAATCAACTACTGACTCAATTGCTGTATTTAATAACTCTAACGCTAAAACTAAACCACTAGTTATACTGATGACTGCTATTTCCACCGCTTTTAATCGTAAAAAAATGCTTAGTCCCAGTGCTAATACACAAATAACAACGTGAATACGAAAATTGCGTTGAGTTTGAAAAGCGTAACTTATCCCACACCAAGCATACTTAAAACTCACGAATAGATTTGCAGCCACTTGCCAGGAGAATTCTCGCTTTTTGCTGACAACTGTTTCTAAGTGGTTTGAAGTTGGTGGTGGTGAAACTGGTTGGGACATAAGTTTAAAAAATACAGCAGCAGAGTGGTTGAACGGGGAATATGTGCCGATTTTAATAATGAAATCGAGATTTCTGCCAATTTTCTACTGAATCATTATATAGAGAACAACTAGGAAGTCGCACTTTAAATATACAGGCAAATGATGCTATTCTATGTCAATAGAAATACCTATTGACTTCAGTAATTTTACTTGCTGTTTTAGCATTCTTTCTAAACTTTCTTCGTCCGGGTGATCCCAGCCCAGCAGATGTAACAATCCGTGACTTGCCAGCCAAGCTAGTTCTGTTACCAAAGTATGCCCCTGTTTTTGAGCTTGTTGCTGTGCTGTATCAATAGAAATAACAATGTCACCAAGATATAAAGGCATAGAAGCAAACGCTTCACTTGGCATAGGAGAGTCTACCTCTAATGCCGCAAAGGATAAAACGTCTGTAGGCTTGTTTTGTTGACGATACTGAGCGTTTAACTCTTGAATTTCAGAATCGTTGGTCAAACGCAACCCAATTTCATAATTTGCCGCAGATGAAATATTTGGTTGTAATATTTCCAACCAGCAATTGAACCAATTTTCCCATGTTTGAGCAGTAATTGGGATTTCTATATCCTCAATCTTTATACTTTCCGATTGCGAATATTCACTGAGACAATCCTGTACATATACTTCAACTTGCACCAGCCGAAAAATCTCCTGTAGTGAAAGTGATAGTTTATGATCAGCGAGTCAGATAAGCAAGACCGATAAGGACAGCTAACAGCCCAACAGTAGTCAGTACAAAATGCTTAAGGGAAGTAAGTCGCTTTTGCACCATGTTTCGCATCGCGAGTTTGACATAGCTGGGTTGACGTTCATCAGAAGGAGAATTGCTCATAATGATTTGATGACAATTATCTTATTTAAATGTAACAGTTTGTTTAGTTAATGGTTGGTGGTTGATTGTTGGTTGTTGATGGTTGGTTGTTGGTGGTTGGTTGTTGGTTGGTGATTGTTGGTTGTTGGTTGTTGGTTGGTGGTTGGTGGTTGATTGTTGGTGGTTGATTGTTGGTTGTTGATGGTTGGTTGTTGATGGTTGGTGGTTGGTTGTTGATTGTTAGTAAACTAACAACTATACGGGCGCACAGGTGTGCGCCCCTACTACTAACAACTAACTACTAATGTACAGACGCGAGGAACATCGCGTCTCTACCCACTAACTACTAACTTAGACTGCCGCTTCTACCAACTGATTTTCTTGCCGCAGGTAAGCTTGGATGAACATATCTAGTTCACCATTCATCACATCAACGATCGCAGTTGTTTCAACATTGGTACGTAAATCCTTTACCATCTGGTAAGGATGGAATACGTAGTTACGGATCTGATTGCCCCAAGAAGCTTCCACCATATCACCGCGAATTTCGGCAATTTCTTTGGCGTGTTGTTCTTGAGCAATGACTAGCAACTTCGCTTTCAGGCGGGCAAGGGCTTTTTCTTTATTTTGCAATTGGCTACGTTCTTCTGTACAACGCACAGCAATACCAGTGGGAATGTGAACAATGCGTACAGCAGTTTCTACCTTGTTGACATTCTGCCCACCTTTACCACCAGACCTAGATGTGGTGATTTCTAAGTCTTTTTCGGGAATCTCCAATTGCACCGAGTTATCTAATTGGGGCATTACCTCTACCCCAGCGAAACTGGTTTGGCGCTTACCATTGGCATTAAAAGGTGAAATTCTGACCAAGCGATGGGTACCTGTCTCAGACCGCAAGTATCCATAGGCATAACGACCTGTAATTTCTATAGTTGCTGATTTTATACCTGCTTCATCCCCCTCGGACTCATCTGTTAAATTTACCTTGTAGCCATGATTTTCTGCCCAACGGGTATACATCCGCAGTAGCATTTCTGCCCAGTCTTGAGCATCAGTACCACCAGCACCAGCGTTAATAGTCAGAACTGCGCCTTTTTCGTCATAAGGGCCAGAGAGTAACTGTTGCAACTCCCACTGATCGAGTTCTCGATTTAGCTTAGTGACAGTAGCTTCTGCTTCTTGCAGTAGTGCTTCATCGGTTTCTAACTCTAAAAGCTCTAATACTGCTTTTGTGTCTTCTATGCTACTTTGCCACTGTTCGTATTGTTGAAGATGTGCTTTTAAATCATTCAGTTCTTGCAGCGTTGCTTGGGCTTTGACTTGATCTTCCCAGAATTCTGGTTGTGCTGCTATTTGTTCCAAGTCTTGAATTTTAGCTGTGAGTGCGGGGATGTCAAAGATAGTCCTGGGTTTTACCCAGGCGATCACACAACGTTTCAATTTCGCGTTTTAGTTCTAGTACTTCCATAGTTCTTGCTAATAAGAGCGCGCTTTATATTTTAAGCGTAGATTTGCGGCATTTTGTCAATAGAGATTGCTTTTTCTTTATATTGGTATCTCTGATCTTATCTATAATATCCTCGTACAAAGGGATTGGGGAACAGGGAACAGGAAATAGGGAAAGGGGCATTGGGAAAAGACGCGGTGAATCAATCAAAAATATTCTCCCTTGTCCTCCTTGTCTCCCTTTTCTTCCCATTCCCCAATCCCCGATCCCCAATCCCCAATCCCTAAAATTATGAAACAATATGAACTGACCATTGGTTGGCTATATCCTACGCTCATGAGTACCTACGGCGATCGCGGTAATGTTATCGTCTTAGAACGCCGTTGCCAGTGGCGGGGATACAATGTCAAGGTTTTGCCCTTAGACCAAAATGCTACAGCCGACGATATTAAATCTGTAGATTTAATTGTGGGTGGTGGCGCCCAAGACCGTCAACAAGAAATTGTCATGCGTGACTTGCAAGGTGCGAAAGCAGAAGCAATGCGCGAAAAAATTGAAAATGGTACTCCCGGCGTCTTTACCTGTGGTTCACCCCAACTGTTGGGACATTACTATGAACCAGGTTTTGGACAACGCATTCAGGGCTTAGGCATATTAGACATCGTATCAGTACACCCAGGCGAAAACGTCCGCCGCTGTATCGGAAACTTAGTCGTGGAAGTCACTGCAACTCGTTTAGCGCGGGATCTCCAAGAAATGACGGGTAGCAAACCATACCTAATCGGATTTGAAAATCACGGTGGACGTACTAAGCTGGGCAAAGTAGAAGCACTAGGACGTGTAGTCTATGGCTTAGGCAACAATGGTGAAGATGGTACAGAGGGAGTATTTTATCAGAATGCGATCGCTACTTATTCTCATGGCCCTCTGTTACCAAAAAATCCCTTTGTGGCAGATTGGTTAATTCAAACTGCACTGAGACTAAAATATCAGCAGCCTATCACTCTATCACCGATAGATGACACCTTAGCAATGCAAGGACGGCAAGCGATGTTTAAGCGGTTGCAAGTAGATTTACCAACACCAGCCAAAGTATAAAGACTAACTCTGCGTTCCTTTGCGTTAGCCTCTGCGTCCCTCTGCGTTTAAAAACCGCCCACAACTGACCCAACAAACTGCCTTGTCAAAATCACGTTAAGATAAAAAACATTCGGTTCTATTGGGGAGCAGCCACTAGAGGTAACGGGGAAAGTCCGGTGTAAGTCCGGCGCTGTCCCGCAACTGTGAACTTAACAAAGTAAGTCAGGATGCCCGCCGAAGTTGATTTTACTTCTAAAATATCTGCGAGGTACAGATGACCACAGCCACAAATACTTCTCCAACTTCTACACATAATAATACTCAGCAACCCTCTCATACTCTATTTGTATGCAAGACTTGTGCAAGCGTCTGGCAAGATGGGAAGCGAGTCGGTGAAAGTGGTGGACAAAAGTTATCAAATCAACTTCAACAATTAGCTCAAGATTGGCATCTCAAAGATGAGTTTCCGATTCAAGAAGTAGAATGCATGAGTGCTTGCAGTCATTCCTGTGTTGTCGCCTTCGCTGGTTCTGGAAAACTAACTTATATGTTTGGAGATTTACCAATAGATGATAGTGCGGCTGCGATTCTCGAATGTGCTAGCAAATACTATGATAAACCTGATGGTTTGTTACCTTGGTCAGAACGTCCCGAACCTCTCAAAAAAGGTATTTTAGCCAGAATTCCCTCGTTATCTTGAAGTTAAGTCAGGTTTGTGAGTTGTAAATTAGGTTTTGCAACTCGCAAATTAAGTTTCTGAGTCGTAAATTAAGTTTCTGAGTTGTAAATTAGCTTCACAACTCATAAAACAGATTTTTAATTCAAAAGTACAGGTTTTATCGTGTAAATCTCTTATTCTCATGCAATTTAACTGAAATGCGTTCCAATACTGCTTCGATAAGATAAATCTCTTGGCATTTTAAACCTGTAGTAGTAGTAGGGTGTGTTATGCCGTAGGCTAACGCACCCTTGTATCTTAAAAAAGTGGCACACCAAAGACCACAATCCCTAATCCCCAATCCCTGATCCCTTCATAATCAGCGCCTGAAACCGCTCATCTTGGAGAAATTTTTGAAAATTTGCGTCGGTTTTTACCATCTCTCGACATTTAGGATTGAGATTAATAGCTCTTTGCAAGCTTGCAAGCATCAACTCAGCATTGGCTTGCAAAGCATAACAGCAAGCTTTATTGTAGTGAGCTTCAAAGGAATCAGGAGCAAGTTCAATTGCCTTGTTCAGGCTAGTCAGTGCTTCTTCAAAACAACCCAACTTATTCAGTGCATTACCTCGGCTATACCAAGCTTGGTAATTGTGAGGTTGGATTGCTAATACTTTGTTGTAGGAAGCTACTGCTTCTTTGTAGTCTCCCAAATTTCCCATGACTACACCCCGGTTGTACCAAGCTTCGTAATAATCAGGCTTGATTGCTAGTGCTTGATCGTAAGAAGCTAGTGCTTCTTTGTATTTGCCCAAGGAGTATAGCCCATTGCCTTTGTTGTACCAGGCTTTATAGTGGTCTGGTGCGATCGCCACTGCTTTATCGCACGATGTAACTACTTCTTGATAAAAGCCCAAGGGATATAAGGCTACACTGCGGTTGTACCAGGCTTGGTCATAGTCTGGCTTGATCAGCAGCACTTTGTCGTAAGCAGCAACTGCCTCTTCGTAGTGTCTCAAAAAATACAACGCATTGCCCATGTTATACCAGGCTTGGTAATGGTCGGGTTTAAGTGCTACTACTTTGTCACAGGATGTAACCACTTCCTCGTATAATCCCAACAGATATAGGACTACACTCCCGTTGTACCAAGCTTGATAATAGTCGGGTTTGAGCGCCAAGGCTTGGTCATAGGAAGTAACTGCCTCGTCGTAATGTTTTAAGGCATACAATGCATTACCTTTGTGATACCAAGCTTGATAATGGTCGGGTTTAAGCGCCAGTACTTGCTCGTAGGAAGCAACAGCCTCTTCATAGCGTCCCAAGTTCTCCAGGGCTTGACATCGGCTGTAATAAGCTTGGTAATAGTCTGGTTTGATAGCTAGTGCTTTGTCGTAGGAAACTACTGCTTCTTGATCACGTCCCAAAAAATACAGAGCAATGCCTCGGTTATACCAAGCCTGATCTAGGTTAGGCTTAATGGCAAGCGCCTGATCATAGGAATCAACTGCTTCTTCATAGCATCCCGATAGGTGCAATGCTAGGCTCCGATTATACCAAGCTTGGTAGGAGTTACTTTTAAAAGCTAGGGCTTTGTCATAGGATGCAACTGCTTCTTCATAATTTGCTAATAAGTACAGTGCGATACCTCGGTAAAACCAAATATCAGAGATTTCACAGTTGAAGGTGAGGAGATGATCGAAGCAAGTTAGGGCTTGTTTGGGGTGATTAAAGTTTAAGAGTTGACAGCCAAAAGTAAAGAGTTTACCCAGCATTTGCTGGGGATATTTATCTGTTAGCCGCAAAACCAAGTGGAATAGGGAATCAACATATTGATTAGCATCCACCTGCCTACCTTTGGCTTCTATTTGTCCTTGGCGAGGATTAAGGATGTGTTCACTTTCAATCAGATCATTTAAGACTCTGCGAATTAGCCAACGATGCTGTAACTGTTGCTGGGACTGATCCCCGATCATTAATAAAGTAGCTGGTTCTAGGATGAATCGTTCAACTGCAAGATTAAATTGTTGTAGCAAATCTACAGCATCGTAAATATATCGGCTAGCTGGATGTTTTTTGATTGCATCTGCGTAGCACTTTTCCCAAGTCTGTTGGCTAGTTTCGATGTAATTATTAGAGGTTAAAGATAAGCCTTTGTTTCTCAAACTACGAAGATTCACAACCACATTTGTGAAAGTGTGGTCATTTTTCTGGGCGATCGCTAAATAATCTTCTTCGTTAGTTTTGATCTTAGTTTGAGGAACAGTATTACTTAATAACTGAACAATTGCTGCATTTTCCGGTTCTGGTAAGTGATAAACCTGAAAACGCTTCTGTTGCAGTTTTTCCCATTCACTCGCAGCAGTGGCAATTACCCGTATTTTATCCTGACCGCAGAACTGTTCATAAACTTCTAGAACTCGCCACAGTCGCTGTTGTAAAGGCACAGTCAAAGGGGATAACTCAGATTCCTCTAGTCCGAGGGGCAGTTTGGGGAAGCGATCGTGTATCCTCTGATGGAGATTATCAAGCACAAACAGCAACTTGCGATTAGCAGCAATTTTTTGTAGTTGCTCTTGGTTTGGTTCATCTATCCATCCATCAGATTTAAGCCAAAGAACTGTCCAGCCTTCTCGGTTATAAAGCTGTGCTAATTCAGCGGCTTCTCGAGTTTTCCCGATTCCTGCTTGTCCAACAATCAAAAGCCAGCGGAATGCTTCTAATTGATTTTCCAATTCTCGCCGCACATTTCGATCAGCTTGTCGCATTTGATAAGGAATGCGGGAATCTGCTAAGGGATCATCGCTATCCGCACCGAAAGCCACAGATAATACATTTCCATTGGGTTTGATAACCTCAAAGGGAAACATGGAAGGAGGTATTTGTCTAATCCGCCTCTGTTGCATGTAACACCACACAAGTCTAACAACGGCATTAATTCAGGGTGTGAGCAACGTTCAGAGGAAGGATATGAATAAGTTCACCAAAGTTTTTTGTAGGTGAGTCAAAGGTAAGGAGAAAAATGTAATTATTTCCCTTTTTACTTTGAATCTTAACCTAACCAATAATTGACAATTTTGGGTTGGTGAAGTAATATTTTATCCTTCTTTAATCTTGATATAATTCTCAGCTACTCACCCAATCGCTTGAAAATCTAAGCCCAAAAATATTCGATTTGCGTATTTAAATTCTCTTTATTGAAACCTGAACAAAGGGATCATCCCAACTTGGCAACTTGGCGATTTCAACCAAGTTACACAAACTCAACCCACCTGCACGAGTTGATATAACAATACCAGGCGGAGTTTGCCTGTATAACTGCGATTTTCAATCGCCAGGGATTTTTTGCACATATGATGATGCTTCCTGAGCAAGTTACTAAAATATTATCCCATAACTAAATAAATAAGAGTTAACTTAAATCAGTGAACAGTAAACAGTGTAGACGCGCTCATAGGCTTCCCGTAGGGTACAGTTATCAGGCGCATGGTGAAGGTGATAATCCGCGCCGTTTCTCCTGCCTTCTGCCTCCTGCCTTCTGCCTTCTGAACGACTTCTACGGCAATACTTGAATCAGTTGGTATTTTTGCACAGTACCCAAAACACGATGAGGTGTAGATAAATTAGTTGCTTGTTGTGCAGAGATCCAAGCATAGCTATAAACTGGTAGTTGCGAAATTTGCTCTACATCTTCTCCGTGATGAGGAGTGTAAAAATCAAGTAGCACCCCGGTTTTTCCCCCAACTTTTACAAAGTGGATAGAATGATTCTGCAAAACTTGAGCGATCGCAGGCTGTGCTAAAAAAGTTCTCATCTCGGGATTGTAATCACTCAAAAAGCCATTACTCCCAGCGACAGCCAAAGCTAACCAAGCTGGAATTAACCAACCAGCCAACCAGTAGTTGGAATTCAGAAATTTTTTACCAAAGCGGTAACGACCAATCCAAACAAAAGGTAAAATCAACCAACCACAGCCTAGAACTAAGCCAACAGTTGCATATTTACGAGTATCACCACTACCCCAAAGAAAAGCGAATATACTTGCCAACAATAATAAAATAGCTAACACACCCATTCCATAGCTGAGATTGCGAAAAAGTTTCTGTGATGGGGAACTCGGGGCCCCCACTCCCCTAAGGGAGTGGGGATTAGGGGCAATGGGGAGATGGGGTGATGGGGAGAACTTAGAATTAAACTCTTCCCACCGGGAAGTTTCCCCATAAAAACCCACATTGCCAAGCCAATCCACCCCTATAGCCGCTAGCAACGCCATAAAAGGATATAGTGAAAGACTGTAGTGAGGTAAACGAGTAGAAAAAATACTAAGTTCAAAAAATAAAACTAATGGCAAACCAACCAGTATTAACTGATAGCGAGGATTAGGGCGACGCCAAGCTACAAATAAACCCAAAAGGCTAAAGAAAAACCAAGGAAAGGCTTTAATTGGGACATTCCATAAATAAAATAAAAACCCATTACCAGAACGTTCTTGAGAACCTAGACGAAATACAAATTGCAATAATTCTCCAACACTATCACTGCCATATTGCAAAAAATTTAACCACAGCCAAACAAAAGTAGGAGTTAAACCCAGCAAAAATCCTAAATACAACATTGGGTTTGTAAGATGATGATGACGGCGATGTTCCCAAACTACATAAGGAAACAAAGCTATCATTGGCAAAAAAATCATAAAGCTTCTAGCAAGGAAACCCAAACCAAAACAAACACCAACCAGAAAAGTATAAAAATAGCGATATCGAGGATTTAATTCTGCTTTTAATAAAGACAAAATTGCCAAAAGTGTCAGAAAAATCATTGGCACATCAGGTGTGCCTAAACGACAGTATTGCAACCACAAAAATTCCACACTCAAAATTGCAGCAGCTAGCCAAGCAATTTTTTTATCTAATAAAATTTTTCCAATTTCATAGAGAATTATTACACTCAGTACGCCCAAAATCATACTTGGTAGACGTACACTAGCCTCACTTATACCAAATAGAGTATAAGAACTAGCAATTAACCAGTAGGGGCCTGGAGTTTTATGATGGGGTTGTGACCAAGGAGTGATCCAATCACCAGACTCAAACATTCGACGCGATCGCCAAGCATAAAGCCCTTCGTCATGGGCCATCAAGCTACTATGCCCAGAATTAAATAACAATAACGGCAGTATCCAAAATAACAAAGTTATGTAAGGAAAGCCTACCCAAGAACGAAAACGCTGCCACGCTAATTGATACTCTGGTAACTTAAATGACATTGATATTTATTGTTTTTTAACTGGTAGATGTTTGATAGACTCGCCTATTTTTCAGACTGTTTCTAATATACGTATGGTGGTACACAAATTTAGGCAAGACTTCTCATAATCTCAGTTTTATGCTGCTCAGACCAGAACAACGTACTAAACTTGATGCAGGCGACGACAAGGAATTTTATTCCTTTCCGCGCTTTGTCACTCATGTAGACGAAGGTTTTATTCAACAATTAACCGATTTATATCGCGATCGCCTGCAACCCAACACACGCATTTTAGACATGATGAGTAGTTGGGTTTCGCATTTACCAGAAGAAATGCAGTTTGCCCATGTGGAAGGACACGGACTCAACGCTGAGGAATTAGCACGTAATCCCCGTTTAGATCATTATTTTGTTCAGGATCTCAACGAAAATCCCCGTTTACCACTTCCAGATCAAAATTTTGATGCTGTCCTCAATTGTGTCTCTGTGCAATATTTGCAATATCCAGAAGCAGTATTTTCCGAAATTTATCGCGTCCTCAAACCAGGTGGAATTGCTATCATCAGCTTTTCTAACCGCATGTTTTTTCAAAAGGCTATCCAAGCATGGCGGGATGCATCAGAAGCAACCAGAGTTGAATTAGTTAAAGGCTATTTTACCTCTGTACCTGGATTTACTACCCCAGAAGTGATTGCCCGGCAATCAAATATACCAGCTTTTCTTCAATGGTTGGGTGCTGCGGGAGGAGATCCGTTTTATGCAGCGATCGCTAAACGCCAGAATTAAGGGTGTAAGGGTGTGAGGAGTGTGGGGGAGAGTAAATAATGAAATGACCATTGACTAATGACTAATGACCAAAATCCAAAATCGGATGATCCACACCTCAATTTCCTCCTACACCCCTATACCCTTACACCCTCACACCCTTGTGTCACAAAGTCTGATCAAAAAGTAAATTTTCTGTTAAAAGCACCTAGAAGCCGTGATAATTGCCTTGAAAGTTTAGCATCAAGGAGAGTCAAACATGAATTTTCCTCGTGTCCGCAGAATTTTAGCTGTTGTGTTACTGTCAGTATTGTTGCTGACTACAGCTTGTACTCCCAAAGAACCAGGACGCTTTGACCAGGTGCAACAAGAAAGCAGTCGCCAAAAAACTGGTCAAGCTGTTGCCAAACAAGCAACTCAGGGTAGCGAATTTAACAAGTTTTTTCCCCCTGCTGGAAATGGGTATGAGCGTGTATATACTCAAGAAAAAAGGGGTTTTGCTGAAGCTAAGTTAAAAAAAGATGGTCAAGAATTAGCGATGCTAGCTATTTCTGATACAAAAAGTATCCCGACAGCAGCAGCCAAATTTGCCAACAGCAGCAAGCAAATTGCTGGTTATCCAGCCGTAGAAATTGGCAATACTCAAACTGCAATACTCGTCAACAACCGCTATCAGGTAAAAGTACTGTCTCGTTCACCATCATTTACAGCTAGCGATCGCGAAACTTGGCTGAAAAAATTTGACCTGAATGGTCTAGCAAAACTCAAGTAAAAATTGTTGATGGTTGCTGGTTGATAGTTGTTTGGAACCAACAACCAACAACCAACAACCAACAACCAACAAATAACAAAATAAGGAGATTTTTGTGAGTAAACCCATTTTTGAGTTGGTAGACGAACTACCAACTAATAACTTGACTGTTTCCATGCTGAATTCGCTAGATTTTGTCGCCCCTGGTGAGTGGCAAAATGTGGTTGGTTTTGTCAACACGATTAAAACTGTGACTGGGGAAACTGATGAAAGCTTGATTCAAGCAATTGGCGAACGAGCAATTTATCTCTACAATGATCGTTCCCAAGGCTACCAACGGGCTATGTGGTTATATCAAACTGTCGATCGCACAGATAAAGCGCTGGGTGCAGCAGCTTTTGCTAATAAGGTAGGAGAGAAAATTCCTCTGTTGGGGTTTCTCAACTCTATCACTCCCAAAGCTGACAAAGCTCAAACCATTGACCTGTGTTTGAAATTAGTTGCTGAGTTAGTAGCTTTTTGTAGCATCAACGGTATTCCCGGCGATAGCATTGGGGACTTTGTAGCGTCCTTGGGTGAGTATAGCGGTGAGTCGCTGATTCGCATGGTGGCTTTGGTTTGTGTTGATGGTTTGATACCTCTTGGTCCGGACTTCATCAGCAAAGCCTTATCTACAATTAGTCAAACTAATCCCCAAGAGTTGGAACAAAACACAACTTTCCAAAATATGCAAGAGGCAATTCCGGGTCAAAACTCTGCCAGCAAACTGAATTTTATTGGCGAAAGTTTTCAGTCGGTTCAAGGTTGGATGAGTAATTTAGTTGCTACCAATAATTTGACACCCCAAAAGGTTGTTCAAAACTTGCAAAATTTTGTTGAAATAGCTGATGACAAATTAGATTATTTAGGAGCGTTTCTAGATGTAGCAACAAATTACTACGAACATACAGGCACACAAACCCTTGCACGTCGCTTGATTGAACGGGCTGTGGCAGAAATTTAGTTGAATAACTGAATGGGTAATTAGTAATAAATTCTATTACTAATTATCCTTATTCAAATAATAATTCCTAAGAAAAAATGCTTGCCAAAAAGTAGTGAATTAAACTGGAAATTCAGGGGTTGTATTTGATAATAAGTTGGCACGAATCGCTATGAGTGGTGTTCGTTGTTTGTTGTTTGTTGTTTGGATAAATCAACAACTAACTACCAACCATCAACTACCAACTACTTAAAAGAGTTAAACATACAACCCCAATGAATCAGCATCATATTGAAGTCACAGTTTCCGCCAGAAACTTTAAAGATAATATTCGCTACATCCGAGATTTTGTTGCACCTGCAAAGTTGTGTGTAGTGATGAAGGCAAATGCCTACGGACATGGTTTAAGGCAGTTAGCAACAACGGCAGTCGTGTCAGGAACAGATTACATTGGTATTTGCACAAATCCAGAGGCAACGACTATCCGTGATTTGGGTTTAGATGTCAAACTCCTGCGTTTACGCATGGCGCTACCAGAGGAATTAGAGGAGTCGATACGCCGCCTGAACATTGAAGAACAGGTGGGAACAATGGAAGCAGCAGAGTATCTATCTGATGCAGGGTTGAAACGCAGCAAAAAAATTCCTGTGCATATCAATATTGATACGGGGATGGGTAGAAGTGGTTTCTTTTCATCTCAGATTGAAGAATTAAAGAAAGTTTGTACATTGCCGGGTTTGTCTATTGTTGGCATTATGACTCACTTCGCCAGTGCTGACGGTAAAGACCTAGCGTTTACAGAAAAGCAGATGGAAGATTTTTATCATGTTCGTACTACTCTCGATGATTACTTACCAGAGAACGTATTAACTCATACTCACAATAGTGCTGCAACAATGCGTCTTACTCCTAAATGTAATAGTTTAGTAAGGGTTGGCGCTGCTTGTTACGGGGTACGCACTTCACGTGACTTTGAAAATCCTTTAGAACTGAAACCAGTCATGTCGGTAAAAACCAGGGTGGCGCAGGTAAGGAAAGTACCAGCAGGTAAAACTATTGGTTATGGCAGTTTATATACTACCCAACGCGATAGTTTAATTGCATCTTTACCTGTGGGTTTTGGTGAAGGTTATCCGCGATCGCTATTTAACAAGGGTATTGTTTTAATTCAGGGTCAGCGTTGTCCAGTCGTGGGAAGAGTTTCGCTAAATATTACAACAGTAGATGTTACTGATCTACCAAAAGAAGTAAAATGGGGAGACGAGGTAGTTTTGGTTGGTAGTCAAGGTAACGAGGAGATTACCTTTGAAGAATTAGCAGATAAGTTTCAGAGTGTACACACAGAAATCAACCTGATGGCTGGTTTTATGAACCAGGTAAGTTACTTATATTGATGCAGGTGATGTGCTTTTTCCCATCCTGGCACGGCAAGTAGCCGTGCTTTTATTATAGATTCAGAAGGCAGATGGCAGAAGGCAGATGGCAGAAGGCAGATGGCAGAAGGGGTAAAAATTTTCATGTTTGGTTGTGCCAAAACAGCAGCGTGATTGACTGTCTTGAAAATAGCGATCAAGATTAGCGACTAACTTAACAGCAAACTCATAATCCATCGGTGTGCATCGGTGTTCGTTAGACTTTTTCCCCTCGTTGTGGGCAATTGCCCGTGAGACTCAAGCTGGAAACATGAGATTATTCAGTAAAAACACTATAAGAAAAAGTGTTAATTTTTACTTTTATTTTCTCTTATAAACTTTGTTCTATACATACTTGCAGTTTGGTAAGTTATTAACATACCTTAAAAAAAGTGTATTTAGGCAAACAAGGGGCAAAGTTGAGTTACTATCCAGATGGCATTCCTGCTCACGGTGGGCAGTTGGTTAATCGCATTGCTACACCAGAACAAAAAGAAGTATTTCTCTCTAAGGCTGAGTTTCTGCCGCGCGTGCAACTCGATCAAAGAGCAGTTTCTGATCTAGAAATGATTGCGATCGGTGGTTTTAGTCCTCTAACTGGTTTTATGAACCAGCAAGACTACGATCGCGTTGTCGCCGAAATGCGCTTGGCGAACGGTACTGTGTGGTCAATTCCCATTACACTTTCAGTCAGCGAAGAAGTTGCGGCTTCTCTTACCGAAGGCGGTTTGGTCCGTCTGGATAACCCTGAAGGCAGATTCATCGGGGTTTTGGAACTCAGCCAAAAATATCGCTATGACAAAAAGCGAGAAGCAATCAATGTCTACCGCACCGATGATGAAAAACATCCCGGTGTACAAGTAGTCTATAATCAAGGGCCTGTCAACCTTGCAGGTGATGTGTGGTTATTAGAACGCGATCCTCATCCCCACTTCCCCACCTACCAAATCGATCCTGCCGAGTCCCGGCAATTATTCAAGCAAAAAGGCTGGAAAACCGTTGTTGGTTTCCAAACTCGTAACCCCATCCACCGCGCCCATGAATATATCCAAAAGTGTGCGCTAGAAACCGTAGATGGTCTATTTTTGCATCCCTTGGTAGGGGCAACAAAAGATGATGATATCCCTGCGGATGTGCGGATGCGTTGCTATGAAATTTTGCTACAAAACTACTATCCCCAAGATCGGGTAATTCTAGCAATTAACCCCTCAGCAATGCGTTACGCTGGACCCCGTGAAGCAATTTTCCATGCCTTAATCCGCAAAAATTATGGCTGTACTCACTTTATCGTCGGGCGGGATCATGCAGGCGTTGGTGATTACTACGGAACCTATGATGCCCAATACATCTTTGATGAGTTTACACCAGATGAAATTGGCATCACGCCAATGATGTTTGAACACGCCTTCTACTGCACCCGTACTAAGCAGATGGCGACGACTAAAACCAGTCCCAGCAAACCAGAGGAACGCGTTCACCTATCGGGTACAAAAGTACGGGAAATGCTGCGTCGAGGCGAGTTACCCCCACCAGAATTTTCCCGCCCAGAGGTAGCAGCAGAACTGGCACGGGCGATGAAAGTGAGTGTTTGAGGGATCGATCAGGGATCGGGGACAAGGGAGACAAGGGGGACAAGGGAGAATTATTTAACAAGTTTCTTCCCAATTCCCAATCCCCTTTCCCCTTTCCCCAATCTTTACACTACAGCCCTCTGCCCGATAAGCTTAATAAGCTGGTGGACTAAGGGCTGATAGCAATTATGAAGCGGCGGACGTTTTTGCAACGGTTTGGCTCCATACTCGCGGCGTTGGGTGTCGCAGAAGCTGAGTGGTTCCGAATTGGAACCCGTTATCAGCAAGCATTAGCGCAACCCAGTCCGCGGAAACTGGCGTTGTTGGTGGGCATCAACCAATATTCCGAAAGTCCAGCACTGAATGGTTGTCTGGTAGATGTGGAACTGCAAAAAGAGGTTTTGATCCATCGTTGTGGTTTCCAACCGTCAGATATTTTGTCTCTAACTGACGAACAAGCCAGCAGAGAATTTATTGAAGCTGCTTTTTTAGAGCATTTGATTGGACAAGCAAAACCCGGTGATCTAGTTGTCTTCCACTTTAGCGGCTATGGTAGTCGTGTCCGCTTGGGGAACGCACCAGAAGCGACACAAAATGCTCTTGTTCCCGCAGATGGGATTGAAGCAAAACCACAAGATCCAAAAATTGTCAACTATTTATTAGAAGATACCCTACTGTTGATGTTGCGATCGCTCCCTACAGATCGAGTCACAGCAGTATTAGACACCAGTTACTATGCACCTACTAGCATTTTGACAGCTCCTTTGCGAGTTCGCGCCCGCCAAACGCCACAAGAAGCTGTTTTAATAGATGCAGAACTCGACTTTCAAAAACAACTCCAAGAAAAAGCCTCTCCAGAACAGCCGGGAGTAATACTATCTGCCACCTCCGCTCCCAACCAATTAGCACGGGAAATCCAATATTCTGGTTTTAGTGCTGGATTATTTACCTACGCCTTGACACAATATCTCTGGGAAACAACACCAACAATAACAATTCCCGTGTTTATCTCCCGTGTGGAGAGTGCAATGCAGCAGTTAGGTAGTACACAGCAATCAGGCTTGTTGATCGGTAAAAAAAATCAGCAGCGAGTCCAACTCAACGAGAACTTTTTCCTAGATACTCCTGGTGCAGAGGGAGTAATAACAGCAACCGAAGAAGATGGTAAAACAGTACAGGTGTGGTTGGCAGGAATTCCACCCCATGTACTGGAATACTACGGTGTGAATTCTCGGTTGAATGTGGTGAACCAAGCAGGTACAGCTACACAATTAATCGTGCGATCGCGTAGTGGTTTGACAGCAAAAACCCAGATTTCCTCTACTGAGAATAAAATATCTCCCCAAGTCGGGCAACTTGTTCAAGAAGCAGTGCGAGTCTTACCTCGAAACATCAACTTAATAGTTGCTTTGGATGGAGAACTAGAAAGGATTGAACGGGTAGATGCTACCAGCGCCTTTGCTACAGTCGATCATGTGACAAGTGTAGTTGCAGGAGAACAACTAGCAGACTACGTATTTGGTAAACGTCCAGACACCAAAAACAAAGATTTAATTGCTTCCACCTCATTGATAGTCTCTCCTAGTCGCTATGGCTTATTTTCTTCCAGCAGTGAGAGAATTCCCAATACCTTTGGCGAAGCAGGAGAAGCAGTCAAAGTCGCAGTACAGAGGTTAAGTCCCAAACTACAAACCCTTCTGGCAGCAAAATTGTGGCGACTTACAAATAACGAAGGTTCTTCCCGATTGAACGTCAAGGCAACCCTAGAAATCATTAGTGGAATTGCACCTCGTGCAGTCATGCACCGCGAAACACTGCGAACTGCTAATCCAGAAACCATCAATAAGAAATTAGCTAACCCTGAACCAGGACACACCCCGACTATATCTATTGGGAGTCGGGTACAGTACCGCGTGCAAAACATGGGCAACAGCCCAATCTACTTTATACTTTTGGGACTAAATAGCGCAAAGAATGCGATCGCTCTTTACCCGTGGCAAAAAGTTACAGAAACCGATGAATCCCTAGAACCACAGCTGACTAATATTACCATTGCTCCCGGCGAAACCCTGAGCATACCACAAACCACATCTGGTTTTGAGTGGGTAATCCAAGGGCCGCCTTCCTTTTGTGAAACCCAATTAATTTTTAGCACAGCTCCGTTTACCCAAACCCTCAACGCTTTGGCAGCTGCCAAACACCCACGCACCGATCAACAACGTATTCTCCCAATATTAAACCCCCTAGAAGTTGCCCACGCTCTTCTGCAAGACTTGCACAATGCTAGTACAACAGCAGCCGATCCTAATACCGTACCTGCTGATTCCTATATATTGGATGTAAATAACTGGTCAAGTTTGGGTTTTCTATTTCAGGTAGTTTAACTATGCAGTGTGATAATATGCGTACGCCTTCTTTATCTTAATAGTGATTTCCTGACTTGCGGTGATGCACGGCAGTTACACCATCACTAAGTACTTTGCCATTATCTATAGTCGCGTACACTAGCCAGTGGTCGCCAGCTTCCATCCGAGTTTGTACGGTACATTCCAGGTAAGCTAAGGCATCTGTAAGGATAGGATTGCCGTTCTCGGCTTCTGTAGTAGCAACACCAGTAAAACGATCTTGTGCTGGCCCAAAGGGTTTCAGGAAGTGTTTCATTAACCCTATGTGGTTCCCTTCTTTGAGAATATTGAGAACGAATTGATTACCGGAGTGTGTCAACGGTTCAATAGCCCGATCTTTGGCAACAGCAACAGTGAAACCAGGAGGATTAAAGCTAGCCTGAGATACCCAAGAAGCTAACATTGCGCTAGATATGTCCCCCCGCTTAGCTGTAATCACACATAAAGAACCAATAATCCGCCCTACAGCTTGTTCGACATTGCTGGCAGGTTGACTGGAAGTACGAACTTTTTTGGCTTTTTTTAGTGCTTGGGCGAAGTCTGTTCCGGCTTCTTCACAAGTTTGCAAAGTGACATCGTTGGGTTTGAATTTGACTCGGATAGGTTCAAAGCCAAATTGATAACCAGCATCTTTGAGTTTGCCTTCAATTAAATCAATGGCTTCGCCACTCCAACCGTAGGAACCAAAAACACCGGCGAGTTTGTTTTTGGCAGCAGTGGAAAGTACAATACCCAAAGCAGTCTGGACTGGTGTCGGTGCATGTCCACCAAGGGTAGGGGAACCAATGATAAATCCTGCTGCTTTCTCGACAGCAGCTTGAATTTCGCTGGGTTCGGCGACTTCACAGTTAATGGATTCAACACTGACACCTGCTTTAGTAATACCGTGGGCGATCGCTTGGGCTAAGGTTGCGGTATTCCCGTAAGCAGAAGCATAAATTAATGCCACGGTAGTATCTTGAGATGTCTGGTGCTGACTCCACTCCCGATACGCTTTCGTTAAATCAATTAAGCCATAACGCACCAAGGGCCCGTGATTGGGGGCATACATCCTCACTGGCAAATCGGCAAGTTTTTCCAATGAGGTTTCGATTTGACGGGCATGAGGAGCCATCAGACACTCAAAATAATAGCGTCTGTCTTCGAGAAAAATTTGCCAGCCTTCATCAAATACCTGATCGCCGCAGATATGCGCCCCAAACAGCTTATCTGTGTATAAAATTTCTGTTTGTGGGTCGTAGGTACAGAGTTGGTCAGGGTAGCGGGGATTAGGTGTGGGAATAAATTGCAGGTGATGACCTTTGCCTAAATCGAGGGTTTCTTCCCCACGTTTCACCAAAATGGGCAAATCTGGATTTTCCAATGCCCCCCGCAAATTGATTGCTCCTGGATTAGAACAAACAAAAGTGATCTGGGGCGCACGTTCCAGCAAAACTTTTAAAGTAGCAGCACGGTTGGGATTAACGTGACCGAGAATCACATAATCAAGTTGTTTTAAATCTAACCTTTTTTGCAAGGCATCTAAGTAAATTTCCGTAAATGTTTCGCCTGGTGGATCAATCAGGGCGATTTTATCGCCTTGAATCAAATAGGAATTTGCAGTTGTACCCTTAGCGAGGGCGTATTCAATTTCAAATCTCAGACGAGTCCAACTGCGCGATCGCAATATTGTTGTATCTGTTGCGATCGGAAGAATTTGAACGTCACGGGGTTTTGTGGATGTCATAGTTTTTTAGGGATAGGGGAGTGGGGGAGTGAGGGGAGTAGGGGAGGTGGGGGGAGTGTGAGGAGTGAGGGGAGTGGGGGGAGTAGGGGAGGTGGGGGGAGTAAAAGAAATGTTTTATCTTTGTACTTCTCATACTTCTCATCCCCTCATACTTCTCATACCCCTCATACTCCTCATACTCCTCATACCCCTCATACTTCTCATACCCTAATAATGATTACCCACCTTACGATGGTGTACAGCCGTTAAAGCATCTGGCTTACTTACCCGTCCGGCATCAACTGTACTGTAGACAATCCAGTGATCGCCACAGTCCATCCTACTGGTAACTTCGCACTCCATGTATGCCAATGCGTCGGTGAGGATAGGGGCGCCATTTTGGGCACTTTGGGTTCTAACTCCTTCAAAACGATCTGCACCAGGGGCGAAGCGTTTGAGGAAATGTTTCATTAAGCTTTGGTAATTGCCCTCTTCCAGGACGTTCAACACAAATTTATCGCCCACTTGCATGAGTGATTCGATCGCCCGATCTTTTGCCACTGCAATTGATACTCCTAAGGGTTTGAAGCTAGCTTGACTAACCCAAGAGGCAAGCATGGCACTTTTCACATCACCTTTTTGGGCAGTAATGATATACAACCCACCACTAAGTCTACCTAAGGCTTTATCCACGTCAGCATCTAGAGATTTCATCTGTTTGATGCTTTTATCCCGTGTCACCCATTGCCCTAAGTCTGTTCCGGCTTCTTCTAAAAGCTTGTAGGTATTTTCTGTGGGTGTTTCTCGAATTTGAATCGCTGGGAAGGCTGGTGTTAAACCCAAATCCCGGAATTTATTCATTAGGGGATAAATTGGTTCGTCATCACCACCATTGGATTCAAAAATCCCCACGGCTTGTTTTTCTTTAGCCGAACCTAAAACTGTGCTAAGGGCAGTTTGTGCGGCTGGGTTAGATACTGGTGGTGTGCCGACAACAATCCCTGCACAACGACCAACAATTTCCCGGAGTTCTTGCAAGTCTGCGGTTTTGAGGTCTACCAATTCCACTGCTACGCCTGTTTTGGTAATACCATTGCTCATAGCTTGGGCTAAGCGATCGCTCCAACCATAACCAGGAACGTAAAATACTCCTACTGTAGTTTCTGCCTTGGTTTGAGATTGACTCCAACTGCGGTAGCGTCCGGTGAGTTCTTCAACGTTGTGATAAAGTAGTGGCCCATGACCTGTAGCAATCATGCCAATTTTCTCCAATTCACCCATGCGTTTGAGTGCAGACAGCACCGACCGCGCATTAGGAGCCATCAAGCATTCATAGTAAAATTCAAAATCTGGAGAGATGGCTTCTAAATCTTCGTCAAAAGTGTCATCTGAGCAATAATGTAACCCAAAAGCATCACAAGTAAACAGAATTTGGGTTTTATGGTCGTAGGTAAAGATAGTGTCGGGCCAGTGTAAGTTTGGTGCAATGACAAATTCTAGCTCATGCCCGTTACCTAAATCTAAGCGATCGCCATTTTTCACAATTCGCCGCTTGAACGGTTGATGCACCAAATCTTCCAAAAACTGAATCGCCACCTTGGAACCAACAACGGTAACATCCGGGGCGAGTTGCAGGACATCTTTAACTAAACCACTGTGATCTGGCTCAGTATGACTGATAATTAAATAGTTAATGTCTGCTGGATTAATTTGATTTTTAAGGGTATCTAAATATAACTGGCGAAACTTTTCGTGAGAGGTATCGACTAAAGCAGTCTGCTCACCGCGTATGATAAACGAGTTATAGGTAGTACCGTTTTGTAGACCAAATTCAATATCGAAGCGATCGCGATCCCAGTCCAGAGAACGAATGGTGGTTGTTTGTTCAGCAATATCGACCACCTGTACGGTTAGCCTTTTCTTGGGGTTTTCGGTGAGCGCCACCATAACTGCCCTCCATAGCAAATGAGTATTTTTCCTCTATTGCTATTTTGACACGGAGGTATTGTAAATATTTATTAATTTATTTATAGATTGCTTAAAAAAAACTAAAAGTATAAATCTGTACCAAAAAATTTAAGAGCATCAGGAGTTCAGAACTGGGTATAAGGGTGTAAGGTGTAGGACTACTTAGGCAGAAATTAATTACACATATTATTTCTCTATCCCCTATTCCCTATTGCCTATTCCCTATTGCTTAACAACTTAACTACTCGCCACGTAGTTGGATATCCTTAGGTAGAAGAAATGTATAACTCTAGTCTTCTAGCATAGCTCTAGCGACATTCGAGCTTTAAATCAACAACGATAGTATTACTATTGTTTTTTTAATCTTTTTGAAAATATATTAAAAATGTGGTTAGCTCTTATAATTGGTAATTCACACTTGCACTGGGGCTTGTTTGATGGCAATACACTTTGCCATACCTACGATACACAACGCCTGCCTAAGTCGTTCGTATACTATTTATCTAAATGTCAAACACTGTCCGAGGTAAAGGAAATCCTTTCCTCTAGTCCCCATACTTCCCCCACTCCCCACACTCCCCACACTCCCCCCACTACTCCATCTCTCCCCCTCCTCCTTGCCTCAGTGGTTCCTAGCCAAACAGCCTTATGGTTAACTTACCCCAATGTAAGTGTTATTACCTTAGACGAAATACCTCTCCAAGGTATGTATCCTACCTTAGGAATTGACCGGGCTTTAGCTTTGTGGGGTGCGGGGAAAACTTGGGGTTTTCCCATGTTAGTAATAGATGCGGGTACATCACTCACCTTTACTGGTGCTGACGCTAATCAAAATTTTTTTGGGGGTGCAATTCTGCCAGGATTGGGTTTACAAATGGCAACCCTTGCTGAAAATACAGGGCAATTACCAGATGTAGAATTACCCCAAGATTTACCGCAACGCTTTGCTGTGAATACTCAAGAAGCAATCCAAAGTGGGGTGATATATACTTTGCTAGCAGGAATCAAAGATTTTGTGGAAACATGGTGGCAGTCATTTCCCCAAGGTAAGATTGCCATTACTGGAGGCGATCGCACTTTATTAACTAAATATCTTCAATCCCTATTTCCTGAGATTGCAACGCGCTTGATTGTGGAACCAAATTTAATATTTTGGGGAATGGAAAAAATCCATAATGAGCAAAATTTTCAGAATTCATAATTCATCATTTATTGATTTTAATAAAATCCCGAATCTCTCCAGCCACAATTGCTGCACACATTTCTGGTAAATTATTGCCTACGTGGGCAATAATTTTTAAGTTGGCTTGTGGAAGCAAACTCGCGTATTTATTACTCTTAGCTAATGCATCAGGTGTATCTTTGCCGCCCTGTAAAATAAAAACAGGAGTTGTTAAAAAATCTAATTTTTCTTGTAATAATTCGGCACGAATTTCTGGTAATTGACGTAGGAACAATAAATTACTAGCTGTAGGATATTGCAACATCATTTTTCTTTGTTGCCAATCCTGTTCAATTTGTGTATCTAAACCTAAGATTTTAGTCAATGGACTAAGTATTCTTAATAATTTAAATATCCACAGGGGACGTTTCATCAAACCCTGTATTTTTTTCCAATTTTTGTCTAATTCCTCAGTCTCTACACCCTCTGGTGCTACTAGTACCAATCCATATACTTGTTCTGGATACTTTAAAGCATAACTTGCAGCAATCCAACTGCCAAGGGAATGCCCCACTAAATATATCCTTTCTAATTTCAAAGCTTGTAATAACTCAGCAAGACATTCAACTTGTAAATCTATCGAGTAGTGAATATTAGGATAATCAGATTCACCAAAACCAAATAAATCTGGTGCAAAACAATGAAAATCTGCTGAAATTGACTCCATTACAGCTACCCATTCACTGCTATCATTCCAAGCACCATGCAAGAAAACTACAGGTATTCCATTCCCAATTTCACGCCAGAATAATAACCCTTGAGAAAGCTTTCTTCGAGAGTTACGAAATAAGTTATTCATTTTTAATTTAGTAACTAAGTTATTTGATGAATATTGTTTGTTGTTTGGAGAAACTACCAACAATTAACTACCAACTATCAACCACTAAAAATTATGCCAGTGTTGTCAGACCGTTTAAGTAATCTTCTAGTTGGCGATTATGGTCATGAGACATGCACTCTTGGGGCAAAGAATTGAGAGGAAAAGCCTGGATTTCCATTACTTCTAATGTGTCTTGAATCTCCATTTTTCCTTGCACATCTGCTTCTACTACAATACATATTGAATGGATTCTTGGATCACGATCTGGGGCAGAATAAACTCCTACTAAACGCCGAATCCTGACTAACTCCAATCCTGTTTCTTCCATCAGTTCTCGGCAAACTGCACTTGGTATATCTTCTCCCCAGTCAACCATACCCCCTGGTAATGCCCAGCGACCATTATCTCGTCTCCGAATAAGGACTATTTGACCATCAGGTAAAATTGGAATAATGCTTGTACCAGGGATCGGATGACGGAAAATAATCCCCAGTACAGTTTGCCCAAAGCGCCATAAGCTACGTGTGGACTGGATTGCCACAGTAAAAAAAGCCAAAACGTTCAATCTGCAAATTTTGGTAAATTGTGTGTTTTACTTTGAAATTACCCATTAATCACATTCACTCAACGAAATTGTTGAGTATGTTCTTATACAAGAAAACTTGTGATTTTGGGTTAATGCAAATGATTAGCTTAGAACATTGTAAATTCTAACATCTACTTGCAACAATTATTGTGAATGTTCAGTATACATAATTAAACTTCCCTAAGCAAGATATATACCGGTCGAAAACGAAGTTAAATAGTTATTTAGTCTATAAAAATCATCTCAAAATTTTATACAAAATCCCAAGCTTTTTTTAATGAAATTTTTAAATGTTTTTCCAAATGTATTTATGATTTTTAGTTTTCAAATATCCCTAAATGACTTTGTATTTTCAGTTATAGCAATAATAGTTTTTCAATAGAGGCAATAGTCATTTAGATTTGATAGATACAAATGACTCATGTTCTAAAATCAAATTCAATCATATTGCTGACTTAATTATTTATTTATGATTGTTATTAATTTTAAATTCATATTAATTCGTGAATTCGCGTCTTATTGTATCATTTTCCTTCCTCAATACGTCTAACTAAAGACAGAGTTATTAAATATGAATCTGAATTGAAGTTGACACAATCATACAGGATGCGTTAGTATAGATTGCTGTTTAACAATCTGGCGCATTAAATACCTGGTAAAGCTAGGCAATCGAAGCGTCCAGATAAAGCGCAAGGCTGATTCAGATTAAGTCAAACTACAGTAAGCTCAAACCTTTGGGAGCAAATAGGGAGAATAAATCACACCACATGCTATGACGAGGGAAACCTCCGAACGCAGTGGCTTCCGAATTTACGCCTGTGGACAAGAAGATAAAGCAGTGCGCCCTTGTGGATTTACCAGTTGTGGGAACTGCTATGTCAGCGCTCTTGGTAGAAGCAGGAAATAAAACCTCCTCCAGTCTCATAATATAGATTTGAGTGGGTTTTATATAGCGATTTCACAGGTTTAGCCTGTCTTTTAAATAATTCTGCTGCTTTTTGGCGCAGGAATATCAAAGCTAAACTAGGCTCAAACTAAAATTAAAGATAATCCTAGCTAAAATTTGCCTAGATATCGCCTAAGTAAGGCTTTTTGTTGTTTATTCATGAGGTGAACATGGCTAAGCGCCGCAATCCGAAAAAAGAAAAGGCGCTACGGAACCAGGCGTATGCCCGAAAGTTTCGTAAACGGACTACTACAGGACGGATGCAGAGAAGGTTCCAACAAAGACCACCAAAGAGTGAAGAAGATGAGGGAGCAGCAGCAATTGATGCTGAATAATTTGGCATGAGTTCGACACAAAGATTTTTACCTCTCTGGTAAACCTGTCTCCTACCTCTGGTTAACCCTCCCCTGCAAGGGGAGGCAATAGGAGCTATTGTAAGAAAGGCTTAAAAGCCTTAACATTTGGTGGTAAAGTATAGATTTTTTGCCCCTTCCCTACTAGGAAAGGGGTTGGGGTTATGTCTAGTCGAACTCACCTTAGTTTGACGCAAGCTGACAACAAATGCCGTTTGTTGTCAGCTTGCGTTTTATTATTCACTGTTCACTGGTTTCTAAGCACTAACAAATAACCAATAACGAAAATACCGCAGAGAAGTTTTATCTAACGTCTCTACGGTAGTAATGCCTTGTTAGCGAAATGAAAAATTGTTAAATCTGTTAACAGTAATCACGTAGGTTTTAGATAAATCTACCTTTACCTTCTTTGCGGTAGATACCAATTACAGATGGAATTGGAGCCCCTGTAGGATTACCTTTACCACCATCTTCTGTAGAGATGTTGCTAGGCCAGCTGCTACCACGAGGCACTGTACGAGTCTGATCAAATGTTTTTCCATCCAAATCCAGCATCTCAATTGTGCGACTCAATACTGTGCCGTCGTTAATCGGACAATCTTCACCAGGATGCTGTACTGCAATAATCAGCGTATCTCCGACAAAAGTTGGCCCGGTCATCTCGCAACGCACTGGCCCTTGAGCAAAGGGTATTACCTCTCCTGCATTTGGGCCAATAGTAGGAATAAAGAAAAGCCAGTTATTACCAAATACACCTGTAAAATTGGAAACATTTCCACTTTCTGTATGATCGATAGTGTTTGGAGTACCAGCAGCACCAACATCAAAACCGTTATGTGTGCTTGTGGACATATCTGTCACTCCCCAAACATTGGCACGATAGTCAAAGACTAGGTTGTCTACATTAGCAAAACCAGCCCCGGTTTCTGAACCAGCTTCTCCACCTTGTTTAAATTTTTCCCAGCGGAAGGTAAGACCTGTACCGTCAGTGCTATCTTCAATAATTTTATACAGTCCTCCTGATTGCTGGGTTGCATCTGGATCTGTACTTAACTTAGCAACTTGGAAAATGCGTGAATCAGGATAACCATCACTTCCTGGCGCACCATCGGTATAGGCAATAAATACCTCTTTGGTTAATGGATGCACTTCTAAGTCTTCTGGACGTGCGGTAGGAGTCCCGCCAGCAAGATTTCCTGCTAAAAAAGCATCGCAGAGAATCGCACCTTGGCTAGTGTAGAAGTCAGCTAGCTTTTTACCTTGATAATCAGGTAATGCTGTTGATTCGTTGGTGCGATCGCAATTAAACGCACCACCATCACTAGTTTGTCCAGCAATACCATTGCGTCTTGGTAGTTTGATCAGACCATTTCTTTGTGCTGAACCCAAGGCAGCAAATTCTTTTTCAGAAAGAATGCTTGGTGGAATAGGATCGGTGGGAGTATCTAGAAGTAACGGTATCCACTTACCTGTGCCGTCCGGATTGTAACGGGCAACATATAAAATACCACTTTCCCACAACTTGCTATTGTTCTTATCAGTTGGGTTAGATACAGTACCTGTGCTGACATACTTCCAAGTATGTCCTCCGCGCCTGTCATCACCCATATAAGCTACTAATTTCTTGCCTGCTTCGGCGCGCATGGCAACATTTTCATGGCGGAAACGACCCAACCAACTATGTTTCCGGGGACGGAACTTGGCATCGGCAGGATCAATTTCTACCATCCAACCGTACTTTTCCCCTACTAAACCAAAGGTCTTGCCAGTAGTACCATCGGTGTAACCTGTTTGAGTACCATTAGGTTTGACGGACTCAGTCACACCAACAAAGAATGAGGAACTACCTTGGAAGTTCTCTTCAGCAGTTAATACAGTTCCCCAAGGAGTCGTACCACCAGAACAATTGTAGGCAGTACCAATAATTCTGTTTCCTAATCCATCGGCACTAATGGTGAATACTTCAGTTGCAGCTGGGCCTGTACCGATTAAATAGTTTTGATCACCTTGCTGGTGGGGACGACTTCCCCAAGCAGTAACGCTTTTATAATCATCAGTGCGTTGGCTGTTAATTCCCAATCCCGAAAGACCATGAATGCGGCGATTGTTAGGATCTTTCACAACCTGGAATTTATCGCTACGGTTAGAACGGTTACGGCGAGAGATACGAATAATAGATGCACCCAGGTTATATAGAAATTCCCCATCTAGTTCAATGTTTCTTTCATTGGGTAATGACCAACCTATGACTGAGGCAAAAGTAGTGGGAAATCCCTGTCCTTTGAGGTCAGATGGAATTTCTGGTGCTAATTCAGAGAAAGGGTAACTAATGTATTCGTGATTTATGAATAAGTAACCGTCATTCTTATTGATGCTGGGTTCTGGATTTAAATCTCTGTCAATTGAGATAAAACTGGTGTAATCACAGTTGTAACCTACATAGTCATCATTGTTGGGAAATACGCGATCGCCCCAACGAACTATGACGTAGCGATCGTACTCTGGTGGAACTACCACATCATCAATAACCGTGTAGCTACTTAACTTCGCGTCTTCAGATGCCTTGCGTACTTCTCCTTTTTCAATTCCTGTTGGTAAATAGTTATCTAACTCTTGATAAATCGGTAAAGGATGGGGTAAACGTACAGGTGTAAATCTTAAAGGTACAATTTTTGCTTCTGCAATACTGGAAATACTATCTATAATTTTGTCTCCCAGCACAGCAGCACCAGCACTACCGGCAAAAAATACTAAAACTTGTCTCCGACTCAATTTAGACATTAATTTCTCCTCTCTTGTATCGTCAATTTGATCAACTTTTAGTGAATAAAAAGCAGGGCAATATTAATAGATATTTGCTCTATGGCATCAGATTTTCTTTGATGAACTTACTCATGAAGCCAGAGAAAAGGAAGTGTGCCTAGCTTTGCAAAAATCAAATATGAGACCTATATAATCTGAAAAATGAATATAAAAATAACTCTTTTTCAGCATATGGCTACTAAGACCATTAAGTAAAAAAATGAAAACAAAGCTATTAAATTTAAATAGGTTTGTAATTAGATTTCTTGATTCACAAATTCTATCAAAACTTATTAGCTTGATATTTGGTAACTTGATAAATACTATTAGATTTTGAAAAAATTAGGGAAATTTCAGAATTATTGCTGATACACACAAATCTAGACGAAAAAGATAACAATCTAAATCTAAATAGCAAATGTTAAAAACAGATTATATTTGGGTTAATTGAAGAAATATAATATTATTAAAACTCAGTTATGTTTAGGTTAAAAGAAAACCAAAATATTCTTTTTGATAGATATAAAATTAACTATTTTTAGATTTCAACAAATCAAAATCCCAGAAAGCTCTATTGCTCACAGCTTCTGTTGAAGAAAAACTCTGCGTCCCCACCGAAGCTTTGATCGTCGGTTTCCGGCGATCAAACTTCTCTCTGCGTTGACTCTGCGCCCCTCTGCGTTTAAAAATAACCAATCCGAAAGAGGAACAGACTTTACGCCTAAGTAGTCCTATCGTAAAAGATGGGTAATAGTGTGGTGAGTGATACTGTGTTTTTGAGCGTTGTTATACCGACATACAATCGCAAGGCGATTTTGGAAAAGTGTCTTAGGGCATTAGAGACACAGCAATTAAGAGCATCCAGTCCAATCACTGGTTATGAAATAATCTTAGTAGATGATGGTTCTACTGATGGCACATTGGAATGGTTGGAGATACACAAAACCGAATTTCCCCACGTGCGAACCTTTCAGCAAGACCATCAAGGTCCTGCTGTAGCGCGGAATCTAGGTATAGAGAAAGCGCAGGGAGACACTATTATCTTTATAGATAGTGATTTAGTGGTGACAGAGAATTTTCTGCAAGCTCATGCGGATGCACTAGTGCAGGGACGGGAAAAATTGGGAAGCGATCGCGCCTTTACCTATGGTGCAGTCATTAACACTTGCAATTTTGACCATCCCACCTCTGAACCATACAAACTCACAGATTTTTCTGCCGCTTTTTTTGCTACAGGTAATGTGGCGATTCCTAAGCATTGGTTAGAGAAAGCGGGATTATTTGATACTAGTTTTCAACTTTATGGTTGGGAAGATTTAGAATTAGGCGTGAGGCTGAAAAAACTAGGTTTAACATTAATTAAATGTCCACAAGCAGTAGGCTACCATTGGCATCCACCCTTTAGCCTAGACCAAATTAAGAGCTTGATTGATAAAGAAATTCAGCGTGGCAGAATGGGGGTTTTATTTTATCAAAAACACCCTACTTGGGAAGTGCGAATGATGATTCAGATGACTTGGTTACATCGCTTATTGTGGGGGATGCTTTCATTAAATGGTGCTTTGAATGAGCGTACAATGGCTCCTTTTTTGCAATGGCTGATTAATAGAGGTAAACCCCAATTGGCTTTAGAAATTGCCCGAATTTTTCTCAATTGGTATAACGTCAAGGGTGTATATGAAGCGTATGCGGAAGTGAGGTGATCAGGGATCGGGAGGGACAAGGGGGACACGGGGGACAAGGGAGAATTATTTAACAAGTCTCTTCCCAATTACCCATTACCCATTACCCATTACCCATTACCCATTACCCATTACCCCTCACAAAATATGCTACCCTAGTATGGTTCTTTAAATTCCGCACATCCAGGAGTTCGGGTGTTTCCAATTAAGGAAATACACCTGGATGGAGGTTTAACCCGAATTGGAGTGAAAATATGCCAGTAGTTTCTTTGGCTCAAATGATGGAGTCAGGGGTTCATTTCGGTCATCAGACCCGCAGATGGAACCCAAAAATGTCTCCATATATCTATACTGCCCGTAACGGAGTACATATCATTGACTTGGTGCAAACAGCCCAGTTAATGGAAGAAGCATATACTTATATGCGATCGCAAGCAGAGCAGGGCAAAAAGTTCCTCTTTGTTGGCACTAAGCGACAAGCAGCAGGTATTATTGCTCAAGAAGCCTCCCGTTGTGGCGCTCACTACATTAACCAGCGCTGGTTGGGCGGAATGCTCACTAACTGGGCGACGATCAAAACGCGGGTAGACCGTCTCAAAGATTTGGAACGTCGGGAAGAAAGCGGCGCTCTTGATTTATTGCCCAAAAAAGAAGCCTCAATGCTACGCCGCGAGTTGGCGAAGCTTCAGAAATACCTGGGGGGCATTAAAACAATGCGGAAAGTTCCTGATGTCGTGGTAATAGTAGACCAACGCCGGGAATACAACGCAGTGCAAGAATGTATTAAACTTGGAATTCCCATTGTGTCTATGCTGGATACAAACTGTGATCCAGATGTAGTAGATATTCCGATTCCGGCGAATGATGACGCCATCCGCTCAATTAAGCTGATTGTTGGTAAATTGGCGGACGCAATTTATGAAGGTCGTCACGGTCAGCTGGATGTAGAAGAAGAATACGAAGACTACGAGGGCGCCGAGGAAGAATACGATTACGAAGAAAGCGATTTTGCTGACTCGTTCATTCCCGACGATGAAGAGGAAGAATAATCAGTTATCAGTTATCAGTTATCAGTGAATAATTAGTAGTTGATAACTGTTCACTGTTCACTGTTCACTGAAAAATACTCAAAACCCAAGAGCAATTAAAATTGTCAGTCTAAGTAGGAATTGAGGCAAAATGGCGGAAATATCTGCAAAACTCGTCCAAGAGCTACGCCAAAAAACTGGCGCCGGCATGATGGACTGCAAAAAGGCGCTAAAAGAAAATGATGGTGATCTGGCAAAAGCCGAAGAATGGCTGCGTAAGAAGGGTATTGCCAAAGCTGGAGCCAAAGCGGATCGGGTGGCGGCAGAAGGACTCGTAGGCAGCTACATCCACACTGGTGGTAGAGTCGGTGTACTTGTTGAAGTTAACTGTGAGACTGACTTTGTTGCTCGTCGCGAAGAGTTTCAAACCCTGGTGCGGAATATCGCCATGCAAATTGCGGCTTGTCCAAACGTAGAGTATGTGAAAGTGTCAGACATCCCAGCTGATATCGTCCAAAAGGAAAAAGATATTGAGATGGGACGGGATGACATTTCCAACAAGCCTGATAACGTTAAAGAAAAAATTGTTCAGGGACGCATTGATAAGCGCCTGAAAGAAATGACTTTGATGGATCAGCCTTACATCCGTGATCAAAGCATCACAGTAGAAGAACTAGTGAAACAAGCGATCGCCCAACTTGGTGAAAATATCCAAGTGCGTCGTTTTGTTCGCTTTGTTCTGGGTGAAGGAATTGAAAAGCAAGAAAGCAACTTTGCAGATGAAGTAGCTGCTCAGATGGGTAATAAGTAATTTTAGTTGTTGGTTGTTAGTTGGTTGTTGTTTGTTAATGGTTTGATAGACTAGTGACTATAACAGCTAACTACCAACGATTAACTATTTTTAGGACAGGTGAACTATAAGTATAGTTCACCTGTTTTTTGTCTTAATTTACTAAAGTCGAAGCGTTAAAAATCAGTCCTAAAATTATTCGTCAAAACAAGATCCCCGACTTTTCTGAAAAAGTCGGGGATCTACGGGTAGAGCGCGCATCGAACTCATACTATTTTGGATTTTGCGAAAAGTTTGTAGACGCGTTCATAGGCTTAAGGTAAGAGAATGGCAAGGTTGCTCGTTGGCGACGGAAGTGATCTGCTGTCTTGCGAGAGGCAACTCCCATCAACCAAGTAGTAAATTTACTCCGTCCTCGAAAATTAGCGATGGCTTCTTGGGCTGCCAAAAACGTTTGAGTAGTCAAGTCTTGGGCATCATGGACATTACCGACTCGTGAAATCTGTAGGTATGTCGTAGAAGACTATAATTTTGTAACAACCAATATCTGAAAAGTTTTTGCTCACAGCATCGCCTCAGCAACGCAACAAGTTGATCAAGACTGTAGGGTTGCAAAGGCCGTCTGCTGACGCTTATCTTAGTCGTTAATTCTATTCGGAGCGATCGCTATTTCCATCAACGAATATTAACCAACAACCAACAAAATCAAGCTAAAATTTAAAATCTTTGGACAACTATCCTAGAATGTAAGCGTACTTTTGTACTATTTATGTTCGGTTTGCAATGGGCAATCAGTAGAGAATATGGCGAGACCAATCGAGCGAATTGAGCGGGATCTTGCAGCTTTAGAAGAAGCGATCGCCGCGATCGCTAAAGAACTGCAAACCGCTTATACCAGTTATCTAAGGACTCTGGGACAAGCCGTACAACAGCAGTTGATTCTGGCGGCTTATCACTTGTGTACTCAAGGGTATTCTGAAAACTTTCTCAAATTAAGCTTGAGTCAGCGGCAAAATTTGCAGCAGTCACTCCGCAAGCTAGGTAAAAAGTCAGCACAGCAGTTGCTAGCTCTAATTAATGGGGAAGAAGAAAAGCTACAGCCGCAGGACGTGGAAAGTGAAAAACTCCCAGAATGCAATCAAGATGAGCCTGATATTGTCTCTGCACAAGAAGCAACTGATATAGAAAGTGACCCAGAGGAGGAACAAGAGCAACCAGAAAAACAAGAAGACACAAATTTCTCCTCTTTACCTGTTGATCCTACTTTCCCTTCCTCTGCAAACCCGATAGAACTAGCAAAATGGCAACAGTACATAGAGAGAGCCACACAATATACTCTTAGAAGAATTTCTCATGAGGCTAACCTCCTGCTACAAAAAGCCAAAATCTTGCCTCAAAAATTACCAGAACCGATTTTGGAGGCGGTTAGTTCGGAAGCATCTGCGGATATAGTACCAAGTCCACCTAACTTAATGAGCTTGGTGATTGAAATTGAAAATGGGCAACAATCAGAAGAGTCTAGCTTGACACAGCTCATGGCCATTAACCTGCGTCTTGTAGAAATTGAGTTTTCCGACACCAAACTTTCATCAGAGCGCAAGCAGATTCGCAATATTCTAGTCCAGCTGAATAAACTAGGACTAGAGTATCAGAAAAAACTGCGGGAACGGTCAATTGCCCAAGCTGAAGCAGCATGGCGTGCTAGTTGGTATGAAGATTAGTTTTTTGTCATTTGTTATTTGTCATTTGTCCTTCGTCCTGGCTCAAAACTCTAGAGTAAGAGTTCTATTCCAACTAAATAACCAATGACCAATTACCAGTGACCAATTACCAATTACCAGTGACCAATTACTAATGACTATCGACAAACCAGACTGGATAAGATTGCAAAAAGCCCTGGCAATAGAAGAAGAACAGGGTTTTACTGACTTGGTGGGTAGACAATACCGCTTCAGTGAGTTCTTTACCTTAACTTTCGGTAAATTTCCCAATGACTTACCAAGTTATGAACGCCGCCGCTGGCAACAACTGGCGACTCAATTTTCTAATTATCCAAATCTGGGACTTGAAGATAGAAAAAATTTAGTATTGGAGACTAGTAACTATCTTTATCAACTGGAACAGCAGGAAGGAGAGGCGGGGACGCGGAAACAGGGGGGACACGGGGGACAAGGGGGACAAGGGGGACAGGGAAGAAATATTGCCTCTTTGTCTTCTGCTGCCAAATCTAAAAAACCCAATCCTAAATCTCAAATTGTCGCAGAGGTAAGTCGTACTCTTGCCCCAAAGCTAGATCAAAAATTAAAGGATTTACCGGAAATTGGATTACGAAAGGCTGAAAAATTAGCACGTCTCAGTTTATACACTGTGCGCGATTTGCTTTTTTACTATCCCCGCGACCATATTGATTATGCGCGTCAGGTCAGTATCAGCGAATTAGAGGCGGGTGAGACGGTAACGATAGTGGCGGCGGTGAAAAGTTGCAATTGTCGTACCAGCCAAAAGAATCAAAAATTGACAATTTTAGAACTTTTACTGCGGGATGATACTGGCAAAATCAAAATCAGCCGCTTTTTTGCAGGTACACGCTTTACCAGTCGTGCTTGGCAGGAAAGTTTAAAACGCCGCTATCCAGTAGGTAGTATTGTGGCGGCGTGTGGGTTGGTGAAAGGAACTAAATATGGTTTAACGCTAGAAGACCCAGAACTAGAAGTTTTGGCTAACCCAGGTGATACGATAGAATCTTTGACTATCGGGCGGGTAGTGCCTGTCTATGCCCTAACTGAGGGTGTGGGTGCAGATTTGGTGCGACAGGCGATAATTGCTGCTTTGCCAACTGCGGCACATTTAAAAGATCCTCTACCTAGTGGTTTAAGAGGAAAATATGGGTTAATGGAATTGAAAGACGCGATCGCTAATATCCATTACCCTTCAGATAGCGACACTTTACAACATGCCCGTCGCCGCCTCGTATTTGATGAATTTTTCTACCTACAACTAGGTTTACTGCAACGTCAGCACCAAGCCAAGCAAATTCAAACTAGCGCTGTGCTTGCACCCAGAGGTCAATTATTAGATAAATTTTACGAGATACTGCCTTTTAAGCTGACTAACGCCCAGCAACGAGTTATTAACGATATTCTCAACGACTTGCAAAAACCAGTGCCGATGAATCGTCTGGTGCAAGGTGATGTCGGTTCTGGGAAAACGGTTGTGGCTGTAGTTGCCATCTTAGCCGCGATTGAATCTGGGTATCAAGCAGCATTCATGGCTCCCACAGAAGTACTAGCAGAACAACATTATCGCAAGCTAGTTAGCTGGTTTAACTTACTATATTTACCAGTAGAATTACTGACAGGCTCCACAAAAACTGCAAAACGGCGACAAATTCACGCCCAGTTAGAAACAGGAGAATTGCCTCTGTTGGTGGGGACTCATGCCTTAATTCAGAACCCTGTCAACTTTCATCGCTTGGGTTTAGTAGTCATTGACGAACAGCACCGCTTTGGGGTGGAACAACGAGCAAAATTACAGCAAAAAGGCGAGCAACCCCATGTATTAACGATGACAGCTACACCAATTCCTCGGACACTAGCGCTGACAATTCATGGGGACTTGGATGTGAGTCAAATTGATGAATTGCCCCCAGGGCGGCAAAAAATTCAAACCACAGTATTAACCAGTCAGCAGCGTCCTCAAGCTTACGATTTGATGCGGCGGGAAATCGCTCAAGGGCGTCAGGTTTACGTGGTTTTACCCTTAGTGGAAGAATCAGAAAAATTGGATTTGCGATCGGCAACAGAGGAACATCAAAAGTTAAAAGAAAGTGTGTTTCCTGATTTTCAGGTTGGGTTGTTACATGGTCGCATGAGTTCTGCTGAGAAAGACGAGGCAATTAATAAATTTCGTGACAATGAAACTCAAATCTTGGTTTCTACTACCGTGGTGGAAGTGGGTGTGGACGTACCTAATGCTACAGTTATGCTCATAGAAAATGCCGAACGATTCGGTTTGTCGCAATTGCACCAGCTACGGGGACGTGTTGGGCGAGGTGCAGCGCAATCCTACTGTTTACTGATGAGTAGTTCTAGAAGTCCCGACGCTCAACAACGGCTCAAAGTATTGGAACAGTCCCAAGATGGCTTTTTTATTTCCGAAATGGATATGCGGTTTCGTGGTCCAGGTGAAGTACTGGGAACTCGCCAATCAGGTGTGCCAGATTTTACCTTAGCGAGTTTAGTGGAAGACGAAGAAGTATTAATGCTAGCGCGGCAAGCTGCGGAAAAAGTCATAGAAATAGATGCAGCCTTAGAGCGTTGGTATTTGATGAAAGAAGAATTAAAGTATCGCTATGAACGGTTAATGGGTGGAGCGATTTTGACCTAAGAAGGGATCGGGAACTAAAACTTACCTGTAGGCGTATTCAAAAAAGGGAAGAAAAAATACATTCCATACCTGAATCAAAACCAAAAAATTTTCGTCATTGAATATAACAACTCCCTAATTTGATTGATATCAGTGTAAATTCTTATGTCTATGTCATCACGAATTTTGAAATTAATTGCAGCTAGCGGTCTGGGTTTAACTGTATTTGTAGGTAATGCGATCGCTTCCGCACAAGTTGGTGATGTGGTAGTGCCAACCCAACCAGCTAACGGTACTTCAACCACAACTAGTTCTTCAAACACTACAACCAGCACTTCTACTACATACAGCACCAATGCCCGGTTTAGCTGTCAAAACTATAACGGACAGTATACAGTGATGTACCAACCAGAAAGCCAACCAGGGCAATTCTTTCCTTGGGCGACTCCGCAAAGATTGGGCGGTGGTTGGGATGAATATAAACGCTGCGCGACCATAGCCCAGCGCTTGGAAAGTTACCGCCCAGATGGCTTGACAGAACTCCGTAATGCCACACAGAATGGATACAATGTTCTCTGCGTAACTAGTGAAGCTAACCCAGCTTGCCGAATTGTACTGACAGTACCTCCCGGATACGACCCCTATAACGTACGCAATAGCGTCTTTCAAAACCTGATCTCAGCCGACAACGGTCAGCAAACCATAGCCGTCAATACTTATAGCAGTCGTAATAGCGGCGGTAGCCAAGTCGAACAAATATATAACCAGGCTAGAACTATTTTTGGTGGCGGCAATAACAATACCCGTACATCTAAAGGGCCAGTTAACCTCAAACCTTTCTTGGATCAGAAAGATGGTGGTACTGGTAGCCAACTTAAAAAAGGTGTAGCAATTAAAACCCAAACTCAAACCCAAACCCAGACTCGGACTCAGTCTGGTACTCGTCTCAATCCCAGAAATTTCAAGTAATATCATGTTCGCTTAAATACTTATACTGTCGCGTAGGCTGGTAATAGGTAATGGGTAATCGGTAATGGGAAAAACCAATGATCAACAGCGAAGCATAATATTGTAAGCAATTAGCCGAACTTGATATAACTCAAGGATCAAGAGTTAGTGGTTAGTAGTCCTCCTTGTCTCCCTTGTCCTCCTTGTCCCCCACTCCTCACACCTCCCCAATCCCTAATGAAGGGTCTGACCCCCTAGCGTATCATTAACTCTTTGCTTACAATAATGCTTCCAAATAACCGATAGCACCAGCGCCAGGTTTTGCACCGTATTCACTGGCGCTTTTATTTGAAACAACATTGGCGGGAAGTTCTGGAGTTTCCTGGTAATTCACTCGCTATTCAGGATTGCATAAAATTTATCTTAAAAATTTTTCATGGCGCACATAGACTTCACGCAATAACTAATGCAAGCCGGAAACCAACACTGATAAAACAAGAGTTCGGTGCTTGCTTATGGCGAGTGGCGCTACGGCAGTTATTAGGTTCGCAATACCAAGAACCACCGCGTAACAAGCTAAAATCAGCAAAAATTCGCCCAAAAAAACCTTGAGTTAACCAAGCGCTGCCATCAGTAGGCGCATTTTGATAATTATCATGCCAGTAATCTTGACACCATTCCCAAACGTTTCCGTGCATATCGTATAGTCCAAAAGGATTGGCTGGGAAACTACCTACCAATGTTGTTTCATTACAATAGTTTCCTTTCGGTTCAGAAGCATAAGTACCATTCCCGTTGAAGTTCGCTAACTCAGTGGTCATGGTTTCACCAAAGTGAAAGGGTGTAGTTGTGCCAGCGCGACAAGCATATTCCCATTCTGCTTCACTGGGTAGTCTATAAGTTTTGCCTGTTGTTTGTGAAAGTCGCTTACAGAAAGTTACAGCATGATTCCAAGATACAGATTCTACTGGACGCTTTGCCCCTTTAAAGCGTGAGGGATTATTTCCCATTACAGCTTTCCATTGTTCCTGGGTGATAGGATATTTACCCATAAAGAAGGGTTTCAGGGTTACTGTATGTTGTGGTTTTTCAGAATTTTTACCCTCTCCCTGGGTTGAACCCATCATGAAATTACCACCTGGTATTTGCACCATTTCCAAAATTACGCCTTTACCCAAGTTTTCAGCAAAAAGTTGTGCTTGACGACGGTTACGACTAATTTCTCTACCACTTACGTCTACTGTCACCACCTCAAATTCAAATGTTTGTAACTTGAGATTTGATGATGCTACTTGTGGTTCAATAGGTTGTGGAATTGCCAAAATGGTTGGGTCAACAGAAGATGTGGTAGCATTTAAATCTCTTAATACTTCTGCTGCTGATTGATATCTTTCCTTGACAAAGTGTTTCAGCAACTTATCTAGAATTGTCTCCAACTTCTCACTAATTTTTACCCCTTGTTCATTTAAAATTTCTCGCCACAACCACTGAGCATTTACGACATCATAAAGAGGATCGTGAAGAGTACCATAAGCATCTTGAACTGCCAAACATCGAGTTAAAAGTCTTACACAAGTCGCACCCAAAGCATATAAATCACTGGCTGGAGTGGCATATCCAGCCATTTGTTCGCTGGGTGCATAACCAATTGTAAAAATTCCTGTTCCTTGTCTAGCTAAACTAGTTTGTGTTACCTGCTTCGCACCACCAAAGTCTATTAACACCAACTTGCTATCACTTTTTCTGCGAATAATATTTTCTGGTTTAATATCCCTATGAATTACACTATGCTCATGAACAAATTGCAGAACTGGCAATAAATCAAACAAAAGTCCCCAAATTTCTGTTTCACTAAATGCCTTATGCTTTAGGTATGATAGTAAAGTTTCTCCTTCTATAAATTCCTGCACTAAATACAAGCTGGAACCTTGTTCAAAGTAAGCAAGCAATCTGGGAATCTGGGAATGATTTTCTCCTAGTTCAAATAAGCGTTTTGCTTCTTCTTTAAAAAGTTCTGCTGCTTTAGTGCGTGCTGCTGTTCCTTGCACTTGTGGAAAAAATTGCTTGATTACGCAAGCAGCATCTAACCTATCTACGTCTTGGGCTAGATAAGTTTTGCCGAACCCACCTTCACCTATCACTTCCTGCACGCGGAAGCGGTTTTTGAGAAGGTTGCCAAAGTTATTGGAACCACAACTGATGCAAAACCTATTACCATCAGGGTTAAAAGGGTTTGAGCAATCAGAGCTTTGGCAGACTTGCATAAACTCAAGGCGTTTAAAGGTTCTTTACCTTAAATTAACGTGAATATACTGATTTTTGAGAGACCTGTTTAAAAAAAATTTAAATTTGCAGTTCAGATTAGAGTTCTTCATAACGAACCAGTAGATTACTTCTGCATGACGGCATCCAACAGCTTGTCAGCACCAAAACGAATTGGATCTGTACAAGGTAGTCCGGTTTCCGCTTCTGTTTGGGCGATCGCAGCTTTTGCTTCTACTTCGTTTAAGTGACGAGTGTTGAGGGCAATTGCTGCTACTGGTACTTTTGGGTAAGCACCACCTGCACTGGCGACTGTTTCATAAAGTTTGATTACATCTATTAAAGGTGGAATTAGCACACCATCAGCAACTTCTGTTTGTCCTGCCCGATGTACTAAGATCATCTGCGTGGGTTGGGAACCGCGTATCAAGGGCAATGTTGCTGTGGAACTAGGGTGCAGTAGAGAACCTTGTCCTTCGATGTGCAAAATATCGTAGTTCTTACCATAGCGCATGACCATTTGTTCCACTGCCCCAGCAGCAAAGTCCACGCGCACAGCATCTAGGGGTATACCATCCCCTTCTAACATTAAACCAGTTTGCCCTGTAGGCAGAAACTTAGAACGCCAACCCCGCAATTTTGATGCCCAGTGTAATTCTAAGCTAGTTGACATTTTGCCAACTGCCATATCAGTTCCCACTGTCAGTACCCGTCGACAGGGAAGGGTACGCGCCATCGCCGCAGCTACACCCAAATTCGGTGGTTCTTTGCGCACATCCCAAATCATTTGTCCTGGCTTCAGGAGTGCTTTTAAGTCGGGTATGGTTGATAGTGGTGCGTGTAAACCGTTTACCAGGGACATTCCCGCAGCTAAGGCATCTTTGATGTCATGCCAGTAATCATCTGGTAATACGCCACCTAGAGGTGCAATGCCAATTACTAAGACTTGCGGTTTGTACTCGAGTGCTGCTGAGACTGATGCAACTATGGGTACATCGCGGCGAATACCTGTTAACTCTGGCAAGGATTGCCCTGGACATTCGCGGTCGATCGCTACTACAATCGGGGCTTCACTGTAGCGTAAAAGTGATAACCCTGTTTTACCGCGAGTTCCCTTGATTCCCTCATGTAATAAGATAGCTATTCGTTGATTAAGTGGCAGACGCACTGCGTTGTACCCCCAAGCCTGGTAAGTCGTTTGGTATAATTTTTCCTGCTTGTACAAATGCCCCTGTAAAAGGGTCATCAATTAAATTCAGGTGACTATCTAAATCTAAATAGTCAGCAAGTGGCGCTAGTTGTGCGGCTGCTGTGTTGAGAAGCGCACTATCAGAATAGCAGCCAAACATGACTTGCAACCCATTGGCGCGGGCTGTATTTACCATCCGCATCGCCTCGCTTAATCCCCCCGATTTCATTAGCTTGATATTAATTCCATCGACAATATTAGCTAATTGAGGGATATCAGCACTGGTGAAACAACTTTCATCCACAAAGATAGGTAAAGGCGATCGCATCTTAAGTTCGGCTAAACTTTGCTCTTGACCTTTTGCGAGGGGCTGTTCTACATACTTTACACCCAAATCTGCCAACCAATTACACATGTAGATCGCATCTGCTAAATTCCAACCGCCGTTGGCATCAACGTATAATTCCTGTGTTGGTGCTTCTTCTCGTACCGCCATCAACATTTTTTGATCGGCGTCAATACCCTCTGGGCTACCCAACTTGATCTTGAAAACACGGACATCCAGAAATTCCAACCAATCCCTTACCCTGGCTTTTGCCCCTGCTGGTGAATTAATCCCAATAGTTACAGAAGTTGGTGCGATCGCATTTCTGTCAAACCCCCATAGCTGCCACAATGGTAAGCCAATGCGCTTTCCCAACCAGTCATGCATTGCCACATCTAACGCTGCCTTAGCTGCTGAAGGAACTTTGGCTGTTGTTAAAATCTGTTCTACTTGCTGTCTTTGCAACGGGCTATATGTTTGCAAAGCAGGGGCAACTTTCAGCAAAGCATCTTTAATAATTTCCGTTGATTGCGGATAATTGCCTATACTAAACGGCGACGCCTCTCCCCAACCTTCAATACCATCATCGGAAATCTTCACCCAAACATTAGTTGTCTGTGCTGTTGTCCCACGACTAATAGTCAAGGGAAATCGTTTGTTAACCGTAAAGATTTCCACCTCAATTTGCATAATTCAAATTTCAGTTTAATTCTTAGATTTTAGATTTGGAATTAACCCACAGATAATTTTGCAGAATTGTACCCTGTGAAGAATTATTGGTCAACACTTTGTGTCTTTTCTACTTTTTGACGAGTATTATCTTATGAAAACCTTTGTGTTCTTTGTGTTCTTTGTGGTTCGTTAATGTAGATATTCCACCCTCTAGTCATCTATCATATCAGAAACTCTCAAGATTCATTGACACAGACTTAATAAACTCTATGGACAAATTAAAAAAATGGCAATTATTACAATCAAAAATGGTATTAAACCATCCTTGGTGTCAACTTAGGCAAGATGAAATTCTTCTACCAAATGGCAAAATAATAGATGATTACTTTGTCTATATTAAACCAGAAGTAGCATTAATTTTACCCATAACCGTCAATCAAGAAATTGTCTTTGTCCGCCAATACAGACACGCAGTAGAAGATTTTTTTATCGAACTACCAGCAGGCAGTTTTGACCCCAATCAAGAAAGTGCCGAAATAGCAGCGAAAAGAGAGCTACAGGAAGAAACTGGTTATACAGCTCAAGAAATTAAAAAAATAGCTACTTTATATGATCGACCCAGCAAAGATACCAATCGATTACATTTATTTTTAGCAGAAAATGTCAGCAAAACGAGTAAACAGCAACTGGATATCACAGAAGAAATAGAAGTAATCTTAATTCCTATAGAATCAGTTTTAACAAAAATTATCCAAGGAGAAATTTGTGTGGCTGGTAGTGTTGCCGCTCTGTTTTTGGGATTAAATTTGATTGAGCAATATCATCGGAATTAGGAAAAGTGCAATTCAGTTATTCACAACAAACAGCATTAATGGAAAATCATGTTGATTTCCATCAATCTAAAATTTTGGTTGGAGAATATATATAGACTAGCCCTAACAACAATAATCCAAAACCGATTTGTACAGGTGAAGGAGCCAATATTAACCCCATTGCTAACAGCATTCCTCCACTAAACACAACGGCAATGCGGTAGACTTCCTCCCGTATTTTCATTCCCAGAATGATAGCACTTAAACCAACAATTAATAATAACAAATAGCTTGCCAGCATACTTATCTCCTTCAATCAAGCTTTGGCTACCCATTGCACCTACACGATAGCAGTATTTTGAAGCTTAGAAATATCGAACAATTTCGATATAAGAAAATAAAAAACAAAATACAAGTATCTATAAGCTTTTATTTATAGATCAGTGGCAACATGAGTAACAAACACAGAAAAAGCTTCTTCATTACGGCGATAGTAAGTACACTGTCCTATGCGTGTTGAGACAACTAACCCCGTGTCTTCCAGCATAGACAAGTAATGAGATATCGTAGATTGGGCCAAACCAGTTTTCTTTTGAATACTACCGACACAGACTCCAACCATACGAGGATCTACATCCTGGCAGGGAAAATTCGCCTCAGGTTCTTTTAACCAATGCAGGATCTGTAACCTAGTCTCATTAGCCAGGACTTTAAAAATATCAATATCTTTACTATCCATAATTCAATTATATCGATTTATGTCGATATATCAAGTTTAATGAATAGTTGTTTGTTGATAGTTCGTAGTTGATTGGAACAAACAATAAACAACAAACAACAAGCAACTAATTGACTACTTGACTACCATGACTGCGAGGATCATCGCTGTTACCTGGTGGTGCTACTGATGTGGAAACTTTGGAAACTTGCCCACTAGCTTGAGCATACGGCAGGGATGAGCCAACAGCCAAGGCTTCTAAATTACTTGCCATAATTGTGCGGGGTTGATCACCAATTGCTTGGGCAATGGGTTCTCCATTTTCACTCAAGAACACAAAATGGGGAATACCATCAACGCGATACTTCAGCATCTCGGGTAGCCACTTGCTATTATCCACATTCAGCATCACAAAATTAATTTTTTCTGTATACTGCTTTTCCAGTGCGGCAATATCAGGAGCCATTTTTTGGCAAACAGTACACCAGTCAGCATAGAATTCCACTAGCGATGGCTTGCCATTAGCCAAAGCTACTTCTAAAGGAGTAGATTCTTCACCCAGCTGAGTAAGAGAAACTGTGTTACCCTGAGATTTCAATCCTACAAAAAGAGTCACACTCAGAGCGATCGCTACTATTGCGACTAAAAAGTTTCTTACACGTGTTCCAGCGTTGAATTCTGATTTAGCTGGAGATTTCCCAGAAGTATCGATACTCATAACAGAATTTATTAAAACTTATTAAGCATTATTATTTTCAGTTTACCGCTTTATTTAATTCTGACTTCCGACTTCCAAATTTCCCAATCCCCATTTCCAAAACCGTGAAAAAACGAGTTACCCTCACTTTCCCCAAACGTGCTATTCAAATGCCAGTCACCTACCGACTAGCAAAAGATTTCAATGTCGCTGCTAATATCATCCGCGCCCAAGTAGCACCGAATCAAATTGGTAAATTGGTAGTAGAACTTTCTGGGGATATAGATCAATTAGATGCTGCTGTAGAGTGGATGCGATCGCAAAATATCAGTGTATCTCACACTTTAGGAGAAATAGTCATAGACGAAGAAGTGTGTGTTCACTGCGGGTTATGTACAGGGGTTTGTCCTACCGAAGCCCTAACCCTGAACCCAGAAACCTATAAACTAACATTTACGCGATCGCGCTGCATCGTCTGCGAACAGTGTATACCTACTTGTCCAGTGCAAGCAATTTCTACAAATATTTAGTTTGTTGGTTGTTTGTTGTTGGTTGTTGGTTGTTGGTTGTTGGTTGTTGGTTGTTGGTTGTTGGTGGTTAGTAGTTAGTAGTTATTCCTCCACTCCCCCATCACCCCACCTCCCCATCACCCCACTGCCCCTAATCCCCACCTCTCAACTAGCCCAACTTAAACACATCTGCAATCACACTACCATCACTCACCAGCCTATTATTTGCTGGAGAATCATAAACTACTAATAGCGAAGGTGTTCCGCTGATCTCCTCAAACAGCGTCATCCCTTCTGCATGGTCATCTCGATTACCAAAGGGAATATCTTGTACATATTCAGGGTAGTGTAGGACATCATCTTGCAAATTAGGGTCAACATGCAAACGATAAACTTGCACTGGGCCATCTAAATCCATCGTTGGCCCTGTTAGAATCAGTAAATCCTCTCCAGCTAGATGTAAATCTCTTATTCCTAAACCATTCAAAAATACAAAATGCTTTTTATAAGATTGACCTGTTTTTGCTATTGGTTTTAGGGTTAGTACTCCTGTTTGCAAAAGTTCTACCTCTATTTCCAAAATCACAGCCCAACCCCGTAATACTGGACCGCGTAAACCCAAAAAAATTCGATTTTGATAAACTGCTATACCTTCTATATCAAAGCCATTGTCTTTACCGGGAATTTTGGCAGTAACAAAAAATCCTAGATGAGGATCATCTACCAAAACTTCCATCAACATATTTCCGTATTCAGTTAATTTTAACTTTGCAGCAGTTAACTGCACATTTGCATCTGCCGGATGGGGACAAGATTTACATAATTCTCCGTCGATAAGGGGAATACGTGCTAGAATATACCGATTTGGTTCCGATGCAACTTTAGCTAATCTCTCAATGTTTTTGATATCCGATTTATCTGGTTTGGGTTTTTTGCGTTTCCAGCTATGAGAACCAATAATCCAGAGATAGTTATCACTATATTCGATACCTTCAATATCAATTTCTTCCTCTTCTGGTGCAGGTAAGTCAATAAATTCTCCTACACGAAATTGTTTATGTTCAGCAAAATTATTAGCATCAATATAAGAAAGGCGTTCAAGAGTTGAAGTTTCATCGGAACCAAACCATAGATGCTTTTCTGATGTTAGCATTACTGCCGATAGGTCTTCTCGGTGTTCTTTAAAGCCATCAGTAAATTTGAGCAAAACATTGTTTAACAAAGTTGAGTTTTTCATGTTAAATTTTGCTTACGTGTTTTCTGGTATAACATTTTTAACCTAAGTGTTAAATGATACTTTTTATTGCAATATTTATAAATCTATTAAATAATTAGCTAATTAGTACAGCTTTGGGTCAAATCTTAACATTTTTAAACGCACCAGGTAGCAAAGTAAGCGCAGAGTCACGCGGAGTTTTTAACGTATAATTTCGTTACGAGTCAACGCAAGTTTGTACTTAGTTAGAGATTTTTTGAAAGTAAAAAATAAATGCTCAACTACTTTTACACTTTTCAGATTATCAGATTAACAATTATATGAGTTTTGAAAAATATATAATTAGTCGTCATAATATTGGTTTGAGACAGTAATTTTATATACAATTAGTTACAAATCAAATATTATAGTTTTTAACTAATGCTATGATTCAAGAAGTATAGACAACAGAAAGAACTAAATAAGGTGTATCATTTTTTATGTCATTGGCTGCCAAACCGCAAGTGAAAAATCTTGGATATTATGCTTATTCGGCACTCCAAAAACACTTTAAGAAAACTTTAAAATGGGAAACAGAAGTTAAAAAAGATAAAGATCCAGAAGCATTACATCAAATGCGAGTGGGGATGCGTCGCTTACGTACAGCTACTAGTAGGTTTGCGATCGCTGTGAATTTACCAAAGGTTGTAAGTGATAAAAATATTGGAAAAATAGCGCGTCGTCTTGGCAATCTTCGAGACTTAGATGTATTAAAAGAAACTCTTGAACATCTTTCTCAACCAGAATTACCTAAAAAAGAACGCCAATCTCTACAAACAGCCCTAGATGCTTTAGAAAAACAACGGGAAGAGGCACTGGCAGATGTGCGAGACACACTCAAAGATGAACGTTATAAAGAAATCAAACAAGCGTTAAAAAAGTGGTTAGATGAACCAAATTATCAACCCCTGGCATCTCTACCCATTCAAGAAGTCTTACCAGACTTACTGTTGCCAGAGGTAAGCGATTTCTTACTAAATCCAGGTTGGCTAGTTGGGACTGAAATTGAAGGAAATCAAATAGTAGTTTTGCACAATTGGGAAGCAAAAAAAATAGAAAAAGAATTAGCAACCAACGGCAAGACTCTTCACAGTCTACGCAAGCAAGCCAAACGCATACGTTACCAAATGGAGTTATTTTCCGATTTCTACGGTGAAACTTACACAGCTTATATTGCAGAATTAAAAAGCATCCAAGATATCTTGGGTTCTATACAAGATAGTATGGTACTTGCAGAGTGGTTAGAAGGTATCTTCGAGTCAGAAATTCAAACTCAAATCCCCAATGTTGCTGCCTTATTAGCAGAAAATCGTTATCAAATGTGGCAGCAATGGCAACCATTACAAGAACGGTTTCTGCAAGGTAAAACTAAACAGGATTTACATTTTACAGTACTTCATCCCGCTTAATACCGTTTCACTATAAGTTTGATAAATTTAGCGACTAACAGACAAGGAGGACAAGGAAGACAAGGGAGAGGATTTGTATCAATAATTTTGTGAAATGGTATAACTGACAAATCTTTTACAGATATAAAATACACCAATTTCCAGAATTAAAACAACAGATAAACAAGAGACGCACACCGATAAATCATCTGTGTGAATCGGTGTGCATCTGTGTTCGATAATATACCCTCCTCTGGGCAAGCACAGAGAAATTCGAGAATCAGACTAGACTACGAATACGCCTCCATAGGCAGACAAGAACAAACAAAATTCCTGTCTCCAAAAGCGGCGTCAATACGCCCAACAGCAGGCCAGAATTTGTGTTCACGTGTCCAAGGTGCAGGGTAAGCAGCTTGTTCACGGGAGTAAGGATGATTCCATTCTCCGATAATTAGACTTTCGGCAGTGTGGGGTGCATTTTTCAGGACATTATCTTGCACATCCGCCTTACCTGCTTCAATTTCGGCAACTTCTTGACGAATACTAATCATCGCATCGCAGAATCTATCCAACTCTTCCTTAGACTCGCTTTCGGTGGGTTCCACCATGATTGTACCCGCCACAGGCCAAGAAACAGTAGGTGCGTGGAAGCCATAGTCCATCAACCGCTTGGCGATATCATCAATTTCGATGTTGGCGGATTTTTTGAGCGATCGCAAATCTAAAATACACTCATGGGCAACATACCCATTTTTGCCTTGATACAAAATAGGATAGTGTGCTTCCAATCTTTTAGCGATGTAGTTGGCATTGAGAATAGCCACTTTCGTAGCATCTGTCAAACCTGTTGCACCCATCATGGCAATGTACATCCAGGAAATTACCAAAATGGAAGCACTACCCCAAGGTGCAGCCGAAACAGCCCCCATCGATTTTGGATTGTAATCTGGCATCGCAATCACAGCGTGTCCAGGCAAGAATTCTACTAAATGGGCTGCTACACCAATCGGTCCCATACCAGGACCACCACCACCGTGGGGAATACAAAAAGTTTTGTGTAAGTTCAAGTGGCAAACATCCGCCCCAATATCTCCTGGACGGCAAAGTCCCACCTGGGCATTCATATTTGCCCCATCCATGTAGACTTGTCCACCGTGGCTATGAACAACAGCACAAATTTCCTGAATTGCTTCCTCAAACACGCCGTGGGTAGAAGGATAAGTCACCATCAAAGCAGCGAGTTCGTTGCTATGCTTTTCTGCTTTTGCCTTGAGATCATCCAAGTCAATATTACCCTGAAGATCACAAGCCACAGCTACCACTTTCATCCCACACATCACCGCACTTGCTGGGTTAGTCCCGTGGGCAGATGTGGGAATTAAGCAAACATTGCGGTGTGCTTCCCCCCGACTTTCATGATACTTGCGGATTACCAGCAACCCGGCATATTCACCTTGGGAACCAGCATTTGGTTGCAGAGAAATTCCCGCAAACCCGGTAATTTCTGCTAACCATTCTTCCAATTGCTGGAAGAGAATTTGATAACCCTGAGTTTGTGAATCGGGGGCAAAGGGATGAATTTTACCAAATTCTGCCCAAGTAACTGGAATCATTTCTGAGGTTGCATTCAACTTCATCGTACATGACCCCAAAGGAATCATTGATGTAGTGAGTGACAAATCTTTGGTTTCCAACTTGTGCAGGTAGCGCAGCAACTCGCTTTCTGAGTGATAACGGTTGAAGATGGGGTGGGTGAGGTAAGTGCTGGTGCGCTTAAGGGGGATTAGGGGCAGTGGGGGGCTAGGGGTCCCCACTTTGTGGGGTTGGGGGGCAATGGGGAGAGTGGGAGGAGTTGATTCGTCTCCAAGGGCAAAAATTTCTAACAGGTTTTGAACATCTTCAACTGTGGTAGTTTCGTCTAGCGAAATACCCACAGCAGTTTCATCAAAAATCCGCAGGTTAATTTTTTTTGCTTCGCAAGCAGCGAGAATTTCTTGTAAACTACGGGTTCCTAGTTCTACGCGAATGGTATCAAAGAAAGTTTCAGAACTAATTTTATAACCCAGGTTTTTCAATCCTGCTGCCAAGGTTCCAGTCAGAGTGTGGATATTCTCGGCTATTTTTTTCAGTCCTGCTGGGCCGTGATAAACAGCATACATACTTGCCATCACCGCCAGTAACACTTGTGCTGTACAAATATTACTGGTAGCTTTTTCTCGACGGATGTGTTGTTCGCGGGTTTGTAAAGTCAAACGTAATGCTGATTTACCTTGGGCATCTTTTGATACGCCTACAATCCGTCCTGGGACTTGCCGCTTATACTCTTCTTTGGTAGCAAAGTATGCTGCATGGGGACCGCCGTAACCCAGGGGAATACCGAAGCGCTGAGTACTACCAACAGCAATATCAGCACCAAATTCACCAGGAGGTATCAATAGTGTCAGGCTTAAGGGGTCTGCTGCTACCGTTACCAATGCTCCCACAGCATGTGCTTTTTCTACAAAAGCGCGGTAGTCGTAAATAGTGCCATCACTGGCGGGGTATTGCAGAATTGCCCCAAAAATCGGTTCTGAGAAATCAAAAGATTCATGGTCACTGATGATAATCTTGATTCCCAAAGGCTTAGCCCGTGTCTGCAACACATCAATAGTTTGGGGATGGCACTCTTGCGAGACAAAGAAGGCATTTGCTTTATTTTTGCAAATACCATAGCTCATACTCATTGCTTCGGCTGCGGCTGTTGCTTCATCTAATAATGAGGCATTAGCAATTTCCAAACCCGTCAGATCGATAATCATAGTTTGGAAATTCAACAGTGCTTCTAGTCGCCCTTGGGCAATTTCTGGCTGATAAGGAGTATAGGCAGTGTACCAACCAGGATTTTCCAGGATATTACGCTGTATCACCGTCGGGGTGATAGTGTCGTAATATCCCATACCAATGAATGAGCGGAAAATTTGGTTTTTTAAAGCAATTTCTTTTAACTTTGCTAGTGCCGCGTACTCACTAAGTGCTTCTGGTAAATTTAAAGCACGAGGTAGCCGGATGGACTGCGGTACTGTTTGGTTGATGAGATCATCTAGGGAAGAAACCCCCAGCACATCCAGCATTTGCTGTATGTCATCGGCATTAGGGCCAATATGTCTTTGTTTAAAATCACTTAATTTTTCAGTGCTTTCGCCCAGATTTTGCTGATTACCTGACTGGGGACGAGGAGCAGATATTACCACAAAGAGCTTCTCCAGACGTTACTATTTCATATTTTGCAATAAGTATGCTTGATGTGTTGGATCTAAAATATCAGTTCATCTAAGATTCATGAAATTTTCCCGGACAGCATGGGAGGATAGGGAGGGCAGGGGAGACACGGGGGACAAGGGAGACACGGGAGACACGGGAGACAAGGGGACAAGGGGACAAGGGGACAAGGGAGAATATCAATGAAAGAAATACCCCTCACACTCCTCATACTCCTCACACTCCTCACACTCCCCATCTCCCCACCTCCCCACCTCCCCACTCTTCTACCCCTCCACTTCAGCACTATATTCCTGTGCTGTGAGTGCATCATCAATTTCACCGGGGTCATTTACCCGTACTTTAATAAACCATCCCTCACCATAGGGATCTTCTGCTATTTGTTCGGGAGATTCAATCATCTCCTCATTACGTTCGATAACAGTGCCAGTTACTGGTGAGTTTAAATCTTCAACAGCTTTTACGGATTCGATTGTGCCAATTTTTTCTCCCTTGGTAACAGCGTCACCAATATCTGGCAATTCCAAAAATACAACATCTCCAAGTTGATCTACAGCAAAGGCAGTAATACCAATTGTGGCTATTTCACCTTCTAGACGTACATATTCATGAGTATCTAAGTACCTTAAATCCTGTGGATATTCCAAAGACATATCACTTCCTTTTCCACATGCAAAAATTTAACATGGTTAATGACTAATGGCTAATATAGCGGTTTTCTATTGCAGAAAATACAGGTTTTTGTAGGTTCGCACCACTATGTACCTCTGTTTATTTTGTGATCCGAGTTTGAGAACGGTAAAAAGGTTTCTTAACCACTATCGCTGGGTATGTTTTACCGCGAATTGCTATATGTAGCTGTTGACCAACGTTTGCTAGCTGTGTGGGAATATATGCTAGGGCAATGGGATAACCAAGTGTCGGTGATAGTGTACCACTAGTTACCTCTCCTACTATTACACCTGCTGATAGTACTTGGTAGCCATGACGAGCAATATTGCGTCCTTGCATTTGCAAACCTACTAGTCTGCGCTGCACCCCCGCAGCTTTTTGTCGTTCCAAGATGGGGCGCCCAATAAAATCTCCTTTGGTATCAAGATGCACCAACCAACCTAAACCTGCTTCTAGGGGCGTGGTGGTATCATCAATATCTTGTCCGTAAAGTGCCATTGCTGCTTCTAGTCGCAGAGTGTCCCTAGCACCAAGCCCACAGGGAATTACACCGGCTTCAACAAGACTACGCCATAATTTTACGCCCTCTTCTGGGTCCAGCATCACCTCAAATCCATCTTCGCCTGTGTAGCCTGTACGAGCAAGGAAGGCGGGTTTATCCAAAACGGATGCTTCTAAGTGTCCGAAGGCTTTCACTGATGATAAGTCTGCTGGCACAAAGGGCTGAAGATACTCAACAGCTTTTGGCCCTTGGACAGCAATTAAGATTTTTCCTTTAGAAAGGTCTTGGAAATTGATTTCTTGAGTGTTAAGGTGCTGCAACAGCCATGTTTTATCTTTACTCGTAGTCGCAGCATTGACTATCATTATTCCCTGCTGTTCGCCGTCAGAGTTTTCCCCTTGGTAGTAGAATATAATGTCGTCGATGATACCAGCGTTTGCATTTAACAAAACAGTGTATTGAGCTTGACCTGGTTGCAGACGACTTAAGTCTGATGGAACTAGGTATTGAAGCTGGGCAATGAGGTTTTTTCCAGTCAGGGCAAATTTGCCCATGTGGGAAATATCGAATATGCCGGCAGCATTTCTTACTGCTTGGTGTTCTGTAGTAATACCGCTAAATTGTACGGGCATTTCCCAACCACCAAAGCTAGTGAGTCGCGCTTTTAGTTCCAAGGCAAGGAAATATAGAGGTGTTTGATATAGGGGAAGGGCGTTTTCTTCTGGTTTAGCCACGGGCAATTTTTTCTTAGGTCAACATCTTATATACTACGGAATTGATTCAGTTAGGAGCTGCGATCGCTTCCTAATTTTTTATCTGACATGCGGCGTTTTGGCAGGGTTGTGTCAGTGGTTCTTTTCACAAAATTCTACGATTCCTTCCTTGGGTACTAGTGGCGCTATAGCCGGAGTTTTAGGTGCATATATTTTTCGTTTCCCAACAGCTGAAGTTCTCACCTTAATTCCCTTGGGATTTTTCTTGACCACAGTACGACTCCCTGCGTTTTTCTTTCTTGGGTTTTGGTTTGTTCAGCAAGCCTTTTATGGTATCGCTAGCTTACAGGCTCGCTCCAATACCGGTATGGAAGGTGGCGGGATTGCCTACTGGGCACATGCTGGAGGGTTTGTTTTTGGGGCAATTCTTGCTCCTCTATTTGGCTTGTATAAGCGCCGCTAGAAAATGAAAATTTATTCTGTATTCTTACTGTCACTTTTTGCTCACATTTTGTTTCAAAAATAAAGAAAGCAGAGTCAAAAGGTAACTAGCGATGAATAAAAGAGTATTATTCGGCTTAACCTTAGCAGCAATTTCTGCAATTACAATTGGAACTTTACCTACCTTGGCACAGACTCAAACTAAAATTAGTGATTTACAACAACGTGCTAACGGCATAACTGTATCTGGTAAAGTTTCGCAAGTTGTAGGTAATGATTTTATCATTGATGATGGTACAGGGCAACTAATTGTGGATGCGGGGCCGCGTTGGTGGCGCGAAATTAATCTTAAGCCTGGTGAACAGGTTAGTGTTACGGGCGAGTTGGGTAGAGGTGGGGAGTTAGATGCCTTTTCCATTACTCGTGAAGATGGTTCTGTAGTTGATATTCGTCCTACCCAAGGGCCACCACCTTGGGCGGGTGGCCCTAATCGTAATCGACCTAACTAACAGTCAATCTGCCAAAAATTTTCATCAAACACTGAACTGACGACAGCCTGTCTCCACCCAGGAGGCAATTACTATCGTCCTGGTACACCCAATATCTTTGGTTAAGGGGGAAAGAGGAAAAGGGTAAATTCAAGCCTTTCCCCCTTGCCCTTTACCATTGGGTTGTTCCTGAGAAGCCACCAGCTAATTTATTACCTTTGCCAAAATACCCATAAGTCCAATAAAGGCAGCGATCGCTAAAATAGACAATACATTCAAACCAATACGAACTCCTTGTTCGTCATTCTGCCAGCGCATAATCCAGAAACTATCTGTACCTAAAACAAATGAAGGAACCTGCAAAATCTGGAAGACTGGCATCAGCAGAAAGCTACCCAAAAACACTACCATCAAAGCTAGGAGCGTAACGTTACCCCAAACCCATAAAGCGGAACGAGTTTTTGAACTAGAAGTTTTAAAGGGTAGCGAACGAAAATCAACATCAGGAGGAGCGTAAATCGCCATACCTGTATGACGATCTTCCACCTCAATTGACGCAGGACAGCGCAGCAGCAGCGTTGCCATCCACAAATCACCGCTAGCTCCAGAAGTATTAAATACTACAACTAAACCAAGCCAAGCTGCTTGTGGAAATATCGCTACTAAAACCAGACACAGCAAATCAATTACAACCAACGGAGCCAGGTCAATAACCAAATATGCGTTACGGGAAAAGCGAGTTCCTGGTGAAGTTGCGTAAGCATAAGGTAAGAAAAATTTAACACCAACTCCGTAACGGGGCGACCCACCAAAGGCAGCGAACGCCACCCCGTGAATTAATTCGTGAATAATGATCTGTCCGAATAAAACAGCAATAAATCCTAAGAATACAACAAGGGCTGACCATTGATTTGTTTGGTTACTTGCGGATACCAATGTCCATGTCTGCCCATGAATAGCTTGGTAAAATCCACTCACACCTGCCACACTTACAAAAAACAGCAGAATACTTAAGGTTGCCCAACGCAACGCGAGTTCGTGCGTCAGGCGGAAAACATAAGTTGGCTCGTGATGATGAACCATGAACTATCAACGACTGCTATTGAGTATTTTGGTTATTACCAGAAGTCCGAACAATATACCGATTAGCAGGTGAATTTTCAGGAAGTGGTTCGATTCTTCCCTGAGAAACCAATGTTTGATGGATTAAGGCCGCAATTTCTGCACGGCTAGCAGGCTGGTTAGGGTTGAGTTCTCTTAGATTTGGATAGTTAACAACTATATTTTGTTGGGTAGCTGCGGCGACATCAGGAATAGCATTTTGCGGGATATTGTTGGCATCTATGTAATAGTCATTGACAATAGCTGAGGCAGAACGTTCGGGTTGTGTAGCGTTTTGAGGTGTTGTTGTTCCAGGAGCAGTTGCAGCAGGAGGTACAGCCTCGGCTCTAGAAATTAGGAGAGGCTGCATTAAGGATGTGATTGCGATTGGAACAAATACTGGTCTTCTCCTTGCTCGTTGTTGTGTAGTTGGCTGTGTAGTTGGTTGAGTAGTTGGAGAAACTGCCACTGGCGTATCAGAAGTTAAATCTAGACCTCTGTTCAAAGCAGTTATTGCTTCAACTTTGGTAACAGGTTGATTTGGTCGAAAGTAACCATTAGGATAGGCAGACATAAAGCCTTGTTGATATGCTGACTCAATCGGACGTTCTGCCCATGATTGTTCAGAAACATCTCTGAATACAGAGCCGCTTTCTATTTGTCGCACTGGGGGTTGGTTAAAAGCTTGGCGAATAATTGCAGCTAATTCATCACGTTGTACTGCTTGCTCTGGTCGAAATGTGCCATCAGGATATCCCGCCACAATGTTTCTTTGGGCCAAGCGTTGAATGAATGGTTGCGCCCAATAATTAGGTGGTACATCACGAAATGTTGTCTGTGTTGGAGTTTGAGCGTTACTTAGTAAGGGTACAGCTGCATTGACAGCTAAACATAAAGTGGGTACAGATACAGCTACTGAGAATAATCGAAGAAAGCTAGTCATGAGGATACCTCCTAATGATCATAGTTATTTACTAATAGTATTTTCTGGATTTCATTCCTGTATCTATCTATTGGTATTAAACTGATTTTCCTAGATACTTATTAAGTGACAATTTGATAAATAGGTTAAATACATCTATTTGCAATGCAACATTTTCAGGTAATGTTGTTTGGAAGTAGGATTTTTGGGCGTTGTATAAAAAGAGATAAAGAATGAACCGCCAAGACGCCAAGAACGCCAGGGATCAAAATTTTTTAACACCAAGTTCGGCTAATTGCGTATGATATTGTACTCCCGCAGTTGGTAATTGGGGAAAAGGTAATTGGTTTTTACCTATTCCCTTTTCCTTGTTATTGAGTGATTAAATAACTTAGTCAAGAGGGTCAAATCGATTGACTAATGCTGATACTACAATCATTGGCAAGCCGATAAGCAAGCAAGTTAACCATTGATTTAAGTTCAGTGGGGCTGTAGAAAATAAGCTATTCATCAAGTTCCACTGACTAAAAATTATCTGCAAAATTACAGTACAAGCAATTCCAATTCCAATTGCTGAGGCATCGTTAATTCTTTGTCTAATTAAGCGAAGTCTGGCAAGAACAGCACTTCCTAATTGACTAATACTTAAAAGATAAAAAATTCTTCCAGCTACTAAGGCTTGAATTGCCATTGTTCGAGCTAAATCGAGATTTCCTGTGGTTTGTCGTATCCATTCAAATACGCCAAAAATCAAAATCCAGTTAAAGATGGAAATTGCTAGGATGCGCTTGATTAGACTTGGGGAAAGTAAAGGTTCACGGGGATTACGTGGTGGTTTTTGCATCACCCGCTCAGATTTTGGCTCAAAGGACAAAGGTACAGTCATAGCAATGGAATTAACCATGTTCAACCACAGAACTTGTAAAGATAAAATCGGCAATTCTCTAGCAAGCAGCACACTAATCAAAATCGTCATCGACTCACCACCATTGACAGGTAGGATGAAGGCGATCGCTTTGAGCAGGTTTCGATATACAGTCCGCCCTTCTTCAACTGCTGCTTCTATGGAAGCGAAATTATCATCGGTTAAAATCATGTCAGAGGCTTCTTTCGCCACCTCTGTACCTGCACCCCCCATCGCAATACCAATATCTGCCTGTTTGAGGGCGGGTGCATCGTTGACTCCATCCCCCGTCATGGCGACGACTTCGCCTTTGGATTGTAATGCTTCAACAATACGCAGTTTCTGCTCTGGTGCAACACGAGCAAACACCACCCCATCTTCTATGGCTGTAGCGAGTTCTGATTGACCCATTCGGGCAAGTTGACTTCCTGTAAAAGCCAGAACTTCGCCGTTTTTGTTGAAGCCCATACTTCGAGCTATTGCTTGGGCAGTGACTGCATGGTCGCCTGTAATCATTTTGACTTGGATACCTGCTTCTTGACAGGCTTGAACTGCTTTGATTGCTTCTGTTCTAGGTGGATCGATCATCCCCTGCAATCCCAAGAAAATCAAATCATTTTCGATATCTGCACGTTGTAGAGACGTGCCATGGCACGTCTCTACATCTGGCACAGTTTTCTTGGCAAACGCTAGCACCCGTAAACCAAGATTCGCCATTGCATCAACTTGCTGATGTATTGTTTCTACATCCAGAGAAGCAAGGTTTCCCTTTACATCCAACATCTGTTGGCAACGTTTGAGAATTGCTTCGACTGAACCTTTAACGTAGATAGTTCTTTGTCTTTTGTCCTTTGTCTTTTGTCCTACCCTATGGGAAGCCGAAGAAGGCGCGTCTATGTCAGTTGCCAATGACGGATGACCAATGACAAATGACGAAGTTTCATGCAAAGTTGCCATGTATTGGAACTCAGACTCAAAGGGAATGACATCCAACCTGGGCATTTCCTCTTCTAAGTTGCTGCGGGTAAATCCAACTTTATTGGCAACAGCTATCAATGCTCCTTCTGTGGGGTCGCCAACAACCTGCCACTGTCCGTCCTTTTGTTCCAGGTGTGAATCATTACATAACAATCCGGCTTTGAGACATTCTTCAAGAGCAGGCAAATGGTTCCTATTTACTGGCTTTTCATTGAGTAAAATTTCTCCTTCGGGAGCATAACCTACACCACTGACAGTATAATTTTGACCTCCTGCATATATTGCTTGTACAGTCATCTGATTTTCTGTCAAGGTTCCGGTTTTGTCAGAGCAAATAACTGTAGCACTGCCGAGGGTTTCCACTGCTGGCAATTTGCGAACAATAGCATGACGCCGCGCCATGCGATAAACACCGATTGCTAGTGTAACAGTGACAACAGCTGGTAATCCTTCGGGAATGGCACTGACGGCAAAAGCGATCGCAGCTTCAAACATTTCTACCCAGGAATAGCCGTATCCCAGCCCAACTGCAAACATCAATGCTGCTATCCCTAAAATGATATACAGCAATGTGCGGCTAAATTTGTCAAATTTGCGGGTTAATGGCGTTTTCAGGCTGGTTCCCTGTTCCATTAGCTGGGAAATACGCCCGGTTTCTGTGGCATCTCCTATGGCAACAACAATGCCTTTGCCAGTGCCAAAAGTCACGAAACTACCAGCATAAGCCATATTGGTACGTTCTGCTAACGGTGTATCTAGATGCAGAAGTTGCGTGTTTTTTTCAATTGCAATTGACTCACCTGTGAGTGCTGACTCATTCACTTGCAGATTCCGTGTTTGCACCAGACGCAAATCCGCTGGAACCTTATCTCCAGAAACAAGTAGTACCACATCCCCCGGTACTAACTCTGTGGAAGGAACTTGCATCTTTTGACCGTTGCGGATGATGGTTGCGTTGGTTCGCACAGAGGAAGCTAAGGCAGCGATCGCACTTTCAGCCTTAGATTCTTGCACAAAACCAATAATGGCGTTAATCAGAGTTACGCCCCAAATTACCCCAGCATTCACCCACTGCCCCAAAAACGCCTTGATTGCACCCGCAATCAACAAGATGTACAGCAGTGGTTGGTTAAATTGCAAGATAAATCGTAGCAATGGACTTTTTCCAGGTTTGCTCTTGAGTTCGTTCGCACCAAAACGCTCCCGTTTTTTTGCCGCTACAGCAGAGGTTAAACCCGTTTCTAAATTAGTATCTAAATGCCGAGTTACTTCTTGTATAGACAGATGATGCCATTGACTTGATCGAATTATCTGTTGTGATGTTACTGTCATCTTATTCGCCCTTATATTTAACACTGACCAAGCCCCTTTCGGGTGGGTGTAGGGAAGTAAGGGTATGGGGGTGTGGCGTCTTTATAGGAAAGGGTGTAGAGGAGTAAGGGTATGGGGGTGTAGGAGAAGAATTTTGGATATCAAATTTTCTACCTTACACCCTTTTACCCTTACCCCCTTAAACCCTTTCACCCCTACTACTCGACCACATAAGTTTTGACTCTTCGCGAGGCGTTAGATCCCCGACTTTTTAAAAAAGTCGAGGATCTGGGCAACCTATCAAAATCTATTTGGTGAACTACTACACCCTTACACCCTTCCTGATCCCTTACACCCTGATTGACAGGGTAAATTAAGACTATTAGTTTATTAGTTGTTGCTTTAGTTGTTAGCTATTTACTAAAGTTGACCTGTAAATCTAGTATGAGAAACAAATGTGATTAAAAAGTGAGTGCAATGGATCAGTTAGCTTCAACTAAGCCTCTCACCTATGGTAGATGACAAATATTCACAGTAGTGTTAAATCAGTGCAGTGGCAAAGTTTGATCTTCAGAAAATCAGCGGGTATATGGATCTCAATGCCCATGTGTCGAGATTTCGGAACCTTCAAAAGCATTTTGCGTTGAACGCCACTGCTAGAAATGCATATATCCTTGCCTAGTCTGCGTGCAAGACTTCCATGATCAGAGTTCACAATAAAGAATGAAAGTTTGTTTTACTCCTTCTGTCACGCCACATGCTACCCTGCACCGTAGACACGGAGTGGCTTCCGTAGGTAGCCGTGCGGAGCGCGTCTACAAGCCGGGGAAAGAGTCCAACGCAGTGGCTCCTCTGCCCTCGCGCTGGTGCCTTTCAAGACAGATAAGTTTAAAAACCCTACAAATATATATCATTTTATATAACTTGTTGCAGATACACTTGTGAGCGATCGGCGTTTCAATGAAGCAGAAGGCTCTAAAAGAACTCAACTTATGTCACAAGAACGAAAAATTGAGGAAAATTTACTCTCCCAAGCGGCAGAAAATACCTTGTCTCACCAGTTGGATCAAGCAGAAAAAATAGATGTAGATGTGCAAACCGATTTGTTCAAAATTGTTCAAGGACAAGCAGATACTGTTTCTTTGGCTGGAGAAGGGCTAGAAATACAAGAAGTCCGCATACAAGAAATACAGGTAAAAACAGATCAAATTTCCATCAATCCTCTTAGTGCCATTTTTGGTCAAATTGAACTTGATCAGCCTGTAAATACTAAAGCTCGTATAGTCTTAAAAGAGGCGGATATTAACCACGCCTTGACTTCAGACTTTGTTCGGAGCAAACTCAGACCCTTTGATTTGAATGTGGATGGTAAAACTGTAAAGTTGCAATCACAGAAAATTCAGCTTTCTTTGCCTGGTGATGGCAAAATTCAAATCGATGGGATAGTGGGGATACAAGAACAAGCTCATACTAGCCAAGTCGGCTTTAGGTCAGTGTTTAGCCCACGTACCCTAAACAAACCTACACTCATGGAAAGTTTCAACTGTACTCAAGGGGAGGGCATTTCCTTAAATATTGTCGTGGCATTAATGAACAAGATTAAAGAATTAGTCAACTTGCCATATTTAGAATTTGATGATACGCGGTTCCGCATCATTAATCTCGAAGTGCAAAAAGGCAGCTTAATATTTTTGATAGAAGCGAAAATGAACCAAATACCTACACTTTAGGTTGATTTCAGGTGAAAAATGGGATTGCTGATAAAAAACCCCCTACTATCAAATTTAAGACAATAGTAGGGGAGTTTGAAAGACCATCAGTGCGTTTTCTTATTCTTAATTGTTTAGATTAGACATCGTCTTCTACCTTTTGGTAGGAATAATTTTGATATTATCAACCCTTTCAGGCAAGGCAGAGGGCAGTCCTAATGAATCCACAGGAATCCAACTCGGGAGTCATGCCACAGAAACGACCGATGCAGATGAGAGATTGGTCATGGCCATTTTGGCCTGCTGTGCCACTTTATCCCTACGGTAAGCGGCAAACATGCTGCTGTGAAGTTGTTGAGGACACGATTTGGACATTCGATCAACTGCACGGCATTCTCTACACTATCGTTCCCATTCGGATGACTGTAGTTAGACTCGAAACTGGTGGTCTTCTAGTCTATGCACCTGTTGCTCCTACCAGAGAATGTATCCGCATGGTGAATGAATTGGTAGCAAGGTATGGTAATGTGAAATACATTATTCTGCCCACCAGTTCTGGCTTAGAACACAAAGTCTTTGTTGGCCCTTTCGCTAGATGCTTTCCCCAAGCGCAAGTATTTGTTGCTCCCCACCAGTGGAGTTTTCCGTTTAATTTGCCGTTAAGTTGGTTAGGCTTTCCCCCAAAACGCACTCACATACTTCCAGAAAACTCCAGCCTGGCTCCTATAAGTGATGAATTTGATTATGCAATCTTGGATATCGATTTGGGACGGGGGGCTTTTGCAGAAGTTGCTTTCTTCCACAAGCGATCGCACACTCTACTAGTAACTGATTCTGTTGTGTCTGTGCCAGAAGAACCACCTGCTACTTTTAAATTAGACCCCTACCCCTTACTCTTTCACGCCAGAGACAACGCTTTAGAAGCGATCAAAGACAACGAAGCCAACCGCCGTAAGGGATGGCAACGCATTTCATTGTTTGCCATCTATTTCCGTCCCAGTACACTGGAGACAATAGGATTAGGGCAGGCATTTCGCGATGCCCTCAAAGCACCAGATCGTTCTAGAAAAGCCTACTTTGGTGTTTTTCCATTTCGATGGCGAGAAAATTGGCAGCAATCATTTGCAGCGCTACGAAATCAGGGGCGTCCATTTGTAGCACCAATTTTGCAAACTCTAATTTTTCCTCAAGATCCTACACAAGTACTCAACTGGGCTGATCGGGTTGCTAATTGGGATTTTCAGCAAATTATTTCCTGTCACTTTGACTCGCCAATTCAAACCAGCCCGGAACAATTTCGGCAAGCATTCGCTTTTCTTGAGCAACAATCCTCTGTGAATCAAAACTCATTCACAAGCGAAAACCATTCCCTCCTGGCAGAAGATGCTAAATTTATCAAGGAACTAGAAGCAAATTTGATGAAATGGGGTGTCGCAAAACCTCCAAAAGAATACTACCAATAAACGCATTACTTGGAAGAAACAGAAACATCACCATTGCTATCAGCCTGAAGTCCATCAGACTTCAGGTAATTCTTAGCTTGACTATCTTGCTTCAAATAGGCATCCCAAAAACTAATACTGGCAACTTTTACATAATTAAAGATATTTTCTTCCTGTTGACCACCACCGAAGCGTCTGCGAGTACCAAAACCACCACCTTGCCCACCACCGAAATGCTCCCGTAATCTCCAACCGGGTCGTCCTTGTCCTTGAGCTTGAGTTTGGGCTTCGCCTCCACCTTGAGCAAGTCTGCCACTAAAGGAGAAGTGAGTGGCTCCTTCTATAAAAACAAGATATTTATCGCCCGCAGGAGAATATTTAAATGGTTCTTCTTTCCATTCTGGCCCCTGTCCTTGAGCGCCTCTGTCTCTAGAACCAGTCATCGTCATCATTGGTAGCTTGAAATTTGCCCACGAGTTGCGAGTCAGTCCCTGTTGACCAGCTCCCTGAGGAGACAACAACAAGACCGCACGCACGCGACGATCCGCGAAACTTTGTGCTTTAGCTCCTCCTGGTATATCAATGGTTGCTCCGCCGACCAACTGAGCAGTATAAGCACCATAGGAATGACCGCCAACACCAATACGTTGAGTATTCATTTTGCCTTTCAACTGGGGTGCTTGGCGCTCTAGTTCACTCAAAGAACTAATGATAAAAGATACGTCAGTTGCACGATCTTTCCAACCTTTGGCATCGCCCAGCATTTGTCGGACGCTTTCACGCAAGTTTTCAGAGTTACCTTGTTGCCTGTTTAAGGCTATTGAATCTGCATGGGTAGGCTGGATGCAGATATATCCTTGACTAGCCCAAAAGCGAGTCAGAGGAGCGTAATCATCCTTGGAAGCACCAGCCCCATGAGAAAAGATAATCACAGGAAACGACCCTTGTTGTCCTTCCGGGTAAGAAACCTTAATTGGTATCTGACGGTTGCGTTGGGCATCATTGAGTATTATGTTGTCCACAATCCCAACATCATAAACTTGTTGATTAGATGTGTTTGTAGATGCAACTGATGAGCGATCGCTTACTGAGGTTGGTGAAGACTGAGCAAACACGTGATTATCATTCCACTTAGAAGAGCAAGCTGTCACAGTAGGAGATATCAATAAAGTTATTGGCATAAGTAAGGCAAAACATCTAGCTATTCGTACCTTTAGAAAATTTTTATTTTTCACACTAACTTCCTCGATACAACAGAGAAACTACTGGGAAAGTCAGTTTATTAGTCTAAAGAATCTATTGCTGACTCTAGACAAAATAATTGCTTGCCAATATTCTATATACACATGAACAGAGTTCAAAATTGTCTTATAGTGAAAATCTCTTTTTTTGTACTCAAGATTTAGAATCCATCATTTTCAAAACAGTTTGTGAGGTTTCACTGATTTCTTTGACATCCTCATTTGCTTTTTGTTCCTCTGCTGTAGAAATTAAATTGAGTTCTTTTTCTGTAGTCTTTAACAATTTTTGTAGCCAAGCTTGACGGTTGTTTAGTGTTTCTTGACGTTGTTTGATCTCATCTGGTGTTGTGAAACTAAGATTCAGTTCCAAAGCAAAATGAGACATATCGTCAATAAATTCCAGCATACTCCCTTGAGTCGGATTAGGCTTTTTGTGATTTTCCTCTGGAATTTCTTCTATTTTATTTTGATATTTATTCCCCTTAAAAAATCCTATAAGCTTAGTCAGAGAATTAGCTTGTTGTATTTCTGTAACTACATCTTCTTTGATTTGGGAAAGTGACTCAAGTTCTAGCTGATTTTCATCATGTAGTGCTTTTAACCAGAGCTTGCGATATTCCATCTGGGCTTGGCGCTGTTTAATTTCTTCTATACTACTAGACCCATAAACTCGTTCTATATCCATAATCCGTCTTCCAACTTTTTGCTGTTTTAATTTCTAGAAAACTTTGCCAATTAATAAAAATTTAAGGAATCCAAGACCACAATTCAATTTGAATAAATCGAACAATAGGACGGGTAAACGCTATGATTACAGGCATACTTTTACCCTCAATTTTCGCATAACCAGACATACCAGATTTTAAAATTCTGTCAGTTCTGGGAAGCTCTACTATTACTTTAACTACTCGACTAGATGTTGCATTTGTAGACTCTAAAGTTGTACCTGAAGTTTGATTAACAGAAATCTTACTTGATGAATTATCATTGCTGGTAACAGGTTCAATTGAAATTACACGTCCAATCAAAGGATCATTGGGATATGCGGTCAGCTTAACTTCAGCCTTTCCTCCAGAAATAATTTCACTTACTTCATATTCAGGGATTTGGATTTCTCCATAAATATTGCGAGAGTTTTCTACAGTAGCAAAGGTATCGCCCTTATCTAGATAACTACCTACTTTTTGCTGCAATTCAGAAGTGACTATATATCCATCAAATGGCATTACTAACTTAGTACGTTTAAGCTGACTATTAAGATATGTCAATTGTTGCCTCAGACGCTGGATTTCTGCTCTAGTAGCTGCTATTTCTTGACGCACAGCATCTAGTTCTTCCGGATAAGGTCCACTCTTTACTAAACTAAGATTAGCTTTTGCTTCTTCTACTTTTTGATATTTAACTGCGACATCTCCTTTTGCTTCCTGTAGACTTTGTTGAGCTTTTTCAACATTTTGCTTCATTTCTTCGACGGTGTTACGATCTGTTGTGGCACGCTTGTCCGCATCTTCATATTGTTGGCGAGAATAAGCGCCTTCTTCTGACAAATACTTAAATCTCTCAGCTTCACGAAGACTAAATTCAGCTCTACTAATAGCAGTCTGAAGCGCTCCTTTGGCTACTTCTACTTCTTGTTGTACAACTTTTACTTTTTGCTTAGCAACTTCTACTTGTTGGTTGGCAACTTCTACTTGTTGTTTAGCAACTTCTATATCTTCTTTTTTAGGAGTAGCTAGTAGCTTAGCTAGTTCAGCTTCCTGCTTTCTCATATCAGCTTGCTTACTGTTTATTTGCTCCTCGGTTTTAGAAAATTCGTTGCTAATTTCCGGAGCTTCCATAGTTGCTACTACAGTTCCGGCTTTTACCCAAGTACCATCACCACCTTTGAGTAAAATTCGTGTAATTTTTCCATCGACTTCAGCTTGTATTTGCTGTTGCTTAGAAGTTATTAATTTAATTTGACCACCAGAACGATATGGATATGGTAAAAAAAGCGCAAAGCCTCCAAGCATTGTACATGCTTTTAAAAATGTACCCAGCCAAGATTTATTGACTTTCTGATTTGCGTATTCTGATTCTTTTGCTGATGTAATCATATCTCTTGTCACTAAATTATTAAGTTTCTGAGAGTTCAACCATTTAGATATTGGCTGGCGTAAAACGAGTGCTAACAGTGCAAATAAAAATATATAGGTAGTACCATTACCTAAAATTCCGGGCAAGTTTTCTGCTAAACCCCCAGCAGCAAAATAAATGATTGTCAAAATCACTGAGATTGAAAAAATTCCTGCACCCAGCAAAAACAGTTGCAATCCTAATTTTTGTTTTGCAGGTAATGATTTTGGTAGGGGACGGCGATTAAGTAACATATCCCAAACCAAAAAAGATCTTTGAAACAAGTTAGGTGGTAGACGAAAATAAGCTGTTGTCCATACATAGCCATCAGAAGGCCATAAAGGACTTGCATCTAGTAAAAAATCTATAAAGCTGGCATGAGCAAGTAAAAGAGCGTAATTGCTCAATTGTGTTCCTGTTTCACGGTGCAAATACCAAACTAAAACACTCAAAACAAATAAAATTGGTCTGGTGATTACTGGAGTTGCTAGAGTCCACAATTGTTTGTGACGTCGAAGTTGCCACATAGGCTCTCTATCAATATAAAAGCGGGGTAAAAATCCAGCAGCCAGAACCAAGCCAAACTTCGTAACCGTACCACCATAATAAGTAAGCACTACACCCTGAGCTATCTTAGCTGTCAGAGAGGCAAAAATAAGATTAAATATATAAATTTGTAAATAAGGTAAAGACTTAATTCCAGAAAGATAATCAGACCACAAGAGAAATTGGTTATTAAATAAAGTTAAAAAAGCTATGGGTATGCCAGGTATCAATCCCCAAACTGATACTTGAAATAACAGACTAAATGGTGCAAAAATATTTTTTAGAATAGCAAAGTTTTTACCAGGATTGACAGCAGACCATATATAGACTTGAGATTTATGTTTTTCTTTTTTAGAAAAATTCATACCAGAAGATATTCTGGTATACTCATTTTGTTTAATTTCTAATAATGGTTCCTGTATTGCATTTTCTATATCTGATTCAGATAGAAATGGTTCGAGAAGATTACACTCTGCAATTTGACGAGAAAACTGATCAAAATCTTCTTCGGCTAGTAGAGTATTAAAACGAGATATAAATTTATCAATGATTACGGATGGAGTAGCTACTCCATTCATCGATTGGCAAAGGAAATATTCTTCCAATCCGAATTCAAATATTTGCTCAGAGTTGGGAATTTTAACTTGGTAACATTCAGGCTTTTTCCCTACTTGTGGAATTCTTTTAATTTCTAAATCTCTACGCCAGCGGTTTTCTAATGGTTTATACATGAGAAATAAACAGAAATTTTTGGCTCAAAATTTTACTTATTTGTGTGATAAAAGTTTGTTTTAGATATTGTTACTCAAAGCAGAAGTTTTTTAGTTGATGAAATTTGTCTGGATCAGATAAGGGAGAGAAACTAATAAATTTCTCCCCTCTATTTTCTTGCTCATACCAGTGTTTAACAGGATTGGGGTATTTGTTATACTCCCTAGCAAGTTAACTTAAAATTCTTGTTACTCCATGTAGCCAAGCATTTGTAGCTGAGCAATAATTTGTTGTTTTTCGTCCTCACTAATATCGCCAGTTCCTGTATTTGCTTCTTCGCCGGTAACAGTAGAAGCACCTATTTTGATCGGTTTTAAATCTAAATGAGTTTCAGTGAAGAACTCTTCAGGTACATAACCTTCAAAATCTGCGGGTACAGAAAGGCCAAGACTATACAGCAGAGCGGCTGGAACATCTACGACATTTTGGCGTTTCCCTTCATAGTTGGATTTAACTCCGTATCCTCCTGCTAGGAAAATACCGTCAGGATGATGAGTTCCTCCTGGTGTCTCACGCGGTTCAACGGCAGGTTCGTAATTTTTGATTGAGACAAAACCATAGTCGCGCAGCACTAGAGTTAAGTCAGGAGCCTCATGCATAGCAGCTCCAGAATAAACATCTTCCCGTTTATGAATTGCTTGGATAATCCTTTCGCCTGTATTCGGATCTCGGAAATTCTCCAAATCACGAATTAGTTTTTCGCGGAAGGCTTCGTATTCTGAAGGCTGAACACCCGCTTCTCCTGGTTTTTCGGCTACACGGATTGTAATGCCGTTACTAGAGGGAGTACGGCAGTAAGCTAAAGTTTTATCCCAATCTAGATTGGCAAACCAACTTGATTCACGTCTATTACTGGCTTCAGAACCATCTGTTTCTTTCCATACTAGATAACCTTTTTCATGCAAAAAGGTATTGATGCGAACCACTTCTGTTGTAGCTGTGAAGCCGTGATCTGAGGCCATAAATACCTGAGCTTCAGGGCCAGCAAGTTCCACTAGGCGCTGAATATAAGTATCTAACTTACGGAAATACTCCAGACACAGTTCCCGCATCCGTTTTTGCCAAGGGGAAGGATTAGCAGGTATCAAAGCTGGGTCGAGAAACATCCAGATTTGGTGCTGGAGTTTATCTACGCCATCAAACAACACTGCCATCAAGTCGGGATTATCTTCTTTGAGAAGTTTCTCAGCAATCCGGAACCATTGTTCATCACGGGGGATATGATAGCGAACCCAGTTTTCTAAATCCTCATCGGTCATAACCTCCAAGGTTTGTTTTTCGCGGTCAAAGTCCCAAGCTAATTCCTTGGGATCAAAATCTGGGATTTCCTTGAGGCGATCATATAAATTACCTGGAGTTGTGTTGCGACGCAGGTGTTTCCAGGGAACAAAACCTGGTATTAAAGCTCCATTAATAGGTAGGGGTGGGGCAGTGAAAGGAAAGTTTAAAGCTACAACTGTACAATTTTGGCGGCTGGCGATCGACCAAATAGTTTCTGTACGAATGTCTCTAGCATCGTACAGGGTAAAATAAACGTCCCCTGCTTTTTCTTCAGCGCGAATGAAGTCATAAACGCCGTGATTTCCAGGAGTACGACCAGTCATGATGGAAACCCAAGCCGGAGGAGTAAGAGGATTGGGAGTAGAAAGCAATTTTGCCCTTGCACCGTTTTCAATAAACTGTTTCAAAAAAGGCATCGTCACACCTACATCAGGTAGGTCGCGGATCATTTCATTGATAACGGTAAAAGTTGCACCATCTAATCCAATAAATAATGTTTTTGTCATCACACCCCTCCGTTTAATTGACTAGAAACAAAATTCACAAGTTGACCTAAGTTCAGGTCGTCAACGTAACGACCATCCTGCATCAATAATTGAGCGAACCCGAATTTCTGTTTGAAATGGTCTTCTATGGCAACAACAAAATGAATGATATCGATAGAGGCAAAGCTAAGGTCTGCTACTAATTGGGTCTCGAGACTGATCTCATCAGATTCCAAATCCCAGTCTTGGATGATATCTTTGAGGATCTCAATAATTGTTGATTGAATTGGAGAGTCTATGGCTTGCATAAAGGTTGCTGTGAAAGAAACTTCTGATTAATTTGAGAATTTGGCAATAGTCAGGAGTGCTGACAAATAGCCAATACTTCGCGATCGCCGTAACAAAGCTGGACCACAAATGATTCATTGCCATAGTTAACAGTGACCGATTGTCCATCACTGGAAACGTGGGTAATTAACAACTGTGTCAGATTGCTTTGCAGTCCTGTACCTAGTGCTTGGGCTACCGCTTGCTTCGCAGACCACAGCCCAATGATGTTACTCTGGTGTCGTTGTGGCAGTCGTTGCAGTTCGTATTCACTGAAGGCGGTAGCCATTAAGTCTTCCACGGGTACAGAGTCAAAATGTTCAATATTAATACCGATGGATTGTCCTGGGTGTGCGATCGCTGCGACTACAAAACCTTGACTGTGACTAATGGCAATTTCTGGTAAAACTCCTGCCATCGCCTTCAACTCTGGACAACGGACAACAGGCTTACCTGTGATAGTGCTAATAACTTCGATATCAATCGGGGCAAGTTCCAAATTAAAGTTTTGCTTTGCCCACTGACGGACGGCATCTTTAGCAGCAATGCAACCAATTAACCAATCCGTACGTTCTGTCCCTTTTTCTGGTAGATTGTACCAGAAAAGGCGTTCTGATTCATTGAGCATGAGATGTGCTAGAACACGTTTCCAAATACTCCAAGAATCATCTAGAAAATGTTCTGGGAAGGGTTCAATCCGTCGCACCACCATTTGAGTTTCTGCTTGTAGCCAAGCATCTGATAAATAAGCTGTTTGGGGATGCAAGCGACATTGGTAATATCTATGTGGCACGCTAAAATAACGGTCTTGCCATCCTTCTAGACGAGCGATTACCCGACCTGTGACATCCAGAAAATCAAAGCTAGCCTCAGTTTGCCACTCACTAGTAAAACGCATTAAGCCCCGACACAACACTGCACTGTTGGGCGGTAGGGGTAATACGTACTGATGAAATGCCCGTACTTGGAAGGGGAAAACATTAAAATCTGTGCCAAACTGTTCCGAAACCCAGTACCCGACTAATTGTCCAGCAGCATCAAGCAAACCTGCATCTATTTGAAAAATTGGCTGTTGGGTATTACTGAAGAAATCTTCAATGGCGATCGCTTCCAAATCAGCTTCAATTCCCTGTAAACCCCATTGGCGAATGTGCCTCACGCCTTGGAAACGTGGACCATGGAACATCCCGGTGCGGTATAAATCGGCATCAGACCAACGGGAAGGTGCAGGTGTCTCGAGGTGAAAAGGCAGTGGTAATGGCGATGCTGGAAACTGATTTGCCAGACGTACATTACCCTCAAATACCAAGTGATCGATAGTGCTGCCTTGTCCCACTTGGAACAGTTGTACCTTTACTTCCCAAGTTTGGGCATCTGGTTGGGGTTGCAACCGTGCTTTGATCTTGAGAGTGAGTTCGCCACGATCTAAAGCCAGCCAACGATAACCGCGTAGATCATAAAGTCCCACTACTACCTTATCTTGACCCACCAGGTAAACTGCTGCTTCTGCAAGGGTTTCCATGCTAACAGTGAATGGAATTACAGGTAGTGGAAACAAGTCTAAATGCCTTTGAGATACTTGGCCGCCAATAGTGTGGTCGTAGAGAAAAATATCTCGCTGCATATCAAAGCAACGTTGGCAGTAAAGATGCTGGGCATCGTGTTCCAGAATCTCACCTAACAGCGGGAAAGTTTCATCAAAGGTGGATGATTGCCAGTAGTTGACTTCTGGCAGTGCTAAAGACATATTGACAAAAGGAGCAATCAACCCATTGTCTACACCAGCTAGGTGAGAGTGCAGCGCTGTCATGACTCGTGCTTGACTATCAAGGAATTCTTGCATTAAGTCGAAGTGGTCAAAGATAATTGACAAGCGTTGCTCTTCATCGGTATAAAATTGGTCTTCCCCTGCATTTGCAGAAATTATCGATGTGCTAAGAGTAACTACATCTACAGGATAATTACTGTTTTCTACTACACTATTTCTCACAGGTGTGGTAATGGCAACTGTGTCATTCACATTTGTTGATACTACGTTTGCCACAACCGGAATCGTGCTAGATGAGTCCTTTGCTAATGGTTCTGGCCGTTTTACCACAGGTGGGTTGGGTGACGTTGATGCGATCGCAGTCGCATGAGAAACAGAAACATCTTTGCTTGCTTGCAATTTTTCCCGGACAGTGTTAACAAAGTCTGGTTGCAAGCGCAGAACTGGCATGGTCAGTTCTAACACAGGACTGGACTTGTGAATTTGGCGAACTTGCGTTGTCGTATCTAGGCTAATAGGAGTAATTTGTCGATGCAAGTACAACGCGTTTGTATCCACAGGATTACCGTTGACGAACAGCCGTGCTAGCAAATGCTGAATCTGTTCCAAGCCAGATTGCCGTTGGCTGTTGCTGGCTATGGCTTGGTGTTCTTGACCGTGAAGAATATCACTGACAAAGGCAGTAAGATTACTGCTAGGCCCAACCTCAATAAAATTTTTAACTCCACTCTCATACAGCTGTAGAACTGTTTCCCGAAAGCGCACTCGACTAGACCATTGTTGTGCTGCTAACGCCCGAATCGCTTGTGGTTCCTGGGGAAAGGGAGCCGCAGTAGCACAGCTGTAAAGAGGTGTGTGACCAGAACCTACATCTAAATCATTGTAGAATGCCAGGAAGGCAGTCCCCACAGGTGCAAACAAAGATGTGTGATAGGCACGATCAAAAGGCAGACGGGTACAGATACCACCTACTGCTTGCAACTTACTGGTGACTGCATCAATATCATTGACACTGCCAAACAGAACTACTTGATTTGGGCAATTATCCATTGCCACATGTAAGCGTCCATCAAACTCATCTAAAACTTGTTGCAAAACCTTAGGTTCAATCGCCCCAACTGTTAACAGTGCGCCCTTGGGAATATTGTTTGCCACCTCTAAATCTAGGTAAATCTGATTGAGGAGGCGCATTTTGGACATCAATTCCATCCGGTCAGACAAGCGGACAGTACCAGAAGCAATCAGCGCTGCATTCTCGCCTGTGCTGTGTCCCACCATGACATCGCAGTTAACGCCTAATTTACATAGCAATTCGTACAATGCCATGCTGGCAGTAAACACAGTCTCGGAAGCGACATCCATATCAAATAGTCGTCGCTGAGCATGGTGACGTTCTGTTTCCGTTAAACTAGTCGGTGGTGGAAAAATCAGTTGGCTGGGTAAATAAGCACGTCTCTCACTAAAAGTAGCGTCTAAAAAGTCAAACCACTCGCGTACTTGCGGAAAATAAAGGCACAAATCAGCCAGCATCTGGGGATATTGCGACCCTTCACCAGGAAATATAAAGGCTGTCTTGCCAGGATTGGCATTGGCATCAACTTCTGCATAATAAATGCCGTTACGAGTTTGCAATCGGCTTTTGGGAGAAATTTGTAATTTCTCAACTGCCTGGCTGAGTTTTTTCTGTAATTCTGAGATATCCTTGGCGACTACAGCCAGACGATGGGAACCGACTGAATGAGTTGATAGGGTGTAGGCAATTTCAGCCAGTAGCGTGGGGCTTAAGCCCCAGGCTTGGGGATGATTTTGCAGTACTTGTTGGACTTGATGAATGCGTTCAATTAGTACTGAACGACTATCACCTGAGAACAACAGCAGTTCTGTAGGCCATTGCTGGTGTAGTAACTTAGTTGATTGTACAGGTTGGGTTGGGTACTCTTCTAAGACAGCATGAGCATTAATACCACCAAAGCCAAAAGAGTTGACACCTGCCCGTCTCGGTGTGGAGCGATCGCCATGAATCCAGGGTCGTGCCTGTGTATTGATATAAAAGGGAGTCTTTTCGATTTCTAGCCCAGGATTCACCTCATTGCACAGCGTTGGTGGCAAGATTTTGTGATAAAGTGCCAGTGCTGTTTTGATAAGTCCTGCTGCACCGGCGGCGGGAATACAGTGACCAATCATTGATTTCACAGAACCCAAAGCACACTTAGGTAATTGCTCCTGACGCTGACCAAAAATTTGGGTTAAGGAGCGTACCTCTGTTTGATCTCCCAAGGCGATGCCTGTACCATGCGCTTCAATCATGCCGACAGTCGTAGGATCAATACTACTGTCTTGGTAGGCACGTTGTAGTGCCAGTACTTCCCCTTCTAAACGTGGTGCTAAAAGTCCCAAAGCCTTGCCATCACTGGAACTCCCAACACCTTTGAGAACGGCATAGATGCGATCGCCATCTTTTTCGGCGTCGCGTAACCGTTTCAAAACTAAAATTCCCAAACCTTCCCCCAGCAGCGTACCACTGGCTTTGCTGTCAAAAGGTTTAATATCGCTGCGAGACAAAGCACCCAACTGACAGAAAATCATGTTAATTTGCGGTGGGGTAGAAGCATGAACACCCCCCGCTAAAACCATGTCGCAGCGATCGCTTAATAGCTCTTTCATCGCCAGTTCCACAGCAATTAAGGAAGAAGCGCAAGCTGCATCAATAATGTAATTAGGCCCCATCAAGTTGAGGCGATTCGCAATGCGGCCTGTAATTACATTCGGCACTAGTCCTGGCGCCATCTCAGCTGTAAAAGGTGGCAAGCTAGCTTTTAGCTGTTTGCGGATCTCATTTAACGTATTTTCATCTAGGTCTGGATGCAATTGCGTTAGCAAATCCAAGGTCTGATCTACAATTTGACCATGTTGCAACAGTGTATTGTAGCCCCGGTTGATGTAAGTACCACGACCCAGAATAATACCTGTTTTTTCTCGGTTGAAGGGGCGATCAATGTAGCCTGCATCTTGCAGCGCTTCCCAAGAAAGTTTGAGAGCAAGAAAGTGATCTGGTTCACCACCATCCACCGAACTGGGCATGATCCCAAATTCCAGGGGATTGAATTCAGCCAAGTCTCCTAAAAAACCACCTTTACGGGTGTAGATGCGGTCATTTGCTGTGGAATCAGGGTCAAAATAAGGCTTTGCCCATTTATCGGGTGCGTCCCCAACAGCATTAACCTGATTTAAAATGTTTTGCCAGTATGTACGCAGATCCTTAGCTCCAGGAAATAAGGCAGACATACCAACAATGGCAATGTCGTGAGATGAATTTGGCACAATCATAGGTGGCTGGCTAAACGATTTAGAGCAGTGTTGCAAGTACTCTCAATGTCCTTGAGATGGAAGCGTACATAGCCGTTTTCATCAATAAAAACAGCATCGTAATTTAGGCTGTGGTCATCAAAGCGATTGACTCGGAAGGCAATTCGCAGCTGTCCGTTAGGCATTGATTGCCCATAACGTTTGACGCTGCCAAATCGGGCAGGTAAAGCTGTTGTTCCTCGTTGCACTCGCGCCCAGATGATCGCTAACTGAGGAGCTACATCAATCAAGCCGGGGTCAAATAACCAATTAGCAATTGGTTGACTGTTCAACCACGCCGTAGGTCGGCTAGGCATGACTTGGGCATCAATACCCGCATCATTTAATCGATCAATGGCTGTGATTAACTGGAAACGTTGACCATGAAACAGGTACGTATCATAAGCTACAGCAGGTTGTAACTTCTCTCCGGAAGATAATGGTAAAATTTCGCTTGCTGGTGGTTCTGACCATTGCGGACAAAGAATCACAGAAGCTCGATAAAAGGGAATATTGCGCTCTGGGTCAACGATTTCTGCTGCTACCTGTAAGGATTCAGAGTCAGCATGGCTAGAAGCACGAGCCTTAAATAAAACTTTTTTACCAGCATCTGTGTCTAGTACTAAACCTCGTAAAACTCTGAGTTGGCAAACTTCTGTGACTTGCCATTCTGGCCAAGCTGACTGGACAAATTCACCAAACCACTCTAAGGCACCAGCAGCAGGGAGAACGGGTTTACCATCTAAGCGATGATCTTGTAGATAAGGGTCAGTGGCTAGGGAAAAAGTATGTTCTAGGGTAACAGTGCCGTTGGGTTGCAGGTGTGGGGCTGAAGGTAACAAAAGATACGGCGTATTTGCCCTTATCTGTTCCTTGCTCCCCCCTCCTTGCTCCCCCCTCCCTTTTAATGAATTCAAATTAGCTTCGTAGGCTTCCCAAGGGCCTTCCCCTGCAACTACCTCGGTTTCACCCTTGCGTCCGTAATGCAATTCGTCAATAAAGAACTGACGACCTGCTGATAATGGGATAGGAATTATACCACGTTCTCTGAATTGGCGTTTGACTTCTTCTGAAGCCATACCAGTGGTATCCCAAGGGCCCCAGTTGATGGCTACAACCCGCGTATTAGACCAAGAGCAATCCATGTGCCAAGCAAAGCGATTCATCACTTCATTGGCAGCAGCATAATCAGATTGACCGCGATTGCCATAGCGTCCAGCAACGGAGCTAAACAAGACAAGCAGTTTCAGGGATTCTGGTCTGAGATAACGGTACAACAAAAACGTACTGTCTGCTTTGGTGTCAAAAACGCGCTCCAAAGATGCAAAGTTTTTGTCAGCAATGAGCTTGTCTTCGATGATACCAGCACCATGAATAACCGCATCTAAGCGACCGTAACGAGTATAAATACTGTTAATAGCAGCACCAAACTCTTCCGCATTTCTCACATCCACTGCTATATACTCTACCTGAGCGCCAACTTGGCGAAATTGTTGGAGATTGTTAGCAATGGCGCGATCGCGTAACAAGTCTTGCAGTTGCCGCTCTATCTGTATTGGGGTGGGGGTCAAGCCTTGTGTCCGCGCTCTTTGCAGTAAGACTCTTCGCAGTACAGTGATATCTTCAATACCTGCTGTATCAGTTGTTTCTGCTGCTGGCTCTGCGGCTCGTCCTGTAATCACCAGCTTTAAGCCGGATTGTGCCAAATCATTCACAATTTCAGCAGTAATTCCCCTAGCCCCACCTGTCACTAATACTACCCAATCTCTGGTTGGTGTTAATGGTGCAGGTTGATTTTCCCTCGCCAAATTTGCTGTAACGGTTTGGAAAATCGTCCGTTTCCCCTGGGGATAGCCGACTTCCAAACGACCACCACTGAGTACTTCTTTGACAATCTGTTCGGCGATGCTAACAGCAGATAGACTGTTGTCAAAGTCAATGGCTTTGGCTCGAACACCAGCCCACTCTGTTACCAAGGTTTTGAGGAAACCAGTGTTACTACCACCAGTGGGTAAGCCAGAAACACCTTGACCCTGGCGACCGAAATATCCTCCTAGTAAAGAAGCCGCTACTACACAACCCATTTGTTGTTGCCCTGCTTGTTGCAAATCAGCGGCACACAGATGCAGTAATTGAAATAGACTCTTGGAGTGAATCTGGGTGATTTGCCGCCACCCAGCCAGAGTTTCCGGTAGTTCAAGGGCAGCTAAGGGAGCGAGATGTATAATTCCGGTGACAGAACCGTGAAGTTGCCTAACCAGTGCGATCGCCTGTTCTAGTTTTTCTGGTTCAGCTAAGGTAGAGGTGTTGAGGATAGCTGTAGTAGCTCCTTTTTGTTGCAATGCTGCGGCAACATGGGAAGCTACGGATAGTCCATCTTCTGTAATCAAGAACAAGCCTGTCAGCGAAACAAGCTGTCGTGAGGGCAAAGCTTCTACCTGTGCTTGCATTACGTAGCGTGGGATACTTGCAACTGGGCTGGAGACTTTCCCAGGCCATTCTCCTGTGCTGAGATTGCCAGAACTTGCTCAACAATACTATTGAGAGATTTCACACGGGTCAAACTTTCCATGCGTGCTTGCACACTAGTTGCTAGGGACTGAGGCAAACTTTTTTGCAGCGCACCCAAAATTTCAACTCGCTTAATCGAATCAATACCCAATTCTGCTTCTAAATCTTGGTCTAATCCCAACATATCTGTAGGATAACCGGTGCGATCGCTCACTAGTTGCAACAGAGTCTGAGTGAGTTCGGTTTGATTTAGCGATTCACCGATCGGTGCAGACGAGATATTTGCAGCTGTGACTGTGTTGGTAACGGTAGCCGCAGCCGTAGGTTGGAGATTTTCTAAGATTTTATCTACAATGCCATTGAGAGATTTGACCCTGGTCAACTGCTCCATTTGCTGACGGACACTATCTGCAAGGCTGGCTGGTAAAGCTTGGTTGAGCGCCCCCAATATTTCGACTCGCTTGATTGAGTCAATACCTAGTTCTGCTTCCATATCTTGGTCAAGTCCCAACATATCTGCGGGATAACCTGTACGTTCACTGACCAGTCCTAATAAAGTCTGAGTTAAACTAACACGATCTGGTAAGGACTGGGTAGTAGCTGGAGGTGCTGGTACTTGTTTAACTACTATCTCCTGTACAGGTGGCGCTGACACTGGTTGAGGAATCAGGGGTTGGGGTGCAACTGGTATCTGCTCTTGTTTGTTGTTGGGTGTTAGGGTTGGGGCAGAACCATTTTTTGGCTGAACAACTACAGGTTGCGGAGCAGGTGGCAGATGATTTTCTGGTTGTCTGCGGGGTGGTAAGGGAGTGGTAGCAGGTGTAGGTGTAGGCACAGATACGTTTGCCAATGGTGTAGCTAGTAACTGGCTCATCACCTGTTCTTGGACTGCCAAGAATTTACGCATAGTCTCTTGGTAAGCCTGATAGGCTTGCAAAATACCTGCTCCCATTGCTTGCTGAGGTGGGTTCGCAGGTGCAGGGAGAGGCGAGGAATTGCCATTTAAGCTCTTGCCGTTAGCTGGGGTGGATGGTGTAGCTGGTTGATTCATGGGGATTTCTGGCTTTTTTGATACAAGGTGAGTGTTAGGCTGTGGTTTTTGTACTGTGCTGACTGGCTTGGAGACTGGTGGTTTTGGTGTTGGTTGTTCTTGTATAGGTACTGGTTGGGTGGGGGGTTGACTTAATTCAGGTAATGGTGCGATCGCAACAGCAGTTTCTTGATTTAAGGGTGGTAGTTTACCTGTGTAACCAACTGGTTGGTTTTGTGGTCTGGCACTACCACCGTTAATTAACCAAGCTGTTGGAGGTAAAGCAGGTTTGCGTGTTAACTCAACCAATTTAGCTAGGTTTAGGTTTTGTACATCACGACCATCAAATAAAGCTGTTAACTTGATGTGAACACCACGAACGAACAATGTACCCAAAGCCATTAATAAACCACGCAATCCCCCACCTTGCCCATCTAAAGAAACAGCAGTGTGTTCTTTTTGTGCGAGGATTTGACCGATCAGATTAGTTAGGACATGCTTTGGCCCGAGTTCTACGAAAATCCGCGCTCCATCGGCATACATCGCATTAATTTGCCCCAAAAACTCTACTGGGTTGAGTAATTGCTTGGATAACTGGCTACGGATGTCATTAATATTCGAGCCGTAGGGGCGAGCTGTGGAGTTAGCATAAACAGGGATGCGGGGAGAATGCATGGTGACGGTGGAAATAGGCGCTGCGAGAGCGGCCTGGGCAGATGCGACCAAAGCGGAGTGAAAAGCACCAGAAACTGGCAACATCCGAGCTGTAATTCCAGCAGCGTTTAAACTATCTACCACCTGTTGCACAACCTGTTTATCTCCAGAAATCACCGACTGACGGGGAGCATTTTGGTTAGCAATCACTACTCCTTCAAAATTCTGGAGGCGTAAGAGTAAATCTTCGCGGGTAGTCTGGACTGCGGCCATGGCTCCTACGGAAGTCGCACAGGCTTCTGCCATCACCCGTCCTCTAGTTGCAGCCAAGTTAAAAAAGTCTTCTCTGGATAAAACTCCCGCTGCGTGCAGGGCTGCATACTCGCCAAAGCTATGTCCACCAACCATGACAGGCTTCAGTTCTAGCCTGGCTGCCAAATCCATCAAACCTGTTTCCACTGCCCCAATTGCTGGCTGGGCAATACGAGTATCCATCAGCTGTTTGTAGTTTTGCTTTTCTTCGTCTTCGCTGTAAGGGCTGGGTGGATAAACATATTGGCTAAGCAACTTGGGAAAACACTGGCGTAGCTGACGGTCTGCAAACTCGAAAGTACCACGTATTTCGTTAAAATATAGCCCCGTTTCCCGAGCCATGCCGGAATATTGTGACCCTTGTCCTGGGAACAAAAAGGCGACCTGTTGATTGGCTTGAGGATCTGCCATCCCAAACTGAATATGAGGTGGTAAGGTTTGGGATTGACGACCTTCTAGGTGGGCGATCGCGATTTCCAGATCTGCTCGTAACTGTGACAAACTCTCAGCCACAATCGCCAAGCAAGCGCTCTGATGCTGACGTGCTTGGGCGCGTTGAGCAAAACTGTGAGCAAGATCCTGCAAACGTGGCTCTGCACCATTACTGAGGGCTGTCAGCAATGATTTGGCTTCTTGAGCTAAAGCGGCAAGGTTTTCAGCACGGAATACAAATAACTCGTACGGCCAAATATCAGCACCTGGGGCAGTAGCTTGCCAGTTACCCCGATATTCTTCTAGAACAGCGTGGAAATTTGTGCCACCAAAACCAAAGGCACTGACACCAGCGCGACGGGGGTGATCGGGATGGGTTAACCAGGGTTGGGCTTCTTTAGGTAGATACACCGGGCTTTCACTATCTATGATTGGGTCGAGGGGTGTATCAACGTTCATGTGGGGAGGTTTGACTTTGTGGTGCAGTGCCAAGACGGCTTTAATCACACCCGCAATCCCCGCTGTACTCTTGGTATGACCGATGGAGGTTTTCACTGAGCCGATCGCACAGGATTTGGGATGAGCTTGATATTCTTTCAGGACACTGATCACAGTTTCTAACTCTGCTTTATCACCTGCTGGTGTACCTGTACCGTGAGCCTCGTATAGTCCTAAGGTATTGGGTGAAAAGCCAGCTTTGTTGTAGGCACGTCTCAAGGCCCGCATTTGCCCAGCAGGTAAGGGAGCTGTCATCCCCAAAGCTTTACCATCACTGGAACTGGAGACGGCTTTGATGACTCCGTAAATGCGATCGCCATCTCGTTCGGCATCAGCTAGCCGTTTGAGTACAACGACGGCAATACCTTCGCTAATGGCAATGCCATCTGCTGTTTTGTCGAAGGTGCGCGATCTACCGCGTGGTGAAAGAGCCTGGGTTTTACTAAAGCAGAAATAGGCAAAGGGACTCTGAACGGTGTCAACTCCACCAGCGATCGCCACATTACTACGTCCACTTTCGAGTTCTTTAACTGCTAAATCCAATGCTGCTAAAGAAGAAGCACAGGCAGCATCGACTGTGAAGTTGTGACCACCGAAGTCAAAACGATTGGCGACTCGACCTGCAATCACATTCAACAACAAACCAGGGAATGATTCTTCTGTCCATTCTGGTAAACGCTCCCAAACTTCTGGTGCAGTTTTACCAACCATCCGGGGAATTTCACAACGGGTGGCATATTGCTGACCTAAATCTGCAATGCCGCCACCTGCCCCGAGAATTACAGAGGTATGTTCGCGATCAAAGTTACCCGACCCATAGCCAGCATCTTCTAAGGCTCGTCGCACTGTCTCTAGTGCCAGCAATTGTACGGGTTCAATGGATTTTAATGATTTGGGTGGAATACCAAAACGCAGCGGATCAAAGGGTACATCTTCTAAGAATCCACCCCACTTAGAATAAACTTTATCTCTGGCGTTACGGTCAGGATTGTAGTAGAGCCGCCAGTCCCAACGCTGGGCAGGAATTTCTGTAATTGCATCGACTTTGCGGAGAATGTTGTTCCAAAAGGTTTCGGGATACTGAGCTTGAGGTAATAATGTCCCTATACCAATAATGGCGATATCTGAGGGGCGGGTTGTGACTTCTTGTTCTCTATCTTGTTCAACTAACGCAGATATTAACAGCTTAGTACCAATTTCCGATACATTTTGGTGTAATTCTCGCACAGTACAAACTTGATCGCGGAGAGTGGCGACTTGCCCGATCATATACATGCCATCAGTCAGTTGTTGTGCTTCGTCTACTGTTTGCACCTGACCATCTGGTGTACGTTGCAATCCTTTGGAGGCAATTCGCAAGCGTCCTAAAGTCAAATCTTCTAAGGTGTCTTTGATTTCCTCTGGAGGACTGCCTGCTGCCATCATTTGTCGTCTTGTAGCGTAGAATTCTTGGGCAAAGGGAGTGAAGACACAACGACTAGCATGTCCCGGCCCGGTTTCTAAGTTAATGGTGCGGCTACATGACAGGGCTTGTTCTTGAAATTTTTGGACGATCGCACCACAAGCAACAGCTTCTTGGGTAAATAAATATGCTGTACCCATAAGGACGCCTATCCGCATCCCTCGTTCTACTAAAGGTGCAGCCATTGCAGCAATCATGGCTGCGGAACGGGCATCGTGAATCCCACCGGCAAATAGCACATGTATCTCTGATTCTGTACCCGGTGGTGCATCTGCTAATAGGGTGGCGATCATGCTTTCCCAGAGAACAAAACTACTCAAGGGGCCAACATGACCACCACACTCGCGACCTTCAAATACAAACCGTCTTGCCCCTTGTTCTAGAAACATTTTTAGTAGGCGTGGGGCTGGAACATGGATGTAGGTGGCAATTCCTTCGGCTTCAAAATGAGCTGCTTGATCGGGACGTCCACCTGCAATTAAGGCAAAGGGAGGTTTGAATTCTTTTACGGCTTGGATTTGTTCTTCACGCAATGCGTGAGATACAAAACCCAGCATCCCGATACCCCAAGCTCGATTGCCCATTAATTGCTGGGTTTTTTGCAGTAAGCTGCGTACTTGCGAACCACGCATCAGCGCCAAGGCTAACATTGGCAGTCCTCCGGCTTGGGAAACTGCATTGGCAAACTCTGCGGTATCGCTCACCCGTGTCATTGGTCCTTGGACAATCGGATATTGAGTGCCGTGGGAAGCTGCTAAAGGTGCATTGGCATCTAAGGGACGTAGTTGTTGGGCTGTTTTGATTTGTTCTTGACTTTGTTTGAGTAATGCTTGAATCAGTTTGCCAATTGTAGGGTAGCGATCGCGAAATGTTGCTGCTAATCCTACAGCTTGTCCCATTGGCCAAGCTAGTTGTCCTGGTTTACCCCAACCTATTAATGGTTGCGCTTGTTGTTGCCAATTTTGAACACCATCTGCTGAACCGTCGTTTTCAACTTCTATTTGGTCGGCAAGTTGTTGCAAGTTAGTAATTACTTGAAATCCTGGACGGGACAGGACACGACAACTAGCATTGAGCCTTTCGCCCAATACTATTGCTTCTTGTCCGCTGAGGTTAGTGAGATGGCGTTGCCATTCCTGTGGCAGGGGTGATTCTGGCATGAGCCATAATTGGTCATCCAATATGACACCAGCAGCTCCTACCACGCGACAAGCTGCTGCTGTGTGAATGCCAATTCCCCCTTGGACATAGACTGGGCGCGACTGAATGCTCAAGAGTTTCTGTAATAAAATAAAGGCGGAGTCTTCACCTACCCAACCTCCGCTTTCATGTCCACGAGCAATTAAGCCATCTATATTAATATTCTGTATTTGATTATCCAGAGCTTGAGCTTGTTCAATGTCTGTAATTTCTAGTAGAATTTTACGCGATCGCCCCGTTGGCAGTGATGCTACAACTTCTACTAGTGTCTTGGGATTCCACCCACACAGGATTAGCCAATGAGGTTGATTGCTCAGACTTTTTAACAGTGCATGACTAGAAGCAACCTGAGCAGCTGATAAACGTAGTCCTACAGATTGACTAGGATTAGTTAAAGCCAATAATTGGTCTAAATTTTTACTTGCTTGTTTTGGGTCATGACAAAATTCTCTATCTAGAATACCAATACCACCTGCACGGGTAGTAGCAACAGCTATACCAGGATGAGCAAGGTTAATAGGACTTACAGAGAAACAGATAAATTGACTCATAGTATATATTTCAGGATGAGCAAGTACTGATAGAAATCACAGAAAAATAAATAAATTGTTTCATAGGCATTGCATACTTACACTCCTGAGCAAAATGTGAATTCCGTAGCACTAAATATCAACATGTTGCTCAACCATGTGTCTTAACTCAAAGTGAAGTAGCTTTATTTAAGAACACAATTTCAGCCTAAAAATTTTTGGTTGCAACCTGATTGATGCTACTAAAGCATGATTTTTAATACATACAACAGACTGAGGCAGAAGCACTTACCTGTATATAAAACAGTTAAAATAAATACATTTTTTTACTTAAAATTACATAGATTAAGTCTTTTTTGTTACTTCGGTGATAGTTCAATTTTTAGAATTTTTTTATTACATTGTCAATAAATTTTACAGAAGCTTTATACAATTTTAGTCATATATAAATTTTTACTTTGACTGAAATATTGAATAGGAAATCTCTGTAAAAATCAATACGATACGATTACCGATATTTAGGAAGCAAAATAACATTAATTTAAAAATGTAGATAAATCATACCGTATAAATACTTTTATATATAAAAAGTTCTCCTTTTAAAAGTAGTTTTTTTTTCTCGTGTAAATACTTAAAGAAAACTTTACTAAAACTAAAAAATTTAAACAACGGTTTGAGGGTATAGTATATGCTATTACTGAAATCTAGTTTTTAAAGTATGTGTGATCTTTTTGTCAAAATATCTTTAAAAGCTTAGGTAGTTAGTAAATCTACAGCAAAAGTATTGCAAGCTACAGAAATATTAAATCTGCTGAAATAACTCCAAGGATTAGGCAATGAATCAGGCAGTTACCAACAATGGTATGGAAAGAAGCAAGCGTCAACATCTCGGTGTAACTCTATGGTTTACCGGTTTGAGTGGTGCGGGCAAGACCACGATTAGTAGCGCTTTGGAGAAAGTGTTGCGTTCCCAGGGTTACAAGGTTGAAGTTTTAGATGGAGATGTTGTGCGTCAAAACTTAACTAAGGGTTTGGGCTTCAGCAAGGAAGATCGAGATGAAAATGTTCGCCGCGTGGGTTTTGTTGCTAGTCTACTGTCTCGTAATGGTGTAATTGTACTGGTTTCGGCTATTTCACCCTATCGAAATATTCGGGAGGAGATGCGGCAGCGTATTGACAACTTTGTTGAAGTTTATGTGAATGCGCCGCTAGATGTATGTGAGCGCAGAGATGTCAAAGGACTTTATCAAAAAGCTCGTTCTGGGCAAATTAAAAACTTTACCGGGATTGATGATCCCTATGAACCACCATTAAATGCAGATATAGAGTGTAGAACTGACTTGGAAAGCTTAGAAGAAAGTGTATTTAAAGTTTTGGCGAAGCTAGAAGACAGGGGCTATGTACAAGTTTACTCCCAGTATCAAACGGTTGAAGCAAGATGAAGCAACAGTTACAACTGAGCAAGAGCGATTGCAGCTTGGTGCTGCTTTGGCAAAAGAAGGACGTTATGATGAAGCTTTGGCTGAGCTAACAAAAGTTGTCCAAACTAATTCCAACTCAGTTCATGCTCATTTAGCTGTAGGAAATATCTATCTCACACAAAAGCATTACCAAGAGGCTTTGCATCATTTTTTGGCAGTGATGTTGTTAGATCCTCTCATGCCTGAGGCTCCACTAAATGCCGGACGTGTTTATTTAAAACAGGGTAGGCTGAGTCAAGCTTTGGAACAGTTTGAGAATGTTCTCAATTTAGATCCTAAGTCTGCACCAGCTCAGGTGGGTATTGCTCAAGTGTGTATAGAACAAAAACAATATGATGCTGCTGTACAGAGATTGAAATTTGCTTTGAGCTTAGATCCTGAAATGTCCTTGGCTCACTTGCTGATGGCAGAAGCATATAAAAATAAAGGGAAGATATCAGAAGCTGTCATGGAACTCAAGACTGCCCTGAGCTTGAACTCTAAATTTGTGCTTGCTTATATTAAGTTGGGCCGTATTTACCTAGAACAAGAAGAATATAAAGCTGCTAGAGATGCATTTGAAGCAGCCATAAAACTCAACCCAGCTATACCTGCTGCTAGGTTGGGGTTAGCAGAGACTTTGATTCAAGAAAATAAATTAAAAGAAGCTGCTGAAGTGATCAGTAATCTTCCCAAACTTCAACGGCGAGATGGTTAACAAACGATGTTAGCTTCTTTAGCTCATTGAATCAGGTTTTTCAGTGGCTCTAGTCCTCACTAGCAAACACAGATAGCAAGCCATTGTCTTTGTATATCTTCATTTTTTTAACTAAATCTTTCTGGTTTCAGCTTCGGAATCAATGAACCCAGCACTGCTGGGTCATTTTTTTTTGCTTGAGAGTGATTACTATGGTTGTGCGTTCGCGTAGCGGCTCCTACGGAGCATCGCTTTCTATACCTATGCTAGTAGCTGCATGTGGTGATCGAGTCCTTTGTGCCTTACGCCTTTACAGCATTTTCCAGTTACCTATTGCTTTTGGGTGATCGCTTATCCAATAACATAACGTTTTTGTAAATTTACTATAGCAGTTTACTATTGAGTGGAATACACTCAAATTATGCGATCGCATCAGACATGTTAGTAGCTTTCAGCTTTCTTAGAATATCTAAGAAGGATACACTTCATTTTAGCCAAATTGTCATTCACTAAAGATGTCATAAGTTTGGTTGCCATATAATTTTAGTAAAACTATGTTTAACGAGGTTTCATAACTGTGCGTAATGATTTAAAAGATTTAGACATCAGTCTAAGTGAGCTACAATATTTAACGAATTTACCTGTTAATGATGAACTAGTAATTATTATTAATCCTATCAAGAAAACACTCAAAAGTTTTATACAAAAAGCAAAAGGACCAGAAGGAGCTACTACAATTTTTATTGGAATTACTATATTAGTCGTTAGTTATCTTGTCTTTGATTTACTTGCTAAAAGTCTTATCATGGGCGCATTTATTCCATCTTGGATTTTATTGCTAGGATTTGTTGGTATCGGTACTGCTATTACACAGTTAATATTGTATCTAATTTGGAAACAGAAAAATAAGCTAGTCAAAACTAACATTACACCTTCTCTTGAGATGCTATTAATGGATGTTGATAGATACAATGCTGTTATTAAGGCAATAGATATCAATGACCAAATAGAAGCAGCTGGTAATTTAGGAGTAACCATCAAAGAAAGAAGTAAGGTTATCGAAGCATTACAACTTACAAAAGCTGATCTGATACGTGCTTTAAAGACAGAGAGAATTTTGAGAGAAAATCGAAAATTTATTATTAGTAATTCGGAACTATTTATGAACAACTTAGCAACGTTAACAGCAATGCAAGTACCAGAACAAGCTAGTGAACATGGAAAATTATTAAATGAGGCTTTACAGATTGCCTTGGATGTTCAACATGAAATGAGACGTTTACAGAACCAGCATTAAAATTGATACATATAGAGAAATTACTTCGTAGTGAACGCTACCTTACCAAGTATGAAGTGTTAAATATACTGCCGAATAATATCTGATGTTAGTGTTAATTTTTTCTATCTATTTCTGAGAAAAGGCAATATTCTTGTTAAAAAATATAGGAAAGCTAATTCATGCTTTTGTGCCAGATTTTTTTCTGAATTAACTGTCCTATTTTCCTGTTTGCCTTATTGTTCTCTGTAGATGGAAATGAAGAACCTTGGATCGTTAGGGAGCATCTATGAAAAATAATGAAGGCGATCGCGGCAGTGGTAGATTTGATTGCTAACCAGCTAAACCATAATCCATCTAGACATCCATGATGGTAAAGGCTATTCCTTGGGAAGCAACAAGATTTTATTTTGGCATTTTGGCAACAATTCGGATTGGATAAAAAGTACAGTAAGTTAGCAATCCGTTCTTGCACAAAATTAGCGCGAATTGGAAAACTTTCCTCCCCTGCTTAGCCACAGGGGTCTTTTATTGGGAATAGATTCAAATCAGAATTACATTCTTAGATTAATGCCTAAAATGTGAGCAACTCCAGCTGCTTTTATTGTTAAACCCCGTCCTTAAGGACGGGGTCTTCATTGTTAAGTAAAAAATGAAATATGTTATACAAATCCTCAGTTGTTTTTGGCATTTTGGCAGATATGTAGATAAAAAAACGAATATTGTAGAGAAATCATAAATCAAGTGCAAGAGTGTCAAACTACAGGATTCCCGGATTAACGTCTGGGAATTTTTATTGCCTTGAAAATGGGTGTGGGGCCAATAAGGTTTGGTTAAGGGGGAAAGGGCAAAGGGTAAAGGAGGAAAAATAAGCATTTTCACCTTTAACCTTTAACCCAACTATATTGGGTGTAGGGGTGTAGGAGGAGTTAAATTTTCGTTCCCTTGTTGTGGGCAATTGCCTGTGTACGCAAAACATAACGAAAGTAGAACTCAAATCCGGTACTTTGCCAGTTCCCCAGGTGTTATGGTATCCAACACAATTTCCTTACTAAAGTAGCCCAAACCCTGAATGATTCGAGCAACGCAGCCAGTCCATCCAGTTTGGTGACTAGCACCGATTCCCGCCCCATTATCCCCATGGAAATATTCGTAGAATAGAATTAAATCACGCCAGTGGGGATCTGTCTGGAACTTTTCATTACCGCCATAGACCGGACGGCGACCGGATTTATCCTTGAGAAAAATGCTCACAATTCGTTCGCTGATTTGCTGGGTGATATCAAACAGCGATAGGTACTTACCAGATCCTGTAGGATATTCAACGGTAAAGGAATCGCCGTAATAGCTATAGAGATGAAGTAGCGATCGCAACAGCAACATATTGACAGGCATCCAAATGGGGCCGCGCCAGTTAGAATTGCCACCGAACATGCCTGAGGTAGAGTCACCGGGAACGTATCCTACGTTGTACTCCTGTCCTGCGTGATAGAAACTGTAGGGATGCTCCAAGTGATAGCGGGAAAGAGAACGAATCCCGTAATCGCTGAGGAACTCTGATTCATCCAGCATTTTGGAGAGAACACGGCGCAGTTTGTCTTCGTTCAAGATAGACAGCATCAACCGCCCTTGCTCACCCAGCTTATTCGGGAGATGGATATTCTGAGTTAGTTCGGGGTGTTGCAAAATGAATTTTTGTGCCTCTGCCTGAAAGCGCGGCAGCTTTTCAAAGGCTTCACGTGGGAAAACGGCAACTGCCATCAGCGATAATAAACCCACCAATGATCGCACTTTTAAACGGGTGGAGTTACCGTTAGGAAAGCGCAGCACATCGTAGAAGAAGCCATCTTCTTCATCCCACAGTTCGTCATGGTATTCACCAATCCGATCCATAGCTCCAGCAATCCACATGGTATGTTCAAAAAACTTGATCGCAAAGTCTTCGTAGAGCGGATCGTGGAGTGCCAGTTCAATCGCAATCTGGAACATCCGCTGACTGAAGAACACCATCCAGGCAGTGCCGTCTGCTTGATCGAGGTAGCCGCCTGTGGGTAAAGGTGAACTGCGATCAAATACTCCTATGTTGTCCAGTCCCAAAAATCCACCTTGAAACAAATTGTTACCGCCTTCGTCTTTGCGGTTTACCCACCAAGTGAAGTTGATCAGCAATTTGGAAAAGGCGTATTTGAGGAATTCGATATCCCCGATACCGTTGTTCTGTTCGCGATCGCGGGTGTAAATTTCCCAGGTGGCAAAGGCATGTACAGGTGGATTCACATCGCCAAAGTTCCATTCATAGGCAGGAATTTGCCCGTTGGGGTGCAGGTAATCTTCCTGTAGCATCAGCATCAGTTGATCTTTGGCAAAGTCCGGATCGATTAAACTAATGGGGATCACGTGGAATGCCAGATCCCAGGCAGCATACCAAGGATATTCCCACTTGTCCGGCATGGAAATAATATCATCGTTATACATGTGAAACCAATCGCTGTTCCGCACATGCTTCCTGTTGGCAGCTAGCGTCCAAGGGGTAACGTTGCGCTCCCTCAGCCATTGATTCAGGTCGTAGTAAAAGTATTGTTTCGTCCACATCATCCCAGCCAGTGCCTGCCGCATGACATTGGTGCGATCGCTATCCGCCAAAACTGATGGTGGAATCACAGTCTTATAGAACTCATCCGCTTCCTGAATACGAGTCACAAACGTTTGCTCGAAGTCGCTGCCAAATGGCTCCGCGACCTGATCTGGAGCATGTTTTGAGAGGCGCAATTGCATCACCTTCGTCTCTTTTGCCCCAACAATAATTTCGTAATGGGGTGAAACTTTTGTACCAACATTGCTGGGATTAATAGCATCCTGTTGTCCATGCACAATGTAATTGTTGATGCCGTCTTTGACATAGGGGCTGGCATTGGGTGTGCTAAATAACCGCTGATTGTTTGTTTCATTCTCCGTAAACAGCAGCGCAGGTATACCATCACAGTATAAGTAGTAATCGCTGATGTAGTGATTCAGCAGGGTATCCGTAATGTGGGCATGAACCACACTGTTAGCTGTTCCCTCAACCTTCGTCAATACAGGCTTGGCTCCACCATCTGCCCAAGACCAGGTGTTACGAAACCAAAGGGTTGGTAGCACATGAATGGGAGCAGCTTGTGATCCCCGGTTGACAATGCTGATTTTAATCAAAATATCTTCGGCATCTGCTTTGGCGTATTCTACAAACACATCAAAGTAGCGATCATCGTTGAAGATGCCCGTATCTAACAACTCGTATTCCAGCTCATAACGACTGCGACTACGATTAGTACTAACTAAATCATTGTAAGGAAACTCTGCCTGGGGGTATTTGTAGAGGTACTTCATGTACGAGTGGGTGGGTGTGCTATCGATGTAGAAGTAGTACTCTTTTACATCTTCGCCGTGGTTGCCTTCACTGTTGGTTAAGCCAAACAACCGCTCTTTAAGGATAGGGTCTTTGCCATTCCATAGCGCCAGTGCAAAGCAGAGTAAGTTGTGGTTGTCGGTGATCCCACCCAGTCCGTCTTCGCCCCAGCGATACGCCCGCGATCGCGCATGATCGTGCGGAAAATAATTCCAGGCATTCCCATCAGAACTGTAATCTTCGCGCACCGTTCCCCATTGGCGTTCACTCAAATATGGCCCCCATTTGTACCAATCGACTTTGCCAGTACGGTTTTGTTCGAGCCGTTGCTCCTCTGCGGTCATAGAAGACTCCTGCTGAATCTAAGATATTTGATTTTCAGACTTCAATCTAGGCGATACTGCATCAAATTCTCGATAGATGCTTACTAATTGCCCTCTGTTTCCCACGACGATGCCCGTTCTTACGTATATGAGTAGATGCACAATTAGGACAGTTCATCCCTTAATTATGCAACACCCTTTTTTGGGGCAGTCTGTAAGCCTGCCTAGAGGTTCGGGTTATTTGTGTTGTGAACGAGCGCACGGATAGCTCAGGGCTACTGAAAGCCCCCGGCTTCTAGCCGTGGGGAAGCTTACCAATCGTCTTCGAGTTCAATAGTATTGTTTCAAGCTCTATTTTCAATAATTTTCAAGTTGTGAGTTGACTTGACAACAGCACCACACTTATTGGCGGCTTGCAATTCATGGACTGGATGATTCTGCTGATACTCAGTTGATACTTTTGATCTTCCTAAGCGACGCGATCATTTTTTAGCTACTTTGCTGTACCTCTTGCCAATTCATTTGGAGTCAAAGATTGAATTAGACTTAAGCTCATATTTTGGTTAGAAATATATTTAGCATAGGCAGCATTTAAATAGGGAGAGTATTTTGACATGCCACCAACGTAAGTTTGCAAGAAAGGCATACTCAACATGCTTATGTAACGACGTGCTTGTCTTGGATCATCTCCGACTAAGTTTGAAGGTAACGGCACTTGTTTAGAAGTATTACCACTCTCGCCGATAGTAGAAAAATGTGTTCCACCAGCAAGCAAGACAAGATACTTATGAGAATTTGTAATCCATGAGAAGGGTTGTATTTGCTCATACAAGGCAGGTGCAATTGTATCGTCACTGCCAGCTACTATCATGACTGGAATTTTAATTTGACTTAACCCCGCTTCACCAAAGATACTGCTGGTAATTGGGTTAATTGCAATCACAGCTTTAACTCGCTCATCCCGCAGGTTATAGCTAATACCATAGTTTTTACCATGCAATTCTAACGCACGACACTGGAATAGCAAAGACATGTTCCAAGTTTGCTTGAGTGCCTGTTCGTTACAGTCTTTATTTAATTGCTTAAAGTTAATCTTTGCACCAGCTAAAGCTAAAGCTGTGTAACCACCAAAAGATTGCCCAATTACACCTACTTGTTGTAAGTTTAGCCGATTTTTAAAGTTAATATCATTCTCTAATCGATCTAATATGTATTTTATGTCTAATGGGCGGTTGTAAAATTCTTCTGCTTGTGATATCTCTTTGGCGCTACCGTTAAGTAGCGATCGCAGTTGTTGAGTATTGCTACCTGGATGGTTGGGAACGACGACAGCAAAACCGTGGGAAGCTAGATACTCAGCCAAGTATCGAAAGTTGCTGCTGTCTGTACCTAAACCGTGAGAAATAACGATCACGGGTACTTTGCTACGGGCATTAGGAACATAAATATCGCTTAGTAAAAGCCGTTCCCGTCCTCTTGCACCATCTATTTGATTCAACGAGTCTTTTGTCACAACAAATTTTCCCTGACGCCGTACATCTGGCAATTGGGAAAGATTAAATGATGGTGGAATGCTAGCAACTTCTGTGGCAGACTTTTGCAAAACTGCTGCTACGGCGCGGTTGGTGTCATTTACTATTTTTGTCAGTTCTGCTGTAATACCCAAGGTACGCGCTAAATCAATATGAATGCTGGAGTTGGGATACTTCCGCACCAAATTTAATAGTGTTAAGCCCCCTGGTTCATTTGCTGCTAGAATCAACGCTGATCGCAAAGCATGAAATCCTGGATTTGGTTGGCGAGATTCGGTTTTAATCACTTCTGTCAAGCGTTGCAGCAAAAATTCTCCCTGTGGTGTATAGAGAAATTGTGATACTGCCACAGGATGAACCTTTATCGGACTAACTAATGCCTGCCGCAACTCCTGAAGTTGTTCTGGTTTGAGAAACTGGGTATAAACAGCCAATTCTTCATCTACTATGCCGTTTGTGGCGAAGTTTTCCAGGGCTGTAACAGAAACAGAACGTTCTATGGCTGAATAAGATCCATAAATTCGCTCTGCTGTCAAGGCTGATTGACTCAACCCAAAGGATGGCAGCACCGTAGATAGAACCAGCAACAGCCAATTTTTTTTAAGGGTGCTAACCCAGTTACTAAACAAGCTATTCATCGTTCAACTATACACAGTGATGTTGTTGACAAGGCGTGTATTGTGGTAGTTATTTCTACACCCTGAGTTTAGTTTTTGTGATGCGCCTCTAAATTTATGGATTTTTTGCAGTTTCTCGGGATTTAGAAATTCAAAATTGAACTTCCTTCCAGTCTACTGGATAAGTTGAGTTACTTACCTAGTCGTCGAGCAAATCGGTTAGCATCAGCTAACCATGACATCATATCAAATAAAAAAAACATACGCTTGCGTATGCAAATCATAAATATTTAGAATGCTATTAACATGATAAATTCAACAGTAATAGTACTTATTAACTTAAATTTAACTAGGTTTACCTAAAGCGATCGCTACTGAACTAGTGATAACTAAAACTGCTCCTAAAATTCCTACCAAAGTCAGTTTTTCGGGAGCGATTAAATTAGGTGCGATTACTGATACAAATTCTACTGACAATAAAGTGATAATCGGAGTCGAAGCCAATACAGCACTTACGCGCGATGCTTCCCAATGTTCCAAAACTTCCGAAAAAGCACCATAGGCAATCAGAGTATTTAAGGCACAAAAAATTAATGTTGCAGCATGAAAGTAATTAAGATTAAATATTGTTTTTGGTTTCGCAAACACAGAGAAAAATAATGTACATCCTCCATAAATCATGAACATGATATTGGATGAAGATAAAGATTTTAATAACTGTTTTTGTGCTAAAGCATAGACTGCCCATGTGACTGCTGCTAAGATAATTAAACTACTACCTAGTAAATATTTTTGAGATGATTAAAGAATAATATTATTATAAAATAGTTGATATGTATGAGAAGTATTAGTGCTTTGAGAACTTGCTATAAATGATTGCAAAAGTTGTTCGTGAAAAAAGAGAATAAAGCCAATAGTTAGAATTCCCAAGGCAAGCCACTGAGTTAGTGTATAGCGTTCTCGGAAAATGACTAAACCTCCCAAACCCATGAGTAAAGGTGCTAACTGGATGAGTAGTTCGGCGTTATAAGGTGATGTTAGCGCCAAACCTTGGAGGAAAAAATGTAATTAAGAGCTAAGAAAATGGTTGCGATCGCTAATAATTTCCCAGAAGTAGAACGTAGTTGTCTTAGTGTAGGTAATTTCCCTTGTACACTTAAATAAATTGCTAACAAAACAAACGCGATCAAAAACCGAAACCAAGTGACAGTATATACATCTAATTTTTGTAATGTTACTGACAAAGCGATTGGTATAATTCCCCACAAAAAAGCAGTCAGTAGTGACAACGCTAGTCCTAAACGCCAGCGACCTGATGTTTGATGAATTTTAGTCATTAGTCAATAGTTGTTAGTAGTTGGTAGTTGATTGTTGGTTGTTAAGACCCCACACATCAAACAACAAACAACCAACAACATTTAAAAGAAATCTGGCATCCAAGGAGATGCACCTGTAAATATTTGTGTAGCTGCTAAAAGTGCTGATTCTGTTGCAGTCAATTTCTTAGTTAGTTGTAACTGTTGGGGTGTAAATAAGCCCGTGTATATAGGTGCTAGTCCTTTAACATCTAGCTGTAACTCACCTTTACCACCACTTGTCACTTCACCACGGCCATGAGAAACAGCAAGAATAAATTTACCGTTATTTTCAGCAAACAAATCATCTTGAATTTCCAAATGCAGTTCAGCTTCTATCCCAGGTGGATAACCCCGCATCTCTAGCGCCTTAACAACATCTATCACCCGTAGCATCCAGCGCGTGGTTGATTTGATCTTGGCTGTTTGCTCCGGTAGCAGTAATGTTAGAGAATCAACAACAGCACTGCGCCAGCGTACTTTTTCTATTTGCGATCGATGACCGGCAACAAAATTCCAGAAAGATTGTAACGCCGCAGTTGTGAGCAATACCCAATCTTTAATTCTCAAAATCGAACCATCTTCTGTCCGGTGTTGGCTGAAAATAATATAACCTTCAGGTTGATTGGCTGAACCAATTAAATAAGTGTAGACTGTTTGCTGTTCCTCTGGTTTGCTTAACCTCTCCCAGATTGCTTGATGTCGATCTAGGTGTCCATTAATTAGTCTGGCTTTTTGCTGATAGAGTTCATTTAAGACTTTAATATCAAAATCAACACGCACAACAGGAAGTGGTTGTTCCGTGGTTGGGATAGTCTCACAAGGAATTTCCCACGTACAAAAGCTTCCTCCTTGTTCGTATCCTGCTTTGCGGTAGAGGCGTTGAGTAGCAGGATAAAGAGCAGACAGGGGCACACTCCTGGTATGGAGTTCTTTAAGAGTGTGTTGCATCATGGCTATGGCTGCTCCCGTACCACGATATTCTGGAGCAATACCAACAGCAGCAATTCCCCCCATCGGTATAGCCTGCCTACCCCACCACTGTCCCATCGGGATAATTGCCAGTCCCCCAACTATTTGTCCTTGTTTATGGAGGATACGGAAATTTTCTACACCAATACTGTTAATGTATTTTTCTTGATCTTCTGGTGCGCCAATAAAACACTGACTGAGGATTTCCCCTAATCTTTTCCCATCTTCTGCATTGGCAAGCTTGCTGTATTCATATACAGGTGTCATACTAACTACCGCCTAGCATCAATAAACTACAAGCATACTACAAAAAGCGTTAGTACTAGCACATCATCCTAAAGATTCACCCTAATGGAGGAAGTGATATCAATTTTGTATTTTGGATTTACAGAAATCTCAAACAATACTTCCCCTGACAATTTGGTGTTAAATTTTCTTTATTCTTTGTTCTTTGCATGAGCAGCAAATATACAAGCGCACAACTAGCTGTTCGTCCCTAGCCACTAACCACTAACTACTAATCATTAAAAATATTTATGACCGATAATTGCGAGCAGGGTACAAGACTCCAAATAAATCTCGTGGAACCAATCCAAAATCCAAAATCTAAAATCCAAAATCGGATGACTCGCGTTATCGGCTTAATCAGTGGCACATCTGTAGATGGTATAGATGCAGCTTTAGTAAATATTTCCGGTACAGACTTTGATTTACAGGTAGAATTTGTAGCCGGAGCAACATATCCCTACCAAAGTCATCTCAGAGAACGCATTTTGGCTGTTTGTGCTGGTCAAGCCATCTCAATGGCAGAGTTGGCAGAATTAGATGATGCGATCGCAATCGCTTTTGCTCAAGCCGCACAAAACATTCAAGTTGATCACCAACCAGCTACTTTAATTGGTTCTCACGGTCAAACAGTTTACCATCGACCAGCTGGTGTGGGAGATAGGGAGAACACTTCACCCCATCACCCCACCACCCCATCACCCCATCATCGTTTAGGTTACACTCTCCAACTCGGTCGCGGTGCTGTCATTGCTCAATTAACAGGCATAACAACTGTCAGTAACTTCCGTGTAGCAGATATTGCTGCTGGTGGACAAGGTGCACCCCTAGTATCGCCTGTAGATGCTGCTTTGTTCAGTCATCCTCAAGAAGCACGTTGTATTCAAAATATTGGTGGTATTGGTAATCTTACTTATCTACCTCCTCGGCAAAATACTCAGCCAGATAACTGGTTAGAAAAAATCCGTGGTTGGGATACGGGGCCGGGAAATAGCCTACTGGATCTGGCAGTACAGTATTTAACGAATGGCACAAAAACCTATGATGAAAACGGCTCTTGGGCTGCTAGTGGCACTCCTTGTCATGCCCTAGTCGAACATTGGCTAGAGCAAGAGTACTTTCATCTACCACCACCAAAGTCTACGGGTCGAGAATTATTTGGTGTTGATTATCTGCAAGAGTGTATCAAAGATTCGGAACCATACCAACTCAGTGCTGCAGATTTACTAGCAACTCTCACAGAACTCACAGCCGTTTCCATTGTCCATAATTACCGCTCTTTTTTGCCAAAATTGCCAGAAAGAGTATTTTTATGTGGTGGTGGTAGTCGCAATCTTTACTTAAAAAATCGGTTACAACAGCTTTTAGAGCCAGTACCAGTTTTAACAACAGATGAAGTGGGATTGAGCGCAGATTTCAAAGAAGCGATCGCCTTTGCAGTCCTAGCCTACTGGCGACAATTAGGCTTTCCCGGTAACTTACCAACCGTTACTGGAGCAAGCAAACGAGTATTGTTAGGAGAAATAAATTTTAGTCAATAGTCAATAGTCATTGGTCATTTGTTACTATTTATTCTCCTCACACTCCTCACACCCCACCCTGCGCGAAGCCCTCCGGGTACTCTACCCTACGCTCACGCCTTACGGCGTACGAGACCGGGCTTCGCCCGTCTACGGGGGTTCGCATACCCTTACCTTAAGCCCATGAGCGCGTCTACGTGACCCAAAGCCCAGCCACTGCGGTGGACTCTTCTCCCGCCATAAAGGAGCCACTGCGCCCTTGGGGGTTCCAACAGTTGTAGCAGGTGGCGTCACGTGGCGTCCAAGACTGCGACCCCCTCACCGCTGTTGCGTCTACACACTCCCCATCTCCCCACACCCCACTCCCCCTAATCCCTAGAGGGAACCCCGAGTTCCCCATTGCCCCCCAACCCCACAAAGTGGGGACCCCTAGCCCCCCATTGCCCCTAATCCCCACTCCCTTGGGGGAGTGGGGGCCGGTGAGTTCCCCACCACCCCACCTCCCCACCGATACTATGCTATCTTGGCGGTACTCGCTCAACGGCAAGGAATTGACAAGGTGGCTCACACGTTTTTATTGCAACCCGGACGCTGGGTATTACAAGGGAGTTGGCTGGAACGCGATGGTCTGCCAATCAATGTTAAGGGTATGACTTTGGTGGCTTGGAATCGAGATAATTGGTTCACAATGGCAACAAAGTTGATTTTTCCTGGTAGCGATCGCGCGGATATTGCCTTGCAGTATAAAGGACGTTTAGATATAGGTGCGCGGCAGTATACTTTCTTACTACAACATAATATTTTAGGACAAGTCGAAGGCGAGGGCTGGATTGGTTTAGATACAATTGTGCAGCGTTACTGGGTACTGAGCGATCGCGAACGTCGCAGCGGTTTTGAAACTCTACATCGAGTCAACGATGACAGTTACTACCTAACTAGTGGCATTATGGCTGGTCATTATTTAACTAGCACAATGGAAGCGAGTCTAGAACGCCAGCGTACAAACTGAAAAATTGCTAAGTGGATAGTACTTCATGATTAACCACTAACCACTATTGTACAGACGTGAGAAACATCGCGTCTCTACCTACTAACCACCAACAACCAACCACCAACCACCAACCACCAACAATTCCCTTATCCAAAGTTAATGAACTGAGTCAAAAGTGGGCAAACTAGAATACAAGGCAAAGTCTAGGATAGTAACTTTTGTATCGTTTTCTACTTTTGAACATTGGAGTCAATTTTATATGTCAGACCCCAACGTTGGTCGTTTACTCAGCAATCGCTATGAGCTTAAAGAGTTGATCGGAACTGGAGCAATGGGTCGAGTTTATAGCGCTAGGGACGTTTTGTTGGGGGGCGTGCCCGTTGCTGTTAAATTTCTGGCTTTATCAGTTCAAAATAAAAAAATGCGATTGCAGGAGCGTTTTGAACGAGAAGCAAAAACCTGTGCCTTATTGGGACAAAAAAGTATTCATATTGTTCGAGTTATGGATTATGGCGTAGACGATCATGATACTCCGTTCTACGTAATGGAATATCTCCAAGGTATAGGTCTAAACAATATTGTTCGTAAGCAAGATTTGTCTTTGCCAAGATTCTTGAACTTGGCACGTCAAATTTGTTTAGGGTTACAGTGCGCTCACGATGGTATTCCGGTTGATGGCAAAATTTATCCAATTATCCATCGTGATATTAAACCCAGCAATATATTAGTTGTTCCAGACGCTAGTTTTGGAGAATTAGTCAAAATTCTAGACTTTGGGATTGCTAAATTACTACAGGCGGATAGCAATTATACAAATTTCTATTTAGGTACACTAGCTTATTCTTCACCTGAGCAAATGGAGGGTAAGGAACTAGACAACCGCTCTGATATTTATAGTTTGGGCGTGATGATGTTTGAAATGCTTACAGGCAAAATGCCCCTAGTCGCGCCAACCCATTCTTTTGGAGCATGGTATAAAGCACATCAAACTCAACCACCACGGACTTTTGCTGAAGTTGCCCCAACATTACAATTACCCAAGCAAATAGAAAATTTGGTAATGGGTTGTTTGGCTAAGTCAGCAAGCGATCGCCCCCAAAATATCGGTGAAATTCTCAAAGTGCTAACATCTGTTGAACAGCATGATTTCACAAGTACTCAAGAACAAACTACTAATTTACCTGCTATCATCAATCCTCCACCTGTAAAAACTAATATTGATCACAAATCTGATGCTGATTCACGTGTATCTCCGTTAACTAGTGAAATTGCACAACAAGCTTCCTGGCCTCAAAATAAACCTATTGCCAATATCGTTTTTCCTCAGCCTATTCGTCTGAATGGGGAATTAAAACCTGCTTTATGGATTATGCTACCGCAAGCAGAAATTCAAAAGCGCTTAGTCTGTACTCGTTATAATCAGTTTCTTTTCATTACTTCTCCTCACCCCATGCTGTTGTGGATTACTGTCCTCTATAACCGCAAGCATGGTTCTAAATGGTTGCCTTATTACCTTGATCTCAAAACAAATATCGGCCAAGAAACCACTCGCCTACTCGTGCAAAATGGTTACTACCGTCTACTGTTATTTGCGAAAGAAACACCAAACCATTGCGCTCACATCATAATTTCGACAATTGCTTCTGCTCAACGGCAAAGACTTGAACAGTGGGCAGCAATGAGTAAATCATTGGCATTCTCAGATGAACCCCAACTTAGCAAAAATTTACTTAAGTTTGAGTACGAAAAGCTCAAACCTCAAATCTTAGCAAAACTACAAGCAATTGATACAGATTCTCCATTCGACCTGTCAGGCTAACTTGAAATGAAGGAAGAAGCCACAACGAACTGAATTACATCTATCAACTTGCTGTATGAAGAGAGTAATATATTAATTAATGTTAAGAAAATTTGTTTAGGAGTTGCAAAATACCCTTATAAGAAATATAAATAGTGAAGATATAAATTAAAAAAACATAGATTAGCTAGGGGTTGTACAAAAAATCTCTGTGTGGAGTCTAGTTTAAGGTGTAGGTTATTAATATCTATAAAACCTTAAGTTCAGTGTTTTTGCATAAGAATTAGTGCTAATGTACACATCTAGTCAATCTAGTCAGCATTTAAAATCATTTCATTGGTGCTATCGCTAGGTTAAGAAAGTACAATATTGACTTCTAAACAAAGTACTTTGTTGTGCAATAATAAATGGTTGGCTGGTGTAACCTCTAGTAGTACACGGGTATGTGATTACCTCTATTTGGGGTATATAATCTATGTTTTACAAAGCCCATCGTTTGGAGTTTGCTCGTGTCAAATTTTGATGTGATTAGTATTTCTATTGGCACTTTTACAGTTAGTGTTGCTCATCAAAGTTGACGCCCCGACATCCCCAGCTCTTTTCCTCTGGTGGAACCTAGCAAGAGAAGGAGGTCGCCTACCGCGACTCACAATCCTAAGCTGCCCAGCTAGAACCTGAGTCTAAACCCCATTGATGTTTGAGCAATTCTTTGTAAGTTGCTTCTCTGACAACCATTTGCTCATAGAGCTTGACGAGAAAATCTTTTGCTTGATCATGGCTCATGTTTTGTACCTGAGTAGCAAAAGAGCGGATGCTGAATTGCTGTTCTAGGGTCAACTCAATAGGCTTGTCCATAATTAGCTCCTAAAAAATAAGTAAAAGTTAGATCAGTTACAGAGGCTCCTAAGAGACTATTAGGCTAGTCGTTTACTTGTCTAGCACTTATTTATCTATATTAAGAAAGATAACAAGTGTTTGACTGTTTGCCTATATCCTTTATGGGGATTTTTTGACTAACCAATATCTTTGTTTTCATCCTACTGATATAAACCTCAAGTCTACCTAAAGAAATTTCGGTAAAAATCAGGTTTTCCAAAAACGCTCTCGTTGGCGAAATACCCTTATTACTCTTTGTGATAGATCAAAGAGAGGGTATAAATTTGAATTATATTCGCCTTATCCTATAAAGCGCAAGGTGTCAACAAACTAAAGATAGTAAGATTAGCCTCTGTAGGTAAGTTTCTTCAGAGGTTAAATTTATATGTATCAAGTTGTAAATCAGAAAAATGCTCAGGCTGAACAAAATGATGAGTATATTTACCAGAAAGGATAGCAGGGATCGGGGATCGGGTATTGGGTAGTAGGATTGAGGGGACAAGGGGAGCCAGTGCGTTGCGGTGAGTCCAGTCCCCCAAAAAGGCGGTTCCCGTCACGTAGACACGAAGTGGCTTAAGGTAAGGGTAGGGGAACTGGCGAACCCGAAGGGAGGTTCCCGAGGACTGAAGCCGGAGGTTTCCTCCGGCTATGGAAGTCCGTTCCGTTGTAGCACCTGGCGTGGACAAGGAGGACAGGAGGACAAGGGGGAGAATAAACACCAATTCCTAATCCCCGACGCCTATCTGTGATCGCCAATCCCCAATCCCCAATTATTCCAGAGCAACGATGACAACAGTGATGTTATCGTGTCCACCTTCTTTTTTGGCAGCTTCAACAAGGGCGATCGCGGTTTTTTCTACAAGCAGGCTTTCTTGAAGGTAGGAAGCAATTTTTTCATCAACTAGTTCTTCTGTAAGCCCATCGCTACATAACAACAAGCGATCGCCACTTTTAACATCAAGTTGTTGTAAATCAATTTGATGTAGGTCTTCACGCCCTAAACAGCGAGACAAAACGTGACGGAAAGGATGAATACGCGCCTCATCTGGTGTAATATCACCCATTTTGATGGCACGTGCTACCCAGGTGTGATCTTCAGTGATTTGTTGCAATTGGGAATCTCGGAAGCGATATAGCCTAGAGTCACCAACATGAGCACACCAGGGAGGTTCTCCAGGGCGGAAAATCATCACCACAGCTGTTGTTCCCATATCAGATCGTTCCGGATGACTTTCCTGATCCTGCAAGATAGCTTGATTTGCTTGCCAGAGAGCATCTTCTAACAACTGTGCTGAGGTTTGGGAAGAATCCCAATTGTCAAGCAAATACTTTTTCACTTCACAAGCAGCAATTTGACTTGCTTGTTCACCTCCTGCATGACCGCCCATGCCATCAGCAACTATGAAAAAGCGCCCTTCTGGGTCAATATAGTAAGCATCTTGATTATTAGAACGAATAAGTCCCGGATCACTAATACCGGTAAAACGAAGTTTCATATATTTCTGCAAAAATTAATACATACGGTCATAACGGTCAAGACGCATTAGCAGTCTAATTAGCAACCATAATACTGCGGTTGCGATCAAACCAATAAAAACTGCCTGCCAAAAATAATTGTTTACAAATAAAATCGTTGCTGAAAGTGTAAAAGCACTTATTATTAACGCATAGGCTATGCCAAGTTGAATATTACTCTGCCGACGTAGTAAACGCTCTGTTTCAATAGACCGGACGCGCAGGCGTACATCTCCACGTTCTAGTTTTTCTAGTGTATCCTCCAGTCTACGTGGTAGACCAAATGCTGTACTACTAACTTGGGCAGCTTGCCGACTTAATTCATTTAAAAAGCTATTGCCTTCAGAACCATTCATATTCGTCATAAGCTGCATTGCATAGGGTTGGGCAACTTCCATAAAGTTAAATTCTGGGTCTAAGCCTTTTCCTACACCCTCTAAAGTCGAGAAGGCGCGCATCACAAAAGTGAATGTAGCTGGAAACCTAAAAGGTTGATCATAAGCTATCTCATATAGATCGTCACTAATTGCTGCTACGGACTGATTTTCAAAAGGCTTATCCATGAAATTATCCAGCATGTACTGGACAGAACGCCGCACAGGTCCCATATCTTCTACGGGTGCTAATGCGCCCAAATTGATCAAAGACTGGACAACGCGATCGCCATCTTTAGAAGCAATGCCAAATAGTGTTTCCATCAGTCCTTCTCGCACATTGGACTTGATGCGTCCCATCATGCCAAAATCGTAGAAAATTAAAGCACCATCGGGACTAACAGCGATATTGCCAGGATGTGGATCGGCGTGGAAGAAACCATTGTCAAGTAGCTGAAGTAAGTAGGCTTGAGCGCCTTGACGAGCAATTTGCTTACGATCTAAACCCGCAGCTTCAATAGCTTCGTATTGACTAATTTTGATCCCAGGAACATATTCTAAAGTTAAAACTCGTGAGGAAGTATAGCGCCAGTAAACGCGCGGTACTTTTACCCATTCGTAAGCGCGAAAATTGCGACGAAAAGTATCAGCATTGCGTCCTTCGTTGAGATAATCAATCTCTTCCCAAAGGATACGGCAACACTCTTCATAAATTCCGATCCAATCCCGCCCCTTACCCCACTTTGGATGATTTTGGAAATAACGAGCTATACCTTTAAGAATTCTTAAATCAATTTCAAATAGCTTTTTTAATCCTGGACGTTGCACTTTCACAACGACAGCTTCACCTGAGCGCAAAGTGGCTTTGTGTACCTGCCCCAAGCTAGCAGCAGCTAAAGGAATTGGTTCAAAACTGGCAAAGAGATCCGGTATCTTTTTACCCAACTCTTGCTCAATAATTGTTTCTACTTGCTGGTAGGTAAAAGCGGGCACTTTGTCTTGTAATTTTGACAATTCTTCTACATATTCGCTGGGAAAAATATCCGCACGTGTAGAAAAAAGTTGTCCCACTTTAATAAAGGTCGGCCCTAAATCCAGCAAAGAATTACGAATCCACACTGCTAACACTTTACGTCTAGCAGCTTGCTTGGCTTCAGTAACTCCACCAGCATAACTCCAAGATTTGTTGTAGAGCCAGAGTCTATACAATAAGGTCAGTACAAATGACCAAATGTCTACAAACCGCCGTCTACTCGAATAGTTTTCGCGATTCCAACGGTATGCCTTGTCTGTATAACCTTTTTCCATATGCTTTGCTTACCGCTGGTTTTGAACTAAGTCAAACAATTTTGGATTTTAGATTTTGGATTTTGGATTGACCCCACTTAGGTCATCTGGAGGCTTATACCCTGCTCGAAATGATTAGTCATAGGTCATTGGTAAATAGTTGATTTTTCTAAACAAAAAAACTACTAACCACTAACTACTAACCACTAACTAACTATTTCTACTGCTGCGATAACGCTGTAGTTCTGTTCGCAAAAAGGCAATTTCTGCCCGCAGTTCATCAATCATGGCTTGCAAATCCACAGGATCAGTACCTGTTTGACTAAATCCTGTAGTGCTTTCACCTGTGTCAACAGCATCAGCTGCTCGATTGGCTCGCTCCATCACTTCGTCTGTGAATTGGCGCAGCTGCTCTCTGAGTTCCGCATCAAGTTTGCCTACTTCGCTCAAAGCATCAGTCAAAGCGTTTTCCAGGCGTTCTGTCATGACTTCAGCTACTGCTCTACCGACAAAAAAAGCTTGTACCAGGGGGTTACTCATAAATTTTTGTTACGTCTCGTCCGCACAAAAATTATAACTTGTCGGTTTGCTTTACTGCTTCTACTTAAAGTGTTGTTGGTTGTTTGTTGTTTGGAGAACCTACCAACCACTAACAAAGAACAAGTTTTCCTAGATTTGAACTTTAACAACATTAATGTTGTTAAAGTAATGTATATTAATACTAAACAAAAATTAAGCAACGTTGGTGTTGCTAAAATTTTTATTTTTTTATTAACAGACCCTTAGACAGTTCTATGAAAAGTTCTTTGGCAGAATTTAGACAAAAGGATGGCCTGTCAAAATCGATTACTCTCGATCAGTTGCAGGTATTTGAAGCAGCTGCGAGACACTGTAGCTTTACTCGTGCTGCCGAAGAGTTGTTTGTCACCCAGCCAACAGTATCAATGCAGGTCAAGCATCTTGCACAGGCTGTTGGTATGCCCCTGTTTGAACAAGTGGGTAAGCGTATCTACTTGACCCAAGCAGGTCAAGAAGTTTTGCATACTTGCCGGGAAATATTGCAGTGCCTAGATCGCCTAGAAACAACCATTTTTGACTTGCAGGGGATGAGACTGGGACGACTGCGATTAGCAGCAGTAACTACAACAAAGTATTTCCTCCCCAAACTACTGAAGCCTTTTTGTCAACTCTACCCTGGTGTGAAATTGTCTTTGGAGTTTACCAATCATGAAGCGCTATTGGCGCGGATGCATGAGAACCTTGATGACTTGTATGTCATGAGTTGTCCACCAAATAGAGAAGACATAGAGGTAAGGCCATTTTTAGCTAATCCCCTTGTAGCGATCGCCCCTGCAACTCATCGTTTTGCAAACGAACGCAATTTATCCCTGAAAGCTTTTGCTGAGGAACCCTTAATTATGCGGGAAGAAGGTTCGGGAACCCGCATGGTAGTAGAACAATTTTTCAAACAACATGAAATAGACTTGCAAATTAACATAGAACTAGGCAGTAATGAAGCAATTCAGCAAGCTGCAATTGATGGTTTGGGAGTTTCCATCATATCTATGCACACCCTTAACTGTGCAGAAGTCAGAAAACACCTAGCAATATTAGATATTGATCATTTCCCAATTCATCGCCAATGGCAGATCATCTTTCCTAAGAAAAAACAGCTACCAATAACTGCTAGTACTTTTCTTGAGTATTTGCTCAAAGAAAGTCAAAAATTTTCTACTAACAAAGAAAACCCAATGCAAGTAGTTGAAGCTTTGTGGATATAGTCTCAACTAGAGACAGGCGAAACTTCTATCGCCTGCTTTTATTATCAATTTCTCAAAAATTAATCATGGCGATCGCCAACCATGCCGACTTCTACATTAACATCCGCAAAAAATAAAATATAAAATCAAAGTATTTACTCTTTGACATTCAAGCTGTGGACATTACTAAAACTACTTGCCCTCGTTGTCATCAACCTGTAAACAGGCAAGCTATCACCTGTCCCTATTGTCGCGCTCAACTAAAAGCTTACGGTCATCCTGGTATTCCTCTACACAGAGCAACTGGAAATAGCTATCTTTGTGACAGTTGTGCCTACCACGCTGATGATAGCTGTAATTTTCCCCAGCGTCCTTATGCCAAAGAATGTACGCTGTACCAAAATCTTGCAGAAAGTGAACTGGAGTTACAGCAGTTGCGTGAAGCAAAAAGCTTTAGCACTACTGTGAGAAACTGGATCAAACGCAATCAGGCTTTATTATTGTTATTGGCTTTATTATTAGTGTGTTTGCTCGTAGCTCTGTTGCAATCTTAAATACCGAATAAACCCAGAAAATTTAAGAAAAATTTCTACCATATGATTTAGTCCTCTGTTTTCTGCAATAATGTCTCCAGAAATTCTTTAGAGTGAAAGAACACTTTGTACAAGTAAACAAAGCTACATTATCTGGTAGAGGTCTACAAAACGACCAAGACTGGAAGGACATCTACTACAGAAGGCGCGATGCAGGAGAAGACCAAACGCCAGAATTAGCTTATCCACTGAACCTGGAAGTGAATAGACATGTTTCATAATTCGCTATGATTTTTGCAATCATTACTAGCTTTAGCTGAAGGCAATAGGGGTTCTTCAAATACTGCCAGATCAAACCAAAAAGTTGTGCCTACACCGACTTCGCTCACCAAATGAACTTTACTGTGATGTTTTTCTTCAATAATATTTCTAACAATTGATAATCCTAAGCCTGTACCTTCTAGGGTGTGAACACGATTTTCTACCCTGAAGAAGCGATCAAAAATTGCTTCTTGATCTTCTGGGGCAATGCCAATACCAGTATCAGCAATTTCTACGCGCACTTGAGCAGGGCGATCGCTATCTTGTGGCTGCGGTTCTAGTTGATAGGCACGAATCATGACTTTACCGCCTGCTTTGGTAAATTTCAGTGCATTGCCTAGTAAATTAGCTAGCACTTGCAGCAACAAATCATAATGACCTACTACTAAAGGTAAATTGGGTTCAACTTCTTGATATAATTCGATACCCTTATCTTTGGCATTAAGTTGGTACGTACGTAGTGTCTGTTCTATTGCTTGCGTTAAATCCACCCCGTTTAAGTGATAACTCCGACCAGATTCTAATCTGGATAAATCCAAAACATCATTTACTAAACGTGCCAAGCGATCGGTTTCATGATTAACAGTTAACAAAAAATCTTGCCGTTGTTCTGAACTGAGTTCTTCCCCATATTCATGCAAAGTTTCAATAAAAGATTTGATATTAAATAAGGGAGTGCGTAATTCGTGGGAAACGTTACTGATAAATTGACTTTTGGCTTCGTTTAGTTCTACTTCTCGGGTGATATCTTGCACAGTGATGGCAATTCCTTTCACATTCTCCCTTTGTTGGTCAAATACAGTAGCTAAGAGAAGGCGGATAGTGCGTTTGCTTGGTTGAGTGAAAGGAATACGGAATTCGGCACTTTCACATTCCCCGGCTGCCATTTCATACAAAGTACGAGTGATTTCTATTTGTACTGCTGACGGCAATAAATTGAGAACACTCTCACCCACAACATTAAGCCCTTCCCAACCAAAAATGCGTCGGGCTGTGGGGTTAACTAAAATCACCTGCATATGCTCGTCTATCAAAACCGCACCATCAGCAATGGTGGAAACTAACGTTTCTAACTTGGCTTTTTCGGCAGTTAGTTCCTCAATATTCTGTTCTTCGTAGCGTTCTAGACGCTCTGCCATTTCATTAAAGCTGAAAATTAGCTCTTTGAGTTCACCTCCAAATGGCAAGTCAATACGCTGCTTGAAGTTGCCCGCAGCGATTTGCTTGACACCCAGCAATAGCTCTTTAATTGGTTTGGTGATTGTCAAAGCATTGATTACTCCTCCTAGAATCACCATTACCCAAATAGAAATAAATACAGCAATGGTGACATCGCGGGTGAAATTTGTAGAAATGACTGCATTCGGGTTGGGGTTGATGCCGATCGCTAAAACACCCAGATATTTTTTTTCTACCGTCAGAGGCACAAACACATCTGTGACAACACCATCTGGGGACATATGTTGTCGCACCATTGGTTTTTCGGCATCAGCAGCGTAATCCTCTGGTAGTTGGATACGCCTTTCAATTGTTAAGGAGGTTTCAACCTCCGGTTCCCAAAAGGGAATACCAAAATAGATTTTTCCAGTCTCATCAGCGTAAAGCATGTAACGCACGCTGGAAGTACTGCTGTAAAAGCGTTGAGAAAATTGTGCTACCTCAGTCAGATTATGATCGGCAATTAAGGGAGCAACGTTAGCAGCCAGCAGCAGTCCTAAGTCACGACCGAAACGAGTATCATTCAAACGGGCGTCCTGCTGAATCGTATTGATTGCCCAAAAGGTCAGACCACTCATCACCAAAGAAACCACCAAGGTTACAGCAGCCAAAAGTTTGGTCTGGAGAGTGAACTCTGACCACCAATTCGCGATCGTTTCTCGGATGTTTTTTAAAAGAGCCAGCATCTTAAAATAAAAATTTGTTATGTCTGTGGTTATTTCAATTAAAGACATTGCTTATTATTTTTGTTGTACCCTGCACCGATGTCTTTCCAGAATTGCAGTTGTTCAAACACTAAGCTTTGGGGGTGTTCTGGGGATGAGATACGGGTATAAACCTATGGTGCAGGGTAGCATTTGCTGAATAATATTTTTCCAAACTATAAATTATCGCTCAAATGCTTAGCCCCTACTATCATCTCACCCTTTTAACCGATGACCGATATCTCGCCGATAATACATACCCTCAAAGTTAATACATCTCATACCAGCATATGCTTGAGCTAATGCTTGCTCAAAATTTTCTCCTGTACCAGTGACGTTTAATACTCGACCTCCATCTGTGAGCAATTGTCCGTCTTGTAAGTTAGTACCAGCATGAAATACAATTGCTCCTGCGGCTTGGGCTTCTGCAATTCCTGTGATCGCTTTACCTTTTTCATAAGTCCCGGGATAACCAAGCGCAGCAGCAACGACTGTGGCAGCAGCACCTTGTTTCCAAGCAATTGGCGGCATTTGTGCCAAGCGCTGCTCAATGCAGGCAAGCATTAACTCTTCTAACGGTGTTTCCAACAGTGGCAGAATCACTTGGGTTTCTGGATCACCGAACCGACAATTAAATTCTAAAACCTTAAAATCGCCATCAGGAGTAATCATCAATCCTGCATAGAGTACACCTCGATAGTCAATGTTCTTGGCTCTAAAAGCTGCGATCGCTTTCTCTAATACTTCTTTTTGAACTCGTGCCATTAACTCTGGCGTCGCAATGGGCGCTGGAGCATAAGCTCCCATACCACCTGTATTTTCTCCTGTATCACCCTCACCGATCCGTTTATGATCCTGAGCTGGCAACAATGATCGAATTGTCAACCCATCTGTTAAGGCTAAAACAGAGACTTCTTGACCAATTAAACACTCTTCAATGACGACAAATTTCCCAGCATTGCCAAACTGCCCCCGAAAAATAGCTTCGATGGCTTCAATAGCTTGATCGACTGTTTGAGCAACTGTCACACCTTTACCTGCTGCTAAGCCATCAGCTTTAACAACAATGGGTGCTACATGATCTTTTACGTAAGATTTAGCAGCAGATGCTTGCGTAAATACCGCAGCATGAGCTGTAGGAATTCCTACTTCCTGCATAAAAGCTTTTGCCCAGGCCTTACTCGCTTCTATTTGCGCCCCTGCCCTAGTTGGACCAAAAACCTTGAAGCCTCGTGAGTTGAGGTAGTCTGAGATACCCATAGCCAAAGGTACTTCTGGCCCGACTACAACCAGAGAAATTTTCTCTTTTTGGGCAAACTGACTTATACCCTCAAAGTCATCTATTCCTAAAGGCAAGTTTTGACACTGTGACATACTGGCTGTACCGCCATTTCCTGGTACACATGTAACCTGCTCAATTTGCCTCGATTGCAATAGTTTCCAAGCAAGGGCGTGTTCCCGCCCTCCATTACCTACAACTAAAACTTTCACAGATTTCCTCTTGCGTCCCTTGAAGTGCGAGAATCCTCAATGGCTGCTCGCGGTTCAATTTTTTCACCAATTCTAATACTTATGCAAGTCCAAAGAACAATCTGGAAGAGGAAAGGCAGTCCCGATGAAAAAATTTCACCACCAAGCATGGAAAAACCTCACTCTCTGTTTGGTAAACAGAGGGGAAAGGGGTGAGGTTACTTTCAAGTCAGAGGTCAGAAAGAAATAAAGTAATATTTAATACAGATAAACGAGTGGCAGTTAAGACCTTACAAGCATTAACCTGTGAATATCAAATTAAAAAAATATCCCAAAAATTAGAACACTATGGCTAAAAGTATAGTTACTGGAGCTGCGGGTTTTATTGGCTCTCATCTTGTAGAAGCATTGTTGAAACAAGGAGAAGAGGTAATTGCCATTGATGAATTTAATAATTACTATGACCCTACAATTAAGCGTAAGAACATTGCACATTTGCAAAACTACCCCACCTTTACATTAGTAGAAGGAAATATTCAATTTCTAGACTGGCAAACACTTCTAAAAAATGTTGATGTAATTTACCATCAGGCAGCGCAGGCGGGAGTAAGGGCAAGTTGGGGACAAGGCTTTCGTGCTTACACCGAACGAAATATTAACAGTACTCAAGTTTTATTAGAAGCAGCAAAGGATACTCCTTCTCTCAAAAGGCTGGTATTTGCTTCTACTTCCAGTGTGTATGGTGATGCTGAAACTCTACCTACCCATGAAGAAATTTGTCCCAAGCCTGTTTCGCCCTACGGAATTACAAAGCTTGCAGCCGAACGTTTATGTGGACTTTATCACAAAAATTTTGGTGTGCCATTTGTATCTTTGCGCTATTTCACTGTTTATGGCCCGAGGCAGCGCCCTGACATGGCGTTTCATAAGTTTTTTAAAGCAGTCTTAACAGATGAAGCAATTCCCATTTACGGTGATGGACAGCAAACCCGAGACTTTACTTTTGTCAGTGATGCTGTTGCAGCCAATTTAGCTGCCGCTACCGTACCAGAAGCTGTAGGAGAGATATTTAATATTGGTGGTGGTAGTAGAGTGGTTTTAACAGAAGTTTTGCAGACAATGGAAGAAATAGTTGGACATCCCATCAAAAAGAACTATATAGAAAAAGCAATGGGAGATGCCCGTCACACTGCGGCAGATGTATCAAAAGCACGAAAGATTTTAGGATATCAGCCACAAGTTTCCCTATATGACGGCTTAAGACAAGAATGGCAATGGATACAATCATTTTATTAAAAAACAAGGCAGAAGGAGTCAAGGTTTGTGCCAAAACAACAGCAGCGTGAACGGCTGTCTTGAAAATAGAGTCGGGGATTAACTTAAAAGCAAACCCATAATCTATCGATATGCATCGGTGTGCATCGTGTGCATCGGTGTGCCTTACGGAAGCCTATGGGCGCGTCTACGTTCAATTTTTCGTCCCTTGTTGTAGGAATCGCCGTAAGAGTCTACGCTTGAAAATAGATGCGTAGACGTCCAGAGGGCGGCTTCAAGGTAAAGTAACCCTTTCGGGTGAAAAAAACTTCTTGAACCACTAAGACTCCAAGACACACAGTTCAGTCCGGGCTACTTACTTTTGTGTTTTCTTTTAACTTGGTTACTCAGAAAAACATTAAATTTTTATAAAAATTGAAATTTATATTCTCCAACTCTAAAAGATTACGATATTCTATATAACAATTTCCTAGAAATGGTAGATGTCTCAATCCTGTAAATTTTGCTGTTATTCAAAAATCTACCGTTAAGCCCTTGTTTCTATGGGTTTGTCAAATAATGCACACATGTTGATGAAAAAACGAATAAAATCATACTATCCTTTCCCAGCTATATTATCTATGCTTGGAAGAGGTGCAATTTTTTGATATAAGTGTCTGCAAAGGTTGGTAGTCACAATTAAACTTTTTAGTGGTGATTACCGTACAAAACCGAATTTGATAGCAACTAAGTAGAGTTAGTTATGATATATTTAAGAAGCTAAGACTAGCTTTACCAAAGTACTCAACTCTACGGATCGGCAATAGTTCCGAAATGGAAAGCAGTTTTGACTAAGCATTTACCAAACCAAATCTGAATTGAAATTCATTCGAGGTTATGATTCAGCAAGTAATTCACCCAATGGTGAAATTGCAGCGTAATGTGCAATCACTCGTAGACTCAAACATTATCAAGCCAACTGATAGTATCTGGAAAATCGCTCTGCTGTTCGGTAACGAATGGCAGTATTGGAAAAAAGAATTATTGGATTTTGGATTTAATATGCAAGATCCTGTGAGTGATCTATTAGCAGTAGAGGCTTGGGACGAAGAGTAGGCATAAGAGTTGTTTGTTGGTAGTTGTTTGTTGTTGGGAATCACAACTAACTATCAACAATCAACAATCAACTCTTTTTTATTGACAAGCTGCTAAGGCAACAGCTAAGTCCTTCGCTGTTTGATAGCGATCGCGTGGCAATGGTTGGGTAACACGATTAATAACTTCTGCTAGTTTGGGGGTAATAGTGGGGACTTTTGTCAAATCAAACCGAAAGCTTCGCCCTTGCTGGCGGTAAAACTTGAAAGGATTTTCACCACTAAGCAGATAAATGAGTGTTGGGCCAATGGCATATAAATCAGATTGAGTGAGAGGTTGTCCCCGTTCCTGTTCGGGAGCGCAATAACCTTCGGCACCAATCCGAGTACCGGGTGCAGTGCCAACAATTTCTTTCACTGCGCCAAAATCTAACACAACTATGCCATTATTTGAATTCCGCACCATCAAGTTTGCAGGTTTGATATCGCGGTGAATTAGCGGAGGTTCTTGGCTATGCAAATAGTCTAAGATGTCACAAGTTTGGATCATCCAAGCGATCGCTTGAGATGGAGTCACGGGTCCTTTGTATAAAATCAATTTTTCTAAATCCTGGCCATGAACTAATTCCATCGCCAGATATCTTTTTCCTCCTTCCTCAAAAAAATCGTAATATTTGGGAATGCCTGGATGGTGAAGAGATTTGAGAGTGTTGGCCTCTCTTTCAAATAGTTCACGGGCCTTAGCAATTTTGGCCATGTCAGCATTCATTTGCTTCAACACCAAAAGCTGAGGCTGTCCGCTGATTTTTCCAGTTTCATCCCAAGCCAGGTAGGTCGTACCCATACCCCCCTGTCCCAGTGTCCGCAATACCTGATAATCGCGAATGGTTTTAAGGACAGTCAGGGGTTGACCACAATGGATACAAAACAGATTATTAGGGGAGTTTCCTTCGTGGGTACAACTATTAAGCGAGTATGTTGGCCTGTTTTGCACCCTTGTCTGCTGAATGTGAAACTTGAGGATTGGGCCTCCCCGCGCCAATTGCAGCAGCGAATCATTTGGTACAGGACTTTGAGTTACCAGCACACCATTAAGAAAAGTACCATTTGTACCTTTACTAATCACCTGCCAGGAACCGCCATCATAACCAGAACTGATTTGTCTGAGTTCAAGATGGTGTCGGGATACAAGAGTATCGGTCAAAACGACATGATTATCCGCCGAACGACCAATCCGAATCACGGACTCGTCTTCAAAATGCCACTCCTGGAGGGGCGTTTTTTGTTGCGGTTCTAACAGGGTCAGAATAACCACATTACAAAGTAACTAAGGGAATGGGAATTGTTGGTAGTTGGTAGTTAGTAGTTAGTAGTTGATTGTTAATAGTTGATTGTTGGTAGTTGATTGTTTATCCAAACAACAAACAACCAACAACAAACAACAAACAACACTAACCATTAACCATATTTTGACTATCTAAATTAGGGCGTACTTTTGCCCTAATCAGTACAATGGTGATGTTGTCATGACCATTGTAATCGTTTGCCAAATCAATTAAATCCCTGACGCCAGTTTCCAGGTTAGCACCGGAACTCAGCAGCGGAAGTAAATGAGTTGAACAGCGAGTTTCTAGTAAATCATTATCCGATAAACCGTCCGATGCTAAGATAAACAGCGTATCTTCAGCAATATCCAAAAACTGCACATCGGCAAAAATTGAGTGTTCATCACGGGGACCAAGGGCTTGTGTGAGTTGGTATGCATCTGGTCGGGTATATGCCACACTAGGCTCTACTCCTCGCGAGATTTCCCTTTGCCCAACTTCATGATCTACTGTTATTTGTTCTAAGCCTCCCTTGCGAGTCAGGCGATAAAGGCGACTATCACCTACATGGGCTACAGCGGCTTGAGTATCTTGGATTAACAGCATCACCAAAGTCGTACCCATGCGCCCAACGCCAGAACGGGCATCTTGTTGATTAATATTGTAAATTGCTTGGTTTGCTTGTCCTACTGCTTCACGGATTTGCTCTTCTGTAGGTAATTTATTATCGACCCAATGAGTTTGAAAGTATTGTTGTACAGTGTTAACAGCCAAGGCGCTTGCTACTTCTCCACCAGCATGTCCACCCATACCATCACAAAGAATATACAAAGCACGGGCTTGGACATTGCGGCTAGTGGGCAATTCCAGCTTAGTGATTTTGGTATCAATACCAAAGTAGTCTTCATTATGATGTCGTTGACGCCCAACATCGGTAAGTCCAGCATGTTCTAAACTGATTAGCTGCATTGGTAGGACTACCGTCGGCATATCATCATTTTTTGAGGCATTGTCTTCCGGTTCACCTAATTGCAGAATAGTTGGTGAATTGGTAGCTAAGTTGACTGTTGAAGTTACATCTGAGTCATCGAAACTAGAAGTTGGTTGCAATTCTGTAGCGATCGCTTGCAAACTAGACTGTAACTGCAACAAATTATCAATCTTGCCTACTTCCAAATCCGTCAAAAGTTGTAACAAAGAACCAAATTGTGTACGCTGAGACTCCCTAAAAAGTTTGTGCCAAACTTGGGCTAAAGCTTGAATATTTAAGACATTTTCAATTTGCTTAGGTGTGTTATTTTCTTCCTGAGTCAGGATGTTACCAGTACTACTTCGCTGGGACGGTGACACATATAACATTTGTAACGCCACTGCTTGGTCTTCATCCAACCGCAGATTCGATAAATCCAAGAGACTGTGACAACAATTTAGGGGTTCTAGCAGCGCCCAAAGTTGGGTCATCTGATAGAAGCAGTTGATCATTTGTAGACAACTAGTTGATTCATCGCGCCATAAATCTAGCAAGTACTTCCAATCAGAACGGTCTTCAATGAGTACCACCTGTATGTTTTCGTTTTGCCATGCATCGTGAATTGGCGGTATACCTTGATGAGTATAAGCTGCTAGAGCAACATATGCTTTAGCAGAAGCAGGAACACCACCAGCCTCCATCGCAGGCGTTACTAGTCCCTGATGCTGATTAGCAATCATTGCTTCCAGAGGAGAAACCTGATAAGGCAGACAATCTAAAACTCGTACATACACTTGAGTATGAGGCGCTAAATCTGCCAAGTTTGGCAGTGGTTGTAGCAATTGATAGCGCTTTTGCTCGTCTAAGTAGGGATCTTCTGGTAGAAGAGATGGCACAGAAGTAGAAACGGAGACTACCTGAGGTGGCGATGTGGAAGCATTCTGTGCGCTACCACCTATCTCCTTCTCTGTTTCATTCAAGTTTACTTCTGTTACTTCTAAATCTCCTACCTTGGTAATAATTGCCCACCAAACTCTGCCACATTCAGCACCGCAGTTATGACACTTTTGTGCATCCACAGGCACTTGGGTATCACACTGTGGACAGAACTTGTGGGTCAGGGACGCCCCACATTTTTGACAGAATTTGTTGGAAATGGGGTTTTCAAATTTACACTGAGGGCAAATCAGCATTGTGGAAGTTCCTTAATTCCCGCTCCAAGGTGCTTGTGGCTACTACGCTCAAAGTGCCACAATCGGCAGCCCCTGCCTATAGTAGACCTACAAATGATTGTAGTTTCACAAGTGAGTTTTTGTGGCAGTCTTAATTTTTACGCATATTAGTCAAATATCTTGTACTTCAGCAAGTCAACTCCTCACAATAACTTGCCATTAAAATAATCTTAAGCAGCATATTACAACACATTTCTTTAAATTTGGTAATTGGTAATGGGCAATGGGTAATTAAGGTACTGATGATTGTCCTATGCCCCATGCCCAACGCTTTATGCCAATGGAAGTTGCATAGTAAAACAAGTACGATTTGACTCACTTTCTACCTTAATAGTTCCCCCCATGTACTTGGTGAGTTTTTGTACCAATGCTAAACCTAATCCTGTACCTCCCTGTTTCCAAGGATCGTTACTGGGAATGCGGTAAAATTTGTCAAAAATGCGTGGCAATTCAGATACAGGGATTTCTACACCATCGTTACTGACCTGAATTTGCATGAAATTAGCCTTTGACTGAGCAGCAATGATAATTTCTGCACCTGGAGGACTAAATTTACAAGCATTTGTCAACAGTTCTATTAAAATACGTTCCAAGCTAAATTGATCGCAAATGAAACTGGGAAGGTTATCAGCTATCCTCAGCTGTAAATTATGTAAAGAACAGTTGCGGTTGCGTGCTTGAAATAGTTCCACCACCTTTTTTAACCATTCTTGGACTTGAATAGTTTCTAATACTAAGGGTTTGGCAGTTGTATCCAGACGTTGCAAATCTAAAAAGTTATTAATCAGATTGATTTCTCGCTCACATTCATTGTTTAAAATTTGGAAGTAACGAGCCACTTTTGAGCGTTCTGCATGGGGTTTTGCCATTTCTAAGAGCAAGTTTTGCTCTTGATTAAGCGCAATTCCCAGCATTTGTATTGCCATTTTCATGTTGGTGAGTGGTGTCCGTAGTTCATGAGAAACCGTACTGAGAAATTCATCTTTGAGGCGATTAAGGCTTTCTAATTCCTCTAATTGTGCTTGTATAGCTGTTTGGCTTTCTTTAAGAGCAACTTCCGCTAATTTTCGCTCTGTGATATCTATGGCTGAACCGATATAACCAGCAAAGTTACCACTGGGAGTAAATCGAGGCACACCAGTATTTAAAATCCAACGATATTCTCCATCTGCACGCTTGAAGCGATATTCTATCTGAAACTTCGTGCGTGTATTGAAGGCTGCTTCGTAGGTTTGCGTACAGAAATTTTTATCTTCAGGATGTACTTCTTCTAGCCAACCCAAACCTTGCTCTTGCTCCTGATTGCGTCCAGTAAATTCCAACCATGATTGGTTAAAAAAGTTACATAATCCCTGAGAGTCAGCCATCCACAACATTACAGGTGCGTTATTGGCCATAGTGTGAAAGCGCTGTTCACTTTCTCGCAAGGCATCTTCCGAAAGCTTGTGAGCAGTTATATCTTCACAAACTATCGAAATCAATGGATTTTCCTTTTCAGGATACAGTACCCTGGCCACTACTTTTACCCATTCCATTTGACTGGCAGGGCAGTTTAAACGCAGTTCTAGGTTGACAATTTCGTTTTCTTGTGCATCCTCAAATAACATCATTAATGCATGAGATAACCTTTGCTGTTCTGATTGAGCGAATAAATTCACAACAGACTGTTGTATTAGTTCTTCTGGAGAATAGCCAAGACTAGTAGCACCAAATTTATTGACAGATAATATTACTCCATCTTTATTTATTGTTAAGTACAAACAAGGTGTATTTTCATACAACTTCCTATACCATAACAGTTCTTCTTGGGTACGACGCCAGGCTTCTGCCGTGCAATTTTCTACTTCGGAGGTTCTTTCTGGTACAAGTTCCAAGCGTGCAGGTGTTGCAGAAACCATATCATGTTGTTGTTGGCAAGCGTGATGCCAGCTAGATGGCTGATTAAGGCTCATAAGACTTATAAGCTTGCACCCAAGCACTGGTGTTAACTAAGGAGGTCAAAAAGAAAAGAACATTATACTGCTTATAGCGTAATTTCCGTGTAAAAATCTAATAAAAACTTATATTAAGAAGAATACAGGGAACAGGGAACAGGTTTTTTCATATTTAGTGGTGAAATTGTTTCATCGGGACAGCCTTTGTTTGTGAGGCCTTTTGCTTTCTTGAGGAGCGATTTGAAAAAGTTAAGTTATGCAGTGACTTTATTTCCTGTTGTGTCAAATCACGCCACTGGCCTGGTTGGAGATTATCTAAGTGTAAGTGAGCGATCGCTACTCGCACCAGTCGTAAAGTCGGAAACCCCACAGCCGCCGTCATTCTCCGTACTTGCCGATTTTTTCCCTCAGTCAAAACCATCTCCAGCCATGCTGTCGGTACATTCTTACGAAATCGAATCGGCGGGTCGCGCTCAGGTAAGATTGGTTCTGTTGACAACAACTTTACCTTCGCTGGTCGAGTGTGGTAATCCTGAATTATGACACCTGCTTCTAATTTTTGCACAGCAGCAGCATCAGGAATCCGTTCCACCTGCACCCAGTAAGTACGTTCATGTCCAAACCGAGGATCACAAAGTCGATGTTGTAGTTGTCCGTGATTTGTCAATAACAATAAACCTTCACTGTCCCAGTCCAAACGTCCCACCGGATACACATTAGGAATAGAAATATAGTCTTTTAATGTGCTACGAGTAGGAGTATCTTGAGTAAACTGGCACAAAACTCCATAGGGTTTGTAAAACAAAATGTATCGATAATGATTTTTCATTGGTCATTTGTCAATTGTCATTAGTTGATTGTTGGTTGTTGGTTGTTGGTTGTTGGTTGTTGGTTGTTGGTTGTCTTCGTTGTCTTTCTCCCCATCTCCCCACTGCCCCTAATCCCCACTCCCTGTCGGTCGGGGGCCGGTGAGTTCCCCATTGCCCCCCAACCCCACAAAGTGGGGACCCCTAGCCCCCCATCTCCCCCTAATCGTCTCCACATTGACAGAATCGATAGGGGTTTAGGTATTTCAATCAAGACAATAGAGTGAGAAGTGAATTATGACAAGTTCCAAGATGTGGCGTCGGTCTTTTTTATTGTTGGCTGGTGCTTTCTTGGCAAAAAGCTCATCGCTAGTACTACCTGCTACAGCTCAAACTGTAAAAGTCAACAAGGGTGAGATCAATGGCATTTCTTTTTATCGGGCGATTATTGACCTGACTGACCCTCAAACATTCATCACTATTGGTTTAGCAAATAATGCACCTTTTGCTAATTCGTCAAGGCGTAGTAGTGGTGACGAAGAATTTAGTAAGATGGTAGCCCGTCATCACGCTGCCGTTGTCACAAGTGGCACATTTTTTGCTAAAAGTGGCAAGAAAACTGTTATGGGTAACATGGTAGCTGGAGGAAGATTCCTCAAGTATAGTAAGTGGGAAAATTTTGGTACTACCTTGGGTTTGCGAGCAGGAAACAAACCTGAAATGATCACAGCACGGGTTGATGGTAAACCCAAATGGAAAGAGCATTGGTTTTCAATTACTTGTGGTCCGAGACTGCTGAGACATGGAAAAATTTGGCTCAAACCAAAGTTAGAAGGCTTTAAAGATCCTCACGTATTGGGTGTAGCTACACGGGTAGCGATTGGATATCCTGCTAGTGGTAAAAAGCTAATTTTAGTTAATTTTAATGATCGTTTGACTTTAGAACAAGAAGCAAAAGCGATGAGAGCAATGGGTTGTTACGAAGCCATGAATTTAGATGGAGGAACATCTAGAGGTTTTGCTGCTCACGGTAACATCCTAGTCCCTGCGCGCCGACGTCTGACAAATGTGATTGTGGTTTATGACTGGAGTTTAGAC